>JBFWOB010000010.1:0-135729 GCA_050250755.1 Hyphomicrobiaceae bacterium
CTGTGGCAAGGCAACGCGCCGGCGTGCGACGGCGGCGCTGTCTGGCCGTCCACCGAGAGATGGATCGACGTCGCCCGCGATCACACCGACGGACACGGGCAGGTCGGGGTAGGGCGCGATGGCCTCGTGCTCGATGACCTCAGCAGAGATATGGCCGAGATCGCGGTGCTCCTCGATCTCGGAGACGTTGTTCCAACCGTCTCCGTCGATATGCGAGAAATAGAGGCGCCGGCCGTCAAGGGTCGTAACGTCGGGAATGGGTCGGCGCTCGGCGCCGAATGCACGCATGAAGAAGGCGAATGGATTGAGCGTCCAGCGCTCGCGATCGGTGTTCGGTTCATAGTAAATGGCATACCCCGATGCGACGAAGCCACCTCCAGGTGAGGTGGCGACGACGATGGAGCGTTTTGCGCCGTTGCGTGTTGGCGCCTCCAAAACGAGATGTGCGTCGGCATCCCCTCCACGCGGGAGCATGAGCGGAAAGCCAGGCAACGCTTTGTCGAGCGGGCGCTCGAATCCGATCATGGTTGGGTCCTGATCGACGACTTTCACACGCCAAGTCAGATCGACGAAGTCGCCTGCGAGCTCCAACCCGAGATGGGCAAGCAGTCGGTTCACCTTTGGTAACGCCAGATCCGAGTCCGCCGGTGCAGGTTCTCCGAGAACGATATATTTCAGGCCTCGACTGACCACCGGCTCAAGCCAGTCCAGCACAGTATCTGGGTTACGCAGGGGCTCAATGAACCACGTGAGAACGCCCCTGTAGCTTCCGAGCGACTCCAACGATGGCAGTTTTTCGTTCACGTCCTGATAGATGACCCGGTATCCGAGATGATTGAGCGGCATCTCGGCGAACTTATGTATCCGGGTGAGATGCGGCTTGGCCTCGCGCCGGCTATCGTAGAGCGCAAGGATATCGAGTTTGATTGGCCGTGCGGAGAATTCGATTTCGACCGCGCGTGTCGGAAAGCTCGTCAACAGCGCCCCGATCATCGCAACGACGTATGCGATGGCTGTCGCCTGTACGCGGCGCACGAATGTCTGCGAATTGCGCATGGCTCTGGGCCGTCCGATTGCCGCCGCCGTTCGCTTCTCGCCCATGATCCCATAGGTGCCCGAGAGCGTCTTCGGCGGGCGCAGTGCTTAGCACAAAATCTCGTCCATCATTGGCTCTTCCTCCGCGACGACTGGACGCGAGATCGTACGAGCCGTTGTACGTGTCAGAATGAATGGCGGCGGCGATTGCATCCCGTATAATCGGTGCCGCATGGTGATGGCGGCGTGATCCCGACCGCCTTAAGGGGCTCCTGCATGAAGATCGTGATGCTGGCACGTAATCCGAGCCTCTACTCGCATCGGCGTATCGTCGAGGCGGCCCGGGCACGCGGGCACGAAATCGATATCATTAATACGCTTCATGTTCACATGAACATCACGTCGAACCGGCCGTTGCTGCGCCACGGCGGGCGAACGGTACCACCGTACGACGCCGTGATTCCGCGTATTGGGGCCTCTGTCACGGGGTACGGGCTTGCGGTGTTGCGGCAGTTCGAAATGCAGGGCGTATTTCCGCTGAATGAGTCTGTCGCGATCGGCAGAAGCCGCGACAAGCTGCGGGCGCTTCAGCTTCTCGCGCGTGCCGGCGTGGGGCTTCCCAATACCGCCTTCGCACACGGGCCGAAGAAGGCCGAGGAAGTTGTGGCCGAAGTGGGCGGGGCTCCGGTGGTCATCAAGCTTCTGGAGGGAACGCAGGGAATGGGCGTGATTCTCGCGGAAACGACCGCCTCGGCGACCTCGATTATCGAGGCATTTTCTGCCGCTAACGTGAACATTCTCGTGCAGGAGTATGTGCGGGAAGCGCACGGGACAGACGTGCGGGCACTCGTCGTCGGCAGCAAGGTCGTGGCCGCCATGAAGCGGACCAGCCGCAAAGGAGAATTTCGATCGAACCTGCATCGGGGCGGTCGGGCGGAGGCCGTCGTTCTCACCGATGAGGAGCGGGTTTCTGCCATCAAGGCCGCCGATGCGATGGGGCTCAATGTGGCTGGCGTCGATATGCTGCGATCGACCCGGGGCACGCTCGTGCTGGAAGTCAATCCGACGCCCGGCATCGAAGGCATGGAAGGCGCGACTGGTGTCGACGTCGCAAGCGCGATGATCGAACTCCTCGAAGAGCGGGCGCGGCCAGGAGCAACGCAAACCAAGGGCTCCGGTTGATCCGCCTGGTGCCGTTGTTCGTCTCACACGTCACAAATCCAGAACGGGCGAGGGCGCCGCAAACGCCGGATCGTCGGCCAAGACTTCCAGGCGTGTGCATTCCGTGGAAGACTTGAACCCGAACCAGATGCCGGCGGAAGCTGGTGCAAACGTTGCGAGGAGATTTCTGCCATGACCGACAAACCTCTCGTGCGCTTCGATGTTGAGGACGGTATCGGCGTCATCACCATCGACTATCCGCCCGTCAATGCGCTGGGACCGGGCGTGTCGGATGGAATCATTGCTGCTTTGGAAAAGGGCGAGGCCGATCCCAGCGTGAAGGCCATGGTCATGATCGGCGCTGGGCGGACGTTCATCGCCGGGGCTGACATCCGCCAGTTCGGCAAGGCGCGCCCAACGCCGACGAAGCGCACATATGATGTGCTCGATCAGGGCAAGAAGCCCGTCGTTGCCGCAATCCACGGCTACGCGCTCGGCGGTGGCTTGGAGAATGCGCTGGCCTGTCATTACCGCGTGGCGGTCCCGTCGGCGAAAGTCGGCTTGCCCGAGGTGCAGATCGGTATTCTGCCCGGCGGTGGTGGAACTCAACGGTTGCCTCGCATCGTTGGCCCCAAGATCGCGCTCGACATGATCGTCTCCGGGCGCCACGTCCCCGCTGAGGAGGCAAAGAAGCTCGGCATCATTGACGAGATCGTGCCCGGGCAGGACTTGCGGAAGGAGGCGATAGCGTTCGCGAAGTCGGTCGCAGACAAGCGTCCGATGCCGCGTGTTCGTGATCGAAGCGAGAAGCTGGCCGAAGCCAAGAGCGATCCGGGCATCTTCGACGCTGCCCGTAAGCAATATGCCCGACGCATGCGCGGTCAGCCCGCTCCTGAGAAGTGCATCCAGGCGGTCGAGGCGGCTTGTACGCAGCCATTCGATGAAGGCATTGCCACAGAGCGGCGTCTTTTCAACGAATTGGAGAACACGCCCGAGGCGAAAGCCCTGCGCTATGCCTTCTTCTCGGAGCGCGAGATCGCACGTATCCCCGGACTGCCAAAGGATCTCAAGGTGCCCGAGATCAAAACCATGGCCGTTGTCGGCGCGGGCACGATGGGCGGTGGCATCGCCATGAGCTTTGCCGATGCGGGCGTGCCGGTCAAAATCGTCGATGCCAATCCCGAGGTGCTCCAACGCGGCCTGCAGCGCATTCGCGACAACTACGCGACCAGCGTGAAGCGCGGCTCGCTTTCGCAGGAGGAGATGGACAAGCGCGTGGCGCTCATCACGCCGGTTGAGACCATGGACGAGATCGGTGACGTTGACGCCGTGATCGAAGCCGTGTTCGAGCGCATGGACGTGAAGAAGGAGGTCTTCAAGGAACTCGATCGCGTCATGAATCCCGACGCACTGCTGTTTACGAACACCTCGGCGCTCAACATCGACGAGATTGCCTCCGTCACGAAACGCCCGGAGAAGGTCGCAGGCACGCACTACTTCGTACCGGCCAACGTCATGAAGCTGTTCGAAGTGGTGAACGCTTCCAAAACGGCCCCGGAGACGCTTGCCGCCGCGATGAAGCTCGGCCGGGACATCAACAAGATCTCGGGCTACGCCGGCAATTGTGATGGCTTTGCTGCCAACCGCAGCCGCATCCCCTTCACCATGGAACAGAATCTGATGGTGGAGGAGGGGGCGCTCCCTCACCAGATCGACAAGGTGATGGAAGGCTTCGGCTACCCGGTAGGTCCGTTCAAGGTGAACGATATGTCGGGTCTCGATATTTCCTATGATACCCGCAAGCGCCGCAAGGCTGCCGATCCGAATTACCGCATGTTGCCTGTTCCGGATCGGCTCGTCGAGATGGGTCGCGTCGGCCTGAAGGCGGGCAAGGGTTGGTATCGCTACGAGAAGGGAGATCGCACGCCGCACGTCGATCCCGAGGTGGCAGACGTGATCGCGGCTGTTGCCAAGGAGAGCGGCATCGAGCAGCGTCAGTTTACCGATGAGGAAATTCTCCATCGGCTGCTGTTCGGCTCGATCAACGAGTTCTGCAAGATCCTCGATGAGGGCAAGGCGGTGCGCGCATCGGACCTCGACGTGATGTGGCTGCATGGCTTCGGATTCCCGCGCTATCGCGGCGGCCTCATGTTCTGGGGCGATACGATCGGCGCTCGCGAGATCTATAACCAGATCGCTTCGTGGCATCAGCGTTACGGTAAGCGCTGGGAGCCCTCGCGGCTCCTCCGCGAGACTGCGGAGAAAGAGGGCAAACTCACCGAGTTGAAGGCGGAGAAGCTGCGGTAAGGTCTGTGCCGAATGAGCAATCGCCGATGGATAAGCGTCCGGCGATTGCTCCCGGCGATTGAACGCCGGACCGGATGATCGCAACTTTATGCAAACTAACTTGCGTAGAAAGTAGAAGGCGAAGCGGCGCCTCTGAAACGTTAATCGCTCCGATCGGGAAAGGAATTTCCAATGCTGCCGATCCCAGCCGATATCTTTACCGAGCCAACGGTTTCTCCGAACGATTTGGATAACCTTGGGCCACTGAAAAGGTTGGCTGGAGTATGGCAGGCCGACAAGGGCGTCGACATCAATCCCAAGGCGGGAGGTCCGGAACGTCGGGTCTTCCGCGAGCACATTCGCATGGATCCAATCGATCCTCAGACCAACGGGCCGCAGCTTTTTTACGGTTTACGCTATCATATTCACATCAATACGCCCGAGGAAAAGATCACGTTTCACGATCAGGTTGGCTATTGGCTGTGGGAACCCAAATCTCACCTGATACTGCAGAGCGTGACAATTCCACGAGGCCAGGTTCTTCTCGCGTCCGGGACGGCAAAGCCGGGCGATAGCAAGTTATCGGTGTCGGCGAAACGGGGAGACACCTGTTACGGAATTTGCTCGAATGAGTTTCTGGATGCTGCCTTCCGCACAGAACACTATCGCTGCGATATAACTTTCAACGACGACGGTACATGGTCCTACGACATTTCGACGGAGCTTCTGGTCAAAGGGCGGTCTGAACCGTTCAATCATCACGACGCAAACACACTGAATCTCGTCTCGGCGCCGACGCTCAATCCATTGGCCGCGATCCTGGGAGAACACAAGACGTAGGACTCGCCGCCCGACGGAATGAACATGGGCGATCTGACTCCGATTGGCGACCGCTATTCGGCGGCGATTATTCGCTCTCGATCTTTCTCACATCGGCAATCAACCGCGCGATCTCCTGCTGCACGGTGTCCGGTTGCTCCGCGACCGCCCGGGTCATGGCTCGGAGGCAGTTTCGCGCGTCGTGAAGCTGATCGATGAGGGACAGGATGACGGGCAGGCTCGCGTGGTCGAGACCCATCCGATAATGCAGGTCGCACGCCAGTGCCACGCGGGCCTGGTCGACACGGTCGAAGAGATAGCCAGTGTCGTCGCGATGGGGGGTGACTACGCCATCGTCGATCCACGTCACCAAAACGTGCTGCTCGAGGCAGGTGTATTGCGCAACAAGCTCGCTTTCCCGGATCATATTATGCCGCTCCCCTTCCACGCGGGTTCTGCGGATGGGCCTTCTCCCACTCGGCCATGAATTGGGCGAGAGCATCGTCGGGATCCTCGGGCGGCACGATGTGGATCGTAACGAGTTGATCGCCGCGAGCTTCACCCTTGCCGCGCGGGACGCCTTTCCCACGCAACCGTAGCCTCGCACCCTCCTTCACGCCTTTAGGGATGCGAAGGTCGACCGATCCATCGACGGTGTCCACTCTCACCGATGCACCGTTGAGTGCCTCGCCGAGCGACACCGGGAGCGTGGTCAAAATGTCGTTTCCATCACGCGTGAAGCCAGGATGCGGTCGGATTGAAATCTCGACGTAGGCGTCGCCTGGCTTGCCGTCAGTGCCGGGGAAGCCCTGTCCTTTGAGGCGAAGGACCTGGCCCTCTCGGAGGCCGGCCGGTATGGCAATGTCGAGCGTCTTGCCGTCGGGCATCGACACCACTTTATGTCCACCGTTGACGGCATCGAGAAAGTCGACTTCGAGCGCGTACCGGACATCTTGCGGCGGCATCTTGAAACCGCCCTGTCCGCCGCGCCCGCGAAAAAGATCGGCGAAAATGTCGTAGTCGAAATCTTCGGCACCCGGGCCCTGGCCGGGACTACGTCGGCTGTAGCGCGTGTTGGGGTCGGCCTCGGCATACTCGCGATAAAAGTGGCGTTCGGGCTCGCGCTCAGCGCCCGTTTCGTCGATCTCGCCGGCGTCATACCGCTTGCGCTTGTCCGGATCGCCGACGACGTCGTAGGCGGCGTTGATGTCCTTGAAGCGACGCTCCGCCTCCGGCTTGCCCGGGTTGAGATCGGGATGCGTTTCTTTGGCGAGCTTCCGGTACGCCTTGCGGATCTCTTCTTGGCTGGCGCCGCGCGCTACGCCCAGCGCCTCGTATGGATCGGCCATGGGTGTCGACGTTCCCGCTGGGCGCGCATTGGATTGCCAACGCGCGCTGTCTCATGCGCTTTACAGCAGACTAAGCGATCGCGTCGCTCGCGGGCAAGAACGCCTGAACACCCGATTGAGGTGCGCCTGGTCAATCAATTTGACGATCCGGGATTGGGGCTCTGCAGATGTCCAATCCCTGCTAACTTCGACGAAGCATCGCCGCGAAATCTTATCGGAGCCCGTCCATGCCGTCTTTGCCACCAGCCCAGCCTGGAATGCCGCTTGCCGAGGTCGACACGCCGGCGCTGCTGATCGATCTCGACGCGTTTGAGCGAAATCTCAGGAAAATGGCGGATTTCGTGGCGAAAGCCGGCGTGCGACTGCGCCCCCACGCGAAGACGCACAAATCGCCGATCATCGGTCTAAAGCAAATGCAACTCGGTGCGGTTGGGCTCTGCTGCCAGAAGGTGTCGGAGGCCGAGGCGATGGTGGAAGGTGGCGTTCCAGACGTCTACGTGTCGAACGAGGTGATTGGTGCGCGAAAACTCGACCGTCTGGCGGCCCTCGCACATCAGGCGCGCGTGATGGTGGCCGTCGACAACGAACAGGCCGTTGAGGCGCTGGGCGCGGCGGCGCGGAAGGCTGGCGTGACGATCCGGACGCTGGTCGAGATCGACGTCGGTGCAAACCGTTGCGGCGTGCCACCCGGTGCGCCTGCTGTGACGCTGTCGGAGCGTGTGGCACGGGAACAGGGGCTCGCGTTCGCAGGGCTGCAATCCTATCAGGGGCGCGCCCAGCACCTGCGCACCCTTGAAGAGCGCAAGGCCGCTGTCAGTCGCGCGGTCGAGTGGACGGCTGAGACCGTTGCGGCGCTCAGGAAGGCCGGCCTCGAGTGCAACGTCATTGGTGGTGCGGGAACAGGTACTTTCGAAATCGAAGGCACATCTGGTGTCTATAACGAGCTGCAAGCCGGCTCGTACGTGTTCATGGATGCTGACTATGCGCGCAACCTGAAAGGTGACGGAGCCCGTTACGATACGTTTGAGCACTCCCTCTTCGTTTACGCGACCGTGATGAGCACACCCGTCGCCGAGCGCGCCGTGGTCGATGCTGGTCTCAAGACCTTCACGTTCGAGAGCGGCATGCCGGAGGTGGCCGGTCTCGCCGGTGCATTTTACGAGCGACCGTCCGACGAACATGGCGGACTCAATCTTGCCGCCTGCAACGAACGACCGGGGTTGGGCGATAAAATCATGCTGATACCGCCCCATTGCGATCCGACGGTCAATCTGCACGACTGGTACGTCGGTGTTCGCGGTATGGCCACGGCCGACGCGCGCGTAGAAAGCATCTGGCCAGTGGCTGCGAGGGGAGCCGTCTTCTAGGGCGTTGCCAAGATTTCATTATCAAATTCGAAGATTCACCTATTGCGCCGAGGCAGATCTGACCCAACATCTCGTGAGCGTTGCACGCCTCATGGAGACGAAAATGACGCCCGATGAACGCCAGTTGATCTCTGGTTTGTTCGACCGTATCCGATCGAATGGTCCGGTCGAGAAAGACCGGGATGCCGAGAGTCTGATCAACCAGGCTGTCCGTCAGACGCCCGATTCTGCCTATCTCTTGGTGCAATCCGTGCTCGCGCAGGAGCATTACCTGCAGCAAGCCGCGGGTCGCATCGAGGAGTTGGAAGCGCGTATGCGCGACCTCGAGGACGAGCTCGCTCAGCAGCAAGCGCCTCAGCGGTCCGGTGGCGGCAGCTTCCTCGGCGGCCTTTTCGGCGGCGGACAGAGCGCGCCTCAACAGCCGGCCCGATCGGCTGCCAGCGTTCCGTCATTCGGTGGACGCGGTTCTGCTGCTCCGGCACAGCCCGGTTCCCCCTGGAACCAATCCCGCCAACGCGATCCCGGCTATGCGCAAGGTGGCGGTTCGCCCTGGGGTGGCCAACAGCCGCAGCAGCAGGCGCCGGCGCGTGGAGGAGGCTTCATGGCCTCGGCACTGACCACGGCCGCTGGTGTTGCGGGCGGTATGCTCGCGGCGAATGCCATCTCCGGTATGCTTGGCGGTGGTTCGGGAGCGAACGCTGCACATCACCCTTCGGGTTCGGAGAATTCGTCGATGAACGCGGACCAGCAGGCGCAACTCGATGCGCAGCAGGACGCTGCGCAGGATGAGGAGCTCGCTAACGAGCAGTACGCGTCCTATGACGACAATTCGGACTCCGATTGGGGTGGCGCTGACGACAGCGACTTTTAGGTCTGTCGCCTTAGCCAGAGAATTAAGGTCCGCTGGAGCGTTTCAGTGGACCTTTTCGTTTGTCTTTGATGGCCGGAGTCAAACGCGCAGCATATGCCGGATTGCAAGGCTCCCACGTTTGTGCGACTCGCAGAGAAACACGAATGCGATACGTGGAGATCCTATGTCCGCCGCCCAGACCGAGGCGCTGGTGCGCCGCTACTACGACGCCTTCAACAGAGGTGATAGCGAAGGTATGCTCGCTTGTCTCGCCGACAACGTGATGCACGATGTCAATCAGGGCATGCGACGTAGCGGCAAAGGTGCGTTCGGAGCCTTCTGCGCGCATATGGCCAAATGCTATCGTGAAGAGTTGCGCGATATGACAGTCATGGTCTCGGCCGATGGCCGCCGGGCGGCTGCCGAGTTCAATGTGGAAGGCACCTATCTGCACACGGACGACGGAATGCCACCTGCCGTGGGCCAACCTTACTCTTTGCCCGCCGGGACGTTCTTCGCGGTCGAGAATGGCCTGATCACGCGCGTCACTACCTACTACAATCTCACCGATTGGCTCGTGCAGGTGTCGGGTGAGGGGGGCAGCCCGGGGAAACCATGACGATCGAGGTCTCCCGACTCACTGGCGCCGACGTCGCGGCTGTAGTGGACGATCTCGCCCGGCTGCGCATCGAGATCTTTCGGGCATGGCCTTATCTCTACGATGGTTCGTACGACTACGAGCGCGCGTACTTTGCCAACTTCATTGCGAGCCACGGGGCGATTGTCGTTGTTGCGCGCGACGGTGATCAGATTGTCGGTGCAGCGACCGCAGCGCCTATGGGCCAGCACGCCGATGCGTTTGCCGATCCCTTCGAGACGCTGGGCTACGACATCTCGTGCCTCTTTTATCTCGGCGAGTCCGTCCTGCTTCCGGATTATCGCAGGCGAGGCGTGGGTCACACTTTTTTCGACCATCGCGAAGCCCATGCGCGGGAACTCGGTGGCTTTACGCACGCTACGTTCTGCGCCGTCGTGCGGCCCACTGATCATCCCGCATGTCCGCCGGATTATAGACCGCTGGATGCGTTCTGGCGAAAGCGCGACTATGCGCCGGCTCCCGGGATCGTCGGTTCATTCACATGGCGCGATGTCGGTGATGCCGAGGAAACCGCAAAGCCGATGCAGTATTGGATGAAGGCGCTCTAAGCACCGTACACCTCGCGAGCCTCAGCCCACTCTATGGTGTTGCCCTTTGACGGCGCACGGCCACTCGGCTATCCGCTCTGCCATGGCCAGCATCGAGACACTTTTCGTCACCCGCATCTATCGCGCCGAGATCGCCGGGCGCGCGTCTGGAAAGCGCCTTTTGGGAGAGCTCAGAGACGCGTGCATCTCGATCGCCATGGACGATGCCGCGGGACAGGCCTGGTGCGAGGCCAACAGCTACAGGGGGTATACGTCCTACGCCTCGCTCGATGATCTAGCATGGCGCTCGCCCGCTTTCGCCGACTTGACCACAATTATCGATCCACACGTCGCGGATTTCGCGAAGGCGTCCGACATGGAACTTGGTAAGCGCCGGCTCGTGGCTGACAGCTTGTGGATCAACGTGCTTGAGCCAGACGGGCATCACGCCTCGCATATTCATCCGCACTCGGTGGTGAGCGGTACGTTCTATGTCGATGTTCCTGATGGAGCGAGTGCCATCCGGTTCGAGGATCCGCGTTTGGCGATGATGATGGCGGCGCCACCTCGACGCGCTCGTGCCGCACGAGAGGGGCAGGCGTTCGTTTCCATCGCGCCGAAGCCCGGCACACTGCTTCTGTGGGAGAGCTGGTTGCGTCACGAGGTGCCGATCAATACCGCGAAAACCGAGCGAATCTCTATCAGTTTCAATTATCGCCTCGAGTAAACGCCCCAATGGCGAGCAGGGCGCGGGGGCAATGCAACTCAATGCTGGTTCCCTCAGCGAGGCTTGCCGCTGATACTTCTGATAGATCACGTCCGATTAACCGGGCGGCAGAACTCATACTGTAGAAAAGGCGCGCCAAACTTTGTGTTCGCGCAGGAGTTCTCGATGCGGGCGAGCCTTTTCCTGGCTGCCGTAGCGGCAGTCTTTGTTTCGCTTTCGACCGCTATGGCGGAGGAGAGGGCAGCCGGTTCGGCGGTGCGAACGCCCAAGGCGGCGACGGTTAACCCGTCGGTGACTGTCGCTGCGGCTCAGTCGGAGAATGCTGGTAAGGCCTCCAGTTCGACGGACGCGAGTCCCGCATCGACGCAACCCACGGTTAAGTCGCCAGCGGTACAGACTCCGAAAAAAGCCCTCCCGCCGACACTGGTGGTGAAGATCAACCTGTCGACGCAGTCGATGGCGCTCCACTATGACGGAGGCCGACGCGAGACGTGGAAGATATCGTCAGGTCGCGCTGGGTTTGCGACGCCGCGTGGCGTTTACCGTCCGCAGTGGGCGTCCAAAATGTGGTACTCGCGGAAATACGAAAACGCGCCGATGCCGCATGCTGTGTTCTTTGTCGGCGGCGTCGCGGTTCACGGGACGTACGCGACCGGATTGCTGGGAACGGCCGCTTCGCATGGCTGCGTGCGGCTCGCGACGGGCAATGCGGCGAGATTCTACGCGTTGGTACATAAGCACGGGTATGCGCGAACGCGGATCGAAGTTTTTGGGACGCCGCCGGTGCCGCGTCTTGCGAACCGCCGGGCATCTGAGCGGATGCGTGAAGCGTCGATGGGCGGGCGCGGAGTGCCTTCTCAGCGCATGGTATCGAGCGGAGGGTCGGGTTTCTTCGGGTGGTCTGCGCCGAAACCGGCTGCACAGCTTCGGCGCCAGCCGAACGGGGTCATATATCTCGCGCCGGATAGCCCCTATCGGGGCCGGGATTCGTTTGTCTACAACGGCATTCTCTACAAGCGCGTACGCTGATCGGGCGGCCGCGGGTGACAGCGCCCGCGATGGACCGCAAAAGAGCGTTCGGTCCGAGATCCTCGCGAACTCTTCGGGCGATGAGCCCGTCCGACCTCTTTCATATGTTTCCAGCGCACCTTATGTTTTGGTGCGAAAGGAACGATGCCATGCTCGATCTGAACACGGAGAAGGGCCGCTTCATTTCAGCCGCCCTGGCGTTGGCCGCGGAGACGTCATGGGATAGCGTGACGCTCTCGGATATTGCTTCGCGCGCCGGTACGAACCTTGTTGCCCTGAAGGCGCATTTCGCGTCGAAATCGGAGATTCTGGCGGCATTCACTGACCTCGTGAATGACGAGGTGCTGTCCCGTGCACCTGCTCGGGACGAGGTACAGGCGAAACGCGATGCCTTGTTCGAAGTGGTGATGAGCCGTTTCGATGTGCTGGCGCCTTGGAAACCTGCTCTTCGGTCAATCGCGGCGAACCGACCTCCAGATCCTGCCCAGGTGGCGCGAGGGCTGGCGGCCAATCGCTGGATGCTCGAGGCGGCCGGGATCGGTTCAGGCGGGCTTGATGGAATGACGCGTGTCGCTGGCCTGGCATCAGTCTATACCGCCGTTTTTCGGATCTGGCTTGAGGATGAGGATCCGGGCTTGGCTCGGACCATGGCGGCCCTGGATAGGCGTCTGCGGCGTGGCGAAAGGGCATTGAGAAGAGCAGACGACATGATGTCTGGCATGCGGCGGGTCGCGGGCGCGTTTTGTGGTGCCGCGCGTGGTATGCGAGCTCGGGCCGGCGAGGCGCGGAACCGCGGTGATCGGGACGAGGGCGGCGAGTTTCGCGAAGAACCCTCGACGCCGGCCGCGTGACGAGGTTTGAGTGACGAGTCGCGGGAAAGAAGGCGTCGGGGAGCATGAGCGGTGACAACGCGGCCGACCAGATCGGCTTTGATCAGTTTCTGGCGGTCGACATCCGCGTCGGCACTATTGTCGCCGTGGAACCATTTCCCGAGGCGCGCAAACCGGCCTTTAAGCTCCGCATCGATTTCGGGGCGCTGATTGGAATCAAGAAGAGTTCAGCCCAGATCACAAAGCATTATTCACCCGAGACCTTGATCGGCCGTCAGGTGGCTGCGGTTGTGAACTTTCCACCACGGCAGATCGGGAAGTTCATGTCCGAGGTTCTGACCCTCGGCTTTCCGGACGACGACGGCGATGTCGTGCTGATCAGCCCGGAGCGTGGCGTACCGAATGGCGGTCGGCTTTTTTGACCGGCGTGTAAGCTGTCCCGGATCGTCGGCACCGCTTTCCTGATCTGATGAAATGCGGGGAGCCGTCGCGGCGCATCCGTGTCGTCTCAAACTCATTGGCTGAGTAGTTGCCAATGGCTTCTACGTTTCCAAGCCAATCCCGCAAACGAAAACGGCCAGCCCCGAGGGACTGGCCGCTTGAAGTGCACTGCGATCTGGGATCAGAAGTTGATCCTGGTGCCGACGATAACCGTCTGGAAGTCGGCCACGCCGCCTGCGCCGGAGTTGAGGCTAGTGGTTACACCAGTAAACCCATTCGCATCCAACGAGTAGTTCTTGTAGCTTACGTACAATTCCATCGCCGCGGCGTCGATGTGCTGGGTCAAGCCGACACCCCACATCTGGGCCTCGCTGGATGAGCTACCAGCGAAAGCGTCGTTGTTCACATAGTTGGCGTTTGCGGTTACGAAAGCGGACTGCTCAAGTCCGCCTTGAGAGTTGAGATACTCGCCGTATAGAACAGTCTTGCCGACCCCGAAGAAGTTCTGCGAGATACCACCCGAGAGATACCACCACGTAATGTCGGGACCAACATAAGACGACGTTGGGTCACCCGCTATAGCCTGTCCATCGAGTTCGCGTTTGCCGGCTGCACCTGTCACAAACAGGCCCGTCGGGACGTGTAGGATAGAGGCAGATCCCTTAAGGTCCGTGGCCTTTACGTCGCAGTTATTCAGGCACGTGACCGAAGTATCGCCGACACCGATCCCGATGTCGGGCCTATTGAATTCGGAGTTCTCCTGATAGCCGATGCCGGCTGCAAGGCGGAATCCACCGAACTCACCAGCGTACCGCAGCGCGACGTCCCAGAAATTGTCTTCCGCAACAGCAGCCTGCAGCGTGAATCCAACCAGTGTCGGCGTTTCATAGAGGACGTGTTTGCGGCGGTCCGTGTCGAACGATTCACTGCCGCGAATGGCAGCATCCCACGTCGCGCCTCCGAAGACGCCGTTGTTGCCGCGCAGGAAGAATCTTCCATTGTGCAGCGCAGCGTCAGGTGTCGAGCTGACGCCCTTATTGCCAAGGTCGATCAAGATCAAGTTGTCGGTAGCGGTTGAGCCTTTACCGATCTTGACCATGCCAAGCTGTTTGTGTCGTAACCAGACTGTCGCATCACGCAGAATGACGCAACCGCCCGACGATACACTGCCGCAAGGTCCTCCGACAGCGCCCGCAAGCATGCCGCTGGCGCCGAGGTCATCACCGGAATTGCCTTGATTTTGGCCTTGGGATCCCGCCATCGTTCCGGAGAATTCATATGTGAATCCAGCCGTCATCGCCGGCGAAATCTTCGCCGTACCGAGGAAGCGGAAGCGCGATGTGTTGTTGCCGTCGTCGTTAAAGTAGGTGTCGGTCTGGGTGCCGTCGTCCCACCACATCGCCTGGGCGCCGACAAAGCCGGAGATCGACAGGCTGACTTTCCTGTTGCCCTTGCGAACGGTCGACGATTCGAGCTCGGCTACTCTCTCTTCGAGGTCTGCGCAGCAGTCCCCCCCAAAATCAGCGGCGTTCGCGTTGGCGAACAGGCCAGCAGCAGCGAGCATCGCCACAGCGCTAGCCGTCTTGAGCAGTCCCCCATACATACGTACATCTCCTGACTAACGCTACCCCAAGCCACTTGCTACTTGAAGCTAGGTCCGCAACTAGATGGTCCCACCGCCGACGGCCGATCAGCCACTGTGCTTGCGATTGCCTGATACGGCCATCGACCTCGTTCGGTGAGCTAGACTTACGAAAGGGGGGCGGCCCTGTTAAGGAAAAAAGCTCGAATTTCCCCAGTTCGACGTAGAGATGTTGCCTTGAAGACACGATGATTCGAGTCGAGCCTTGTTTTTAGCCGCTTTCTCAATCCGCTTATGAGGCTTGGCAAGAAACGGACGAACGTTTTCCGATGCTGTTGGGCTATCTTGATCGGCGTTTTGCGGTCGCAAGATGGCCGTGGCGGACCGATGCTGATCCGGTCTGTGGGCAGACGGAAAGAGAAGAAACTTCAAAAGGGTAGGGGTACTCAAAAACGCAATGTGACAATCTCGCATCGATCACAGTGGTTGCGCTGCCACACATTCGAAGTGGGCGGAACCTGAAGGTGTTAACTTTTGTGGCGTTCTTCCGTGCGCGTCATCTCATGCTCGCGAGTGCGCGTATCGGAAGCGCTGCAGGCGGCCATTTACGCAATTCTGGTGGAGCCATTCCGTGGCTCGCTGGCAGCCTCTGGGTCCAGAAATGATAATCCAATTGGTGCGGAATTGCGGCGATGCTATCGACGCCGCAGGACCAACATTTTAGCGCGCTCCAAGCGAGGAGGCCATGCCGAGACCGGAAACTCAGCGAGCGAATGGGAGCGCGCGCGGTTTGTCCTCCGTTGCCGTCGTGGGAACTGGGCTTGCGGGGCTTTCGGCGGCTCTCGCGCTCGCTAAGCTTGATGTCGCGACATTGCTCATCGGGCCGAGGCTTGATCCAGCGCAGGCGCTACGGGACACCCGATCGACGGCGCTGTTCGGGCCGAGCGTCGATTTTCTGACGCGGCTCGATGTGCTGGAGAGGCTTGAGCCGGCGCCCGTTCCCCTGAGGGGTCTTCGCCTGATCGATGCGACCGGCAGCCTGTTCCGCGCGCCCGAAGTTCTCTTCAACCCATCAGAGATTGGCGTCGACGCGTTCGGCGTGAACATCGAAAACAGCGCGTTGCTGACGACGCTGGCAGGGCGGGCTGTAAGCTCTCCTGCTATCGATTGGCACGAGGCGACCGCGCTCGCGGTGGAGACCGAAGCGGGCGCTGCATACATCGATATGAGCGATGGAGAGCGAGCCGAAGTTGCTCTCATCATCGGTGCAGATGGCGAACGATCGCTGTGCCGGAAGGCTGCTGGCATCAGTGACCGGAGCTGGAGCTATCCCCAAGTGGCGCTTGCCGGGCGGTTCTCGCACCGGCGCCCTCACAATGAAATTTCGACAGAACTGCATCGCCGCTCCGGCCCTCTGACGACAGTGCCGCTGCGGGGAAACTGGTCGAGCCTCGTCTGGGTTGAGACACCGGAAGTCTCGGAGAGGTTGCTTGGGCTCGATGATGAGGCGTTCGCGGGGGCGTTGGACCAAGCTCTAGGGGGCGTGTTGGGTGGCGTCACTTCGGTCGGCGCTCGGGCGAGCTTTCCGCTTTCAGGGGTGACGGCCGATACGCTAGGGGGGCGGCGTGTGGCGCTCGTAGGCGAAGCTGCACACAGATTGCCGCCCATCGGGGCTCAGGGACTGAATCTCGGACTCAGGGATGCTGCCTGGTTAGCAGAACTGGTCGCAGACGCCATCGCGTCCGGAAGCGATCCCGGCGCACCTGAGTTGTTGCAGGCCTATGATCGGACGCGCCGAGCCGACGTCGCTAGCCGGACCGCTGTTGTCGACACGCTGAACAGGTCGCTGATCGCCGATTGGCTGTCCGCGGATGCTGCACGCAGCGCGGGTTTGGCAGCTCTAAAGACGATCGGCCCTTTGCGCCGGCTCTTCATGCGGGAAGGCATGGGGCCTGGCGGTGCGCTACCGCGGCTGATGCAACCTGTGGTGCAGTCAGAGGCCATCACTCCAGTCCGATCGGCGGGGCGGCACGGGTGAAGGCCCAATTCTCTGTGCGAAAAGGGGCGCTGCGGCGGACGTCTCGCTTGACGGGAGAGGTTGCGGTTGCAATGGCATCATATGAAATCCGTTCGGATGTCATGATCTCAGCGAGGCGGCCGCGGTGCCGTGTGGAGGGGGCGCCGGCTCTTAGATGTCTTCTGCGCTGGTCGATCTCCGCCACAGGCTGGAATACGCGCTGCTGATGCTACTGGTCGGCTTGGTCCGGTTGATGCCGGTCGATACGGCCGCTGCTGTCTCGGCGCATATCTGGCGACTGGTCGCGCCACGATTGCGACGGCACAAGCGGGCACTGGACAATCTTGCGATCGCGTTTCCGGAAAAGACACCGGCCGAGCGCGACGCGATTGCGCGGGCGATGTGGGGAAACCTTGGTCGGGTAATGGCCGAGACCATGCATGTCGATCGGCTGATCCGTGAGCCTGGGCGCATTCGCATCGCCAACGCGGACGTGTTCGCTCGCTACAAGGACAAGCTTGGGCCCGCGATCGGCTGCTCCTTGCACATGGGCAACTGGGAATTCGCAATCTGGCCGCTGGTGGTTGCTGGCGCGAACCCGGCCGCGGTCTATCGGACCGTCAAGAACCCCTATGTGGACGCCTACCTTCGCCACCAGCGCCGCGACCTCTATCCAGGTGGATTGCTCGGTAAGGGCAAGGTGGATGGAAATTGGGAAGAAGGCCAACGGACCGCCCGGCAGATCACGGATTTCGTACGGCACGGTGGTCGGCTCGGGCTCGTTTGCGATCTCTACGACAAGAGCGGGCTGCCAGTGCCGTTTTTCGGCAAGGACGCCAAGTCCGTGATGATCCCGGCGATGATCGCGCGCCGGCTTGGTGCACGTATCTGGCTCGCCCGGTGCATCAGGATTGGGAAAGAGAGCCGCTTCGAGGTGGATATCAAGGAGTTGAAAGTCCCGCGTTCCGCCAATCCAGGTGACGACGTGAAATGGATCACGGCCGCCATGCAACGCGAGTTCGAGGCGTGGATCCGGGAGGCACCCGAGCAATGGATGTGGTCAAACCGCCGATGGTCGTAGGTGAGGTACCGGAAACGGCACGGCCAAGCCTGCGACATCGGTTGGAATATCGCGCCCTGAGGGTCGTCATCGCAGTGGCGCGCCTGCTGACGGTCGAAAGGCTCGCCACTGTTGGCGCCCAGATCATGCGGGTCGTTGGTCCGCGACTGCGCCAACATCGCCGTGCGCTCGCCAATCTTGCGATTGCGTTTCCCGATAAGCCCGAGGCCGAGCGCAACGCCATCGCGCGCGAAATGTGGGCCAACATGGGGCGTACATTCGCCGAGACATTGGTACTCGATCGTATGGTCGCCGCCCCCTCTCGGATCGAGATCATCGATCATGAAAAATGGATGCACCGCACGGCCGAGCCGGGATCGATCGTCGGTTGCACGCTGCATATGGGGAACTGGGAGCTCGCGATCTGGCCATTCGATGCCTTTCGGCGTCCACCGACGGGCGTATACAAGCCGCTGGACAATCCGCTGATAGATCTGTGGCTGAAAGAAACGCGGCAAATCCTGTTTCCGGGCGGCCTCCTCGGCAAAGGCGACCGCGAGGACAGCGACGGCACCGGCCAGCGCACGGCGCGCAAGCTAATTGACCGCGCACGCTCGGGCGGTGCTCTGGGTTTTGTCGTCGATCATTTCGATCGGCGAGGCGAGCCCGTTCCGTTTCTCGGTCGGACCTCGCGTTTCACCACCGCGCCAGCTGGCATCGCACGCCATTTGGGGGCCCGTGTGCTCTTGGGCCGGTGTTTACGCGTCGGACAGTCAAGTCGGTTCATTTACGAAGTGCGAGAAATTCCCGTACCACGTTCGAAGGACAAGAAGGCCGACGCGTTGGAGCTTACGTCGGCCATTTTTGCTGTTTTCGAGGAATGGATCCGCGAACGGCCCGAGCAGTGGATGTGGTGGAACACACGCTGGGTCGATCAGCCTAGGGCTTGATCGCTCGTCGAATTGTTTTCCATCGACCTGCCGATGCCCGACGCCGACGGGTAGGCTTGCGGTGTTGTCCCGCACCGGGCGCCTTTCGCAGCGCAGCAAAGCGGGTTACAAGGCGCCAATCTCCTCAGAACACGCGAATCCGAGCCCTGCCCATGAATCCGACCCGCACCCCCGCCAAATTCTACGTTCCTCTCGCGACAGGCGCTCCGGAGCCCTATCGCAGCCTGCCCGTGCGGTTGGAGCGGATGATCCATTTCGTGCCGCCGCATAATGAGAAGATCCGCGCGCGCGTGCCTGATCTGATCAAGCAAGTCGATGTAGTGCTCGGCAACCTCGAGGACGCCATTCCGGCCGACCAAAAAGAGAACGCGCGCAAGGGTTTCATCGCCATGGCGCGTGACAACGACTTCGGCGGCACGGGGCTTTGGACACGGATCAACTGTCTGAACTCGCCGTGGGGTCTCGACGATATCCTCGAGATCGTGCCGGCTGTCGGCGAAAAGCTCGACGTGATGATGCTGCCAAAGGTCGAGGGGCCGTGGGACATTCATTATCTCGATCAGCTTCTGGCGCAGCTCGAGGCCAAGCACAAGATCACGAAGCCCATTCTCATTCATGCGATTCTCGAAACGGCGGAAGGCGTGCGGAACGTCGAGGCGATCGCTGGTGCCTCACCGCGCATGCATGGCATGAGCCTTGGGCCGGCCGATCTCGCGGCTTCGCGCGGCATGAAGACGACGCGGGTCGGGGGTGGGCATCCGGATTACGCGGTTCTCGCCGACATGGCACCCGGCGCCGATGCGAAGGCGCCGCGCATGGCCTATCAGCAGGACCTCTGGCACTACACGGTGCAGAAGATGGTCGATGCCTGCTTGATGTATGGGCTCAAACCGTTCTACGGACCGTTCGGCGACTTCTCGGATTTGGCCGCCTGCGAGTCGCAGTTTCGCAATGCGTTTCTGCAGGGGTGCCTTGGCGCTTGGTCGTTGCATCCGACCCAGATCGACATCGCCAAGCGGGTCTTTTCGCCGGAACCGGCCGAGGTGGCATTCGCCGCCAAGATTCTTGCGGCGATGCCGGACGGCTCGGGAGCCGCCATCGTTGATGGAAAATTCCAGGACGACGCGACTTGGAAGCAGGCAAAGGTGATCGTTGACCTCGCGCGTCTGGTTGCGAGCCGCGATCCCGAGATGGCAAAGACATACAACCTAGGCTGATCCATTGCGCGATGCGGCATGCGCCCAACCGCTAAACTCAGTCGGGGTGCCACATCGCACGTTCCGCCTCTTTCAGCCGACTTCGGTTGAAAAGAAACCAAGCGACCGAGATGAGCTGGATCGCAAGCACGATAGTGAATGCAGTCCGGTAGGCGGCTGGCGAATAGCCACCGGCACTCGTCTGGGGAAAGCGGTCGATGACCCAACCGATGGCGGACTGCACAAGAAATGCGTAGCCGAACAGCGGCAGGTTGACGGCGGTGTTCGAGCGACCGGACAGCCGGGCGCCGAAATAGCGTGAGAGCCAGGGGTAGGCGAGCACGGCTGTGTGGCCTGTCATGGCGAAGATCGACCACGGAATGATCGCTGGGACAGGCGCCTCGAGAATGATGACTGTCAGCGAAGCGAGATAGATCGCGAGAAAGCCCAGATTCACGTCGAGCAGGCTAACGCCGCGCCGCGTCAGGCGATCGGCGACGATGCCGCTACCGAGCACACCGATCAAGAATGCAACTCCCATGATCGTCAGCGCCTGTGCGATGTCGGATCTGTCCAAACCAGCCACGTCGCGAAACCAGGGGCCGGCCCAGAGGGTCTGAAGCGCCAAGTGCGAGCCGGCCGGAATCGCAAGCGCGGGGGCCAGTGCCAGGAAGACAGGGGAGCGGTAGATGCGGCCTACGTCTGCGATCTGCTCTTTGAGTGTGGTGGGCGGCGCCGGCTCCGTCTGCTTCTCGGGCACAGCGACATAGATGAGCGCGCCGACCGCGACCGTGACAATGCCAAGCAACACGAAGGCAAGCCGCCAGCCGACATGATGCACCAGCCATTCGGTCGGAGCCGACGCGGAAATGACGCCCACTGCGCCTAGCGACATCACGCAGGCGTTGGCGAGCGCTCTGCGGGGCTCGGGCACCCAAATGACGACTGCCTTGAAGCTTGCCATCAGGCCACCAGCAAACCCGACACCGATGATGGCGCGCGCCAGGGCAAGCGTGAGGGTATCCTGGCCGGCAGCGAAGAGCAGAGCCCCGACTCCGCCCGTAGCGACGAGCGCCGACTGGACCCGCCGGGGACCGAAACGATCAAGCAGGATGCCGAGGGGGAGCTGGAACAGGGCGAACGACAGGAGGTATGCTGAAGTCAGGAGGCCGAGCTCTGCCGCGGTCAGACCAACATCTCTGACGAGATCCGAAGCGACGACTGCGTTTACTGCCCGATAGAGATAGGAGAAGAAGTAGCCGAGACTGAATGGACCGAGTGCTGCCAGGATGAGCAATGGCCCCGGGGCGCGAGCCGCTATGTCGGTTTGCCTTTGCATCGCAGGGCCTCTCCCGTTCGCTCCGGCAATTTCGCCCGGCTGCCAGTTGTTCAGGCATGGGCGGCTGCGCTCGTCAATCGTGGCCATGCCTGCTAGGCACACTTAAATGGCGAGATGATCGCCGATTTCGCTCATCGAGGAGGCTGCAATGTCCGTGCTCGTTTATCGTGCGCTCGGAAAGAGCGGCCTCAAAGTTTCGCCGATCTGCCTCGGCACGATGATGTTCGGCGGGCCATGCCCCGCGGATGAGGCAGAGCGCATCGTGGCTCATGCTGCTGATCAGGGCGTCAACTTCATCGATACGGCAAATACTTATGAGAAGGGTCGCTCCGAGGAAGTCACGGGTCGGGCAATCCGCAGCAAGCGCGATCACTGGATCCTTGCGACGAAGCTGGCACAGCCGATGGGGCCCGGTCCCAACGAGCGTGGCCTCTCGCGCCGAAATATGATCCAGGCGACCGATGCCTCGCTCAAACGGCTCGGCACGGATTGGATCGATATCAGTTATATTCACCGCGTCGATCCGACCGTGCCATGGACCGAGGTGGCGCGGACATACGGTGACCTCATCCGCGCTGGAAAGATCCGCTGCTGGGGCCTTTCGAACGTGCGCGCGTGGCATATTCCGGTGATTGTGCAGGCGTGCAAGGAGGCCGAGGCGCCGCCTCCGGTTGTTCTACAGCCCTACTACAACATCATGACCCGAACACCCGAGGTCGAGCTTCTGCCGGCTGCGCGCGCATTTGACCTCGGCGTCGCGTCCTACAGTCCGTTGGCGAGGGGTATCTTGTCCGGCAAGTATCAGCCTGGAAGCAATGCACCACCCGATACGCGGGCGGGACGTGGTGATCGACGTATGATGCAGACGGAGTGGCGTCCGGAGTCACTCACTATTGCGCAAGACCTCAACGCGTATGCGCAAGCAAAAGGGCGTACGCTTGTTGGGTTGGCGGTGGCGTGGGTGCTCAATAATGAGGCGGTCACGTCGGTGATCGCGGGTCCGCGAACATTCGAGCAATGGACGAGCTATCTTTCGTATATCGACTACACCTGGAGTGCAGAGGACGAAGCATTCGTGGATCGGCTCGTGGCGCCGGGCCACCCTTCATCGGCCGGTTATACCGATCCCGAGTATCCCGTCGAAGGACGACACCCGCGAATCTTCTGACAACGGTCGATGCGTTTTTCGATGTTCGCTCGATAAAAGGCGCCGTAAAGCCTGAACTATGGGCTCGGAATTGCCATTTTCAGGCCTTCAATCACGTAAGTTTTTGTTAAAGGAACCCGGAACACAGGGGGAACATTGGGGCGTTCGTGGCGCGTAAGCAACAAGTGACCCATTTCCTTCAGGGTTTCCTATCGCAGCGTTTGCCGACCCCCGACGTCTGCACTAAGCCTGACTCACCAGTCGAGTCGTGCGGTTGGTTCATAAGACGAGCCAGTCGGTCACCGGGTCGGAGTAAGGGGCGCAAGCCTCCCGGACCGGTCGCAGAAGCGCAGGAAGCATAGCCCGGCGCCAATCGCGAGACCCTCCGCACGGAGTTCTCCAGCGTTCGTATCAGTTGCTTTCGCGTCATTCGCGTCTCTTCGAGGCGGCGTGCGCTTCACGCGCGTGCGTGCGGTCTCGCAGGGACACGGAAGCTAACGCCGGGCTGCGCGTGCTGCTTCCTGCACGAGAGAAGAACTGGAGAGACCTAGAATGAATACTGCGAAAAAGTTCGCCATCGCGGCGGCGGTCACGGCCCTGATGGGTACGACGGCCTACGCTGCCGACCTTGGCGGTTCGTGCTGCGCTGACCTCGAAGAGCGCATCGCGGAACTTGAGGCTACGACGGTCCGCAAAGGCAACCGCAAGGTGTCATTGCAGATCTCCGGCTTCGTCGGCGCTCAGGTAATGTGGTGGGATGACGGTAGCCAGTCCGACACCTACTTCAACGAAGACTCGAACAATACGTCGCGCTTCCGGTTCAAGGGCACGGCGAATATCGCTCCCGATGTTTCCGCCGGCTTCACCTACGAGTTTGCTGTGACGGGCGCCAGCAGCAGCTCCGTCAACCAGCTTAACGGTGGTGATGATCTCGGCACGTCGGGTAACTGCCCCGGCGGCTCGACGGCTGGCTGCGCAGGCCTTCGCGATGCCACGGTCTGGTTGAAGCATGCCCGACTCGGCATGGTGAAGCTCGGCCAGGGTTCGACCTCGACGGATAACCTCATTCTGATCGACCTGGGTCAGAAGGGCGTTGCGTCCACGCCGGACATCGCACTGCACAACGGCGGTTTCCTCCTCCGTGGTAACAATGGGCTCATCGCCAATACGGGCGTGACCTGGGCTGGCGCGATCCGCGGCAACGAATCGTTCGATACGGATCGTCGCAATCACGTCCTGTACGAAACGCCGACGTTGGCTGGCTTCAGCGTTCAAGCGGCGGTTGCCGAAGACAATTTCTGGGACGTTGCCCTGCGCTATGCCGGCGAACATCACGGCTTCCGGGTTGCCTTTGGTATCGGTTATCAAGAGAACACCGAATTTAATGCTCCCACGCAGTTCGGCGTCCTCACAACCGGCGACCTCTGCACCACGACGTGCGATGCCAAATCGAGCGATCTGAAGGGATCGTTGTCGGTCTTGCACGTGCCAACCGGACTGTTCTTCACGGGCGCCGCCGGTTCACGTGAAGTCGATGGAAGCTTGGGTCCCGTCAACACCGAGTACTTGGGTCCGGATCTCAAGTGGTACTTCCTCTCAGGTGGTATCTCTAAGAACTTCTTCGGCATCGGTAACACCGTTCTCTATGGTGAGTACCTGGAGTCCGAAGGTGGACTCGAGCAGAATGCCTTCCTGACCAACAACGCGAACTACAACAACAACACGGTCATCAGCTCCAATAGCGAAGTGAACATGTGGGGCCTCGGCATCACACAGAACCTCGATAATGCGGCGATGGAAATCTACGCGAGCTACAAGAACTACTCTCTCGACGCGACCGGCTTCCTCGGCGGCAATGCATCGCTGAACAAAGGCGTAAGCGGCGTGAGCGACTTCTCGGTCTTCATGCTTGGCACGAAGATCAACTTCTGATCTGATCGTGATCGAACGATAAGGAAAGGCCGCCGCGAGGCGGCCTTTCTGCTTTTCGCCACTAGGAGGCGTGCTGTCGTAAAAATGCAACATGGCGCAAACACCACAGCGGAGCGGCAAATGTTATTCGTGCCTTTACTGCTGTGGATGAAGACTTGAGTTCGCCAGAGTGTGGGGTCATTTAGTGCGTAAATCTGCGTGCGGCGTTGAGGACGCGGGATTTGAGAAACATGCGACGTTTGAAGTGGATGCTGGTGTGCTGTGGGCTGGGAGCGTTGAGCTCGGCGGCGCTGGCGTTTCAAGAAAGCAAGGGTGGCGTAGCCGGCGGCGAGCAACAGGAGCAGTCGGACTCCAAGGTTGCGCCCGGTGTACCGTCGCTCGATCTCAAGGATACAGGTGTTTCCGTCGCTCCAGTTGCCGGAGTTGAGGTGCGGATTCCGGGATTGGGCAAGCTCGGTGTGTTGCCTAAATTCGATTTCGGCCTGGAGCTTCTTTACGGCGTAAACGAGAAAGCCGAAGAGGCGGAGCGGCAAGGTCAAACGCTGCCGGGTGACGACATGCAGATCCGAGGGTCGCTGAAACACCGCTTTTGACGCGTGCACTTGAGTCGCACAGGTGCAATCGGTTTATTCGGAGGGGCGCTGCGGCGCTCCTTTTCTATTGTGGGAGATCGACATGCACGGAGGTGCAAGCGCGGCTCGTCGGATGGCCGGGTATGCGGTGCATGTCTTTACGGCGTCGGGCAGCGTGTGCGCCTTGCTAGCGACGCTTGCGATTCTAGATGGGCAATTCGAGGCCGGTTTTGCCTGGTTGCTGCTGGCGCTCTTCATCGATGCAGTCGACGGTACGTTCGCGCGCGCGGCGTCCGTCGAGGTAACGGTTCCGCGTTTTTCCGGCGAGCGCCTTGATCTCATTGTCGACTACGTGACGTACGTGTTCGTTCCGGTGCTGGCGCTCTTGCGTGGTGGTTTTCTCGACGGGGCGGCCGGGGTCGTGACTGCAGCCTTGTTACTTTTGAGCTCGCTCTATCATTTCGCCGACAAAGAGAGCAAAGCCGACGATCACTGCTTTGTGGGGTTTCCGGCCGTTTGGAATCTGGTGGCGTTCTGTTTTTTTGCCTGGGGAGTGCCGGACTGGGTTGCGATGAGCTTGTGTCTGACGCTGGCTGCGCTGACGTTCGTGCCAATGCACTGGATTCATCCGATGCGCGTTGGCCGCTGCTTTGCGCTCAACGTGACGGTGGCTGCCGCTGGACTGGGCGCAGGGTTCTGGATTCTTGCGACAGGGTTCCCCGGCGGCCCCCTGCCTAGCGTCGTGCTCGGTCTTTCCTGCGCCTATTTTGTCGGGATGGCGATTGCTTGGCAGCTTATCGGACGCCGGTGAAGCGCTTCCGCCACGCGAGGCATCTGGTACTTGCTGGGCATACTCTCGCTACCCTCCGTGAGCGGTTGCAGTTGACGGTTTGTCAGCGCAGACTGCTGACCTGTCCCAACAGGATCAGGAGGAATTGGACATGGCGCGCCTATGCGAAGGGCGAGTGGCGATCGTAACGGGCGCAGGCCGTGGCCTTGGGCGCCAGCATGCGCTGTTGCTCGCCAAGGAAGGTGCCAAAGTCGTCGTCAACGATATCGGGGCGAATGTCGACGGTGTAGGACGGGACGAGGGGCCGGCGGCGCAGGTGGTGGCCGAGATCAAGGCCATGGGTGGCGAGGCGATCGTCAATGGCGCTGATGTCTCGAGCTGGACCGGTGCGAAGAGCCTGATCGATGCGACGGTCGCGCACTTCGGAAAGCTCGACGTCCTGATCAATAATGCCGGTATTCTGCGCGATCGCATGCTTGTTAACATGACGGAAGACGAGTGGGACGCGGTCATCCAGGTGCATCTCAAGGGGACGTTCTGTCCGACCAGGCATGCCGCAGCCTATTGGCGTGAGAAGTCGAAGGAGATCGGCGGTCCGGTCAAGGCGGCTGTCATCAACACGAGCTCGACGTCGGGTCTCTACGGCAACGTCGGCCAGACGAACTACGGCGCCGCGAAGGCCGGCATAGCTGCATTCTCGGTTATCGCTGCGCGCGAATTGAAGCGGTTCGGTGTGACGGTCAACAGCCTTTCGCCTTCAGCACAGACGCGCATGACGGAAGGGCTGAGAGAGCTCACCGCCGAGCAGGTCGCATTGCGAGATCCGAAATGGGTGTCACCGACGGTCGTCTATCTTGCGAGTGAGGAGGCTTCCGACATCACCGGCCGTGTCTTCCAGGCCGGTTTCAGCCGGATTGCCGTTCTTGAGGGTTGGCGACGGGGGGCGGAGGTCGGGCAGGTCGAAGATCCTCGCGAGGCGGGCCGACTGTTCCGGGAAATGATGACCCAGGTGAAGAAGAACGTTGGCATGGACGGGCTCGAGCTCGATTGAGTGCAAGGGCTAGCCTCTCCGGCGTCAATAGGCCGGGGAGGAAGCTGATTTTGGAGTGCTGCCGATGGCCCTCGTCTACGACCGTCTGATGAGCCTCAAGCGAACCGGGGACCGCTTCAAGTGGGCCGATCGCGAGACCATGCTCTATGCCTTGGGTGTTGGCATGAGCCGCGATCCATATGACGAGAATGAGCTCGCCTACACATTCGAAAGGCAAAAGCTGAAGACGATCGCGACAATGGCGACGGTTCTGCAGCGCATACCGCTCCTGAAGGACTGCGGCTACGATTACACGAAAGTGGTACACGGCGAGCAGCGTCTGATGCTCGAAAAGCCGCTCGAGCCGGAGGGCGAGATCACGGTGGACAGTCGGGTTCTCTCGGCCTTCGACAAAGGAGTGGGCAAGGGCGCGATCATCAACAGCGAGATGGTCGCGAAGGACGCGCAGACGGGAGAGACCCTCTACACGCTTATCTCGACGACGTTCGCCCGTGGCGATGGCGGCTTCGGTGGGCCATCGGGGAGTGGGCTCGAGCCACACAAACTGCCCGATCGCAAGCCGGATCTTACGGCGACGGCCGAGACGCGGATCGACCAGGCGCTGCTCTATCGCCTGAACGGCGACCGCAATCCTCTACATGCCGATCCCGAGTTGGCCAAACGAGTTGGCTTCCCAGTTCCGATCCTACACGGGCTTTGCACTTACGGCACCGCATGCCGCACGATCCTGCGTGAGGTCGCGAAGTACGATCACACAAGGATCCGCGGTTTCGATGTACGCTTCTCGTCGCCCGTCTATCCAGGAGAGACAATCCTCACCGATATGTGGGTTGATGGAAGCGTGGTGTCGTTCCGTTGCCGGCTCAAAGAACGCGAGGTGACGGTGATCAATAACGGCAAGTGCACACTCGCGGCGTGATGTGATGCGTCGTGAGATGTAATGCGCTGTGACTGCCAACGCGACGCCGTACGATACTGCCGAGGCTCGGTCAGTGAACGATCTTGCTATCTGTATCAGCCGATCTTGATGTAGGCATAGCCTTTGGCTTGCAGCGCAGCGATCGTGGCGACACCTGACGGCACGAGACGGATGAATTCGTCAGATCGCGCCTTTGCAAGGTCGATCTTGTTATTCTTGAAAGTTATTTGGCAGAGATAGACTTCGATACCCGACTTGGCGAGATCGACGAACCGTTGAAACACCTCAGGCGGCATTGGATTGCCGCTCCAGGGTGTTCCCTCCAGGTCCGTCAGGAACGGCTTGATGCCGCTGCCGTGAGCAACGACCACGATCTTGAGCTGGAAGGGGTCTGCGCCGTAGACCGAGAGATGGTTCGAGATATTGACGGCCATCTGCTGGATCCGCTTCGGATCGCCGAAGTCGCAGTGGTAGACGCACGCGATGTCTGTGTCTTTCTTCAGCGCATCAAGGCCGAGCGTTTTCGGCTCGGCAAGCGCGGCGGCTGCAGCGACTATACTACCGCCGGCGGCGATGCCACCAACGAGAGAGCGTCTGGTCAGGTTGGCCATGGTTGGTTTCCTTTCGGTGCCCGCCTCTCAACTGAAGATGTCAGTCGTGATTCCGGAATACCAACCTACGTTTTCGGTCTGGTTTTCCTTCCGATGATCCGGCGTCTCTCCCGTCTGCGAGACGAACGTGTCTACGGCCTTGATCTTACCGTCCCCGGACTCGTAGCGTCCGCCGACCTTTACGGTGTCGTCGGTATCGATGAGGGACCAGCACGTATTGGTATAGCGTGCCGGGAACGTCTTCGAGTTGGTCAGTTCGCCGCGTACCATCAATGCTGCGACCTTGGCTTGGCTGTTCGCCGAGAATGCGGACTTCGGCATGTCACCGGCGATCGCCGAATCCCCGAGAATGTAGATATGCGAGTCGACGGCCGACTGCATGGTTTCAGGTTTGATTGGACAGTAGCCTGTCTCGTTCGCGAGGCCAGCATTGAGGGCAATGCTGCCTGCGGTCTGTGCCGGGATGACGTTGACGAGTGCGCAGTTCTTGTAGGTCTCGAAGCCTGTCACGACGGTATTGGATTTGGGATCCACCGACTTCAGCCCGGAATGGATGTCCGGTGCGAGCCATTCGACCATACCGGGATAGTGCCGCTCCCAGCCCTCTTGAAAGAGCCCCTGCTTCGAAAACGACTTCTTCGGATCGATGATGACGATCTTTGATTTGGATTTGCCGGCTTTCTTGAGCGCGTGCGCCATCATGGAAGCGCGTTCGTATGGTCCCGGTGGGCAGCGGTATGGATTGGGCGGTGCAATCATGACGATCACGCCACCGTCAGGGACGGCATCGAGTTTCGCCTTGAGGAGCCGCGTTTGTGGTCCGGCCTTCCAGGCGTGAGGCATTGTCTCCTCGTCCTCTTTGCCCCAGCCCGGAACGCTATCGTATTTGAGATCGATGCCGGGCGAGAGTACGAGGCGGTCGTAGGCGAGCGTGCTGCCATCGGCCAGGCGCACTTGCTGCTTCTCGCGGTCGATGGCGGTTGCCATCTGGTGAGCGAGTTTGACGCCATAGGCCGAAGCGAGCTTGTCGTAACCGTGGGTGATCTCGTCGAAGGTCTTGAAGCCTCCGAGGTAGAGGTTCGAGTGGAAGCAAGTCGTGAATTGCTTCGCAGGCTCGACGAGTGTCACGTCGATGGCGCCTTTGGAGTCGCGAGCGATGTATTTGGCTGCCGTGGCGCCACCGGGACCGCCACCGATCACGACCACCTTTGGCTTGCCCTGACCCAGAACGGCGGGAGCGCTGAAGGAGAATGTACCTGCGGCGGTTGCGGCACCCGCAACGAAGATGCGTCGGTTGATCTGCATCGAACGGTGCTCCTACGAACCTTTCCCTTTCAGATCACTCTGCAGGGGCCGGATGAATACGCCTCTACTAGTGAGGCTTCAGCGTCGCGTAATAGGCCGCCAACGCTGCGATATCCTCATCGTTAAGGCGGCCAGCGACCGTTTGCATAGTAAGGTTCGAGCGTTCTTTCGTCTTATACGATTTCAGGATCGCGATGAATCTATCGGGAGGCCATCCTACGATGGATGGAATGCCTTCGTTCACGCCGTCGCTGCGATGGCAGGTCGCGCATTCCGCCGAAAGATATTCGCCATAAGCGATGTCGCCCGCGGTGGCCGGTGCTGCGACGCTCGACACAGCAGCGATGCCCCAAAGCAAAGCTACAATCAGGCACGCGCCCCGACGGGATGGCGGCCGCGCGGGCATATCAATCGACCTTCGGACCAGTCT
The DNA here is from genome assembly GCA_050250755.1 of Hyphomicrobiaceae bacterium. Lineage (GTDB taxonomy): Bacteria > Pseudomonadota > Alphaproteobacteria > Rhizobiales > Hyphomicrobiaceae. The sequence goes on from JBFWOB010000010.1 coordinate 29,981, forward strand.
TTGCGTCAGGCGTCACGTCGAGGACCCGTGCACGGTTGACAATCTTCGCTTCTGTCTTGCAGTCCTGCATACACGGATCGACGCCCCAGAACTGCCTTTCTGCGGTTTCCCGATCGTCGTCGTAGAAGCCGTCCCTGTTCGGCATTTTGACAGATGCCAGGTTCGACTGATTGAGCTCGAAGTTCTGATCCTTGATGACGTCGTTGAGATTGAGGATATAGGCCGTCACCGCGTAGATCTCGTCATCGGTCAGCGACTGGGCGTTGCCGAACGGCATGGCGCGCTTGATGTAATCGAAGATCGTCGAGGCTTCTGGCCAGAACGAGCCGATGGTCTTGTCGGGACGATCATGCGTGAGACTGTCGAACCCACCCGCAAGCACGGGCCAGCGATCCTTGCCTTCCCCGAACTCGCCGTGGCAGGTCGCGCATTGCGTCTGGTAGATGTCCTCGCCTTGCTTGACCGTGCCTTTACCGGGCGGGAGGCCGTGACCGTCCGGACGTGCATCGATATCCCAGGCCTTGATTTCTTCGGGCGTCGCCTCATGGCCGATGCCGAGCTTGGCAGCCTCGGTATGCGCAAGCGGGAGGGTTATGAGGGCTGCCGCAAGCCAGATCTTATGAGATCTCGACATTCTCGGTCTCCCCATTGGCACCCACCAACCAGGTCTGGATGCCGTTGTTGTGGTAGATGCTGTTCACGCCGCGCACTTTGCGCAGAGCATCTTTTGTCGGCTGCACATAGCCCGTCGAGTCGTGGGCACGCGACTGCACCAGCAATTCCTGGCCTTGCCAGTCGAAGTCCACATAGAAGCGCGTCAGCGATCGATCCAGCACAGGGCCGTCGATACGCGCCTCCTGCCAATTCTTGCCGCCGTCGAGCGTGACGTCGATGCGCGTGATCTTACCCCGGCCGGACCAGGCGATGCCGGTAATGATATTGCGGCCCTTCACCTTGAAAGGCGCCTGCGGTGAAGGATTGGTGACGACCGACTTGGCGTCCATCACGAACGTGAACCGTCGCGAGCGGCCGTCCTCCATGAGGTCGGTGTACTTCGAGGTTTCCTCTCGGGCGAACCATGGCTGGTCACCGACCTCGATACGCCTGATCCATTTGATCCAAAGATTGCCTTCCCATCCCGGAACGACGAGACGCAAGGGATAACCCTGCTCGGTGCGAAGCGCTTCGCCGTTCATCTTGAAAGCGAGCAGGCAATCGTCGAGCCCTTTTTCGATCGGCAGCGACCGATTCATGCCGGCGGCATCGGCGCCTTCGACAAGTAGCCATTTGGCATTGGGCTTGAGGCCGGCCTCGTCGAGCACGTCCTTGAGGCGCACGCCGGTGTACATCACGTTGTGCACCATGCCATGGGTGAACTGGCATCCATTGAGCTGGGCGCCGCGCCACTCCATACCGGAGTTTGCAGCGCACTCGAGAAAGTGGATGCGATTGGTGCGCGGGAAACGCTTCAGGTCGTCCATCGTGAACACGAGCGGCTTGTCGACGAGCCCATGCACGATCAAGCGGTGATCGAACGGGCTCACCTCGGCGGCACCGCCATGATGGCGCTCGAAACAAAGGCCGTTCGGTGTGATGATGCCATCGAGATCGTGCAGCGGCGTGAAGTTCACCGAGCTCTGACGCGAAGCGGTCAGCCACTCGACGTCGCGGCGCACGACGTGCGCTTCGTACTTGGAGGGCTTGCCATAAGGATGGTCCGCGACGCCGTCGCCCAGAGTCTTCGACCAATCGGGGACGTTGGGCGGTTGGTTGTCGGGATTGGGGCCGAACTTTTTCCGGCTTTTAGCAACGGCATTCGCGCCGCCCGCTGCGATGAGACCGCCGGCTACGGTGCTGGTAAGAAAGCGGCGGCGCGACGTTTCCGGTGCGATGCCAGCAGGCTCGTCCTCACGCTGCTTCGTCATGCGCTCGCTCTCCCGATTGTCTATCCGGACCTGCGTTGACGCCGATGCGGAAACCTCAGGTGCCAACCACCTTGACCACGTCGGTCTCGCGCGGCGCGACGACCTTCGCGTCCTCGATATGTTTCGCGACCACATCCCAAATCGGCGGGCCTTCAGTGCCTTGATTGATGCTTGCCCAGCCGGTGACGACGTAATCCTTGCTGGAGTCGAGCGCCTCGCCGGACTTGAGCAGGGTCATGTTGGAGATGCGGCGACCAACCGGTTGAGAAATGTCAATGGTGTAACCAAGGCCGCCGGTGCGAACCATGTCGCCGCCCTGCTGGTAGAACGGGTCTGGGTTGAAGATGTTGTCGGCTATATCCTCGAGCACGTCCTTGAGGCGCTTGCCGTCCATCGTCATGCGATAGCAGGCCGGATAGGTCAGCGCGGTGGCGTTGGTAATGTCCTCGAATGTGATGTTCTGGCCGGGAAGCAAGCTGGTGCCCCACCGAACGCCCGGGGAGAGCGCGATCTCCGCGTCGCGCTGGGTGAGCATGGCCTCGCAAATGACGTTGTCGAGTGTGCCGGCGAAGTTTCCACGTCGATAAAGAAGGGTCTCGGTTTTGCCGAGCACGCGGGCGAGGTCCGCCTCATATGGTGCACGGTGACGCTTGATGATCGCGGCGGTTGCAGGATCTGGGCGGATTGCATCGGCGAATACGGGGATCAGGCGATAGCGGTATGCCTTGATCGCGCCGTCCCGAACGTCGAGATCCAACCGCGAAACGAACTTGCCGTTGGAGCCGGTCGCGACAATGAGCGTGTCGCCGATGCGTACCGGTTCAGGCAGCGCATCATGCGTATGCCCGGACAAGATAACGTCGATCCCGGTGACAATCTCGGCAAGTTTCGCGTCGACATCGAAGCCGTTGTGGGAGAGCAGGACAACGAGCCCGGCGCCCGCAGCGCGCGCCTCGTCGACTTCCTTTTGCAAATCACTCTCGCGGATGCCGAACGTCCACTTCGGAAACATCCAGCGCGGATTAGCGATCGGCGTGAAGGGAAATGCCTGGCCGATCACGGCAACCTTTACGCCGCTTCGCTCGAACATCTTGCTCGCCGGAAAGACGCGATCCTCGAACTCGCTGTCCCGCACGTTCTGAGCGAGGAATGGGAAACCTAATGCTTCGGTTAGCTCTGTGACACGCGCCTCGCCGAGCGTGAACTCCCAATGGCCGGTCATCGCGTCGGGCTTCAACTCGGCCATGACATCGACCATGTCTTGGCCCTTTGTCTGCAGTGCCGTCCAGCTATTGGCCCAGGTATCCCCGCCGTCGAGCAACAGCATATTGTTCGCGCGCTCCCCGCGGATCGCCTTCACGATGGTTGCGATCCGGTCGAGCCCGCCCATCCGGCCGTAGACTTTGGCCAGCGTGTCAAAATCATCATAGGTGAGCGCGAAGGCTTCGGCGGACTTGTCGGCGATGCGGAAATGCTTCCGGAACTCCGCGCCGGTCAAATGGGGGACGCGGCCCTTGGCCGGGCCGACGCCGATATTGACGGACGGCTCGCGAAAATGAAGCGGTACGAGCTGCCCATGGATATCAGTGAGGTGGACGAGCGTTACGTTGCCCAGCGGTTCGAAAGCGAGGAGATCGGTCTCGGAGAGCGCCTGCTGCGCCGCCAGCCGCGCCAAGCGGCCCGCGGACGATCCGGTGAGGATGGCAGCGGCTGCGGCGGCAGTGAGGAAATCCCTGCGGGAGATCATTCGAGCCTCTCGACACGAGGTGGGCAATAGATCAACGCGGCCGTTCGGCGGGGATGCCAACCGACGGTCTGCGCCACGGCGTCTCCGGGGCTCGAGATCCGTGAGGTTTGTCGCAGGCGCATCGCGTTTCAGATGCGTGCCTGCGGCAAGTCTTAGCTCACGGTGACCTTGTGCTCGGATTTGTAGACGGAGCCGTCATCGTCCACCCATTGGAAGGTGAATGTCCCCGTCTCGGGCACGCGGACGAAAAACGACTGATAGGGATTGGCGGAAATTGCAGGGTGCCAGTCGGCGCGGAAAATCTCCTTGCCGTTGAAGCTGGCAACGAACTGCTTGATGATTTTCCGCGGGATGGGTTTGCCGGACGAATCCTTGCGCTGGCCGCTTTCCATCTCGTGGCTGATCAGGGTCTTGACCTCGATCACTTCGCCGGCTTTGGCGGTGGAGGGAATGCGGACGCGGGGTTTAGGGGTGGCCATGTCGAACCTCGGGGTCGCGCATCAGGCGCGTTGTCGATCTTGGAGGACGTTACCGAAGACATACGTCAGCCGCCGCAGCCGCCGATCGTGACCTTCACCTCCTTCGTCGCCGTGTAGAGATCGCCGTTCGACATCTCGGCCACGGCCACCAGGTTCTGGGTCTTGGCAAGCCGGATGCGAATGGATGCAGCGGCCTTCGGCGCGAATGGTGTGAAAAAGAAAGACGCGACTTGCGGGTTCGGATTGCCTTCCGCGAAAAAGTGAACCGACTTCACATAGTCGGCCTCAGTCATCGGGCTCTCGATCTCGAACGACAGTGGCACGACCAAACCGTTTTCGGCGATGGACGGCAGATCCAGCTTGATGCGGCCTTCTTTGAGTGCCTTGTCGCCGTAGAGCTTCTTGATCTCGTCGGTGACCGTCTTGGCGTCTGCCAGCACAGCCGTTGGGACAAGGGCCAGGGTGGCTAGTCCGCCGGCGGCGGTGCCGAGAAAAGCGCGCCGCGTCGCGCCGGTCATTAAGGTCATCGCGTCTTCTCCTTTTGGTCGGGCTGAACGGAGCCTAACCCGGCGCTCTATCAGACGCCCGCATTAATACATATGCGAATTAGCATATGTCGATATTATGTTGCAACCGGGCATTTTCGAGCGATATGACTCGCTATTCGCAACACGTGCAATCGCAGCGCGAAAAACGACGCGGCGGCGCGGTATCGAGGGAGGACTCCTTGAGAGGACTTAGGCTTGCCGGACTTGTGGCAGCAATCGCAATTGCCGCGGTGCCATTTGCGGTTAGCGCACAACAGGACGCGACTGAAAAGGAAATTGAACGCTATCGAGAAATGATCTCGGACCCGTTCTCGAACCCCGGCTATCTCAATGTCGACCGTGGCGAGGCGCTTTGGAAGACGCCGCGGGGCAACAAGAATGTATCGCTCGAGACATGCGATCTTGGTGAGGGCCCCGGCAAGCTCGAAGGCGCGTTCGCCAGACTGCCGCGCTACTTCGCGGATGCCGATCAGGTGATGGATGTCTCGCAACGCATCTTGTGGTGCATGGAGAAGATACAGGACCTCGATACGAAGGATATCATCAAGCGTAAGTTCAGCCCGACGAACCGGCCGTCGAATTCCGACATGGAGGATCTGGTCAGTTTTGTCGCGAACAAGTCGAACGGCGAAAAGCTATCCCTGCCGCTGTCGCATCCGAAGGAAAAGGAAGCTTTCCTGATCGGACAGGAGCTCTTCTACCGACGATCGGCGACGCACGATTTTTCCTGCCAGACATGCCATGGCGAAGCCGGAAAGCGCATTCGGTTGCAGGCTTTGCCGCAACTCAACAAGCCCGGCAAGGACGCCCAGCTGACGCAAGCCGCGTGGCCGACGTATCGGGTCTCTCAGAGCCAGGTCCGCACCGTTCAGCACCGCATTTGGGATTGCTACAGACAGATGCGCATGCCCCCACCCGTCTACGGATCGGAAGGTGTTACTGCGCTCACTGTTTATCTGAACAAGATGGCCGAGGGTGGCGAGATCAATGTTCCTTCGATCAAGCGGTGAGGGCAAACCAATGCGTTTCCTGAAAATACTCGCAGCGGCCGTCCTCGTCGCCCTTCCAGCGGGTGCCATGGCAGAAGAGCGTGCGGACGCAGCCAAGGTCGACAAAGTTTATATAGATATGTTTCGCGATGCGAAGGGCGACTGGGCCAAGCGCGTCGAGCGCGATGAGACGCAGAAGATTTGCTCGGATTATCGCAATAATTTGCCGCAAGCCGAATTTGAGAAAGTTTTGCTGCGCGAAAAAGCGAATGTTGTGATGCCCGCCGACGGCAAAGTGATGGGGGATTGGAAAAAGGGCGAGAAAATTTCTCAATCGGGATTTGGTCTGCGTTTCAACGATAAACCAGGGACGGTCAGTGGCGGAAATTGTTACGCCTGCCATCAGATGTCGAAAACAGAATTGAGTTTCGGCACGCTAGGCCCAAGCCTCGTCGAATATGGGAAGACCAGAAAATACGATCCGGAGGAGGCAAAACGTACATACGCACAGATCTACAACTCGAATGCCGTGCAGCCGTGCTCGACGATGCCGCGCTTTGGACACAACAAAGTGCTGGACGAAGAACAGATGAAGGATCTGGTTGCGTTGCTCTTCGATCCGGAAAGCCCGGTCAACAAGTGAACCGAGAGGGGCGCGTCGGTATCGCGCCGACGGATGATGATTGTCGCTTGGCGGCGTTGTTCTGTATCGCGCTCCCTCATCGTCGCGCTGGCGCTTGTGATCGTCGCGATGATGCTCGCGTCGGGCGCGCGTGCTGCGGAACTCGTGATGTTCGTTGAACCGGGTTGTCCGTGGTGCGCGCGATGGGATCGCGAGGTTGGCGAAGCTTACGCGCATTCGGAAGAGGGACGCATCGCGCCTCTGCGCCGTATCGACATCTCAATGGCGCGTAGATCAGGTCTCCGGCTTGCCCGGCCGGTGAATGTTACGCCGACGTTCGTGCTGGTCGAGGGCGAGGTGGAGGTAGGGCGCATTACAGGTTATCCGGGGGCAGATTTCTTCTGGGGAATGCTGGGAGAACTGATGACGCGCCTACCAGCCATGGGGTCCGGGCAGCCTGAAGAGCGCGCGTTCCTGCCAGGGCGGCAGACATACTTCCTGCGCGATAGGTGCGTCGGCTCGAAGCGTTTCAGCTAACGCGACTGGTGGGAGAGAACGTTTCGAGGCGCGAACAGTCGGGGTCAAGACCTAAGACAGGGCTCAAAATGGCTGGAACGATTGCGCGTGAGATCGAGGCTGCCCTTGGCAAGGACCAAGAGGTGTCCGACGAGCTGCAATCGCTCATGAGAAAGGCTCGCAAGGCCAGCGACTTTCTGAAGGCGCTCGCGCACGAGAACCGTTTGGTTATCCTTTGCCTCCTGAGTGAGAGAGAGCGCTCGGTCACGGAACTCGAGGGATTGCTCGCGCTCAGCCAGGCAACCGTCTCGCAACAACTGGCGCGTCTACGGCATGAGGGTCTCGTGGCGCCTCGACGTGACGGCCGGGTGATCTATTACAGTCTTGCCGACGAGACGACGCGCCTCTTCATTCACGCGATCTACGAGAAGTTCTGCCAAGAACGCTAATTAGCGAGCGATGAAGACTGCCGGGCCTGATAGGGGGCGGGCGATGAACTTCGACTATGCCACGATTGGCGGACTTTTGTGTGGGGCTCTGGCAGGCGGCGCTGCGCGGTACGGTCGTGTTTGCTCGATGAGCGCCATCGAAGATGCGTTAGTGGGTGGCGACTACCGCGGCGCGAAGGCGTGGGGGCTGGCCGTAGCGGTGGCTGGTCTCACGACACTGGGCCTCGTCTCGTTCGGGCTCGTTTCGCTTGAGACAAGCAGCGTTCTCGATCCGCGCCTGCATCTTTTCGAATCTCTGGTCGGTGGCGGCATGTTCGGTCTCGGCATGACGCTGGTTGGTACGTGCAGTTTCGGGCTGGTCGTAAGGGCCGGCGGTGGCGACCTCAGAGCGCTCGTCTCGGCAATGATCGTCGGGATCTTCGCCTACGCTGTGACTGCGGGCCTGCTTTTTCCCGCGCGCGAAATGGTTGCCGACATCGGGGTGCTCGACCTGACCAGCTTCGGGCGAGCCTCTTTGGATCGCCTTCTCGCGGAGGCTGTTGGCGAGAATGTTGCAAGGGTCGCGGCACCGATTGGGTTCGCGATGCTGGGCGCGATAGCTCTGACCGACAAGCGCGTTCTCAAGCGACCGCGGCTGATCGCGAGTGCAGTCCTGCTCGGTCTCGCCGTGGCCGGTGGATGGTTTGCGACGTCCATGGCCATCGAGGCGATGACGGCGACGCGGGTTGAAAGTTTGTCATTCGTAGCGCCTGCCGGGAGGGCGCTGCTGCAATTCATGGCGCTACCACTTCGCGATGTGAATTTCGGAGTGGCCGCGGTCATAGGTGCGCTTCTTGCATCGTTCGCCGTTGCGGTCGCGAAACGCGAGATCCGGTGGGAGGCGTTCGACGATGCCCGCGAGATGCGTCGGCATTTTGCTGGTGCGGCGCTTATGGGGATCGGAGGCGTCCTGGCGCGAGGCTGCACGGTCGGCCAGGGGCTGACAGCCGCGAGCGTTCTGGCGTTGAGCGCGCTGCCGTTCATCATCGGCGTGCTGATTGGCGCGCAAGCAGGCTTGAAATTTTTGATTGAGGGAACGGCACTCTGGCGACTGGGCTTTTCGCCGCGGGCCGATTGATCACATTGCGACCTATTGGACCCGCGCCTAATTCAAGAAATGCGCGGTGTTTTAATAGGGAGGTTGAGATGCGTATTAAGGTATCGGCTGCCGTAGCGGGCGTCGTTGCGGTGCTGTCGACGGCCGTTGTCGGCTCATCAGCGTTTGCACAAGATGCCGAAAATGGTGCCGATGTCTTCAAGAAGTGCCGGGCTTGTCATCAAGTCGGCGAGAATGCCAAGAATGCCGTCGGCCCAGAGCTGAATGGAGTGATCGGGCGGAAAGCCGGCTCGGTCGCAGGTTTCAATTACTCGGACGCCAACAAGAGTTCTGGCGTGGTCTGGGACGAGGCGACCTTCGCGAATTATATCAAGGACCCGCGCGCAGCAATGCCCGGCACCAAAATGGCATTTGCCGGAATCAAAGACCCGGAGGACGTCAAAGATCTGCTGGCGTTCCTCAAACAATATGATGCCAACGGGAAGAAGATGTAAGCCTCGGACATATTGCGGAAGGCGCCGCGAGGTCGTGTGCAGACGCGGCCGCCTCCCAGATTGGCCGGCTGAACAAGCCTGCGTTGTTCGGCGTGATGTCTGCGCGGAAGATTGCCGTGAGTTGGCCGAGCAGTGAGATCGCCCCCCGGCCATCCCATGTTGAGGCCCATATCGAGGCCACGCATCAGAACGCGCTACGATCCGTCAAATTATCAGCGTACAATATTAAGAGGTGAAGGGTCGTGATTGCAGCACGGCCGGGCGTGCGCAGATTCAAGGTGCGTTATTCGAGATAAAGCGTTTCTGCTACCGCCCGCAGCCTGATCATCCGCCACAAGGTTCTTAGAGGCGGAAAGGCGGAGATGGCGGAACATCTGCTGCCGCCTCGTGCGTTGTGCTGATGGAGGCTCGACCATGGACGTTACGGCCGTCGATCTTGCCAGGTTTCAGTTCGCCTTCACGGTGTCGGCGCACATCATCTTTCCCGCGTTCTCGATCGGCTTGGCAAGCTACCTTGCCGTACTCGAGGGATTGTGGCTCGCGACCGGAAGCTCAGTCTACATGACAGTCTTCCGGTACTGGATCCGGATATTCGCCGTCGTGTTCGGAATGGGCGTCGTCTCGGGCTTGGTGATGAGCTACCAGTTCGGTACGAACTGGAGCGTGTTCTCCGACAAGGCGGGGCCGGTGATTGGCCCGTTGATGGGCTACGAGGTTCTGACGGCCTTCTTCCTCGAAGCTGGGTTCCTCGGCGTCATGTTGTTTGGCCTCAACCGCGTGGGGCCAAGATTGCACTTCCTCGCGACACTGATGGTCGCGATCGGCACGTTGTTCTCGGCGTTCTGGATTCTCTCGGCCAATAGCTGGATGCACACGCCCGCTGGGCACGCCATCAACGAAGCCGGCCAATTTGTGCCTGTCGACTGGTGGGCCGTGATCTTCAACCCGTCATTTCCGTATCGGCTCGTGCATATGGTTCTCGCCGCGTATCTGACGACGGCGTTCGTCGTCGGGGCAGTCGGTGCGTGGCATCTGCTGAGCGATCGGCGCGATGCGCCGGCGCGACTCATGATGTCGATGGCTCTTTGGATGGCGACGCTGGTCGCGCCGATCCAGATCTTTGCGGGTGATCTGCATGGGCTGAATACGTTGGAGCATCAGCCGATGAAGATCGCGGCGATGGAGGGGCATTACGAGACCCGGAAAGGCGCGCCGCTCATCCTGTTCGGCTGGCCGGACAATCAGGCGGAAACCACGCGATATGCGGTCGAGTTGCCCAAGGTCGGAAGCCTCATCCTGACGCATGACGCGGACGGCGAGGTGAAGGGCCTGAAAGCATTCCCCAAGCAGGATTGGCCCAATGCACCGCTCGTCTTCTGGACGTTCCGGATCATGGTCGGGATCGGTTTTGCGATGCTGGGGCTAGGGCTGTGGAGCTTGCTGGTGCGCTGGCGAGGCGATCTTGCTGACGTGCGAAGCTTGCAATGGGCCACGGTTCTGATGGGCCCGTCCGGCTTCCTGGCCGTCCTTGCCGGGTGGATCACAACCGAGGCCGGGCGCCAGCCCTATACGGTCTATGGACTGCTTCGCACGGCCGACAGTGTTTCCCCCATCGAGGCGCCGGCCGTCGCCGCGTCGCTCATCGCCTTCATATTCGTTTACTTCACGGTTTTCGGCGCTGGCACGTACTATATCCTGCGATTGATGTCGCGACCGCCCGACGCGCCAGTGCAGCCACTCGAGCCGGATGAGCCGATCAGGGCCGCTGGCGTAATGCCCGGCCCGGCCCAGCAGGTCGCGGAGCACGACGGCACGCGCAAACGGGGAGGCTGATATGGAATTCGACCTAGCGTTCGCCTGGGCGCTTCTGATCGCATTCGCCGTTTTTGCCTATGTCGTGCTCGACGGCTTCGATCTCGGTATCGGCATCCTTTTTCCATGGATTGACGGGGAGCGCGATCGCAGCACGGCCATGAATAGCGTGGCGCCTGTCTGGGATGGAAACGAGACGTGGCTTGTCCTGGGAGGCGGCGGGCTCATGGCGGTGTTTCCGCTGGCCTATGCCATTATCCTGACCGCGCTCTACGTACCGGTGATCGCCATGCTGCTCGGGCTGATCCTGCGCGGCGTGGCGTTTGAGTTCCGGTTCAAGAGCGAGAATAACAAGGCGGTGTGGGACGCGGCGTTCTTTGGAGGGTCGCTGATCGCCGGACTGAGCCAAGGCATCATGCTCGGCGCGTTGGTGCAGGGCATTGCAGTAGAGGGCCGCGCCTATGCCGGAGGCTGGTTCGACTGGCTGACGCCCTTCAGCATCATGACTGCGATCGCGTTAGTGACTGGCTACGCGCTGCTCGGCGCGTGCTGGCTGATTTCGAAGACGGAGGGCGAACTCCGACAGACCGCGTTCGGGTTTGCCCGCACGCTGGCAGTTGGGCTTCTCATCGCGATCGGCGTGGTGAGCTTGTGGACGCCATTCTTGGAAACGCAATACTTCACGCGGTGGCTATCCTGGCCGTCGATCCTCTATGCAGCCCCGGTTCCGGTCTTGACGGCGCTCGCGGCGTGGCGGCTGATCGCCAGTCTTGCTGCCGGTCGGGAGCGGGAGCCTTTCGTGGCCGCGCTCGTGCTGTTTCTGCTCTGTTACATTGGGCTCGGCATCAGCCTCTATCCCAATATCGTCCCACCAAGCATCAGCATCTGGGCTGCTGCTGCACCGGACAGCAGCCTCGCGTTCCTGCTGATTGGCGCCGTGGTGCTGGTGCCGATCATCCTGATCTATACAGGGTATGCTTATTGGGTCTTCCGCGGGAAGGTCGATCCAGATGGGGGATACCACTGATGAAGCCCGCAAAGTCCGGAGGTCCGGTATCGGGCGACGGTGCGGGGCCTTTGTGGAAGCGGATGGCTTGGTTTGTCGGGCTTTGGCTTGCCGGGGTTACGGTGGTGGGTACAGTGGCGTACCTCATCCGGATGGTTTTGCGTGTATGAGCGGGCCTCTGGCCAAGCGGCGGGTGGGCGCGTAAGTCAGGCGGCATGACGATAGCCGCGTGCACAGCCATTCTCATTGCCGGTCCGACCGCCTCCGGAAAATCGGCGCTGGCGCTGGATCTCGCCCGACAGCGGGGCGGTGTGATCATCAACGCCGACTCGATGCAGGTCTATCGAGAATTGCGGATACTGACGGCGCGACCTAGCGAGCATGAGGAGCGATCGGCGCCGCATCGCCTTTATGGGCATGTGTCGGCCGCTGACGCCTATTCGGTGACGCGCTGGCTTGCTGATGTCGAGACCGCGTTGGCGGAGGCTCGAGACCTGGGGCTTTGTCCGATCATTGTCGGTGGAACGGGACTTTATTTCAAAGCGCTGACGGAAGGCCTCTCACCTGTACCGCCAGTTCCGTCCGAGGTGCGCGAGCGCTGGCGCGCAGAGGCACGCGAGAGGCCGGAACATCTGCACGAAATGCTGCGGCAGCGCGATCCAATCATGGCCCAGCGCCTGGGGGGCAGCGATGTCCAGCGTATAACGCGGGCTCTCGAGGTTATCGACGCCACCGGCGCATCGCTGGCGGAGTGGCAAAGCCGTCCAGGCGATCCACTTGTCCGAGCCGAGACGTGTGAGAGGGTGCTCGTCGTGCGCCCGAGGGCGGAGCTACATAGCCGGTGCGACCGCCGGTTCGACGAGATGATGGCGATGGGGGCGCTCGACGAGGTTCGCGCGCTGGGTCAAATGAACCTGCCGTCTGAGTTGCCGGCAATGCGAGCGCTGGGCGTGGCCCCCCTTATGGCGCATCTCGGGGGACATCTGACACTCGCAGAAGCGGTTGAGCGTGCGAAAACCGAGACCCGGCAATACGTCAAGCGGCAAGAGACCTGGGTGCGCAAGTTTATGCGAGATTGGCCGACGCGAGAGCTGTGAATGCAATATAATTACTGGATTGATGTGTTTTTCTTTCCATTGAATGCATTTTATCGTGATGTATCGATGTATTGTTGCAATGATCATTGACGATAAGGGATGTCGCAGGTATCTGCGCGTTGGGATGTGAGCGACCATCCCGCAGCCGAAATGGAGAACAAGACGATGGCCCGCACGATGACCGGCGCCGAGATGGTGATCAAAGCCCTGGCTGACCAGGGTGTTGACCTGCTCTTCGGGTATCCGGGCGGAGCGGTCCTTCCGATTTATGACGAGCTGTTCCAGCAGGAGAAGGTCAAGCACGTTCTGGTACGCCAGGAAGGCGGCGCGGTGCATGCTGCCGAAGGCTATGCGCGATCGACCGGCCGCGTTGGCGTTGTGCTGGTGACGTCCGGCCCTGGGGCGACGAATGCGGTGACGGGCCTCGCGGACGCGTTGATGGATTCGATTCCCGTCGTGGTGCTCACGGGCCAAGTGCCAACGCACCTCATCGGCAACGACGCTTTCCAGGAATGCGATACGGTCGGCGTGACGCGTCCGTGCACGAAGCACAACTGGCTGGTGAAGAACGTCAACGATCTCGCGCGCATCCTGCACGAAGCCTTCCACATCGCGAAGAGTGGGCGGCCCGGCCCGGTCGTGGTCGATATTCCGAAGGATGTGCAGTTCGCGACGGGCACGTACGTCGGCCCGACGACGGCGACGCTGGCGCACAAGAGCTATCGGCCGCGCATGAAAGCCGAGCACAGCGCCATCGAAGCCGCCGTGGAGGTGATGGCGAAGGCCAAGCGCCCGATCTTCTATACCGGCGGTGGTGTGATCAACTCCGGCCCCAAGGCGAGCCAGCTTCTGCGTGAGCTCGTCCGCGTGACGGGCTTCCCGATCACGTCGACGTTGATGGGCTTGGGCGCCTATCCGGCGTCCGATAAGCAGTGGCTCGGGATGCTCGGCATGCACGGCACGTACGAGTCGAATATGGCGATGCACGATTGCGACTGCATGATTGCGATCGGCTCCCGCTTCGACGATCGCATCACGGGCCGCATCGATGCGTTCTCTCCGAACTCGACCAAGATCCACATCGATATCGATCCGTCCTCGATCAATAAGAACGTGAAGGTGCAGATTCCCGTCATCGGCGATTGTGCCTACGCGCTCGAGGACATGCTGCGTCTGTGGAAGACGAAAGCCGGTCAACCGGACAAGGCCGCGCTCAAGGCATGGTGGAAGCAGATCGACGGCTGGCGGGCACGTAACTCTCTCAGGTATCGAAAGCTGCCGAACCAGATCATGCCGCAAGAGGCGATCGAAAGGCTCTACGAGGCGACCCGCCACCAGGACGTCTATGTGACGACCGATGTCGGCCAGCACCAGATGTGGGCGGCGCAGTTCTTTAAGATCGAGGAGCCCAACCGGTGGATGACATCGGGTGGCCTCGGCACGATGGGGTACGGCCTGCCGTCAGCGATCGGCGCGCAACTCGCGCATCCGAAGTCGCTGGTCGTGTCGGTCTCGGGTGATGCCTCGATCCTGATGAATATCCAGGAGATGTCGACGGCCGTGCAGTACAAGCTGCCAGTCAAGATCTTCATCTTGAACAACCAGTACATGGGCATGGTCCGCCAGTGGCAACAACTGCTGCATGGCAACCGCTATTCCGAGAGCTACACCGAGTCTTTGCCTGATTTCGTGAAGCTAGCCGAGGCCTACGGCGGCGTCGGCATGCGCTGCGACGATCCGGCGAAGCTCGACGACGCGATCAAGGAGATGCTGGCGGTCAAGGACAAGCCTGTGCTGTTCGACTGCCGCGTCACCAACCTCGCCAACTGCTTCCCGATGATCCCGTCCGGAAAAGCCCACAACGAGATGTTGATGGGCGAGGACGTCAGCGACGAGGAAGTCGGCAAGGCCATCGGCAAGGAAGGCAAGATGCTGGTGTGAGGGAAAGGTTGCGCGGTCGGTTGCGTGTTCCGCGACCCGACCTCGGTCAAGCGCACGTCATGACCATCGATGCAAATCGCACCGCGTTGAAGCGGCCTCGTCGGATTGCCCCGGACTACTCAGTCCAGGATCGCGTGTGGAACGAAGCGTGCCGCATCGGTGGTGACGTCGCCGTCGCCTTCGCGAACGCCAAGTCCGGCCGGCTCGCCAGCAACCAGCCAGACACCACAAACGGGGCGCCGCCCCTGAAACCGAGGCAGGGGATGCCACGCCTGCACGATATGTCCTTCCGCGCCGTACGGGCCGGCCGAGATCATGCTCGTCTGATGTCGCCCCGTGCGTCCAGGGAGGACGATTTCGATGTTCGCCCCCTCGCGCGAGTAGATCGGTTTGCGGACATAGCGGCCGTTGAGATCGGCGATGCGAGGGTCGCCATCGAAGTAGGCCGGCAGCAGGTTCGGGTGCCCCGGATGTGCTTCCCAGAGAAGCGCCATCAAGCCCTTGTTGGACAGGATCGATTTCCAGGCCGGCTCGATGAATTGGCAGCCGGACGTCGGTATGTTTTCGGCGAACGGCTCGGTGAACAGCCATTCCCAAGGGTAAAGCTTGAAAAGGGCTTGGATCACACAGTCCGCGGTATCTGTGAAGCGTCCGTGGATGTCGATGCCGATGTCCTCGATAGCCAACTGGTGTGCAGTGAGACCGGCTTGCCGCGCGCAATCCGCAAGATAAGCGATCGTGCCCGTGTCCTCGACGCTCGCGCCAGTTGCCGCCAGATGCAGGGTGCCCTGGGCAATGCCGAACCGCTGGAAGGCCTCGACCAGCCGCTCATGGATCGAATTGAGCTGATCGGCGCTCGCGGGCAAACTGCGGCGTTGCTTCATCTGTTCGAGCCAGACCCACTGGAAGACCGCGCTCTCGTAAAAGGAGGTCGGCGTGTCGGCGTTGTACTCGTAAAGCTTGGCGGGACCGTTGCCGGCGAAGGCAAAATCCATGCGGCCGTAGAGATGCCGATCCCGATTGCGCCACGAGGCGGCGACGTAGTCCCAAAAGCGTTCTGGTATGCGCAGCCGCTCGAGCGTCGCCTCATCGGTGACGGCGCGCGCAACTACGTCGAGGCACATGCCTTCGATCTCGGCGGCAGGGGCTTCGAGCTCGTTCTCGATCTGGTCGAGCGTGAACGTGTAGCAGTGGCTTTCGTCCCAGTAGACGGAGCCATCAGGCGAATGAAAATTGAAGCCGTGGGCCTCGGCCGTTCTTTGCCAGTCGATCCGTGGGGGAACCGCGCGACGCTGCATTCGGGTTCATCCTCCGAAAGAGTGGCCGTGCGATGCGGATGGCGCACTGGTCGCGATCTTCGAGGCGGTTCCGCCGAAGCCTCCGCGCGAAAGCGTGTGCGCCTTGCCGACTTGGGCTGCGGTCGGAGTCGAAGCAAGGCGGCTCGGAATGGTCGCATTGCTGCCGCGGCCGGCGACCGGAAAGCCGGTGGCGGTGGCGCGGCCGGTGGGGCTCGACGCATTGGATACGATTGGCTGAGGCTGCGCGCGCGATCCGATTGCTGCCCCCATGAGGAAACCGATCATGCTCGGCCGCCAGTTTGCGGAACGACTGCTGGGGTGATCGAGCTCGCAGTTCTCCGGGCCGGCATTGACCTCGCATTCCGCTTGCGATTCGTACTTTGGATAAGTGCTCTCGTACGAATTCTCAGCAGTCACGAATGCGGTGGTACACTGAGATTGCGAGAAGCCATCGGCGACGCAGGCCGCGACGGTTTCATAGGCTTTGACGGGCACGAGGGCATTTGGGTCTTCGCACGCGGCCAAAGCCAGAGCGCTGGCGCCCATGCTGAAAAGGGCGACATACCGTGAACGCTTCATACCCTAACCCCTTGCCGCAATACCTAGGCAGTAGGCTAACCGTTCAAGTTTCCCATACCGTTAAAGAACGCCGCCGGGATTTGGGGGATCTATCGATGTCGGGCAGGAAGGCTCATGCAACTCTATATCGCTAACAAGCTCTACTCGTCCTGGTCGCTCAGGCCATGGCTTCTGATGACCGCGCTCGGCATTCCGTTCGAGGAAAAGCAGATTCCAATGTTCTTCCCGGATTCGAAGGCGCGCATGCTGGACATCTCTCCTGCCGGCAAGATGCCATGCCTGATGGATGGTAACTTGCGGGTCTGGGAAAGCCTTTCGATTATCGAATATCTGAATGAGCGGTTTCCCGAAAAAGGTATCTGGCCAGCCGATCCTGTGGCGCGCGCGCATGCGCGGTCAGTTTCGAGCGAAATGCACGCCGGCTTTCAGGCGCTCCGCATCGCCTGCCCGATGAACCTCGGCAAGCGTTTCGCGCCGCGTGAGCTTGGCTCGGATGTCGAGGATAACCTGCGCCGTTTCCAAGGGCTCGTCTCGGATTGCCGTCGTCGGTTCGGCGTGGGCGGCGAATTTCTTTACGGCGCGTTCTCAGCGGCGGATTGCATGTATGCGCCTGTTGCGACGCGACTGGACACCTACCAATTCGATCTTGCCCCGCAGACGCGCGCCTACGTCAACGCGATCCTGGAGCATCCGGCTTTCGCGAAATGGAAGACGGAAGCCCTTACCGAACCGTGGGGTGTCACGCACTACGAAGAGGGTTGGACGCCGACCGAGAGCTTTCATTCGCCCACGATCGTGATCGACCAATCGCGCGCCAGCGCCTGAGTCAACGAGGAACGTCCCATGTCGCAGAAAGGCACCGGCTCCGCCTACTTCATCGATGAGAGCAAAGAGGAATTGGTCCGACACACGCTTTCGATTCTTGTCGACAATGAGCCCGGCGTGCTGTCGCGCATCGCGGGACTGTTCTCGGGACGTGGCTACAACATCGAGAGTCTGACCGTTTCGGAGACGGAGCACGAGAATCAGCTCTCGCGCTTCACGATCGTGACCAAGGGCACGCCGATGGTGCTCGACCAGATCAAGAATCAGCTCGATCGCATGGTGCCTGTGCATCGAGTCATCGACCTGACGGTAGAATCCGATCCGCTGGAGCGCGAACTCGCCCTGATCAAAGTTGCGGGGCGAGGAGAGAAGCGCATAGAATCGCTGCGGCTCGCCGGGATTTTCAAGGCCCGTGTGATCGACGCGTCGATCGAGCATTTCGTCTTCGAGATGACGGGGCCGCCGCCGGAGATCGATCAGTTCGTCTCTATCATGAAGGACCTCGGTTTGGTGGAGGTGGCGCGCACCGGTATTGCGGCGGTCAGCCGCGGCGCTCACGGCATCAATAACGGACGTGCGTAGTGCGTTGGGGGAACGCATGGCCGCGGCTCACCATCGAGCCGTGGCGCGTCTCCGCGACTCGGGGCACTATTCATGCGTAGACTGCACAGGTGCGAATCCTAAGGAGAGCCTCGATATGGACGCACGTCAGCTCGGCATCATGCTTCTCATCGGCGGCATCGCCGGTTGGTTGGCCAGTTTCGTCGTCGGCGGTGGTCGCTGGGGCGTCATCGGCTACATCATTGCCGGCATCATCGGTGGCGTTGTCGGCGGATGGCTGCTCGATGTTGCACGGATCAGCCTCAATCTCGGGCATCCGATCGCCAACGCGATTGCACAGGGTGCGATCGGAGCGATCGTCGTCATTATAATCGCCCGAATGATATCTTAACGCGCCGGCCTTGCCCGATTGGCGTTAGGAGGCGGGTGGTAGCGGGCGAGGGCGCTGCTGCCGAGTTCGGTCTATGTTCGCGTGGCGCAGGCCGAACCGCGCCGTTAAGAGGCGACGTGGCGGCCCATTGGCGGCGTGCGGCATCCGCGCTACATGGTGGACATGGTCACCGTCGTCAACATGAAGCCGCGGCATCCTGAAAAGGCCCAGCGGCCGGATACGCCGCTTTTGCGGAAGCCGGATTGGATCCGCGTCCGCGCCCCGGTAAGCGCAGAATACGCGGAAACACGCCGTATTGTGCGCGAGCATGGTCTTGCGACGGTCTGCGAGGAAGCGGGCTGCCCGAACATCGGCGAGTGCTGGACCAAACGGCATGCCACCATGATGATCATGGGCGAGGTGTGCACCCGGGCGTGCGCGTTCTGCAATGTTGCTACAGGCCTACCGAAGCCGCTCGACGAGGGCGAGCCGGTGCGAGTCGCGGAGGCAGTCGCCAAGCTTGGCCTCGGCCATGTGGTCATCACGTCGGTAGACCGTGACGATCTCGCGGACGGTGGGGCGGCCCATTTCGCAGCGGTCATCACCAGCATTCGCGAACGCACGCCCTCGACAACGGTCGAGGTGCTGACGCCTGATTTCCTTAGGAAGGACGGGGCACTCGAGAAGGTGATCACGGCTAAGCCGGACGTCTTCAATCACAATCTCGAGACCGTGCCGTCGCTCTATCTGCGCATTCGGCCCGGCGCGCGCTATTTCCATTCACTTCGGCTCCTGCAGCGTGCAAAGGAGCTTGATCCGACGGTGTTCACCAAGTCCGGCATCATGGTTGGTCTCGGCGAGTCGCGCGATGAGGTGCTGCAACTCATGGACGATCTGCGCTCGGCAGACGTCGATTTCCTGACGATCGGCCAGTATTTGCAGCCGACGCGGAAGCACGCCGAGGTGAAGTCGTTCGTGACGCCGGACGAGTTCAAGTCATACGAGCGGATTGCCCTGGCCAAGGGTTTCTTGGTGGTCTCCGCGACGCCTTTAACGCGGTCGAGCTATCACGCAGATGCAGACTTCGCGAAGCTGAAGGCGGCACGCCTGGCGAAGCAGCACGGCGCCTGACCCGAACCGGCTTCGACGTCGGACCAGAAGGCAGGCCTCATGCAGCGCATCATGGTGATCGGTCCCTCCGGCAGCGGAAAGTCGACTCTGGCCCAGATCATGGGGCAGCGGCTCGCCTTGCCCGTCGTTCACCTCGACCGAGCCTATTGGAAAGCGAACTGGACCCCGCCGGATCGGGACGAATGGCGCTGCACGGTGCGCCGGCTGGCGTCCGGCGAGACATGGGTGATGGATGGCAGCTATGCGTCCACCTTCGATTTGCGGCTGCCTCGGGTGAAGGCCGTGATCTGGCTCGATTTGCCGCGATACCTCTACGTCTCCCGCGCGGCCTGGCGTTCGATCCGGACATACGGCCAGGAGCGCCCGGATCTTGCGCCGGGATGCCGGGAGCAAATCGATCCGGACTTCTTTCGCAACTGGGTTTGGGCCTATCCGACACGCGGCAGACCGCGCGATGCGGCCTTCATGCAGAGCTTGCCGGCGCACGTCTGCAGCATCGTGTTGCGCCGTCGCGCCGACGTGCGCCAATTCGTGGCAGGGCTGCCAGCCTCCCTATATCGACAGGAGTCGGCTAAATAAGGGCTATGCCGCGCATCGAGACCACCCGTACCATTCCCTATACGCCGACCGAGATGTTCGATCTCGTTGCGGACGTGGAGCAATACCCGCGTTTCTTTCCGCTCTGCGAGGCACTGCGGGTACGATCGCGTGAGCGCAAGGGCGATAAGGACGTACTCGTTGCAGCAATGGATATCGGTTACAAGGCGATCCGCGAGACGATTACCAGCCGTGTGACGCTCGATCGGCGAAACATGGCGGTACTGGTCGAGCTGATCGATGGCCCGTTTCGGCATCTCGAGAATCGCTGGCAGTTCATCGAGGCTCCCAATGGCGGCACGACAGTAAAGTTCTTCCTGGCCTACGAGCTGAAATCGATGATGCTGCAACTGCTTGTTGGCGGGTTGTTCGACCAAGCCTTCCGGCGGTGCGTCGGCGCCTTCGAGACGCGCGCGCGGGAAGTCTATGGAAGCGGGCGTTCGGGCGTCGTTGTGCCGGCGACGTAGAACGCGACACCTGCGTTCCCGCACCAGTCAGTCTTCGTTCAGATCACCGGCCCTTATTCCACGGGCGCCGCGATGGCGGCCTTGATGAGCCTCTTGGCTTCGGCGCTGTCCCATTCCGCAGGGCCGACCAAGCGGCCGATTTCGCGGCCTTTGGCGTCGATCAGCAAACTGGCGGGCATGCCGATTGCCTTGAGGCCCGAGTGAATGCGCACAGTCGGGTCAGCGTAAAGGTCTAGGTTCGTGACCTTGATCTGATCGAGGAACTTTTTGGCGCCCTCGATGCCCGTCTTATCGGCACTGATCGCGACGACTTCGAACTTGTCTGAACCCAACTCGCCCTGTAGGCGGTCAAGGCTTGGCATCTCTTTCCGGCACGGTGCGCACCACGTTGCCCACAGGTTCACGAGAAGAACCTTGCCCTGCCATTCCTTCAATGTGCGCGATTTCCCATCCTTGTCCTGGAACGGTAGCTCAGGCAGCTCCTCGGACGCCTTTTTGAAGACAAAGGCTGCCATCTGGCCAACCGACAGGGGATTGGTTCCCGGTCCGGATGGAAGTTGGATGGGCTTGGTGTCGATTTGAGCCGTCTTCACGGGGCGCTTGAGAACATTGTCAGTGCCGCCGGCCATGACGTATACCGCGCCGAAGCCTGCCAGCGCCGCTGCGAAGGCGGTGACCAGGCAGACCGTCCGCGTCGGCCCTATCTGCCGCTGCGTGGTATGTCGCTTCACGTCTATCCTCCTGCAACGCTTGAACAAACGAGGCGAGCCTGTGACAGAGAAACGCGCCAACAAAATGTGGGGCGGGCGCTTCGAGCTGTCGCCCGCCGAGCTGATGATCGAGATAAACGCCTCGATCGGCTTCGACAAGGCCATGGCGCCGCAAGATATTCGCGGCTCAAAGGCGCATGCCGAAATGCTGGCCGCGCAGGGCATCATCACAAAGACCGATGCGAAGGAGATCGCGCGCGGTCTGGATCAGTTAAAGGCCGAGATCGAAGCGGGCACATTCGTGTTCTCCGAGCGTCTGGAAGACATCCATTTGAATGTCGAGAGCCGGCTGACCGAGTTGATTGGCCCTGCCGGGGGACGCCTTCACACGGCTCGGTCACGAAATGACCAGGTCGCCCTCGATTTCCGCATGTTCGTGCGAGACGCAATCGACGGATTGGATCGTGGCCTTCTGCAATTGCAAGCCGCTCTTGCGACCAAGGCGGACGCCTGCGCCGACGTCGTGATGCCGGGCTTCACGCATCTTCAGCCAGCGCAGCCGGTCACATTCGGGCATCACCTTCTCGCCTATGTCGAGATGCTGGCGCGGGATCGGGCGCGCTTCGCCGACGCACGGCGGCGACTCAATGAATGCCCACTGGGCTCGGCAGCTCTCGCTGGTACGTCGTTCCCCATCGACCGTCACATGACGGCCGAAGCATTGGGATTCGACCGGCCGACGGCCAACTCGCTCGACGGCGTGTCGGATCGCGATTTCGCGCTCGAAACGCTCGCCGCGTGCTCTATCGCGGCCATGCATCTTTCGCGGCTTGCGGAAGAAATCGTCATCTGGATGACGCCTCAGTTTGGCTTCGTGCGGCTCTCCGATCGCTGGACGACGGGCTCGTCCATCATGCCGCAGAAGCGCAATCCTGATGCGGCCGAGCTTTGCCGCGCGAAGGTCGGGCGGATCGCCGGCGCCTTCCAGGGCTTGCTGATGGTCATGAAAGGTCTTCCACTCACCTATTCGAAGGATATGCAGGAGGACAAGGAGCAGACCTTCGATGCGCTGAACAGTTTCCGGGTCGCGGTTGCTGCCATGGGGGGCATGATCCAGGATCTGGAGCCGGAGCCGGACGTCATGCGCGAGGCGGCGGGTGCTGGTTATTCGACGGCTACGGACCTGGCCGATTGGCTCGTGCGTGCGCTCAAGTTGCCGTTCCGCGAGGCTCACCACGCGACTGGCGCCATCGTCCGGCTCGCCGAAACCAGAGGCCAGACACTCGAAGAATTGCCTTTCGAGGCAATGCAGGCCATCGAGCCGCGTATTACAGCCGAGGTCATGAAGGTGCTTTCAGTGGACGCTTCGGTGCGCAGCCGGACCAGTTATGGTGGAACTGCGCCACAGAACGTCCGCAAAATGGCGCGAGCCTGGATCAAGCGGCTGGAAAAGGCCGCCGCCAAGGGTTAGGAGTCTCACGCCGCGTCGGGGAGACGGACGCGCGTGGGAGTAACGGCAAGGCCAAACCATGAGCATCGCGGAGACATGGATGCGCCTGAGCGCTGCCATCGCCATTGTGGCTACCGCCGCGGTGATTGGCGGCTGTGGCGTGCGTGGCTCGCTCGAAAATCCCGCCAAAGACAGTGCCACCGCGACGGCGGACTCTGGCCAAGGCAAGAAGGAAAGCGAAGCTCCGAAGCCGCATAAGGGGTTCATCCTGGACGGACTTATTCGCTGATCTATCTGCGCGTCGATCCGCATTTTTGGTGGGCTCTGGGAAGGTGGAGCGTGCACAGCGCTTTCTCATCTTAACGCCGAAACCAATGCAACCCGATCCGTGATGTGCTGCGGCTTGGCGTACCAGTTGGGGATACGCAGGCGGCGAGCGTTGACGCGCGACTGGTGAAATCCCTCTATATCCCCCGTCCTGGCTCGAGTTGATCGGGAGGGGAGGCGCCCAGCCCCAGCGAGCCATTCATCGTGTCTGCATGGAGTCGTCGGTTGACCCTTGCCGGACTTCATGGCGGCACGTCCGCAACGGATGTCCTGGCTGCACGGGCAATCCGGACCGATATTCAGGCGCTCCGTGCTATCGCCGTCATCGGGGTCGTGCTCTATCACGGCAACGTTCCGGGATTTTCTGGCGGTTACATCGGGGTCGATGTCTTCTTCGTCATCTCCGGCTATCTGATTACGGGGCTCTTGCTGCGCGAGCTCCAGAATACGGGGTGTATCGCGCTTGGTGCATTCTGGGCGCGGAGAGCCTGGCGTCTCCTGCCCAGTGCTCTTCTCGTGCTGTCCGCGACGATGGCTCTGTCTAGGTGGTACCTTTCGCCCATCGAGCACTGGAGCGTGAGCCAGGATATTCTCTCGACGCTGGTTTATCTCGCCAACTATCGCTTTGCGGCCCGCGCCGTCGACTACTTCGATCACGATCAGGCGACCAGCCCTGTTCTGCATTTCTGGTCGCTCAGTGTCGAAGAGCAGTTCTACGTTTTTCTGCCGTTGCTGCTGCTGGCGGTATTCCGATTGTCGGGTCGTAAGCGCCACCTTTTCGCGGCGATGGCCGTCGCTCTGCTGGTCAGTTTCGTCGTGAGTTTGCTTTGGATGGCCAAGAGCCAGCCGGCTGCCTTTTTTCACACGGAGGCGCGGATCTGGCAGCTCGCCGCGGGCGGTCTTCTAGCGTTTGTTGCGCCCGAAAGTCTGTCGGGTCGCTGGAGGGGGAGGGCACTTCTGGCAGGCAGCGGGCTCGCTGTGATCCTCGCCTGCATGATCCTTCTCAATGACCGCAGCCCATATCCGGGATGGTATGCGCTCACACCCGTAGCCGCGACGGTCGCGGTGGTCGCGTCCGGACCACATTTGGTTGGACCGCTCGGTGATTGGCTTGCCGCTCGCCCGCTGCAGTGGCTGGGGAAGACCTCCTACAGCATTTACCTATGGCATTGGCCAATTCTGCTGTTTCTCGGTCCGCACCTTCCGGCGCCGGTCACGTTTGCGATCGTTCTGTTGGTCAGCGCCCTCGCTTTCGCTCTCGTCGAGGAGCCATTGCGCAATTTCTCCGGCCGAGATTGGCCGCTCTGGCAGCGCCTCGGGACGCCGGCGCTGGCGAGTTTGGCGACAGCTTTGCTAGCGGTCGCTCTGCTGCAGACGCCATGGCTGCAGAGGCCGGAAACCGCTGCGATTGTGGCCCGGATCGTAGCTGCGAAGGCGGATGGCCCTCGAATGTCAACTGATGATTGCACACGTGGGTGGGCTACGACCGCGTCTCGACCTTGCACGTACGGCGATCCTCGCGGATCACGAACGGTCGTGCTGTTCGGCGATAGCTACGCAGAGCATCTCTTTGACGGGCTGCAGGAAGCCGCGCGCAACGCAGGTTGGAAACTTGAGGTTTGGACCAGGGCCGCGTGTCCGCCGATTTCCGCCACCATCTTGGATGAGCAGCGCGGAGGGCCTGATGTCACGTGCAACCGATGGCGAGACGAGGCTATGAGGCAACTCAAGGCCAAGCGTCCTGATCTGGTAGTGGTGTCGAGTTGGACGGGAGCAAGCGATCGGATTCTCGATGAGGTAACGGCCACTTCGGTTTCACGTCAGAGCGGCAAGGGGATGTGGCGACAAGGCTTCATCTCAATCCTGGAGGAGATGCAGCGCTCAGGGCTTTCGGTCGCCGTTGTGCCAAACACGCCGCGTGGCCGATTCCGCGATCTCGCCTCGTGCATCGCCAAATCAGCAGGCGACCAGTGCGGCATGGCCCGTCACCGCGCAATTCCCGGCGAGCAGATCGATAAGGACGCCGCTGTGACGGTGCCGGGCGTGCACATCATCGATCTTGCCGATCGATTTTGCGGGTCCAATGTCTGTTATTCGGTCAAGGATGACGTGATCGTCTATCGCGATCACGCGCATCATCTGACGGCCAGTTTCTCGAAGCGCCTCGCCCCGGCCTTCGCGCCACTGTTCGATAAAGCGCGCTGACGTTGGCGTGGTTTTCCGACGACGGCGGAGGGTGGGGGGCGGAGCGAGAGGGAGTGATTGGCGGATGGGGAGGGATTCGAACCCCCGGTGCCGTTGCCGGCACGCCGGTTTTCAAGACCGGTGCCTTAAACCACTCGGCCACCCATCCCGCGTATTCGACCAAGACGTGTGGCGCGTGCATCAATCCGCAACGCCGTCGCGAATTGTGACTCGCCCAATGTTTGGCGACGCACGTCTTTAGCGCTCCCTGGGCAGGGCTACAAGGCATTGAATGTGTCGTGGGGTGCACGCGCTTACAGCGCGAGTCTCCCGTTCGATCATCCCATCAATTGTGGGCAACGATCATCCGCGCTTGCAGAGAACAAAAAAAGAACATATGTGTGCTGGAAGGAAGGTCGTGATGGGGCGCGGGCCGACATGACGTTTACATTCATCCATACGGCCGATTGGCAAATCGGGAAGGCTTTTGCGCAATTCGACGCCGACGTTGGAGCGCAACTTCGCGCGGCGCGGCTCGAAGCGATCGATAGAATCGCTGGGGTTGCGGGCGCAAACGGTGCGCAGCACGTGATTGTCGCTGGGGACGTTTTTGATTCAGAGCTTATCGAGGATCCGTGGCTGCGGCAGCCACTGGCACGGATGGCCGCCTATTCCGACCTAGCGTGGCATCTCCTGCCGGGCAATCATGACCCGGCTCGGGGCGGCGGTATATGGGAGCGTTTGGTGCGATTGGGGTTGCCGCCCAATGTAACCCCTCTGACCATGGCCTCCCCTTACCGGATCACACCCAATGTGGTGCTGCTCCCGTCTCCGCTTGCGGCTAAGGAGATGCGGAGCGATCCGACCGGCTGGATGGATCACGCGGAGAGCGGTGCGGGGGATCTTCGCATTGGTGTCGCACACGGCTCGGTCCGCGGCTTCGGCAGCTTGGGAGAGGCCGCTGTGCCGATTGACGCGGGGCGTCGCCGCAGCGCCGGGCTCGATTATCTCGCGTTGGGAGATTGGCACGGGACGAAAAAAATCGCAGCAGGAGTATGGTACGCAGGCACGCCGGAGGCAGACAGTTTTGCCAATAACGATCCGGGTCACGTTCTTGTCGTCTCCATCGCTGGACAAGGCTCGGAGCCCGCAGTCACGAGAGTGGCAACAGGATGCTTTCGCTGGTTCGAGCGTCGCGCGGTCATTTCCAGGATTGCGGACTTCGCGCCTCTGGAAAGCGAGATCGCCATGCTCGGCGCAAACCGTAGACACAGTATTTTAAAGCTCGTTCTCGAGGGTGCTATTGGAGCGGCCGATGCCGCGGCGATCGACGCGCGTGTTGCCCAGTTGGCGGCATTGCCTTTGGCGACGCTAGTCGATCAACGGCGCTTGCGCGTGCTCGCGGATGCGGCTGATCGAGATCGACTGGCTGATCCATTGCTGGCGGCAGTGGCGGATCGATTGATTGCGCGCGGCCAGCACGGAGACGCTGCTGAGGCGCGCGTGGCGGCGCGGTCGATGCGGTTGTTGCTCTCCCTCGATGCCGGACTTGCCCTGCGCGTGGGGGCTTCATGAAGGTTCGCGCCATTCGCGTCGCTGAGTTTGCTCGCTTTTCAGAACCGGTGGCACTCGAGGGTTTGACGGGCGGACTGGATCTCGTGCTCGGTCCGAATGAAGCTGGGAAGTCGACCCTCTTCAAAGCCTTGCATCTGGCGCTTTTCGAGAAGCATAGCTCCAGGAAAGCCGAGCTTTCGAGCATCCAGCCCTATGGGGGCGGCGCCCCGCTCGTGGAAGTCGAATTCAAGGCGGCAAACGAGACGTGGCGCCTGAAAAAGAGGTTTCTTTCGGAGCGGTCGGCCGAATTGGTTTCGCTGACAACGGGTAATCTCGCGCGCGGAAGCGAGGCTGAAGATGCCCTCGAGCAACTTCTCGATCTCAAGGCGTCCGCAGGGCGGTTTCCGATGCTCTGGTTGGCCCAGGGCGAGCTACTCGATAAAGCGGAAATTAAGCCGGAGAGCGAGGCTGTTGTCCGTTCCGCGATCGACCGTGAAGTGGCGGCGGTGGCAGGAGGCGGGACTGCGCGCCGCGTGAGGCAGCGTGTCAAGGCAGCGCTTGATGAACTCGTCACCGCCCAGCGTGGTCAAAGGCGAGGTCGTTTTCTGGAAGCCACGCGGGCGGCGGAGCGCGTCGCGAACGATCTCGGACTGGCGCGTGCGGCTTTTTCCGAAGCAGAGACGTTACTCACGCGGTTGGCGGCGCTTGGTGCGGTGCTCGATAAAAACACTCAACCGGGTGAAGTTGAGGCACTCCGCCAAAACCTGTCCGAAGCCGAAATCCGGTTGAAAGAGGCGCAGAACGAGATCGCGACGCGAGATGCCGCTCGAGTCGCATTGGCTGATGCTCGGACGACGCAACATGCGGCGAGCCTCGCAGAACGAGCCCTCGACGAAGGGCTCGCCGAGATGGAACGGTTGGAAATCGCGGCAAGACAAGAGGCAATCGAGAAAAGCGCGCTTCATGAACGTCTTTCGGCAGTCGACGCCGAGTTGGGTGAGGCTACGGAGGCGCTTGCGGCGAGCCGCAGGGGGCTGGAAGTCGCAGAAGATGTCATGAAGCGTGCCGCCGCGGTTGCCCGTTTGAAGGATCTTTCTGCGCGGGTCATACGGGCACGAGCTGCCACTGAGCGGATATCTGCACTGCAAGATGCCCTGCACGGATCGCCACTCGATGAGGCCGTCGTCAGGGATGCACGGAAACTTGCGTCCCGGATTGCTGAGGGCGCGGCACGCCTCGAAGCCGCATCCACTGCCGTTACCGTCAAGTATGCCCCCAAGAGCGAACAACGGATCGTGGTCGACGGCCGCGTCGTGGCCGATGGCGAGAGGGTGGTCGCAACCGTCCCTCTCGTGTTGGAGGTGGCCGGTCTCGGACGCATCGAGATTGTCCCCGGCGCCTCGAAAGATAGAGATCAATTGGAATCTGCACTTGCGGCGGACCGACGGACGTTGGGTCGGATAGTGACGGCATTGGGGGTCGAGGACGTTCAAACGCTGGAGGCGAGGCATGAGTCCGCCCGGAGTATTGCATCCGAGATCGAGGCGGCGCGTGCCGAGGTATCCGGGATCGCGCCCGAGGGCGTGGAAAGTCTCGAAATTCAGTTGCAGGCTGTGGCGGATCACATTGGTCCTGATCCGGGATCAAACGATGCGGTCGATGTTGAGGCTGTGACGCGAGAGATCGACCAGCATCGAGAACGATTGCAGGCCTTAGAGGCGGCGTGTCGTGCGGCGGCCTCAAGCCGGGAGACGCTACGGCAGCAGATCGCGGTCCTGACGACGCGTTCGGAAGAGCGCGAGCGGCGGCGACACGATCTCGGCGCCAGCCTGCCGGTGCCGGAGTTACGTTCGCAAAGGCGGATGGAAACGGTAATGGCCGCTGAGGCTGCCAACCGCGCCCTGGATGAGACTTTGCGCCTGCATGCGATTGCGGCCTCGCGAGCAGTCGATCAGGACGGCATGGCGCAACTCGAGCAGAGCGTTGCGGAGGCGCGGGAGGCGTCGCGGCGAAACGATCAAGCGATTGCAGCCCTCAACGCGGAGCGAGCGAGGATCGAAGGCGCGCTCGAGGCGGCGCGACGCGAGGATATCGGCTCGCGCGTTGCTTTGCTGGAAGTGGAGGCCGACCGGGCGCAGGCCAGGTTGGACGACATTGCTGAGGAAGTGCAGGCGCTGCAACTCCTCGATCAGGAGCTGGCGGCCGAGGAAGATCGTCTTCGTGAAAGCTATCTGGCACCCGTCATCGGACGGCTCGGACCATTTATCGAGATGGTGTTTCCAGACGCGGCACTGACACTCGGGCGCGGATACGCTGTCGACTCGCTGAGCCGTGGGGCTCGCGCGGAAGAGCTGAAGCGGCTCAGCGATGGAACGCGGGAGCAGATTGCCGTGCTCGTGCGGCTTGCGTTCGGACGCCTGCTGGCGGACCAAGGGGCGGGGGTTCCACTCGTGTTGGACGACGCCCTGGTTTATTCCGACGACCAACGGATTGCCGCCATGCACAGGGCGCTCGAAGCCGCTGCGCAGGCGCATCAAGTCATCGTGCTGAGTTGCCGCGAGCAATCGTTCGCGGGACTGGACGGCAATCGGGTCGCGTTGGTGCCGTGGCGACAAGCGCGAAGTTGACCGGAGGGCTGGACTGTTGCGCGTCTCGTCTAAGCGGCCTGCCGTGCTGCAACTGCGGATGCTCTTATTGCAGCGATATTCTCGGCATAACGGCCGCCGCTGAAAACGGCATTACCAGCAACCAGGACGTCGGCGCCAGCCTCGGCGCAAAGAGCTGCGGTCTCGGCGTTGACGCCACCGTCGACCTCGATGTGGATGGGGCGCGAACCGATCATCTCGCGGAGGCGGGCGATTTTCGGGACGACAGCGGGAATGAAGGCCTGCCCACCGAAGCCGGGGTTGACCGACATCACAAGTACAAGGTCGAGCCGATCGAGCACATAGCTGATGACCTCGGGAGGCGTCGAGGGATTGAGGGAGACACCAGCCTTCTTGCCGAAGCTTTTGATCAATTGAAGTGTTCGATCGAGGTGGGGACCGGCTTCGGCATGCACGGTGATGACGTCGGAGCCGGCCTTGGCAAAGGCCTCGATGTAGCTATCGACGGGGGCGACCATCAAATGCACGTCGAGCGGCTTGGTCGTATGCGGACGGAGGGCTGCGACGACCATGGGACCGATCGTGATGTTTGGCACGAAATGTCCGTCCATGACGTCCACGTGCACCCAATCACCGCCAGCGGTATCGATGGCACGTATCTCGTCGCCCAGTCGCGCGAAATCGGCAGAAAGAATCGATGGGGCGATTTTGATGGTCATGCGTCGAGACTCCCGCGTCAGTGTCGCGCCCTGCTGGGCATCGCCCCTTGCTACCGGCTTCGGTGGCAAAAAAGAAGACTTGGCCGCGCAATGACTGTGTCTACGTCGACCGTGGCGATGGGTGAGGCTCTGTCCTGCGTTGGCACTCAATCAGGGTCGCATAGCGAAACTGCGCGTTCCCGGCGTGCGGATCGGCTCGGCGAGGCGCGCAAATTCGCACAGAAGGGGGCGGGTTTCGCGAGGATCGATGATGGCTTCGACACCGAAGGCCTCCGCCGAACGGAACGGTGATTTCAGGGCCTGCAACCGTGTCTCGATCTCCGCCATCTTGGCGGTTCTGTCATCAGCAGCGTCGATCTCGGCACGGTAAGCGGCCTCGATACCGCCTTCGAGAGGCAATGATCCCCACGATGCGGAAAGCCAAGCATAGCGGATGGAGAGACGTCCTGCCGGCACGTGCGCGGCGCCGGCCACGCCATACACGTTGCGCGTAATGACTGTGCACCACGGCACGGTCGATTGATTGATGGCGGCCATGGCGCGGACGCCATAACGGATTGTCGCGCGCTTTTCCGCATCGAGGCCGATCATGAAGCCGGGGCAGTCGCAGAGGTAGACGATGGGCGTGTGGAATGTCTCTGCGAGATCCACGAAGCGAATGACCTTCTCGCAGGCATCGGCGGTCCAGGCGCCCATGGCATGGAAGGGGTCCGAGGCCAGGACCGCGACGGGTAGCCCCTCGAGGCGCGCAAGCCCGGTAATGACCGGCCGGCCAAAGTGACGCCCCATCTCCATGAACGATCCGCGGTCGAAAACGTCGTCGATCACGGTTCTCATTTTGTAGGGTTGGTAGCGCTCGCGCGGCACGATGTTGAAAAGGCGCTCCTCGCGACGCTCCGGTGGATCGTATGAGGGCTGTCGCTCCGTAACCGAGTAAACGGACGAGGGAAGGTAGGAGAGGAACAGGCGCGCGCGTTCGAAAGCTTGATCCTCCGTATCGACGGCATCGTCCACGGCGCCCGCTTCGCACTGAATTTGCCAGCCGCCGAGCGCCTGCTTGTCGAGGTTCATCTTATCGCCGATGCGCGCGACCACGGGCGGGCCGGCAACGAACATGGCCGATGTGGATTTGGTCATGACCGAGTAGTGGCTGGCCGAGACTTGCGCGGCGCCAAGTCCGGCAACGGAGCCAAGCCCCAGGGCTACGACAGGGACGACGCCCATATTGTCCGCAAGGAACTTGTAGCGATCGGGATTGCCGTCGAGGCCCCCGGGTAAGTTCGTGTAGCCCTTCATCTCGATGGTTTTCACCGAACCGCCGCCGCCTGAGCCTTCGATGATGCGGATGATGGGGATACGCAACTCGGCCGCCATGCGCTCGCCGATCGTCGTCTTGCCTGGGATCGTCGCGTCAGCCGATCCGCCGCGCACGGTAAAGTCGTCGCCGGAGATCACGATCGGGCGCCCATCGAGCATCGCACGTCCCGTGATGCGGTTGGCGGGCGTGAAGCCCGTGAGACGCCCTTGAGCGTCATAGCTGCCGCGGCCGGCGAGTGCACCAACCTCGCGGAACGACCCAGCATCGACCAACCGTTCGATCCGCTCGCGGATGGTGAGCTTCCCACCGGCATGCTGGCGTGCGACTTTGTCGGCACCGCCCATTTGGCGGGCCATGCTCTCGCGCTGATGAAGCTCATCGAGCTCGGGCTGCCAACCCATCTGGGGCTGAGCCCGCATGTCGGTGTCGTTCGCCATTACTGGTTCAGGCTCCTGATCGTTCGAATCCTGTCCCGAAGGGGCACTGGGATCATCGGCCGATTTGCTGCGACGCCCGCTCGAGCCCTCGACAGCGGCATGGCCTTATATGAAACTCGGCGCGTTCGTACCGTCCCGTCAAGACGGCAAACCCTCTTGGAGGAAAGCATGTCGCACGAAAACTGGAAATTCAGTCACTCCGAGGCGGAAGGCGCGCAGTGGACGCCGGGCCTCAGGGAAATCTTCGAGTATCGCGATCTCGGCTTCAAGGATGCGACTGGCGGCGACTACGTTGCCCATGTGATCCGGAACAACGGCAAGAAGCAATCTGATCAGGTGCAGAAGTGGCACGTTCACGACTGTACGTTCCAGATGGTGTACGTCCTCAACGGCTGGGCGAAGTTCGAGTACGAAGGCCAAGGCGTGCGGACGATCCGCAAGGGCGACTGTATCAACCAGCGGCCGGGCATCCCACATCGCGAGCTTTCATGCTCTGACGATTTCGAAGTGCTGGAGATTGTTTCGCCGGCCAATTTCGAAACGCGGGTCGTGGAAGGATCCGACGGCAAGCTCCAGGCTGCGGAATAAAGCTAACGGCGCGATTCACTGATGAGTGCTGCAGAGCAGGGGGCTCATTAGCCCCCCGCAAAGCGTGTTACGCCTTCTTGCTGTCGCGATCGGCCGGCTGACCGACGGTGACCCCCGCGGCTTCTTCCATCATGCGCACGATATGGGTGAGGTCTGAAGCGGCGCCTTCCTTGGCCAGCGTTTGAAGCCAAGTCGCCTTGACCGCGTTGCCGATGGCCATCGGCATCTTGTGAAAGTCGGCCTCGGCAAGCGCCAGCATCACGTCCTTCGACATCAGCCCGGTGGTGAAGCCCACATCGAAGCTGCGCGGAATGACGGCCTTCGGGAATTTGTCGCGCGTTGCGGTGTTCATGCCCGAGCCGGCGTTCATCACCTCGCACATGATGGTCGGATCGAGCCCCGCCTTGACACCCAGGACAATGGCTTCCGTCGTCGCGGCCATGGCTGTCGCAGAGAGCAGGTTGTTCATCAACTTCATCATCTGGCCCTGGCCCGGCTTGTCGCCGATCCAGAAGTATTTGCCGATGACGTCGAAGACGGGGCGCAGCTTCTCGCATTCGTCCTTGGGGCCTGAAACCATTACCGCTAGGGTGCCCTTCGCGGCGCCTGAGACGCCGCCGGAAACCGGCGCGTCAATGGCAATGACGCCGTTCTGGGCGAACTCGTTCGCGACGCCCTCGGCGACACGCGGGCCAGTAGTGGAGAGGTCGACGAAGACGCGGCGGCGGTTGCCGGAAGCGATGCCGTTCTTGCCGAAGGCGACGTCACGCACGATGTCGGGCACCGGAAGGGAGACAAGCACGGTCTCGGTCTTGGAGGCGACATCGGCTGGTGAGGTGGCAGCCTCTGCGCCTTTGGCGACGATGCGGTCGACGGCCTCTTTGCGGGTGTCGTAGGCGACAACCTCGTAGCCGGCGTCGAGCAAGCGTCCCGACATGGGCAAGCCCATCATTCCGATTCCGACGAAGCCGATCCTGCCTTTGCTCATCTCTTGTTCTCCTTTGGTATTTCTCATATGGGCGTTTACCTGCCACGCGGCCCATTGCTTTCACAAGACGTCGCGCCTCGAAGGTAAGCATCCACATTGACACAGGCCTGTGCCGCCCGCTTAAGCTCTCGGCACTCCACATTGAAGGACACTCGAGCCCATGGCCTCCGGCGCCGCCAAAGTTTCACCATTCGCCCCCAAGTCAATCGCGACCGTTCCCTCGATCGATGGCGTTCGCTTCGCTTCGGCTGAAGCCGGCATCAAGTACAAGAACCGACGCGACTTGATGATCGCCGTGATGGACGAGGGCACCGTTGCCGCCGGGGTGCTGACGCAATCCAAGACCTGCTCGGCGCCAGTGCTGTGGTGCAGGGAAAGCCTCAAGGGCGGCAAAGCACGTATTCTCGTCGTTAATTCGGGCAATTCGAATGCCTTCACCGGCAAGAAGGGCCGCGCCGCGGTCGAACTGACGGCGCAGTTTGCTCAAGCGGCCGCTGGTTGCGGGCCGAACGAGGTCTACCTCGCTTCGACGGGTGTGATTGGCGAGCCGCTCGAGGCCGAAAAATTCGCACATCTGCTAGATGGGCTCGCGAAAACCGCATCCGGCGACGACTGGTCGGAAACGGCCAAGGCCATCATGACGACCGATACCTTTCCGAAGCTCGCGACGCGAACCGCGCGGATCGGCGGCGTCGACGTGACTATCAACGGATTCTGCAAGGGCGCCGGCATGATCGCGCCCGACATGGCGACGATGCTGTGCTTTATCTTCACCGATGCCGCGATGCCAGCCCGCGCATTGCAAGAGATCGTGGCCTCAGGCGCCCAAACGAGCTTCAACTGCATGACCGTCGATGGCGATACCTCGACCAGCGACACGTGCCTGATGTTCGCCACCGGCAAGGCGGCCAAGCGGGGCCAGCCGCAGGTCGAGCAAGCCGGAGATGCGGTACTCGCCGATTTTCGCGAGAAGGCACACGATCTTCTCAAGGAACTCGCCATGATGGTGGCGAAGGACGGCGAAGGAGTGTCGAAGTTCGTGACGATCAACGTGGAAGGCGCCGAGTCCGACAAGGCGGCGCGCACGATTGGTCTCGCCGTCGCCAACTCGCCACTGGTGAAGACCGCGATCGCTGGAGAAGATCCCAATTGGGGGCGTGTGGTGATGGCTGTCGGCAAATCAGGTGAAGCTGCGGACCGCGACAAGCTCTCGATCTGGTTCGGCGACCATGTGGTGGCTAAGGACGGCGAGCGGGCGCCGGAGTATGTCGAAGAGACGGGCGCGACCTATATGCAAAATCCGGAGCTCACAATCCGGGTCGATGTTGGCGTCGGCACCGGCAAGGCGACGATCTGGACCTGCGATCTCACGCACGATTACATTTCGATCAACGCCGACTACCGAAGCTGACATCGCGGCCGTCAAACCTGAACCTGGGTCCCGACCTCGACCACCCGGTCGGGCGGGATCTGGAAATACTCGCTCGCATCGTCGGCTTGCCCGGACAGCTTGATGAATAACATCTCCTGCCAGCGCGGCATGGATGTCTTGCTGGTGGGCTTCAGCGAGCGACGGGACAGAAAGAACGAGGTCGCGGGCAGATCGACGTTGAAATCCTTGCGCCGACACTGATCGAAAATTTTCGGTACGTTCGGCGTCTCCATGAAACCGTAACGGGCAACGACCCGGAAAAAACTATCGGCGATGCGCTCGACCTGGACTCGCTCATGCCTGGGTATGCGCGGCTTATCCTCCGTCTTGATGGTGAGAAGGATGTTCCGCTCGTGCAGCACGCGGTTGTGCTTGAGATTGTGCATGAGTGAGGTTGGCGCCGAGTAGGGGTCGCCTGTCAGGAATACGGCCGTGCCGGGAACGCGATGCGGGGGCCGGGACTCGAGATGCCGGACGAGCCAATCGATCTCGGCCTCGTTCTTCTTCGTGACCTTGGCAAGAACCCTCGTGCCATAGACCCATGTGAACATGATGACGGCGACGCTGAGCGCGATCATCAGGGGGAACCAACCGCCCTCGACGATCTTCAGCATGTTGGCCATCAGGAATGTCTGCTCGACGAGCAGGAGCGGAATGATCAGCAGCATCGCACCCCAGAGCGGCCACCGCCAATATTTCCAGATGACGAAGAAGGCCATGGCCGAATCGATGACCATCGTCGCGGTGACGGAGATGCCGTAAGCGGCGGCGAGGCTGCTGCTTTCCTGGAAGAGAATGACGACGAGCAATACGCCGACGAGCAGCATACGATTGATGCGCGGCATATAGATCTGGCCAGCCATGCTCTCCGAGGTGTGATGGATGGCAAATCGCGGCAGCAGTCCGAGCTGGACAGCCTGTCGCGTGATGGAAAATGCGCCGGTGATGACGGCCTGGCTCGCGATGACGGTGGCGACCGTTGCCATGATCACCATCGGCATCAAGGCCCACGACGGATAGAGCTTGAAGAACGGATTCGCGATCGCGTTCGGATCAGAGAGCACCAAGGCTCCCTGGCCGAGATAGTTGAGAACGAGGCACGGCAGGATGATGCCTAGCCAGGCGACCTGGATCGGCAAACGCCCGAAGTGACCGAGATCGGCATAGAGAGCCTCGGCGCCTGTAACAGCGAGGAAGACGAGGCCGATGATGGCGAGGCCCAGCAGTCCATTATGAAGCAGCAGGCTGACGCCATAGTGCGGACTGAGCGACAGAAACACCCTCGGGTCGTCGATAATGTGCCGGATACCTCCCAGCGCCAGCAGGAGGAACCAGACGAGCGTGATCGGCCCGAAATAGGTTGCGACCTTGTCCGTTCCCCTCGCTTGCATGGCGAAGAGGCCAATCAGAATCGCGATCGTGAGCGGCAAGACCGCCGAATCAAAGGAGGGCGCGACGAGCTTCAATCCCTCCACGGCCGAGAGAACCGAGATGGCGGGCGTCAATAGAGCGTCGCCGTAGAAGAACGAGGCGCCCATCACGCCAAGCACGAAAAGCACGGGGCTCGACCGCTTCGCCACCGATTGTCCCAGGGCCATCAAGGCGAACGTTCCGCCCTCGCCATTGTTGTCGGCGCGCAGGAGCAGGAGAACATATTTGAACGTCACGACGAGGAGGAGGGCCCAGAAGACGAGCGAGAGCACGCCGAGGACCGCCTCGTGGCCGGCAAGTCCGTGCTTGGTGGCATGGGTCACAGCCTCGCGAAAAGCGTAAAGGGGGCTGGTGCCGATATCTCCGTAAACGACGCCAATCGATCCCAGCGCGAGCGTCCACAGCTTGCCGTGCGCGTGACCCCGATCGCTGTCCGTGCTCGATGGCGTCGCAGAGGCTTGAGCCACAATGCGTCTCCGGCACCGTTTTGCTGCTGTGCAGTAAGAAGGGTGCGCCTTATACGACTAAATGCCCATGAACGAAAGCGACATGCCCCCCGGAAGGTTGCCTGCTACTTTCTATTGTTCGGTATTGAAGCTGGCTGTCTGCCGAACTGGTCTCCGGCGAAGGCTTAGCAGCTCGGAATTGGACGAACACTTGTCAAGACGCCCCTTCGCGGTTAAAGAGGCCGGCACCTCACACGCGCTTCTGGCGAGCGACGGGACACCTGTGCCGTTCGTTCGCTCCGGTGGGACCTTACGGCGTTGTCGTAGGGCCCTTATTGGGAAGCGCGGCGGAACAACCGGAAAACCTGGATAGACAACTATGACGCTCCCCGCGTTCAATATGCGTCAGCTTCTCGAAGCAGGCGTTCACTTCGGCCATCAGAGCCACCGCTGGAACCCGAAGATGTCAACGTACATTTTCGGAGCTCGCAACAACATTCACATCGTTGATCTCGCGCAGACGGTGCCGTTGCTGCATCAGGCTCTGTTGCAGGTTTCGGACGTCGTGTCGAAGGGTGGCCGCGTGCTGCTCGTCGGGACCAAACGGCAGGCCTCCGAGGCGATCGCAGAGGCCGCTCGCCGCAGCGCTCAGTATTATATGAATCATCGCTGGCTCGGTGGGACCCTGACCAACTGGAAGACCATCTCCCAGTCGATTCGCCGTCTGCGTCAGCTCGATGAGATTTTGGCTGGAGATACAACCGGTCGTACCAAGAAAGAGCTGCTGAACATCCAGCGGGAGCGGGACAAGCTCGAACAATCGCTGGGCGGCATCAAGGATATGGGTGGCCTGCCGGATCTTCTCTTCGTCATCGACACCAATAAGGAGTCGATTGCCATTCAGGAGGCCCGCAAGCTCAAGATTCCCATCGTCGCGGTGGTGGATACGAACTGCGATCCAGACGGCATCGACTACCCCGTCCCGGGCAACGACGACGCTGGCCGAGCCATTACGTTATATTGCGACCTCGTGGCCCGTGCGGCCATTGACGGCATCGAGCGCAGCCAGGGTGCAGCGGGCTTCGATATCGGGGCGTCGGAAACGCCGCCTGAGGAAGAGATTCCCGTGGACGTCCCAGCATTCAAGGGCATCGATGCGCCACGAGGCGAAGCCGACGATCTGAAACGCATCTCGGGCATCAGTCCGAAGCTGGAGCAGCGCCTGAACGACCTCGGCGTCTACCATTTCTGGCAGGTAGCCGATCTCGATGCGACTGCGATCGCGTCGCTCGACAAGACGCTCGACACGAAGGGTCGTATCGAGCGCGACGA
Source organism: Hyphomicrobiaceae bacterium (assembly GCA_050250755.1). GTDB lineage: Bacteria > Pseudomonadota > Alphaproteobacteria > Rhizobiales > Hyphomicrobiaceae. The sequence continues at coordinate 68,052 of JBFWOB010000010.1, forward strand.
TTGGGTAGCCCAGGCCAAGAAGCTGACCGATTCGGCCGCCGCCTGATGCCGAGGCGTGCCGGCAAGCCCGCTGGGGCGCGTCGGTTCATCCGAGAAGGGGCAGGGGTTCACCCTGTCCGACATGAACAGCCTGCGGGCGCAAAGCGTCCGCCCATCGAAGGGCTCGAGAGATGACGACGATCACAGCCGCGCTGGTCAAGGAGCTCCGCGATAAGACCGGTGCCGGCATGATGGATTGCAAGGCCGCATTGACCGAGGTTGCGGGCGATGTGGAGGCAGCAATCGACTGGTTGCGCAAGAAGGGCCTCTCCAAAGCGGCCAAGAAGGCAGACCGGATTGCGGCCGACGGACTTGTCGGAGCTGCTGTATCCGGGACGACGGGCGCCCTTGTCGAAGTGAATTCCGAGACTGATTTCGTCGCTCGGAACGACAAATTCCAGGAGATGGTCCGTCAGATCGCCGGCCTCGCCGTTGGCGCCGGGGGTAGTCTCGAGAAGCTGCTTGGCCTGTCCTATCCCGGGACTTCGAATACGGTCGACGGGCATGTGAAGGAGATGGTCGCAACCATCGGCGAGAACATGTCGGTGCGCCGTACCGCATCGCTCGAGGCGAAGGACGGGCTCGTGGCGAGCTATGTCCACAATCGCGTCGCCGATGGGCTCGGCAAGATCGGCGTTCTGGTGGCGATCGAATCGAAAGGGGCTCGCGACTCGGTGGCGGAGATCGGACGTCAGATCGCGCTCCACATCGCGGCTGCGAACCCGCAAGCCATTTCGCCCGAAGATCTCGATCAGGCAACCGTCGAGCGCGAGCGCCAGGTCTACCTCGAGCAGGCGAAGGCCTCCGGCAAGTCCAGCGACATCATCGAAAAGATGGTGGAGGGGCGCCTGCGCAAAGAATTCTTCGCGCAAGTCGTGCTGATGCAGCAGGTCTTCTTCGGTCCTGGTGGCGATGGAAAGATGACCGTCGATCAGTACGTGAAGAGCGCGGAGAAGGTCGCCGGCGCGCCGGTGAAAGTCACCGGGTTCAAGCGCTATGCGCTGGGCGAGGGGATCGACAAGAAAGAAGACGATTTCGCGAGCGAAGTCGCCAAGCTCGCCAAGGGTGGCTGAGCCGACAGCGGGAGGGTTGATTCCCCGCCCGCTTTTTGTGTTGGCCAAACCCAAAGACAGGCCATTCTGAGGACGATCGCACAAGCGTGGAGACACAGGCATGGGCGAGCCGACGGGGAACTCGGGCGCCGCTGGATCAAAAGGGGCGGATGCAACTCCGCTTCGCTATCGCCGGCTGCTGCTGAAGCTCTCGGGCGAGGCGCTCATGGGCCGCCAAGCTTACGGTATCGATATGTCGGTCTGTACGCGGCTGGCCAAAGACATCAAGGAAGCGACGGCGATCGGCACCGAGATTGCCGTCGTGGTCGGCGGCGGCAATATTTTTCGCGGTCTCGCGGGCGCGGCGAAGGGCATGGATCGCTCGACCGCCGACTACATGGGTATGCTCGCGACTGTTATGAATGCGCTGGCATTTCAGAACGCGCTCGAGCAGCAAGGTGTGCCGGCGCGCGTACTTTCGGCGATCCCGATGCCGACGGTCTGCGAGGCTTACGTCCGACCCAAGGCGCTGCATCACATCGAACTCGGTCGGGTCGTAATTTTCGCGGCGGGGACCGGTAATCCTTATTTCACAACCGACACAACGGCGGTCTTGCGCGGCATCGAAATGGGTTGCGATGCAGTCGCAAAGGCAACTCAGGTCGATGGTGTTTATTCGGCGGACCCAAAGAAAACGCCTGGCGCGGTCCGTTATGACCATTTGAGCTACGACGAGGTTCTGCAGCGCAATCTGCAAGTCATGGATATGGCAGCCATCGCTCTTGCCCGCGACAACAACATGCCGCTAGTTGTTTTCTCGATCGAGGAAAGCGGTAATATCGCCAGAGTTCTGAACGGCGAGGCGCGTGCTACTACAATCGCGCCCGCGGCTGGGCGACCACAGACGGCTTAGGCCAGGCCGCGGTCGGACAACTCAGGTCGACAGTAAGTGCCGCGCGAGAGGCAACAAGCCCTCGATGCGTGCCTGACATCAGGGAGATAGGCAATGGCCGCCGCAACTTTTGACATCAGTGACATCGAGCGTCGCATGCGCGGAGCGCTCGACAGCCTGAAACGTGATCTTTCGGGCTTGCGGACCGGGCGCGCGTCGACGGCCATGGTTGAGCCCATCGTGGTCAGCGTCTACGGCGCGCGCATGCCTCTCACCCAGGTTGCGACGGTGTCGGTGCCTGACGCGCGTACGATTTCGATCTCGGTTTGGGATCGGGGACAGCTCTCGGCTGTAGAAAAGGCGATTCGCGAAGCTAACTTAGGGCTCAACCCGGTGATCGACGGCACCCTCATCCGGTTGCCAATTCCTCCGCTCAGCGCCGAACGCCGCCTGGAGTTAGTCAAGATTGCGCACAAATATACCGAGGGAGGGCGCGTCGCGATCCGGAACGTACGCCGCGACGCGATGGATCTCCTCAAGAAGCTCGAGAAGGATCACGCGATAACCGAGGACGACCATAGGAAGAACGGTACGAAAGTGCAGGAGTTGACCGACAAGATCATCAAGGAAGTCGATCAGCTTCTGCAGGTCAAGGAAGGCGAAATCAAACAAGTTTAGTCGAACGCCGCGTAACTGGCGCGCGCCAGAGGTCGCGGTTGCCTGAGGATCCACCACGCTTCCGCGGTAACGCGCGCACCGGGGCATGAATCAAAAGTCAGCATGAACACGCAGGATGCCGCTCTTGGGGACGGGTCGGGCCACGGGCCACGACACGTCGCCATCATCATGGACGGCAACGGTCGGTGGGCCGCCAAGCGGGGTTATCCGCGTGGCGAGGGACACCGGCGGGGCGTAGAAGCGGTGAAGCGAACGGTCAAGGCCGCGATCGAGCTCGCTATCCCGACGCTGACGATCTTCAGCTTCTCGTCTGAAAACTGGCGTCGCCCGCGAACCGAGGTCGACGACCTGATGGGTTTGATGAAGCACTTCATCCGGCGCGATCTCGAGGAACTGCATGCCGAGGGGGTGCGCATTCGCGTGATCGGTGGCACGGAAAGGGTTGACCCGGAATTGCTGAAGCTGATCGAGCATGCCAAGCGACGGACAGCGGCAAATACAACGATCGATCTCGTGATCGCGTTCAACTACGGCTCGCGAGCCGAGATTGCGGCGACGGCACGGCGTCTTGCAGAGCAAGTTCTGGCCGGATCGCTCAGACCCTCCGATATTACGATCGAAAGTTTCGAGGCGGCCCTCGACACGGCCGGCATTCCCGATCCGGATCTGCTCATCCGCACGAGTGGCGAGCTTCGACTGTCGAACTTCATGCTCTGGCAGTGCGCCTATACGGAGCTTGTGTTCCTCGACGTCTTCTGGCCGGAGTTCAACCGCACGCACCTCGAAGATGCGATCCGGATTTTTCATGGACGCCAGAGACGCTTCGGTGGCTTATCCGGCGAGGCCGCGCGATGACCGGTCACTGGCCGACAAGAGCGAGGCTCTAGGCCGTGCAGCAGCCAGCCACCCGGCAACTGCCGTTCCCGAGGAAAGAGCTTCTGCTTCGAACCTCGTCGGGCGTCGTGCTCGCTGCGACAACGATCCTCATGACGTGGAGTGGACCGGTACCGTTCGCGATTCTCACCGGTGCGGTTGCTCTGATTCTGCTTTGGGAATGGGCCCGGCTGACAACCGGCGTTGGCTTCACGGTGGTTCGCTCCGTTGCGGGGGTGGCGATCCTCGCGGCTCTGGGATTAACGATCGCGGGACGGCCGGGCCTGGGCGTGCTGATTGTGGTGTTCGGGGCGATGGTGGCGGCCTTCAATCCCGGCCGAGGACAGCGGAGGATGGAGTTTGCGGGGGTGCTCTACGCTGGATTGCCGGCCGTATCCCTGGTGTGGCTGCGAGCAGACGCCCCGCTTGGTCTAGAGAGCATCGTCTTGCTGCTCCTGATCGTCTGGAGCACCGACACGGGGGCGTTCGTCGCCGGTCGCAGCATTGGCGGACCGCGGCTGTGGGCGCGGGTGTCGCCGAACAAGACATGGTCGGGGCTGATCGGGGGGATATGCGCGGCTGCGGCCTGTGCAGCGATCTATGCAGCGTCCCTCGGCATTGGGGCGAGCGCTAAGATCGTCGCTCTTGCGGCGATGCTGGCGATTGTGAGCCAACTGGGTGATCTTTTCGAATCAGCTCTGAAGCGCGCTTATGGCGTGAAGGACGCGAGCAGCCTCATTCCAGGTCACGGTGGTTTTATGGATCGAGTCGATGGGCTGGTATTTGCTGCCGTGGTGGCCGCGGTATTCGCGGCCGTCATCGATCACGCGCAACCAGCACGTGCATTGCTAGGCTGGGGATGACGGGTTTTCCTGGCGGCTAATATTAATCATTTCTTGAAATTCACGCCGCCTTCGCGCACCTGTGTGAGGTTGGCGAGGCCAATCCCGGCGCGGTGGCACGGGCATTGCTGATCCGGAACGACATGGCGCCCCTGGAGCCGACCTAGGCTGAAAGGGGCGAGACGAGTTCGCAGCCTCGCGACCACACATGGAGTTGAACAGGTGGATAGTCTCCTGAATGTCTTGTCGATTGCGGTTCCGTTCATCGCGGTTCTGACCGTTGTCGTCTTCATTCACGAACTGGGACATTTTTTGGTCGCCCGCTGGTGCGGGGTGCGCGTCCAGGCGTTCTCGATCGGCTTCGGCAGGGAGATTTTCGGCTTTTACGACCGCCACGGGACCCGCTGGAAATTCTGCTGGCTACCGCTCGGAGGCTACGTCCGCTTCGTCGATGACGAGAGCGCCGCCAGCACATCGTCTAGTGAGGCTCTGGAGAAGCTCAGCGAAGAGGATCGGCAGGGCGCGTTTCAGTCCCAGCCGTTGCGCAATCGCGCCTTGGTCGTCGCAGCCGGACCGGCGTTCAATATCGCCTCGGCGGTCATCGTTTATATCCTGACGTTCTGGCTGCTCGGAACGTATGGCACCGCGGCCATCGTGGACGAGGTTCTGCCGGACAGCGCGGCTGCTAAGGCGGGACTGAGGGCCGGAGATCGTGTCGCCGAGATAGACAGTACGACGATCGAGAAGTTCTCGGACCTGCAGAGAATCGTCAGTCAGAGCCCGGGCCAGCCTCTGAACTTCGTTATCGACCGCGACGGCAAGATGATCTCGATGACGATCAGGCCGGATCTGCGAGAGGTGACCGATCCAATCGGGAACAAGGTTCAGGTCGGGATGGTCGGCATCAAGCGCCAGGCCGGCACCGATCGACAAGAGCACAAGACTCATAACCTGCTCGAAGCGACTCAGCTCGGCTTCAGAGAGACGGGCTATGTTTCCTGGCAAATCATCTCGAGCCTGCCGAAGCTGCCGGGCGCGATCCTGAAGACGCTCAGCGGCCAGCGACAGGCGGAGCTGGGCGGCCCGATTGCCATTGCCGAGATGACGGCCCATGCGAGCAAAAGCGGCGTGGCCGGTACGCTCGGTTGGATTGCGGTATTTTCCATCATGCTCGGGATCATGAATCTCCTGCCAATCCCGGTTTTGGACGGCGGTCATCTCATGTTCTACGCGCTGGAGGCCGTGCGCGGCCGGCCGCTCGACCAGCGGAAGCAGGAGCTAGGCTTCCGAATCGGTCTGGCCATTCTCGCGACCATGATGTTTGCGGCCATTTTCGGCGACATCATGCGTAAGCTTGGTGTTGGGTAATTCGGCCCGAATCGGCCTATTTACGGGAGTGCTGGGGCATTCTTGCCACTTCCATCAGTATGGCGAAGTCGTTAAGTAATGGTAGCGGGTAGGAAGGTTGAACTGACTCGGTTCTGTATCTTTCGATCGCTTCCCAGGGGACGGGAAGCAGCCGAAGACACGAGATTCAGGACCGCTCGGAGAAGTGCACGGATCTGACGCCGACAGAACTGTGCAACTTGGGGGAATTCGGCGACCAAAAAAGGCAGACGCCAAGTATGCCAACCATTCGGATGATCACGGTCGGGGGACCGAGGCTGTGGATCCTGCTGGCACTGCTCACAAGCTTGAGCATCGCGGTAGAATTCACCTTCCCGAACGTCGCAATTGCCCAGGATGGCCGGGTCAGAGAGATCCAGGTCACGGGTAATCGACGTGTCGAGCCGGAGACGGTCCGTTCGTATCTGCAATTCTCCGTCGGCGATGCCTATGATGCAGGGAAGGCGGATCAGTCGATTCGCGCCCTCTTCCAGACCGGCCTGTTCTCGGACGTGGGAATCGATCGTAATGGGTCGGTTGTGATCGTTCGAGTCGTCGAAAACCCGGTGATCAATCAGGTCGCTTTCGAGGGGAATCGCGACGTCGACGATGCCGCCCTTCGCGCCGAGGTGCAGCTCAAGCCGCGCGCAGTTTACACGCGTGCCAAAGTGCAAGGCGACGTCCAACGCATTCTCGATGTTTACCGCCGACAAGGTAAGTTCTCGGCCAACGTCGAGCCGAAAGTGATCGAACTCGATCAGAACCGCGTCAACGTGGTGTTCGAGATTCAGGAAGGTGGCTCGACCAAGGTCAAGAGCATCCAATTCATCGGCAACCATGCGTTCTCCGACTCGCAGCTTCGTGACGTGATCACGACACAGCAGTCCGGTTGGTTCGACTTCCTCAAGAACGCATCGTTCTACGACCCGGACCGGCTGGCGCTCGATCGCGAGCTGCTGCGGCAATATTATCTGAAGAACGGCTATGCCGACGTTCGCATCGTGTCGGGCAATGCTGACATCGACCGCGACGGTACCGGCTTCTACCTCACGTTCGTGGTCGAGGAGGGCGAGGTCTATCGCTTCGGTGACGTCCAGATCGAGAGCAGCTTGCCGGGCCTGCCACCTGAGGCACTACGGGGCGAACTGCTGACGAAGTCTGGCGATACCTACAACGCGGGAGATATCGACAAAACGGTCGAGCGGTTAACGCTGGTGTCAGCGGAGCAGGGCTTCGCCTTCGGGCGGGTTCGCCCACGCGCCCAGCGGAACGCTGGAGACCGCACGATATCTCTTGTCTACGCCATTGACGAAGGCGCGCGGATTTACATCGAGCGTATCAATATCATCGGCAATACGCGGACCCGCGATCACGTCATCCGCCGCGAATTCCGGTTGGCTGAGGGCGATGCATACAATCCGATGCTGGTCGATCGCGCGAAAAAGCGACTGACGGCACTCGGCTTCTTCAAGACGGTGGAAGTCAAGCGCCGCCCTGGCTCAGCACAAGATCGCGTAATCATCGACGTGGAATTGGTCGAACAGCCGACGGGAGAGCTGTCGTTCGGCGCCGGTTACTCGACCAGCGAAGGTATTATCGGTGACATCTCACTCACCGAACGCAACCTGATGGGTAACGGTCAATTCCTGCGCCTGCGCTTGTCGGGCTCGGTGGAGCGCTTGCAGGTCGACCTCAGCTTTACGGAGCCGCGGTTCCTCGACCGCAATCTGGCAGCGGGCTTCGACCTGTTCCACAAAGAGCTGAACGACTCCACGAACTATGTTTACCGGAGCCGTAAGACGGGTGGCAGCCTGAGGCTTGGCTTCCCGTTGTCGGAGAACTTGTGGGCGCAGACCTATTACACGCTGTCCCGCGACGAGATCTACGACGTAGATAACTTCCTCGGGAGCGACGGAATTGTAGCCTCGCGCGCTATCCGTGAAGCGGAAGGCGTCTCGTACAGCTCGCTGGTTGGCACGACGATCGCGTTCGATCGCCGCAATCACCCGAAGAACCCGTCGAGCGGTTACTACCTGACGGGTGGCGTGGACTTCGCAGGTGTTGGTGGTGATGTGCAATACGTGCGCCTGTCCGCCGAAGGCCGCTACTACTTCCCGATCACGGAGCGTGTGACGTTCGTCGGCCGCGTGATGGCTGGCCACGTCGAGGGATGGGGTGGAGACGACGTGCGCTTGATCGATCTCTACTACAAGGGCGGTGAGACGATACGTGGTTTCGATCGCGCCGGCTTTGGACCTCGCGACGTGTCGACCGGAGACGCGATCGGCGGCAAGACCTACTACTCGGCGACGGCAGAGGTACGTTATCCGCTTCCCTTCGTGCCGGATGATCTCGGGATCAGGGGCGCAGTGTTCGTCGACGCCGGCTCGCTGTTCGACATCAACGAAAGCTCGCGGCGTATCAATGGGCAAAAAGATGACGTCACAGGCGTCTTTACCGATATCCAGGACTCATCGGCGCCTCGTGTCTCGGTCGGTACGAGCTTGATCTGGGACTCCCCGCTTGGACCGTTGCGTGCAGATCTCGGTTGGGCGGTGCTCAAAGAATCCTACGATAGAGAACAGGTCTTCCGCTTCGGCGCGAGCACCAAGTTCTGACGAGATCATGTGAAATTTGGCCGGACCTCTGCGAAGGGGTCCGGCTTTTTCTTTGCAGGTTTCCACGCTCTCGATTTTGAGACATCCCGAGACGACCTGACGCTGGGACTATGGACCGGGGTGGGTGGCGCCGGGGTGGTGGCTGTGGTTTAAGTCGCGGCAGTCGCCTCAGAGGATTACAGCCGCAATGGAGCATCCGGGGTTCTTCGAGCGCCGCGGCCCTTTCGAGGTCGGGGAGCTCGCACGCAGGATCGGCGGCGAGGTCGAAAAGCTTACGGATCCGACGGCTCTGGTGTGCGATGTGCGCCCGCTCGATTTGGCTGGCCGCGGAGATGTGACCTTTATCGACAATCGGAAGTATGTCGATGCCCTGGCCACAACGCGCGCGGAGTTTTGCCTCGTGCCACCGGCCCTCGTCGAGCGGCTACCCAAGTCGACACAACCGATCGTGATGCGCCTGCCGTACCACGGCTTCGCCGCGGCGCTGCAGGTGTTCTATCCCGACGCGATGTTTCCAAAGGCGGCCGGCTTTGCGGCAACGCCAGCGGGACCGATGGTGCACCCCAGCGCGCGCGTGGAAGACGGGGTCATCATCGAGCCGGGCGCCGTGATCGGACGGGAAGCGGCTATCGGTACGGGAACGGTGGTCGCTGCGGGAGCCCTCGTTGGGTATCGTGTTACCATCGGCCGCGGCAGCTATATCGGCCCAGGAGCCAGCGTCACGCATGCGTTGCTCGGGGATCGCGTCATCATCCACGCTGGCGTGCGTATCGGTCAGGATGGCTTCGGATTTGCGCTAAGTCCCCAGGGTCACGTCAAAGTTCCTCAGATCGGCCGGGTCGTGATCCAGGACAACGTCGAGATCGGCTCGAATACGACAGTCGATCGCGGCTCCCTTAAGGATACGATCATCGGCGAGGGCAGCAAAATTGATAATCTCGTGCAAATCGGGCACAACGTGGTGCTCGGGCGCCATTGCGTGATTGTCGGGCAGGTTGGTATTTCGGGCTCGACTGAGCTGGGCGATTTCGTCGTGATGGGAGGCCATTCCGGCGCAGTTGGCCACGTCAAGATCGGGGCTGGCGCGCAGATAGCGGGCATGGCGCACGTGAAGGATGATGTGCCCGCCGGCGCACGCATGGGTGGCACCCCCGCGCGGCCATTTCGCGAATGGGCCCGTGAGGTTGCAGCACTTCGTCGCCTGGGGCAGAGACAGGGCAGTCTGAAGGGCGACAAGGACACGGATGGCTGAGCGCTGCTGACCGCGGCAGCTTCGGGAGAGGGTTGGCGAGGTATGCAGAAGATGACCGAGGGCGAGAAGCCGGGTGAGATGACGACGGCTGATGTCTTGCGCATCATGGAACTGCTGCCACACCGCTATCCGTTTCTGCTCATCGACAAGATCCGCGATATGGTCGGCGACGAGACCGCGGTCGGGATCAAGAACGTCACCATCAACGAGCCATTTTTCCAGGGCCACTTCCCGAAATACCCGGTGATGCCGGGAGTGCTGATCATCGAGGCGCTGGCCCAGACGGCGGGCGCGCTTTGTGTCAACAACTCGGGTGAGACCAATATCCCCCACATTGTCTATTTCATGGGGATCGATAAGGCGAAGTTCAGGAAACCTGTTGTGCCCGGCGACCAACTCCATCTTCATGTCAGGAAGCTGCGGAGCCGTGGTCCGGTCTGGCGTTTCTACGGCGAGGCCCGCGTCAACGAGCAAGTGGTCGCGGAAGCCGAGATCAGCGCCATGATCGTGGACCCAAGCAATGTCAAAACCTGAGATCCATCCGACGGCCATAGTCGAGGATGGAGCGCGCATCGCAGACGGCGTCATCGTGGGGCCGTACTCGATGGTGGGCAGTATGGTGGAGCTCGGCGAGGGCTGCCATCTCATTTCGCACGCGGTCGTGGCGGGGCGGACTACGATCGGCCCGCGGGCGCGGATCTTTCCATTCGCATCGATTGGTCATCAGCCGCAGGATCTGAAGTACGGCGGTGAAGCGTCAACGCTGACGATTGGCTCCGACTGCATTCTCCGGGAAGGCGTCACGATCAATCCGGGAACGGCCGGAGGCGGGCTCACAACGACCATCGGAAACCGCTGCGCGTTCCTGGCCAACAGTCACGTCGGCCATGACTGCCACGTCGGCGACAGCGTCATTTTCTCGAACAACGTCATGCTGGCTGGCCACTGCACGGTCGGTGATTTCGCGATCATCGGTGGCGGTGCGGCGGTTATTCAGTTCGCGCGGGTGGGTGCGCACGCGTTCCTCGGTGGCATGTCCGGGCTGGAAAACGACCTCATTCCCTATGGCATGGCGCTTGGCAATCGGGCATATCTGTCCGGTCTGAATATCGTCGGCCTGCAGCGCCGCGGATTTCCGCGCGATGAGATCCACAGTCTGAGACGCGCCTATCGTCTTTTGTTTGCCGACGAGGGAACGCTGGCAGAGCGTGTTGCGGATGTGGCAAGCGAGTTTGCCGGCCACGCAGCCGTCGATGAGATCGTGGCTTTTATTCGCGAGGGCGGTAAGCGCTCGCTGTGCACCCCGCGTGATGGCGGTGCTTGAGCGACGACGAGGCTGTTCAAAGCCCACTTCGTCGAGGCTTTGACAACTGTCCAGGCTGGCGCGCCTGTCGTATCTGGTGTGTTCATTAAAATGACCAGATGTGCAGCGGGCGAGGTAGCGATTGGAGCGAAGATACACCAGCTCGACTCTGGCGGCGGCGACTGAGCAGCCACGACCGCTGGGTATCTTGGCGGCGGGGGGGCCACTGCCGATCGAGCTTGCAGAGGCAGGGAACCGCAGCGGGCGGCCTATCCATATCGTCGCGATCGACGGTTTCGCCGGCGGGGCCGTCGAACGCTTTCCGCATGAGCGGGTCAGCGTTGGGCAGGTCGGACGGATGATTTCCAGCTTCAAGCGGGCTGGGGTGACCGAGATCGTGATCGCGGGTGCCATGCAGCGTCCCAATCTGGTTGGCCTGCGCATTGATTGGGGTTTTGTGAGCAATCTGCCGACGGTGCTCGCCCTGACGCGCGGTGGAGACGACAGCGTGCTGCGTCGCGTGGTGCGCTTCTTCGAAAGTCACGAGTTCAAAGTGATCGGTGCGAGCGATGTGGCTCCAGATTTGCTGGCGCCACCGGGATTGATGACGCGGCGGGGGCCATCGGCGGAGAATGAGATGGCTCTCGCCCGCGCCGCGGCACTGATCGCGGATCTCGGCCAGTTCGACATAGGCCAGGGGATTGTCGCAGGGCCGAACGGCATCGTTGCCGTCGAGGGCTTGCGCGGCACCGATGCCATGCTTGCCGACCTCGGTCCGGGTGGGACCGCCGAGGGGCGAGGTCGTGGCGGCGTGCTCGTGAAGCTCGCCAAGCCGGGGCAGGAGATGCGCATCGATCTGCCGACAATCGGACCCGAGACTGTACGCGGCGCGGCGGCGGCCGGGATGGCCGGGATTGCTGTCGGCGCGCGGGGGGCGATCGTGCTCGAACGCCAGCGCGTGGTAGAGGCAGCGGATCAGGAAGGCCTTTTTGTCACGGGTATCGAGGCGTCGGTTGGCGATTTCGATACGAATGACGCGCGGGTTTCGGCTCCGTACGGCGCCGCAACGGAGAGTGTCCTGCCAGTGGTCGCCCGCCGAGCACCAACGCCGGGTCAACGGCGCGATATTGCAATGGCACGACAGGCTCTCGCGGTGCTGAGGCGGCACCAGGGGGGACACGCAGTGCTGGTGTCGCGGGAGCACGTGCTGGCGGTCACTGGGGCTTCCACGTTGGCTGAGTTCGTGAGCGCTCAGGGGCGAACCCGAACTTGGGGGCGGCGTTTGCTGGGACAGAAGCGCGGGGTGTTGGTGGTCGACGGCGCGGCAGCCGCCGGCAAGGCCGAGTCCATTCTCGACGTCGCCTTGTTCTCGGCGGCGAGGGACGTCTCCCTCGCCGGCATCGTCGTACTGGCGCCGCTATCGGAGGGTGAGCAACGAGAGCAATGTCGTGCTTGGGCGAATGAGGCCGGCGTATTCCTGATGTGTCCCGCGGACGTGCCATGAGCATTGCGCCGCGTCGAGACCATGCGCTCCGCCTCTTCCTCGTGGCAGGCGAGCATTCGGGAGATGCGCTCGGGGCAAAACTCATAGCAGCCACGCGGATAGCCTCCTCTCGCCCGGTGACGTTTGAAGGGGTCGGTGGTGCTCACATGATAGAAGAGGGGTTCAAGTCCCTCTTCCCTATATCCGATGTTGCGGTGATGGGCCCGCTCGCCATCCTGCGGGCCTTGCCGCGCTTGGTGCAACGTGTGCGGGAGGCTGCCAAGGCCGGCATCTCGATGCGGCCGGATGCTGTGGTGATCATCGATAGCCCCGAGTTCACCCATCCGGTTGCACGGCGGATCCGAAAGGCGCTGCCTGACGTCCCGATCATCGACTACGTGTCGCCGAGCGTCTGGGCCTGGCGACCGAAGCGGGCGAAGCGGATGCGCGCCTACGTCGATCACGTGATGGCATTACTGCCGTTCGAACCGGAGGTGCATGGGCGGCTTGCCGGACCGCGCTGTACGTATGTCGGCCATCCCTTGATCGAGAAGTTGCCCGCGATGCGGTCCGCGGACGCCGAGGGATTGCGTAACAGGCTCGGGCTTGATCCGGCGCGCAAGGTCATCGTCGTTCTGCCGGGAAGCCGGAGATCGGAGGTGGAGCGGCTGATGCAGCCGTTTGGAGGGGCTGTGGCTCTGTTGGCAGAGCGCGCAGGGCCGCTCGAGGCGATCATTCCGGCCGTCGAGAGCGTGCGGGCGCTGGTCGCGGAGCGCGCGTCAGAATGGTCTCTGAAGCCGCATCTGGTCGACGGTGAGGAGGCGAAGCTTGCGACGTTCAAGCTGGCAGATGCCGCATTGGCGGCATCGGGAACCGTCACGCTCGAGCTGGCGCTCGCGGGGACGCCAATGATCGTGGCTTACCGTGTCGATGCGGTGGCTGCAGCACTGGGATTCCTGGTGAAGACGCCGCATTTCGCCCTTTCGAACCTTGTCTTGGGCGAGCGCGCGTTCCCTGAACTGATGCAGGACAACTGCACCGCGGAAAAGCTTGCCGAGGCTCTCCATGGTCTCCTCGCCGATGCCGAGACGTTGGCGACCCAGCGCGGTGCTCTCGATCGGATTCCAGAGTTAATGCAACTTTCGTCAGGCACGCCCAGTGAAGCGGCTGCCCAAATCGTCATCGCGCATGCGATTGGCAGGTGTGAAGGTCGCTGAAAGCGGGTCGCGTCGCACTTTTTTTCCTCTGACACTTAAACGTCGCGTCCAGCGTCTTTACAGGGGGGGCGGAGCACCCTATGTGCGTCCGCTGGCGCTGCCTTTCCCGCTCACATCTACGCCGGAGGTTGCATGAGATGGCGAAGCTCGACACGTTCCAATCCGCTGACGCCTTGATCGAGGCGTACCGGCCCGATCGGCCGGTGGTCGGATTTCGGCCGCAAGCAGCCGGCCGCGCGGCACGGTTCTTTCTCAAGAACTTCCCAGGGGACGTGGCGTACGCTTACAAGGCCAACAGCAACGTGTTCCTGCTCGGGGCGCTCTACGGCGCCGGTATCCGCCATTTCGACGTCGCCTCGCTGCCGGAGCTCGAGGACGCGAAGACCATCCCGGATGTGACGTTTCACTTCATGCATCCGGTGAAGTCGCGCCACGCGATACGGCGCGCGTTCAGCCTGGGTTGCCGCTCGTTCTCGCTCGACAGCGAAGATGAGCTCGCGAAGATCCTGCATGAGACGCACGGAGCACGCGACCTGGTGCTTTGGGTGCGCATTGCTGTGCCCGCGAAGAACAGCCGTGTGCCTCTCGAGCGCAAGTTCGGGATCAGTGGGGCCAAGGCCGCGCGCCTGCTCGTCAAGACGCGGCAGGTGGCTAAGGAGCTCGGCATTACATTCCACGTGGGTTCGCAAACGGTGACGCCCGAAGCCTATGCCAGCGCGCTGGAAGAGGTCGGGCGGTTGATCGGAACCGCGGGCGTGGTCGTCGATCGGATCGACGTCGGCGGCGGGTTTCCCGCGCGCTACACGAACGAGGAACCGACGCCGCTCGTCGAATTCATGCGCGTCATCGACCACGGTATCGAGAAGCTTCCTGTTGGCGAGCGCTGCCGGGTGATGTGCGAGCCCGGTCGTGCTTTGGTGGCCGAGGCCGAAAGCCTGATCGTTCGAGTCGATGCACGCCGCGGCAACGACCTGTTCATCAACGACGGCAGCTACGGCATGCTGTTCGACGCGGCGCACCTGGGTTTCGTGTTTCCGGTACGGCTCGTCGGGCGCGCCGTGTCCGAGCCGCATATCCTACGGCCGTTCGAGCTGTGGGGGCCGACGTGTGACTCGATCGATCATATGAAGGGGCCGTTCCTGCTGCCGGATGCGATCCGCGAGGGCGATTACATCGAGATCGGCAATACGGGTGCTTACGCGCGTGCGATCGCGGGCCGTTTCAACGGGTATGGCGAGTATGACGAGGTGATCTTCGAGGATCCGCCGATGTACTCGATGTACGGGCCTCAGTCGCTGAACGGCGCGGTGGCCTGACCGCGCTCCGCGACCGACGCCACCGTGCAGTTTGCCGTGCCATTAGCCTGTTGGGGCACCAATCATGACCGCCGCGTTCGACTACTTGCCGGGCAGCGAGAGCTTTCTCGATCCACTCCGGGTCGATGCCGATACGCCTGAAAAGGCGAGGGCGGTCGTCATCCCATTCGGGCTGGAGGCGTCGGTCAGCTACGGGGGCGGCACCCGAGCCGGGCCGATGTCTATCATCGAGGCAAGTCATCAGCTCGAATTGTTCGATGAAGAACTGTGGCGCGAGGCTTATCGCGACTATGGCGTCGCGGCGTTGCGCGAGCCCGATATTCCGAAGCGGATCGAGGATGCGCTGGCACTGCTGGCTGGGACGGTCGACAAGGTGCTGGCCGAAGGGCGCTTCCCGTTCGTGCTCGGCGGAGAACATTCGCTAACGCCCGGCGCGATCCGTCCGTTCGTGGCGCGGCATCCAGATCTTGTGGTTCTGCAACTCGATGCGCACGCAGATCTTCGCGATGGCTATCTTGGCGAGCCCTATTCGCACGCCGCGGCAATGCGCCGTGTGCTCGATCATGATGGCGTCAGTCTCGTACAGGTCGGCATTCGCGCGCTCTGCCAAGATGAGGCTGATTTCTACGACGCGAACCGCCATCGTACGACGATTCATCTGGCTGTTGATCGGTCGCGTTGGGACGTCGAAGAGATCGTGAGGCCACTCGGTGGTCGTCCGGCCTACATCACGGTAGACATCGATGCGCTCGACGGCTCGATCATGCCGGCAACAGGCACGCCGACGCCTGGTGGAATGACCTATGACGAGCTGCTGACCGTGCTGCGCCGCGCCTGCGAGGTTGGCAAGGTCGTCGGGATGGATCTGGTCGAGTTCGCCCCGATCAAAGGCTTTCACGCCTATGACGCCCTCGCGGCGCATTTGGCATCGAAGATGTTGAATTACGCGCTTTCCGGTACGAGCAGGCGCGAAACGGTCGTGGTGTGAGTCAGATCTTCACACTCTCCTTCAGTGCTTCGCGAGCGCCGTCGCGATGTAGGCGAAGTTGAGCGGCAAGCCCCGCAAGGGCCATCACTAAGCCATTCAGGAAAAGCGTAACGGCGAGCCCGATATGGCTTGCAAGCCAGCCGGAAATGAGATTGCCGAGCGGCGCCATCCCGAGAAAGAACGTGAAATAGAGGCCGATCACGCGGCCGCGCCAGTCGTCGCCGACAGACTGCTGCAAGAGGGTGTTGGTCGAGACAGAGGTCGACAGCACGAACGCTCCGACAATGGACAGCAGCGGCAGCGAGATCCAAAGGCTCTGCGATTGACTGAAGGCCATCATCGCCGCACCGGCCAGAATGGGCGCAATCTGTACGAGCCGGAACTGCATGTGATGATTGTGCTGCATGGCGATGAAGAGCGCGGCGATCAACGCGCCCAGCCCCGACGCCGATAGCATCGTGCCCACGAGACCGGCGTTGCCTTCGAAGTATTCGACGGCGATCGAGGGCATAAGCTGGTTGAGGGGCAGTGCGCACAGCGCGATGGCAGAGGCAGAGGGCAGGAGATAGCGCGCGACGGGAATCGATGCGAGCCGTTGCAGCGTGGCACGCACCTCGAAGCTGCGCGCGGCTGTGAGCGAAAGCGACTGGGTTTCCGGCAAGCGCATGGCAACGAGGGCACCAATGATGCCGATGAAGCTCAGCGCATTGATCAGGAAGCACACGCCTTCCGAGAAGCGCGTCAGCAGGACGCCTGCAATCGCCGGACCGATCATTCGGCCGCCATTGAAGAGGGCAGAGTTGACGCCGATAGCACTCGGGAGAAGCGCGCGGTCCTCGACAATGGCGCCGAGGAGAGACTGGCGCGTCGGGGCTTCACAGGCATTGCCTATGCCGATCAAGACCGCGAGCGTGAGGTAGAGCCAGATCGTTTCGACGCCGGCCAGAGCGAGCGCTGCGAGAAGCGCCGCCATCACAGCAAGCCAGATGTTGATGCCGATCAGCAGCGCGGCCCGAGGCATCCGGTCGATCAGAAATCCGGCGACCGGGGCAATGAAGAGGTGGGAGATCTGAAGGAGAAACCCAGTGAAGCCGAGAAGGAACACCGACCCGGTGATCCGATAGACGAGCCACGACAGGGCAACCTGCTGGATCCAGCTTCCGAGCACGGAAAGAGCCTGGCCGGCCGAGAACAGACGAAAGCGTGGTTTGGAGAACGCTGGCGGGAGGAAATCGCTCGACCGGCGTCGAACGGGTGCGTCGCTAGTGGTCGGTGACGGCTCGTCATCGCGGCGTTGGTTCAAGGGGACCTCGTGCCCAGGGGAGCGCTATCGCTGGCCGGAGCGGCACACTACACGGCTGTTGCGCGATTAGGCGAGCCGGCACGTGGACTATCGACAGCGATGAACGAGCGAGGGCGGGGTGCATGACGGCCCCGGGATGGCGTTGTGATCTCGCCGATACACTCGCGACGATGCTATCGAGGACGAACTTTTCTAGGGAACTCCAAAGTGTTAACAGTGTTCTGCCTGCGCGGGGCGCAGCTCCGGGGCGATGATGACTGCGAGATGAATGAGGCCGCAGGTTTCGGTTCAGCTCGCCGCCGTCAATTTGCCTCGTGAGGGAGGCGCATGGCTTCGCGACGATCTCCAAGGAGGACCTCGGTCATGAAAGCGTTGCCGCTGACAGCAACAGTGCTTGCTGCAGCCGTGTTGCTCGGCGCACGTCCGAGTGCTGCTGCTGATCTGGACTACGGCTATGTTCCGCCGCCGGACAGGTACGGATCGGCTTACGAAGACCCGCGCTATCGGGATCTGTATGCGCCGGAGCCGCGGGGCTATCGGTTCGAACCGAGGCCCTACGCCGCTGCGCCGCCTCCAGGGCCAGTGCCGCCCGCCCGCGTCTACTCGGATCAGTTCGCCGAGTGGGGTGACGGACCGGACTGGCGTTTTGCGGACGGTTGCCTCCCACGACGCGAGATCAGGCGTCGTCTGCACGATCAGGGGTGGCACGGCTTCCACGACATCGAGATCCTGCGCTCGTCTGCACGCGTCAGCGCACAACGGCCCAACGGCGATCTCTTTCGCCTGAAGGTGGATCGTTGCAATGGCGAGGTGCTTCGCGCTGACGTGATCGATCGGCGCGATCCCGGTCCTTACGCGTGGCGAGACGGGCCGCGAAGCCCCAACCGCCCCTACTTCTAATTTGCTCGGGGGGACGGTTCTTTCACCGGCGCCGTCTCCCTTCCTCGTCCTTTGCCTCCCAGTCTCACTGGCGGCCACGTTGCGGGCTCCCCGCGCGCCAGCTAGTGTCCGGACAACGTCAAGGCAGAAATGGGCGAGGAGTCCCCCGATGATCGAGCTTTACACATGGTCGACGCCGAACGGGCGCAAAGTATCCATCGCCCTTGAAGAGATGGCGCTTCCCTACTCGGTGCATGCCGTGGACATTAGCAAAGACGAGCAATTCAAGCCCGAGTTCCTCAAGATCAGCCCGAACAATCGCATTCCGGCGATCGTCGACACCGACAACGGACAGGCGCTGTTCGAGTCCGGTGCGATTTTGATTTATCTGGCCGAAAAGACGGGCCAGTTCATGTCGACAGATGCCAAAGCCCGTTGGGCGTGTCTGCAGTGGTTGATGTGGCAGATGGGCGGCGTCGGGCCGATGCTGGGCCAAGTCCACCATTTCGTGAAATATAACAAAGGCAAAGCGCCCTACGCGGAAGAACGCTACCTGAAAGAGGCGCACCGGCTGTATGGTGTGCTCGATCACCAGCTCGCGCAAACCGAGTTCGTTGCGGGCGACTATTCGATCGCCGATATGGCCATTTGGCCCTGGATCTCGCGGTTCGAATGGCAAACGATCGATTTGAGGCAGTATTCGAACGTGCTGCGTTGGTATAAGGCAATCGCATCGCGCCCGGCGGTGCAGCGGGGATATGATGTCCCTGTGAAGCAGCCCGGCATTCCGATGCCTTGAGCCGAGGCCCCAGGGCTGGGCAGGCGTCTCGACCTAAGGGGTGACCGATATGACGAACACTCGCAGATTTTCGGGCGTGATTGCCCCGGTTGTCACGCCGTACGGCGAGGACGGGACACCCGACGCCGACCGTTTCATCGAGCATTGCGAGTGGCTGCTCGAGGACGGCTGTACGGCACTCGCGCCCTTCGGGACGACGAGCGAGGGCAACTCGATCGGCATCGACGAAAAGATGGAGCTGCTCGAGGAGCTGGTCGACGCGGACGTCGATCCGCGGAAGCTGATGCCGGGCACAGGGTCCTGCTCGGTGGCCGATGCCATCATCATGACCGAGCATGCCATGGAGCTCGGCTGCGGCGGCGTGCTGATGCTGCCCCCCTTCTATTACAAGAACCCGAGCGAGGAGGGTCTCTTCCGGTTCTTCGCGGAAGTGATCGAGGAAGTCGGCGACGATTCACTCAAGATCTATCTCTATCATATCCCCCCGGTGGCCCAGGTTGGCTTCCCGCTCTCGCTGGTCTCGCGCCTGCGGAAGGAATTCCCGGACACTGTGGTGGGGCTCAAGGATAGCTCGGGCGACTGGTCGAATACGAAGGCCATTCTGGACGAGAATCCGGACTTCGAAGTGTTTCCCGGCTCAGAGGTATTCCTGCTCGATGGCTTGAGGAACGGAGCGGCAGGCTGCATCTCGGCAACGGCAAACGTCGCCGCCGGACGGATCCGCAAGCTCTATGACTCGTGGCAGGGTCCGGACGCGGATGCGTTGCAGGCCGACGTGACGGCGCTGCGCAAGTCGATCCAGTCGTATCCCATGATCCCAGTCCTCAAGGCGCTGATCGCGCATTATCGCGAGGACCCTGTCTGGGCGGAGCTACGTCCGCCGTTCACGGAAATGCCGGCCGATGACGTGAAGAAGGCGGTCGAGCAGTTGGCGCGCGATCATGCCTTCAAGCTGCACATCGAGCGCAACGCCTGACGCTCCGACAAGGCGTTCACCGGCTGCAAAGAAAAAGCGGCCCCTTTCCAGTTGGGAAGGGGCCGTTTTTGAGGCAGTCGTTGGGAAACCAGTAATCTCATGGGCGGGGCAGGCGCCGCCCGTCGCCAACTCAACGCATCGCCCACGTCGGAGCCGAGATTTGCGCGACGCCTGTTGCGCTGCTGTCGAGCAGTGAGGACGTCAGAAGACCGCAAGCAACAACGAGAAACACGACGGCTACGATCCGGGCAATTTGCCACTTCGGGCTGCTCAGGCTCATATCGGTCGAGAGTTTCATGGTCGCCGCTGGACGAGGTGAAGGATGCCTTAAGTGCGCAATGTGTACGGCCTAACACTTTGTTAGTCGAGGCGTTACCAGGGACGAGGTTACCAAACAATTCGTTAAATCAACGTCTTGTTAAGAATTGCGGACGATCCGGCAAAAAGCGAGTCGTGCCCGTGGACCGCAAGGTGCGTCGGAGGCGGCACGCTGGCGGCGCGGGTAAGTGACCTCTTCGAGCCTTAGTCCGTCGATATGGCTTGACGGCAGTGCCTTTGCTCGCGCAACTCCCTCCCGCCGCCGTCGCGGTCTGGGGGATCTCCTTCCGCTCACTCGTGGGAATGCTCATGTCGTTCACTTTCGCTCGTCTGCTTGGACGTCTCGCATTGGCCGCCGCGCTGGCCATTCCGCTGGCCACCGTGTCTCGCGCGCAGTCGTGCGGCCATGGGGGCGAGGGCTTCGACCGCTGGCTGGCGGCCTACAAATCCCGAGCCCAGAGCCAAGGCATATCGGCTGCCACGGTGTCGCGCGCGCTATCAGGCGTGAACTACAACCGGCGCGTGATCGGCCTCGACCGCGGCCAGAAGTCGTTCAAGCTGTCGTTTGAACAATTCTACGCCCGCCGCGTCTCGAGCTCGATGATCCGGCGGGGCCATACGATCATTGCCCAGCGCAAGGCGATGTTCGACCAGATCGAGCGCCGCTTCGGTGTTCCACCCGAGATCCTGGTTGCGATCTGGGGTCTCGAGACGAACTATGGTGGCGACAACCTGGGCAAGTTCTCGATCATCGAGTCACTTGCGACACTGGCCTACGATTGCCGGCGGAGCGCCTTCTTCGAGAACGAACTAACAAACGCGCTGAGGATCGTTGACCGCGGTGACATTTCCGTCGATCGCATGCGCGGCGGCTGGGCGGGTGAGATCGGCCCGATGCAGTTCCTGCCGTCGTCCTATGCGAAGTACGCTGTCGATTTCGACGGCGATCGGCATCGTGATCTGTTCCGGTCGGTGCCGGACATGCTGGCGTCCACGGCCAACTACTTCAAGCAGAAAGGTTGGCGGAGCGGCCAGCCGTGGGGCGAGGGAACGCATAATTACAACGTGATCCGCGAATGGAACAAGGCTGAGGTCTACGTCAAGACCATCGCCACCATGGCGCAAAAGATGCGGTAAAACGGGCCGAACATTACAATCGCAAAGCGCATCCCTTTTTGTTCTGAAGGGGTGCGCTTTTTTGTTGGTCGGTCGGGGTCCGCGGTCCGCTACTTGATCGGCACCAGATCCTTGTCCGCCATGCCGACCAGCAGTGCCGTGCCGTTCGCTCCGACACGGAAGATGCCGAACCGGGCTATTTCCCATTTGGTGGCGGTGCCTTCCTTGAAGAACCAGGCGTCCGTACCGACGATCCAGCGACCCTGCTTGCGCCGCATCGGAAGGGCGATTTGTTCTGTCCGAAGCGGACGTGGCTGTTCGTCGACGATGTTCGCGACCGTTGCGACCTGGCGATCATCTACCGTTGCAATGGCCCAGCTTCGGTTCGAAGTCTCGTGCGCGGCGTTGGATTGTCGGGCTTCGGCGGGTACTGCGAAGTTGAGGCGCATGTAATCGCCCTGCATCAGCGAACGCGGGTCGACCGGAGCCAGTGCAAGGAAGACCTGGCGTCCCGACGCGATAATTGCCTCGTTGCTGGTGATCGAATGAACCGCGAGTCCGCCGACCGCTAAAGCGCCGGCGAGGACAAGGCTACGGGCAACCAGCGGCGGGATCGTGAGGTCAGAACCAAAGCCGATGGCCGGCCGGCGCAGTCCGGTTGCAATACAGAGCGCGGCCAGCACGACGCCTGCGGCGAACATCAGCGCAGCCTTCTCCGCGAGGGGCCAGCCGAGCCAGTAGTAGAAACTGCCGAGCACCCACAGGGCCGCAACGAACGCGCCGATGCCGAGTGCGCGGTGGCCGCTTGAGACAGCGGCACATAGGAGAAGCACCGGCGCGCCAAGTGAGGGGATTACGGCGGAGAGTACGATAGCGACGAGGGCGGCACCGATACCGAGCGCTGTACGGAATTGCGGCCGAGGGACGAGCAGCAGCGCGCATCCAGCGGCGGCAAGGAGTGCAGACAGGGGGCTCAAGGATGCCCAGGAGAGCGGAATTCCCGTCACCAGATGACGGTGGCTACCGAAGCCCTCTATTCCAATGGCGCCGCTCAGCAGAAAGGTCGGGCCTGCCGTCGCCATCGCGCCAAGAAGACCGGCTGTGATCGCGCCAGCCGCGACGCCAGCGTGGTTCTGGGCAAAGCCGGAGGGTATGATCGACGGCGAGGTCGAGCGCGCCATCGTTGAGCTCCAGACGAGCCAAGCGGCACCGAGCGCGAGGACAATGGAGAAACCGATCGAGGCCGTGATCCTCGGCAGATCGCTGCCGTGAACTGCCGGGGTGAGAAGCTGATTGAAGACGATGGCGGCCGACACGCCTGCGGCCGCACCCAGCAACGCAGCGGTCCAGCTTTGACCGACGAGCACTGCGACGCCAACGGCGAGTACCGCAAGCGCCGCGCAGGCGGGGGCAATGGCGCCATCCGAGTCTCGGAAGAGGCCATAGGCGATGAGACAGAAGCCAAGTGTCAGGCCGATTGCGGCGAGCTGATGCAGGAATGAGGTCTGCACGTGAGAGCGGATGACAACGACTGAAGCAGCGAGAAACCCGGCGCCGATGAGATAGGGCCCGATCCCTGTATTGATGAAAGGGCCGAAGAAGAGGCTGAGGCTGGCTCCGAGGGGCAGGGTTGTGAGCAGTGCGCCGATCCCCGTCATCAGGATGACCGGCCATTCGCGGCCCTTCAGCACATCGAGGTCCAAGCCGCCGCCGACACGCTCGCGCATCAATTTCAGGATGAAAGCACCGGTTCCGGCGACCAAGGCTGCGCCCGCGAGACCTACGATGAGAAACGATCCAAAGTCTGCGTTTGCGGCCTGCAGGACAATCTTTCCGAAGCCGATGATCAGCAGGGTGTCGAGGCTCAGGCCGAGCGCGGAAATAAGCACGATGTCGAGGATGGGCGAGGTAAAAAGCAAAGCCGCCATACCGCCGAGCACTAGCAGTGCGAGCCAATAGAGCGTCGGCACATCGCGCGCGCTGATCAGGTCCATGGCCCCTGACTGCGTGATCAGGACGATCGTTAGCAGGGCGGCGAGGCGAAACGACCAGCACGTCTCCCCCAGCCAACGCGTCAATCGAACGAAAGGGCTCAACAGCGCCGCGATGGCGATCGCCATGAGCCATGCGGCAAGGATGACATTTCGCTCGCGCGGCCAGCCGCTCGATCCGACGAATGTCGCGAGCCACAGCGTGATTGCCAGCATCGCCACCACAGTCCAGACGAGCCATAGGGCGTCACTGCGCGCCGCAAGCGCCCATGGCACTCCGATGGCGGCCCATAGGGCGAAAAGCTGCCATGGGTCGGCGCCCGTCTGGTAGGTCTGCCCGATAAGGGCAAGGAGACCTCCCGTGGCGAGGAAGGAAACGACAAGGCCAGGGGTGCGTGCGGCGTTGATGAGCGATACGAGCACGGCCACGGCAAGCGCGCCGCCGACGATTGCGAACCTTGCGAAACGGCTGATCTCGTCCCAGTGCGCTGCTACCCAAAGCATCACGCCGAAGCCGATGAGGGCGGCAGCGGCGATTTGGGCAGCGACGCGGAGCCGGTCCTGAAATGACATCGCCGATGCGGACGTTACGCTCCCGCCGCCAACTCCGGACCCACTACCGGAGGTCGCGACGGCAGCGCTATCGCGACCTCCAACAGCCCGTTTTCCAAATTCGACCGCCATCACTCATCTCCGTATTCCGCAATGGGTGCACGGTTATTGAACTATGTTCATGTGGCGCGCGCAAGGCAACTATGAGCATGTACGGTGTCTTTTTTGAACTTCGTATATTTTTAGTGGCGCCTGTTTAACGCTTATGGCCGGCTGCCCGGATTTCCGACAGCGTCTGTCGCGGTGTGAGGGCTTCAGGGTCGGTCTTGACTTCGATGATGGCAGGCTTGCGCATCGCGAGGGCCCGCTCGAGAGCAGGACGGAAGTCCTCGGTGCGCTCGACCGTCTCACCGTGAGCGCCAAAGGCGCGGGCAAAGGCGGCGAAGTCGGGATTGACGAGGGTGGTTCCGGACACGCGCTCGGGATACTGGCGCTCCTGATGAGCGCGGATCGTGCCGTACATGCCGTTGTTGACGACAATGGTCACGATATCGAGGCCGTACTGGACGGCTGTCGCGAGCTCCTGGCTCGTCATCATGAAACAGCCGTCGCCAGCGAAGTTGATGACGGTTCGCGTGGGGTCGGCGAGTTTCGCGGCAATGGCTGCGGGTAACCCGTAGCCCATGGAGCCGGAGGTCGGGGCGAGGCAGCTCTTATAGCCCTTGTACTGCGTGTAGCGGTGCACGAAGGCCGCGTAGTTGCCCGCACCATTCGTAACGATGCCGTTCTCCGGCAGCATGTCGGAAACCGTCTTGACCACCTGCTCGAGATGCACCGCGCCGGGTGTCGCTACGGGCTTCACGTAACTTTCGTAGGCCTCTCGCAGCGATTGGCGGTGAGCACTCCAGGGCTTGTTTCCGGGCGTTGGCAGTCGTCCAAGGAGATCGGCGAAACTCGCTGCTGTCGCATTGATCGGCAGATCGGGGCTGTAGACGGAGCCCAACTCGTTGCCCGACGGATGCACGTGGATGAGGTAGGACTTCGGATTCGGTATGTCGATGAGGGTATAGCCGGAGGTGGTCATCTCGCCGAGACGCGCACCGATCACCAGCAGCAGGTCGGCGTTGCGGATGGCGTCGGCGAGCTTGGCGTCTAAGCCAATGCCGGCGTGGCCGACATAGCAGCGGTGACGGTTGTCGATGTAGTCCTGGAACCGGAACGCGGCGGCGACCGGCAGATCGAAACGGTCGGCAAAGGCCTCGATCTTTTTTTGGACGTCGCGGCTCCAGCCGGGACCACCGACGATGACGAGCGGACGTTTGGCTTGGGCGAATGCGGCCGCGATGGCGGCCTCATCGGAGGCCGACGCCGAGGGCGCAGCGAAGTGCGCGGGCTTTGCATCGGCCGCTTCGCCGATTGACGACAGCATGTCTTCGGGCAGACCAAGCACGACGGGGCCCGGACGGCCGTTCATGGCGGTGTGGTAGGCGCGTGAGACATACTCGGGAATGCGCGATGTCGAGCGAATGACGGCGGCCCACTTCACGAAGGAGCCAAATACCGATTTCGTTTCGATCTCCTGGAATGCCTCGCGATCCTCATGCTTCTCGCCGGGCAATCCGAGGAACATGATCATCGGGGTCGAGTCTTGTTGGGCGATATGCAACCCGGCCATGGCGTTGGCGGCACCCGGACCGCGCGTCACCATGCAGATGCCGGGCTCGCCTTTCACTTTGCCCCACGCCTCGGCCATCATCGATGCACCGCCTTCCTGGCGGCAAATGACGGTCTTCATGCGGTTCGAATCATGGAGCCCATCGAGGGCCGCGAGGAAGCTCTCGCCCGGCACCGTGAATACGGCCGACGCACCCTGCGTCTCGAGCTGGTCGATCAGGATCTTGCCGCCGTGCCGCATGGAGTTCCTCGCTGGTTTCTCGTGTGTTCTGGGCGCTTCCTGGGTGTAGCGCCTCCGAGGCGTGCAGAAAAGGCCAAGGGATGGCTGGCGTAGCTTTGCGCGCCGCAAATTCTGCTATAGACGAGAGCGCGCAACGGGATGGGCCCGTAGCTCAATGGTCAGAGCCGGCGGCTCATAACCGCTTGGTTGCAGGTTCGAGTCCTGCCGGGCCCACCATGAAATATGAGTAATATTAGCGGGTTGCGTAATTTTTAGAGCCTCACGGGTTGGCAACCTTGGTAACGTGAGCTTTGTGGTATTTTTGTTGTGCTTTTAGAGTTTCCCCGGGGCGGGCAGAGGGTGGCGCGGACCTATCCGCGGTCCTCTTTCACGGCATCCCGTGACTCCCCACCATTGGGGATCGCGACTTGATTGTCGAAGCCCTTGGTCTCATCGACTTTCGCTGCGCCCTTATCGCCTTTGTCTTTACGACCAGCGTCTGCAGCGCGCGTGTTCTCGTTTGGATCCTTTGTTCGGGGAGCCATTGATACCTCCGTTTCTGACAAGCAGAACGGGGGGCACGGCACTCCGTTCCCGTCGGGCGACATGAACGAATGGGTGTCGATCTCGACGTTGGGGCGCGAGTCGAGCCCCCGGCGCTTTCCGCAAGAACCGATTGAGGCAGCGGACGCCCGCGAGCGTCTGCCGTTGGCGTTCTGCTACTGCATCGTTGCGAGAGTGAAGGCGAGTTTGCAGGCGTTGTCGAATTGGTCGAGATCGACCCATTCGTCGACGGTGTGCGGGTCAACCTGGCCGGCGCCGAAAGTCACCGTGGGAAGCCCATGGCGAACGAGCCAGTTGGCGTCGAGCCCGCCGCTTGCGATCCGGATCTCGGGATTGAGCCCTGCGGCCGTCGCGGCTTCGACTGCGCGTTTCACAACCGGCAGGTTTTCCTTGAGGCGGAACGGATAGTAGTCCGTCTGCGCGGTGAACTTCACCTTGCCGATCTTGCCATCGCTGTTCTTAACGTCGTTGGCGGCTTCCGCGAAGGCCTGCTTGTAGGCGGCGGTAATTTCCTTGAAAAACTTGGCATCGTGACTGCGGCTCTCGCCCTTCACCTTCACGTAGTCGGTGACGACATTGGTCGCCTGGCCGGCCGGGCCGCCATCGGCGCCCATCACGGGGCCGATGTTTGAGGTTCCCATGCGGTTGCCCTGGACGACTTTGCCGAACCAGCCTCCCTTGCGTGCTTTCGAGAGCGCCTCGGCGAGGATCATCGTCGACGAGATGCCCCGTTCGGGTGCGCCGCCGGCGTGGCTCGCGCGCCCCGTGATCTCGGCCTCCCAACGGTCGGCACCCACCGCGCCGATGGTCACGGCGTTGGCGTAGCGGCCATCGAAATTGAAAGCCATCTTCGGTTTGCCGAGCATGCTCAGGTCGACGAAGCGCGCGCCCCAAAGGCCGCTTTCCTCGCGCACCGTGTAGAGAAGCGTGAGAGGCGGATGATCGGCCTTCGATTGGATGAGCTCCGTCGCCAGCGTCGTGAGCACCGCGCAGCCGGACCGATTATCTCCACCGAGCGCCGCGTGGGCACCATTGACGATCTTGCGACCCTTGCGCACCGGTTTCGCGCCGGCGCAGAGCGGCACCGTATCCATGTGCGTCATAAAAAGGATACGCGGAGCTCCTTTGAGCAAGCCGCGGCCGGGAAGGTCAACGATCAGGTTACCCGTTTCAGTCGGCAGCGGGATTTGCTTGTTGGCCTTGTCGAAACGGATTGCGCGCTGGGCAACGCCGGCCTCCTTGAGGGCCGCGGTGATCTCCTTGCCGATTGCGGCTTCCTGTCCGGTTACGCCTTCGACGGCGAGAAAGCGCATAAGGCGGCCGACCGCGGCCTCTTTATCGACTGCGTGCATGACGTGGCTCCCATTCGACGCGGCTAAGGTTGCGCCGGCTCGGCGCTCCCAATGCTTGTCCAATGTCCCGTCGCTCAGATCAAGCTGCGTCGCGTTTCGGTTCGTGGCAACGCTGGGCCGAGGAAGCGTACGCCGATGCTTCCGCGCAGATGCCAACGGATCTCGCAGGGAACCTCCATTCGATCGGTCGGTAGGACGAGAACAATCTCGGTCGGCAGTCGCGAAGGATCACCAATGGAGCGCAGGCTCGCGGGCGACAGGTTAAGGCGTGCGCCGTTGCCGGATAGATCCTCGATCGTACACGGCAGCCTGAGGCGCAAATTTCTGAAGGTGATGAGACCGGGCAGCGTCGTCTGCTTGCGGATCATGCGGCGCTTGCACGCTTTGCCTGCCGGCTGGACCGGCCGCGGACGGTCCGGTGCGGTGGCAATGCGCGGGAGGCGGCGCACGGCATGGCCACCCGTCTGGCCAATCGCTCCGAAAGGGCGTTGCGACGTGGTCTGAGGAATGAGCTGCCGCTGATTGGATTGATGGGCTGAGAGGGGCTGAAGCAGAATCCGCGGAGGACGAGGCGCCACCGTGTGAGGTCCCTGTATTGTTCTGGCTCGGGATCGGCGGGCGAGTTCGCCACCGCCGCCGACACCTGAGATGCTAGGACCTCCGCTTCAAGATCGCGTTAAGCGGGCAGGTCAAATGCGGCTCATCGCTGAAGGCCATAGCGAACCGGCCGGCCGGTGAGCGCTTCGGCCGCCCGCATTACGGCTGCTGCGTCGAGGCTGTAATGGGCATAAAGCTCGCCGATCGAGCCGGATTGGCCAAAATGCTCGACGCCCAGTGCACGGACGCGATGACCAGCCACGCTGCCGATCCAGGACAATGCCTCAGGATGAGCATCGCACATGGTGATGATCGCGGCATCGCGCGGGAGCGCCGCCAGCAATGTTTCGATGTGCGCGCGCGCGCCGATGTCCCCATCCTCGCGGGCACGCTCCGCGCCGTGCCAGCCGGCCGCAAGCCGGTCGGCCGAGGTCACGGCGAGAATGCCGATCCCGCCGCGGTTCTCGGCGAGGAGAGCGGCGGCTTCGATCGCCTCGGGTGCGAGCGCGCCCATGTAGACGATGGCGAGCGAGGTGGAGGCATCCGGCCGGCGGAGCCAATAGCCGCCGGAAATGATGTTGTCGCGAAGCTCCTCCGTCATCTGACGAGGAAGTTGCTCGATCGGGCGCGTCGTGAGACGGAGATAGACGGAGCCGCCTTTCTCTTCGCGGCTCCAGCCGGTCGCGTTTTCCTCAGGCCCCTCCCGCTGCATGTATTCGAAGGCCCACCCCATGATGGCTGCGAGTTCGTCAACGAAGGCGGGCTCGAACGAGGCGAGGCCGTCTTGCGACATGCCGATCAACGGCGTCGCAATCGATTGATGGGCACCACCCTCTGGGGCGAGCGTCAAGCCCGCGGGCGTGCCGACGACCATGAACCGCGCATCCTGGTAGCAGGCATAGTTCAACGCATCGAGACCGCGCGAGATAAACGGATCGTAAAGCGTTCCGATGGGGATGATGCGCTCGCCATAATGGGCGTGCGACAGGCCGGCTGCCGCGAGCATCAGGAACAGGTTCATTTCGGCGATGCCGAGTTCCATGTGCTGGCCTTGCGGCGTCATCTCCCAGCGCTGCGGGCTCATGAGGCCGCGCTCCTTGAAGACGTCCTCCTTGCTCTCGAGCGAGAAGAGACCACGGCGATTGACCCACGGGCCGAGGTTGGTGGAAACCGTGACGTCGGGAGACGTCGTCAGGATGCGGTCGGCGAGCGGACCACCCTTGCGAGCGATATCGTCGAGGATGCGGCCGAAACCGGCCTGGGTCGACGCTTTGCCCTTCGTCTCGAACACGGGCATGGGCGGTACGGGAATGCGTGGCGCCTTGAGCGTGCGCTTGCCTTTGCTGGCGAAGGGCACCTTGGAAAGGAACCGCTCGATTTCCTCTTGCGGTATCTTCAATCCGGCAAACTTGTCCCACTCCTCGCCCTGATTGACACCCTGCAGAGCGCGGAACGTCTGCATCTGGGTCTTGTTCATGAGGCCGGCGTGGTTGTCCTTATGGCCAGCGAAGGGGAGGCCGAAGCCCTTGATCGTGTAGCTGATGAAGCAGACGGGTTGATCGTCGGGAGCCGACGCGAAGGCTTCGAGGATCGTCTCCATGTCGTGCCCGCCGAGATTTGTCATCAGGCGCGCGAGATCATCATCGCTACGGCTGGCAATGAGGGCGAGAATTTCGGGATCGTTTGCGAAGTCGGCTTCGAGCTGTCGGCGCCAGCCCTTCGCGCCCTCGAACACGAGCGCCGAATAAAGCTGGTTCGGGCAGTCGGCGATCCATGTGCGCAGACGCTCGCCGCCGGGCTCGCGGAAGGCGGCCTCCTGCAGCTTGCCGTACTTGATCAGGACGACCTTCCAGCCGAGGTTCTCAAACAGCCCCGCAACCTTCATGAACAGCCGATCGGACACGACGCTGTCGAGGCTCTGGCGATTGTAGTCGACCACCCACCAGCAGTTCTTGAGGCCATGCTTCCAGTATTCGAGCAGGGCCTCATGGATGTTGCCTTCGTCAATCTCGGCGTCGCCCATCAACGCGATCATGCGGCCCTTCGGCCAGTCGCTGGTGCGCCAGCTCTTGGCGTGGACGTAGTCCTGCATGAGGCTCGCGAAGCCGGTTGCCGCCACGCCGAGGCCCACGGAGCCGGTCGAGAAGTCGACGTCTGCCTTGTCCTTGGTGCGCGACGGATAGGACTGAACGCCGCCAAACCCACGGAAATTCCGCATCTTGTCGGCAGTCTGGTTGTCGAGCAGGTATTGAATGGCATGAAACACGGGGCTCGCATGCGGCTTCACCGCGACGCGATCCTCCGGACGCAAAACGTGGAAGTAAAGCGCCGTCATCAGTGTCGCGAGAGATGCGGACGAGGCTTGATGGCCGCCAACCTTCAGCCCATCGGCGCGATCGATCTCGTGGTTGGCGTGATGGATCATATACGTCGAGAGCCACAACACCTTGCGCTCGAGTTCGGTGAGCATGGCAAGGGTTTGCGCGTCTACGGCGGAAGCCCCAGGTATCATGCGAGAGCCTTCCATCAGCGTGCTCCTCCGGGATTTGTGACGACCTCGACCTCGAGGCCGGCGGCCCTCAGACGGGCCACGGTGTCATTCAAATGGGCGCGGTCTCGGGTCTCGATGACGACCTCCAGCAAGGCACCCTTGGCTGGAAGATCCGAGAACACCCGCTGGTGATAGACCTCGACGACGTTTGCGCCGTTATCGCCGAGGACGTTCGCGACCTTGGCGAGCTGGCCGGGCTGGTCCACGAGGTCGATGGCAAGCTGGGAAAGGCGGCCCTCGCGGGCGAGTTCGCGGGAAAGTACCGACGCGAGAAGGCGCGTGTCGATGTTGCCGCCGGAAAGGACGAGCCCCACGTTCTGCCCGAAAAACATGGACGGATTGGCCGTCAGGGCGGCGAGCCCCGCGGCGCCGGCGCCCTCGACCACGGTCTTCTCGATGTTGATCAGCAAGCTCACGGCGTGCTCGATTTCAGCCTCTTCCACGAGGATGATATCGTCAACGAATTCGCGGACGATCTTGCGCGTCACGAGCCCGGCGTCCTTCACGGCAATGCCCTCGGCGAGCGTGTCACCTCGCGCCTGGAAGTCGGTGCCGTTCTTGGCATTATACATCGACGGATAGAGGCGGGCCTGCACGCCGATGATGCGAATGGACGGCTTGATATGACGGGCGGCGAGCGCCATGCCACTGATCAGCCCGCCGCCACCGATTGGAACCACGAGCGTGTCGAGCGCAGGGACCGCCGCCAGCATTTCGAGTGCAACGGTGCCTTGGCCTGCGATGACGAGCGGATCATCATAGGGGTGAACGAAGACCAGGCCGTGATTGTGGCCCCACGAGCGGGCGAAGGTTGCCGCATCCTCGAGAGTCGCGCCTTCTACCTTGACGATGGCGCCATGACGACGCGTGTTCTCGATCTTCACCATGGGCGTGCCGACTGGCATGACGATGGTGGCGGGAATGCCGAGGCGATGGGCGTGATAGGCGATGCCCTGGGCGTGATTGCCGGCCGACATGGCAATGACGCCACGCCGACGCTCGTCCTCGGTGAGGGCCGACAACCGGTTCAGCGCGCCCCGTTCCTTGAACGATGCGGTAAACTGTAGATTCTCGAATTTAAGCCAAACGTGGCAGCCAAGCATCTCCGAGAGCGTTCGGCTGGCGTCGAAATCAGTGTTGAGTACCGCCCCCTCGATCGTCTTCGCAGCCGCCAACACATCAGCGGCCGTGACTGGCGGCGAGTGCGGCTCGATGGACGGCGTCGTCATGGCGGCTCCTTAGGGATAGCTTCGCAAATTAACTCGGATAGGGCGGCAAGTGCTGCTGAATTTCGCCAATCATTGAGGCATAATTGGCGAAAATGGAGACTTCAATCGGCTCTGGAGGCGGGATTTGCCAAGTATTGGACTGGACGACATCGATCGGCGGCTGCTCGAGGCAGTACAGGAGAATGGCCGGCTGACGGCTACCGAACTCGCCGAGCGGGTGGGTCTGACGGTCAGTCCCTGCCTCAGGCGCCTTCGGTTGCTGGAGGAGGTCGGGGTCATCAAGGGATATACGGCGCTTCTCGATCAAAAGAAGGTCGGACTGCCGGTGAGCGTCTTCGTGTCGATCAAGCTGGAGCGCCAGTCTGAGGAGGCGATGCGGGCCTTCGAGGAGTCCATCCGGAGTTGGCCGGAAGTGCTCGAGTGCTATCTGATGACCGGCCCGCGCGATTACCTATTGCGCGTTGTCGCGAGCGACCTTGCCGATTACGAACGGTTCGTGAAGGCGCGCCTTACGCGTGTCGCAGGCATCGCCAATATCGAGTCGAGTTTCGCGCTTGGTCAGGTGAAGCATACCGGTGCGCTGCCGCTGGGACGGTGAGGGCAAAAGTCGCTGGAAAACACGCCCTCAGCAATGCTAGCGTTGCCTTCATGAGCAAGATCGATGACCTGACAAGAGTGGCAGCAGGACTGTCCGATCAGCAACTTGATGGGCTGATCGATTTCGCTCGGAACCTCGCGAGCCAGCCATATTTCGAGAACGCTCCACCTGAGGCCCGGCATGCGATTGAACGCGGCATGTCTCAGTATCATTCCGGTTTCAGCGAGCCGGCCGCAGACGTTTTTCGACATCTGAGACGGCGGCTGGACGGTACGCCAAATTCGGAGTGAGAGAACTGCGGCTCACGCCCGAAGCGAAAGTCGCGCTGACAAGCCAGGTTGATTATCTCGTTAGCGAGGGCGCACCCCGAGCCGCCGAGACTTTGCTCGGCAGAGTGGAAGTCTTTCTTTCAACAACGCTTCTTGAGTGGCCGCAAACCGGACGGTACATCCCTGAACCCGGAATTTGGGAAACTTGGATACCAAGAACGCGGCTCGTTGCATGGTACGTGTTCGACGACGAGGAATTGGTCGTGGTCGCGATCTGGCATGCATCCCAGGATCGCCAACGCCGTTGACGCGGTGAGGGCAGACGGCTCGTTCTCACGCCCCCTCACTCGGCGTCATCTCCGCGAAGGCGGAGACCCACGGCGCTTGATCGCCGACGCGGCGGCTCGTTCTTACGCCTTCGCAAGCATGACATTTAAGCTCCTACCGCAATCGGACGGTCACGCGGTCGGCTCGGCCTTCGGCATCGATGACGGAAATTTTCGCAAAGCCGGGACCGGATGGTGTCCAGAGGGCCTTGCGGCCGTTGTCTGCTGTCTTGATGGGAACGCCATCGATGACCCAGGTGAGGGGAAGCGCGCCACCTTCGGCCTTGAGGACGATCTCGGGCGTATCGGGTTCGGGCTTCTCCAGTTCCGCGCGATCGGGCGGGAAGGCGATGGCGACGGTGGGCGCACCTGATGGGCTCGCGCCGGCCTCCATGAAACGACGCAAGGTGAGCGGCAACTCGGCATTGCGTACACGCGTAACGCCGCGCGGAGCTGAGGCGAGCGGTGCGGTCCGTTCGGCGAGGCGCGCGAAGGCATCGAACAGGAGTGGGGCCGCCGCACCGTGACCAGTCATGCCGGGAGTGGATGTGCCGTCGGGGCGGCCGACCCATACGGCGACCGTGAAGCGTCCATCGAAGCCGATCGCCCAGGCGTCACGGAAGCCGTACGAGGTGCCGGTCTTGAAGGCGATCCGGGCTCCGCGCGCCGACGCGGGAGGTGGCGCCCCTTTCAGGATGTCGCCGACGTACCAGGCTGCGGCAGGCGAGAGCAGACGCGTCGAGGGACGCCGGGCTCCGACGCGCCGCTTGCGCATGCGGATCTCGTCCATGGTGTGCGCGAGAGGGATGACCTCACCGCCGCGCGCCACAGCTGTGTAGAGCTGGGCTAGGTCGCGCAACGTGAGGCCAACGCCACCGAGAGCAACAGCCAGTGAAGGCTCGGCGCCCGCGGGAAGTTGTGGCGCGGCGCCGGCACGTTTCATGCGTCCGACGAGACGCTTGGGGCCCACTTCGGCAAGCACTTTCACGGCCGGAATGTTGAGCGAGAGGGCGAGCGCCTCGCGAATGGTGACGGTGCCGTGGAAATCCTCGTCGAAGTTTGCGGGTGTGTAGCGGCCGAAACGGGTAGGGCGATCCTCGATCAGCGTCTCGGGATGAGCGATGCCGCGCTCGAAGGCGAGGCCGTAGATGAATGGCTTGAGGGTCGAGCCGGGCGAACGGACAGCGATGGTCATATCGACGGCGCCTTGACGATCCGTGTCGAGGTAGCCGGCCGACCCGACCTCGGCAATGACTTCGCCGGTCTCGTGCTCGACGGCGATGACCGCGGTGGAGATACGGGCACCGAGGCGCTGGGCGTGCTCGCGGGCAAGGTTCTCGAGGGCCTGCTGGCGATCACGGTCGAGGGTGAGGCGGTGCACGGGAAGGCGCGGACCGCGAGCGATTTCCGCCTCAGCGAGATGAGGCGCGAGACGTGGAAACGCCTGGCGGACTTTCGGCACGGCGGCTTCGCGCGCTTCCGCCGCCTCGGTCGCGGTGATGACTCCGGCCTCAACGGCGCGTGCGAGGACGCGATCACGGGCACGGCGGGCAATCTTCGGGAAGCGATCCGGACGGCGCACCTCGGGCGACTGGGGGATGGCAACGAGCAGCGCGCGCTCGGCGATCGACAGGCGTACCGGTTCCTTCCCGAAATAGGTGAGGGAGGCGGCGCGCACGCCTTCGACATTGCCGCCGAAGGGCGCGAGCTTCAGATACAAATCGAGGATCTGCGATTTCGAGAAGTGTCGCTCGAGGGCGATGGCGAGGGCCATCTGGCGAAGCTTAGTCCCGAAGCTGCGTCCTTCCTGGCCTTCGAGCAGGCGGGTGACCTGCATCGTCAGCGTGGAGCCGCCTGAGATGATGCGCCCGTTGCGGACGAGTTGGATGGCGGCTCGCATCAGAGCTGCGGGGTCGATGCCGTGATGCGCGTGAAAGCGGCGATCCTCGTAGCCGATCAGCATGTCGAGGTAGCGGCTATCGATCTCGGAGACCGTGACCGGAAGGCGCCAGCGGCCATCCGGTGTCGTGAACGCCCGCAGCAGACGTCCGTTGCGGTCGAGGACTGTCACGGACACAGCGTCGGCGCGTTCGACGTTGGGATTGAGCGTCAAAGCGTAGCCAATAAATCCGCCAATGGCGGTGGCGGCTAATGCCGAACCGGCAAGGCAAGTGACGAGCGTGCGCCGGAGAAGCCATCGCCATCTCGCGATGTTGGAAAGGGAGCGACTTTTGTTAGCCGCGTCCTCGGGATTGGATGCTGCGCGCGAGCGGCGCAGCATCCGGAGTGTGGAATGGATCGACATGAGCAGGCGTCCTCGCGCGGTAAGCCGTATCGATCCGTTACTTTGCTGGTCCGACGTCGAGAGTACCGCTCGCGGTGCGGGCGAAGCGTTCGGGGCGATACATATCCTCGACCGTTGCCGCGGGGTGGACGAACGTGCCCGGTGTCACCGCGCGGACGATGTAGGCAACGCTGGCCGTGACCGGCTCACTCGTCGCGCCGTTACCGCCGTTGGCATCGCTGAAGAAGTCGAACGCGGCGACCACACGATCATCCCGGAACTCGGTATGGTTCGGCGTGCGACCGCTCTTCAGCCATGCCAGGGTTTTCACGTCTCCGCTGTCGATGAGGCGCGGGTTCTCGACCTCGAGACCGGCCGGCAGGCGATCGACTACAAGAACGCGGCCGCCCTTGTCCGTGCCCTTGATGGTGAGCACGGCAACGAGGCGCTCGTTTTGCGTGAGGCTGGCGTGACCACCCGATGCGCTCGCGAGATCGACCTTCTCACCGTTGAGCCGATAGTAGCTCCGGTCGATGGTGAAGCCGCGGGCGATGGCCGGCTCAGGCGTCAGCGAGGAGCCCTCGACCGAGACGACCGTGTCCACGGCGCTGTCACCGCGATTGACGATGTCGACTGAGGCCTTGTCGAGCTCGGCGGGCGTGAAGGTGCGGGTCAGCTCACCGCTATGGGTGGCAGAACCGACCGTCAACGACGTCGCTTTGGCTTCTTCCGACAGAGCGCGTGCGGCAAGCAACAGCCACGCCTGTTCCTGCGTGGATGTGTACTGCCGCGAGCGGAAGGCGGCGGCGAGCACTTTCGTCAGATCGGCCTGGCGATCCTTCATCATGCCGGTCTCTGCCGCGAGCGTCAGGATGCCTGCGCCGTCGCGAACGAGCGAGCCGTAGTCGGCACGAGCGTTGTCCAGTAGCGCCTTTGCGGGATCGCTCTCGAGGCCGCCCAGCGCGGCGCCGAAGGCACGGCCCGCACGCTCTTTGTCGCCCATCATCGCCAGCGCAGCACCGAGCTGTGCCTTGGCGAGCGGTGTCGCGAAGCGGTCGAGGCGCGTGTCGACGTAGTAGCGGAGATCGCCGACGGGGCCGCGGCCGTTACGGGCCAGCACGTAGAGGGCATAGGCCCGCGCCTCGCCGCCTTTTTCGAAGTCCTGAGCGTAGGCGAGGACGCTGGCGAGGCGGTCAAGCGCTTGTGCGAAGGGCTCGCGACGGATGTCGTAGCCGGATTCCTTGGCGCGGGTCAGGAAGTCGGTGACGTAGGCCGTCAGCCAGATATCGCTGTCGGACGGTCCCCACGCGCCGAACGCGCCGGACGAGTCCTGCATCTCCATCAGGTGACTGATCGCCTTCGTGATGCGCTCCTTGATCTCGTTTTCCTGGGCGAGTCCGAGGCGGCGCGCCATATCGTTGACGTAGAGCAGCGGCATCGCGCGGCTCGTGGTTTGCTCGGCGCAACCATACGGGTAGCGGTCGAGCGCGCCGAGAAGACCCGCCACATCGAACGCAGCGGTGGGACCGGCCGTCAGCGCGAGTTTTGCCGACGACGGGATCAGGTCGTGGAAGAGATCCTTCGACAGTGTGAGTTTTCCGCCATTGGCAGCAAGTGCTGCGACAGTCGTGCGGCGGATGCCGGTCGCGGGTGCGTTCACTTCGAGAGCAACGCGGCGGTGGACGGAGATGCCATCGGGACCCGTGACGGTGACGTCGTACTCCGAACGCCCGAGCGCTGTGGGCGCGATCGGTACGGCGTGACGACGGCGCTCACCGGGCTTCAGCGCGAGATCGGCGCCGGGGAGACTGTGATGGGAGCCGTTCGGGCTGTCGCGCTTGACGGCGACCTTGTAGCTGGCGTCTGGGCCTTCGATGTTGTGGACATCAACCTCGAGGCGCGCCTTGTCGCCAAGGGTGAGGAAGCGTGGACCCGATAGCGTGAGTGCGAGCTTGTCGCGAACGATCACGTCCTTGGAAGCCGATCCGATCTTCTTGCCGCTCCAGGCGACGGCCATTAGCCGGACCGTGCCGTTGAAGTCTGGCAGATCGAATGAGACCTGGGCGGTGCCGTCCGAGCCGACCTTGACGATGCCGGAGAACAACGAAAGCGGCTTTTCAACGGGCGGGCTGCCTTCTGCGGACAGGCCATCGATGCCATCGCCGCCGGAGCGAAGGCGTCCGCGCTCGGCGCGCATGCCATCGATCAGGCGGCCGTAAAGATCGCGGATCTCGATGCCCAAACGGCGCTGGGCGTGGAACCACTTCTCGGGGGCGGGGGATGCAAAGCGCGTCAGGTTGAGGATGCCGACATCGACCGCGGCGACGGTGATGCGCGCCTCGTCTCCGCCCGCAAGCCCGTCGACCTTGACGGGGACGGTCATGACCTGTCCGGGCAGGACCTTTTCGGGAGACTGAACCGCAATGCTAAGCGTTTGCGGCGACGTATCGAGGCCGAGCCAGGCGACACCCAGCGCACGCCCAGGCATACGCTTCTGGCCTTCATCGAGCGCGCGGTAAAGCGTGGCGGTGACGTAGGCGCCCGGCAGCCATTTGCCGTCGACGGGCAGGTCGAACACCATCCCGCCTTTCGGAACATCGACCTCGTGCGTGGCGAGAAGCCCGTTGCCGACGACGGCGATCAGGGCGCGCCCGGCTTCGCGGCTGTTGATCCGGAGACGCGCCGTTTCGCCGGCTTTGTAAGTCTGCTTGTCGAGTGCGACATCGAGCACTTCGGGGCTGTCGGCATTGTCTGAGGCGAGCCATCCGCTGGTGAAGAAGACGCTGGTGCGCGGGCTATTCGGCTCGATCGAGCTTACGTCGAGGCGATAGCGACCCCACTCCGGTGCGAAGGCGATGCGCGCCGGCGTTCCGGCATTGGCATCGACAGTGCCCTTGCTCATGCGGCGGGTCGTGGTGACGGCCTCGTAGCGCCACTCGCCTTCGTGCGAATACCACTGCCAGCGCCGGTCGAGGCGGACGATCTCCCAGTTGAGCTTGCGGCTAGTGGCGGGTTTGCCGTCGGAACCGAGAGCAATGACATTGAACTGCGCCTCGTCACCCTCTTTCACCTGGTCTCCGGAGAAGAGGGGTTTTACGCCGATCCGCGCCTCGGCCGGGTCGATGGGGAGAGATACCCGGCGCTCGATGGCGCGCCCGCCCGGCTCTTTCAAACGCAGGATGAAGTCGGCCTCGAGTGGCCGGCTGGTCTTGGGAAGTTTCGGGAGGGAGGCTGCGACGACGGCCGTTCCATCGGCGCCAGTGTTGCCCAAAGCGTCGAGAGACTCGCGTGAAGCCAGCACCGTTTCACTCGTGTCGCCGAAGCGATAGCCCGGGAAGCCAGCAACATCGCCCTTGGCGGCGTGAACGACGACTTCGCCCTCGATGCCGAGGCCCGCCGCGGGTGGCCCGTAAAGATAGCGGCCGTTGACGGCGATCTTTGCATCGGCGTCAGCGCGAACCGCGTCTTCCGTGGGTTTGAGTTCCAGCGAAAGACGCTCGGGAACGAAATCTTCGACGAGGAAGGCGACTTCCGCCAACGGCGCGGACTTCGGATCGGCATGGAGCTTCGCCCGCCACGTTCCCGTCATGGCCTGCCGCGCGATCTGCAGATCCGTCGTGCGACCGCCAAGGCCCTGGTCGTTCAGAACCAAGCGTCGATGCTCGACGCCGTCGGGTCGGGTGACGATCAATGTCGTTGGCGCAGCGGCGGCGGCACCGTTAGCGTCGCGGACCAGACCCGTCAGATGGATCGTCTCGCCGGGACGGTAGACGCCGCGATCGGCATACAGATAGGCATCGAGCGCTCCCGGTGTCGTGCGTCCCTTGACGCCTCGGTCCGAGAGATCGAAGGCGGCGGTCGCAAGATCGAGCAGCGCGTAGTCGCTTTGTCCTTCGGCCACTATCAGACGCGGTGCCTGTCCGCCTTCGCCGCGGAGAAGGCCGGGCGCAAAGTTGGCGTAGCCTTTTGCGTCTGTCGTGGCGGTGCCCAGCACCTCGTTGTTGCGGGCGAGTAGTCGAAGCTTGATGCTGCCGACGCCTTGTGTCGAAGCCAGCGAACGTACGAAAGCGTGCAAGCCGTCATCTCCGGTGAAGGCCGTGAGGCCGAGGTCGGACACAACAAACCACTGGGCTGCGCGCTTCGATCGTCCTTCGCCGTTGTCCGCTGCGTCGGCAAGTCCTGCGGCTACGACGTAGACGCCGGATTCCAGCGTGCCCAGCGCTTCGGTGACGGGAATTGCGGTGGTGACGTCCTCGTTCAGTCGGGAGGCGACGTCGAGCTTGCCCGACCAGACCTTGCGGCCGCTGCGTTCGCGGACCTGCTCGATGTCCCAGCTCTCGATCGACTTCAGGAAATTGTCGCTACCGGCTGCCAGTCCGAGCCCCCGGTCGCCGATACGGAAGATCTCGACATCGAGGCTGCTGGCATTGACGCTCGTGACCGGAATGCCTTGCTGGCCACGGCTCGGGAGCACGTAGGCACGTCCTGCCAACCGTACAGAGGGCTTGCGATCGCGGACGTAAATGGCGATTTCGGAGCTTTTCGAGAGTGCTTCCGCCGTTGTCGATGGTACGCCGGCACGGACCTGGATCTGATAGCGCGCCCCGTGCTTCAGCCCATCGAGGCAGAGCTGGTTTCCTTCGGCCGTGAGGTTCTCGGGTTCGCGGCCATCGAGCGTGACGAATTTTCCGGCTTCGGGTGCCGCAACCGCCAGCGCTTCGGAGAAATTCACGCAAAGGCGCGGCGACTCGGCGTCCGAGTCGACCTTGTAGTCGACAATCCGGAAGCCGTGCTCGGCGCGCAGCATGTCGAGAGCGGCCTGGTGTTCGGTATTGGCGGCGAGTGCGAGACTGGCCTTCAGAGCGTCGATGGCCGGGCGCCACATCGAGCGTCGCTTCAGGGCGTCGGCAAGCACGGCAAGGCTTTCCGCCTTGTCAGTGGGCGTGGTCGCGAGCTGATAGGCCTGCCATGCGGCACCGGACGCGGTGGCCGGCAGCTCGTAGCGCTCCGAGCCGCGGGTGGTATCTGGCGGAGTGGCAAGGGCGGCGCGTGCCAGCCCCAACCAGGCAGCCTGGTCTTTGGCATCGACCGAGGTGGCGAGGGTGAGGAGGCGCAAGGCTCCGCGCAGGTCCTTCGCATCGGCAAGGCTTGCGAGACCGGCGTCGCGGAGAGCGCCCTTGGCCTGTAACGCCGCATCGCGACCGGCCTCGCTGGCATTGAGCGCCTGCATGCGGGCGGCAAGGCGCTCCGCATCGCGGGTGACGATCTCGTGTGAGAAGGTCGGCTGAGGCGGCGCCTGCGCACCGGCTGGCGGTGTGAGGAATGTGGTCGCGAGCAGGGCAGCAAGGGAAAGCGCGTACACAGTGCGGCGCATCCGGCTCATGGCAAGTATCCTCTCAGCAGACGGTCGAAGCAGACCGTGGAATGGCGCACATGCGAGCCATTCTCGGTGACGGATTGAAGGCGAGGATTAGTTTGTTCTCAGGCGGAGCTCTGAATAAGGCCCGGAGAGAGCCAATGGAGGCAACGCCGCGCCAAGACGGCAAGTTTCGGCAAATATGAGATGCAACTCTCACGCGCTGACCGCCCGCGCAGATTTGTCTCTGCATGGCGTTTCAGCCTCTCAAGGTCTCGGTGAGTTTTTCCCGGGGAGCGGCCGTCAGTGCGGTCCGAAGCGGCGAGAGGCATCCAGAGCGAGACCGGTCGCGACGCTGCCGAACGCATCGCCCGAGATGATCCGTGCGCCTGGAAGTCCCCTTGTGATCGCCGCACGAACGGCAGGAATGCCGCTCGATCCGCCGGTGATGAAGACTGTGCCGACATTTGCGGCCGATACGCCGGCGTCAGCCAGCAGTGCCGCGACCCGCCCCTCGATGCGCAGAAGACCATCATCGATCGCTTCCTCGAGTTGGCGACGCTGAACCTCGAGATTAAGCGAAGAAATGATGTCTGCCAGATCGATGCGGGTCTGCTCGTCTGTCGAGAGCGCAATTTTTGCACCTTCGACGCGCGCTAGCAGCTCGTGACCCTTGCGCAGCTCGAGGACGCCGAGCAGGCGCTCGATCTTTGCCGGCTCGGCGGCCTCGCGTAGCAGTCCGCGAATTTCGGTGATGACCTTGCGCTCGTAGAGCACGTTGACCCGATGCCACGTCCCGAGATCCGCATAGTACCAGGAGGGCACCTCGAGCCCTTTCGTCTTGAGACGGCTGGTGCGCCCGAGGAAGGGCATCAACGTGGCGAGGCTCAATTGCCGGTCGAAGTCGGTGCCGCCGACACGCACGCCGTTATAGCCGAGGACGTCCTCGCGGCGATCGGGCTTGTCCTTGCGATGGGGGCCGACGCGAACGAGTGAAAAATCCGAGGTGCCACCACCGATGTCGGCGACAAGGGCGAGTTCTTCTCCGGTTGCGGTCTGTTCGTAGTCGAGCGCCGCTGCGATCGGCTCGAACTGAAAAGCGACGGAGCGAAATCCGGCGGCGCGTGCAGCGGCCTCGAGCTGCTCCTGTGCCGTGCGATCGGCTTCGGCGTTGTTATCGACAAAGAACGCGGGACGACCAAGGACGACCTCATCAGGCGGATCGCCTTCGTCTGCATGGCCAGCAGTGCGAAGGAACGCGAGGAAGCTCGAGACGATCTCCGAGAAATGATAGCGGCGTTGGCGGACCTGCGTCATCTCCTCGTAAAGCGACGTGCCAAGCAGCGTCTTGATGGAGCGCA
Source organism: Hyphomicrobiaceae bacterium (assembly GCA_050250755.1). GTDB lineage: Bacteria > Pseudomonadota > Alphaproteobacteria > Rhizobiales > Hyphomicrobiaceae. The sequence continues at coordinate 110,306 of JBFWOB010000010.1, forward strand.
GCAGGCGCCCGGATTCCGCTGAGCGATAGCGCACCATGGCGTCGCGGCCGAATGTCGTCGTGTCGTCCTCGAAGCTGAAGAACAGCGCCGTTGGAACCGCAATCGCGCCGTCCTGCAAGGGCAGGAGCACGGGATTGCCGTCGCGTATGACGCCGACCGAGGAATTGGACGTGCCGAAGTCTATCCCGCAGGGATGTGGCATGGGCTGAGGCTCCTCGGTGGGTTTTGCTTTGCGCGGGTGGCGGGCGATGCGGGCCCGATGCCGCCCATCGCGCCGGAGTGCCCCAAGCGCGAGCGGGCCATTAGTCGTGTCGCACGCCGCACGTCAACTGCGGCCTGACGCCCAACCCGTCGAAAGCAGAAGGCCCGCCATTCCGATCGGGAATGACGGGCCGCGTTCAAACGAAGCAGCACACCTTCGGGCGCGTTCATCTTGGACAGGCGATGCCCCTTGGGGCTGCCGAGTTTATTGGGCCTCGCTATCGGCACGTTCCCCTCTCCCTCGCGGGGAGGGGAACGGTGGCGTTGGTGCGTCAGCAGCGAATCCAGCGGCTAAGAGCCGAGCCACTCTGACATCTCTATCGCGGGCAGAGCGTCAGAGGGCGCCGGGGAATCCGCCGCCGTCCAGGAGAAGGTTTTGGCCCGTGATGAATCCCGACTGCGCCGCGCACAGGAAGGCAGCCGCCTGGCCGAATTCGGCTGGTGTGCCGAAGCGTCCGGCTGGCAACGCGTCCTGGCGCTGCTTCTTTGCCTCATCGAAGGAGATGCCCTGCAGATCGGCCATCTTCTGCGTCGATCCTTTGAGACGGTCGGTATCGAACGGGCCGGGAAGGATGTTGTTGATCGTCACGTTATGGCGAACCGCACGTCGCGCCATGACGGCGATGGCACCCGTGAGGCCCGCACGCGCACCATTCGAGAGCTCGAGCGATGCAATCGGAGCTTTCACCGACTGGCTGGTAATGTTGACGATACGGCCAAATTTGCGGTCGATCATCCCGTAGACCGTGGATTTGATCAGCGCGATGGGCGTGATCATGTTCCACTCGACGGCTTTCCTCCAGTCCTCGAGCGTGAAGTTCTTGAAGTCGCCCGGAGGAGGACCGCCTGCATTGTTGATGAGAATGTCGGGGTTCGGACACGCCTTCAGCATCATGGCGCGACCTTCCTCGGTGGTCACATCGCAAGCGAGTGCCTCGACCTTGACGTTGGCGACCTTGCGGATGTCGTCCGCGGCGGCTTCGATGTCGGCCTTCGTGCGGGCCGAGATCACGACATTCACGCCTTCCATGGCGAGCTGCATGGCGGTCGCTCGCCCGAGCCCCTTCGACGCCGCACAGACGATGGCCGTACGGCCCGCAATGCCGAGATCCATTGGTGTTCCTCCACCGGGTTTGCGTCTTTCTGAATGACAAAGACCTCGCAGCCGGCGCCTGCGAGGTCAAGTGGGAGAGCAGAGGGGAGATCGGCAATCAGGCGGCGAACGGCTCGGCGGGGCTCAGGCGCTGCAGGGCGAAAGTGCCGAAGGAAAGTGCCGCATGGGTGCAGTAGAGCGCGGTCAGGAGCATGAGGATCGAAACGGCGCCGATCAACGCGGCAGAGTCCGGAAAGGCGAGTTTGACGATGTCCAGGATGCTCGAAAGGAGTGCGACGGGGAGGTAGATCAGGCCTGCGCCGAATGTCAGGCGCCAGGTGTTGCCGCGGGTCATGCGGAAGGATTGGCTGAGGCTCATGGTCTGGCCGACCGCGATCGCCGGAAGAACGAGGCTCAAACGGCTGAGAAGGAGATAGTACGGTACGCTCGCGAGCGGCAGGAAGGGCGCAAGGGCCTTGAAATGCTCGAACGATGTCGGCCCGTCTCCGAGACCTGTGGTGATGCCTGCCACGACCGTGGCGACGAGGATGCACAGGCCAACTGTCAGCACGAGCATGACGCCGATCAGGAGCGCATAGCCGATATAGCCCCACACACCGCTATCAATGACGATCGGTTGGGCCGGACGCTCGTTGCTCTGGATGCCGCGATGCCAGCCAACGAAAACGGTCGGTATGGCCAGGAGCACGGCGAGAATAATCACGAGGCTGGGCACCCATCCCGCTCCGCCGATTAAAATCGGGGAGGGGGCCGAAAGCCCGCTGTTCATTGCAACGCCAACGCCCCATGCGAGGAGGCACACGCCCAGGATCGCCATCCACGGCCAATAGAGCCGCATGGCCAAGCCGAGATTGCGGGCAACCGATGACCAGGCGCCGACCGTCGTCTCGAGCACGGGAAGCTTTGGGGGTGCTTGCAGGTTACGCATCGGACTCTCCAACTCTCGGGAACTCGGGTTGGAGGTATCTTACTAAACATTGTTCATCAAAACAAGACGGTCCGGTTCACAAATTTTTGGCATCGATGACGGCGGACTTTCGCATTCGTGGCCGATGACCTGTTGCGATAGGCGCGGAGACGACAGAATGACAGTCGTCGGATCAGATCCATCCGCGCCAGCGGAAGACCAGATAGGGCACGATGCCGACCGCGATCATCAGGACGAGCGCTGCCGGGTAGCCGTAGGTCCATTCCAGCTCCGGCATGTGCTTGAAGTTCATGCCGTAGATGCCGGCGATCAACGTCGGCGGCATCAGCGTGGTCGCCAGCACCGAGAAAATCTTCATCGACTTGTTCTGCTCGATGGAGATCGCACCAAGCGTCGCGTCCAAAAGGAACGTCGTTTGGTCCATCAGAAAGCGCATCTGTTCGGAGAGTGAACGGACGTCCCGCCGGGCAACCTTGATCCGGGCCTGCACCTCGCTTCCGTTGCCGCCCTCACGCAGATGGGTTGCCAGGAATGTCAGCAGCCGTTCCAAGGAGAAGGCGCTTTCCTCGAGGCGGGCCGTGATGTCGCCCTGCCGACCGATATTGCGCAGCACCTCGTCCAGGCGCTTGGAATAGTGCCGCCGATGCGTTCGCGTTTCGAAGATTCCACGGGCAATGCGCTCGATTTCGTCCTGGGACCGTTCAATGCTGTCGGCCGCGCGATCGATGATCGTCTCGAGGATGCCCATGAGGATGTGCGGAGCGCTGCCGCAGTCGAACTCGCCCTTGGCGGCGCGGGCCATGTAAATCGGAAATGCTTTCAGGGTTTGATAGCGGATGGTGACGAGCCGGTTAGCCGTAAGAATGAAAGTGACGGTGGCGCCGTCAGGGATCGGGCTCTCGACGTTATAAACGACGTAAGCCGTCATATATGGCACGCCGTTTTCCCGGTAGAGGCGGCTGGAGGCCTCGATCTCGCGGGCCTCGGCGCGGGTTGGAATCTCGATGCCGAGCGCGCGCTCGACGATCGCATCCTCCTCGGGTGTCGGTTCGACCAGATCGATCCAGACCGTGCGATCGGTGACGACCGGTTGCGTCTGTTGCGCGAGTCGACCGCCAGCGATCTCGAATGCGGTGATCATACTGGTGTGCTCCGCCTGTCACGGCTGGGGGACTAGGTGAAGGGGCCGACCGGCTCCCGTCGTACTGTCTCGCCGCGGAGCGCTGCCGGCAAGCGGCCGATCAGGACGATTACGCCGACGTAGCTTGCCATGGCAATCACGGCGAAGGTGAATACCTCGCCGCCGATGCCGACGATCTTGGCGGACCAATTGCTGATATCCTGTCCACGTACAAAGAATGCGACAGCCGAGGCAAGAGTGCCCAGTATTTGGCCAAAGCGCGCATCCTCTTTCAGCCGATCCTTGAAGTGAAATGTGAGCAGAAGCACCCAGGGGACCGTTACCAAACTGAGCCGGAGCGGAAGTTTCAGGTTTTGTCCGAACATCACGTCGGATGCGAGTTGATAGGCATAGTCCATGACCGGCCAAGCGAGCATGGCGACGGCGCCGATCTGCAACCCAAGCTCCATCTGGCGCTGCCACCGTGAATAGCGTGCTCGCAGCGTTTTCTTCCACACGACCAGCATCAGCCCGATGGTGACCAGGACGATGATGAAGAAGCACTTGAAGGGAAGGAGGTAGCGGTCGAGTTGGGCAGCTTGCGATTTGGTCTGGGGATTCTCCCACAGGCGATAGAGGCGACCGGCAAAGGCCGCACCGACCTTGCAGCATTGCTCGGCGTTGAGTAACTCGCGCGCCGGAAAACAATAGCGCACGTTGCGGTTGTCCGGATTGCCCTCCGTGAATTCATCGCGCGTGCAATCGCGGGCGAAGGGCGACAGGCTGTTGCGGTCGAGGGCCGTCTCGCGGATGTGCACCAGCGTCGGCAGGATCGGATGCACGCACTGGCTCTTCCCATTCAGACAGCTCAGCGGTTGCTGCGCGTCGGTGCTCAGCGCGGCCGGCGAGGCCTCCCAAACGGCCCGAAACGGGGTCTGGTCCAGGCGGTCGGCGAACCAGAGCGCGGCGCCAACAGCAAGCGCTGCACCCAACAGAAATCGCAGTTTCAAGAACCAGTGCGATCCGTTGAGGTAAAGGTCGGCGAAAATGACGGCCGGTAAATAGAACGCAACGAGGGCCAGGATGCCGAGCGTTGGGAAGAAAATGAAAAGATAGCTGTTCGCGGCGAGGATGGTGATGAGCTCCGCATCGCGAAATTCGACGATGACAGAGGCCGTCGAGGCCAGGAAAGCCGCGCCAAGCATGATGAAGACGAGCGCAACAAACCACTGGGAAAACTTAGACACGTCCGTACTCCCCCGCCACTTCCCCCGGCGTGGCGCGGACTTTATCAAAATGAGTGCATGAGGCCAGCACGCGAGCGTCGCGGTGTGTGGCGCAATGGTCACGCTCTGGCTGGAGGCCTTACCGGACGGTCCAATGCAAGGACGATGAGGCCTGCGATCAGACCCCAGAACGCCGAGCCGATGCCGGCGACAGCAATGCCCGACGCGGTAACCGCGAACGTGACGACCGCGGCAAAGCGATGCCGCTCATCGGCCAGAGCGGTGCCGAGAGAGCCCGTCAAAGCACCGATCAGTCCGAGCCCGGCAATCGTCTTGATGAGGGCTGTGGGAAACGCCGCAAAGAGCGCAACCAGCGACGCGCCGGCTGCGGCGAGGCCGGAATAGACGATCATATATGCAATACCGGTCCACCACCGTTTAGCCGGATCGGGATGTGCGTCGGGCCCGGTGCAGATGGCTGCGGTGATGGCCGCGAGATTGACCGTGTGGGCGCCCAGCGGCGCGATTGCCAATGACGCAAGACCAGTGACGAGCAACGAGGACGTGAGAGGAGGTTCGTAGCCCGACGCCTTGAGGACCGCTGCTCCGGGCAGGTTCTGGGAGGCCATCGTCACAAGGTAGAGTGGCAAGCCCAGGCCGACGAGCGTCGGAATGTCGAAGCGCGGCTCGATCACGGTGAATGTGGACAACGTGAGTGGGGGCCAGCTCTCGATGAGGCCCAGCGCTGCTGCGATCCCGGTTCCCGCTGTAATGACGAGCAGCATTGCGGTGCCGGGGCTTCTGAGGCGTACGACCAGAAACAGAATGACTAGCGGCAGTACGATGAGTGGCGTCTCGGGTGCCACTTCGATCATCTGCAACACAAAGCGTACGAGCACACCGGCCAGCATCCCGGCCGCAACGCCAACCGGTAGCCGGCGTACAGCAGCGTCGAGTGGTCGGATGAGCGCCGTGGCCACGATCAGCGCCCCGGTCAGCAGAAATGCGCCGACCGCGGCGTCCATTTTGATGGTGCCGCCGGTGGCCGCGATCACGGCAGCCCCCGGGGTCGACCATGCAGTAATGATCGGCATCCGATGCCACCACGAAAGCAGGCCGGAGGTCAGCGCCATCGACAGGCAAAGCGCGGTTACCCAGGATGTCGTTTCGGTTGGAGTTGCGCCCAGCGCACGGGCTGCCTCGAGCACCACGGCCAGCGCGCCTGCGATGCCGACAAGCGCCGCGACAATGGCGGCCGTGATTGTGGAGAGGCGCATGTGGGAGGCATCCTGATCGTTGGTCGGGGTGGTCAAAGCACGCGTCGCAGGATGTGGCAATGTTACGATGCGGGCGGAGCGCCACGTTGATGTCTGGCCGTTTGTATTTCCCGTCGTCGAGGGGCAGCGGGTATCGGAGGGGGATTGCAACGGGAGCCTTCGATGTCGACCGATCGTTTAAGGCCTGCACCCATTGAGGCGTGGGATGCGTGGCGTCCGACCGAGCTCGCGTGCCGGCTGAAGCGTGTATCGCGGACATGGTATGTGGTTGGCGGGTGGGCGCTCGATCTGTGGCATGGCTTCCAGACGCGCGAGCATGAGGATCTGGAGTTCAGCGCTCTATCCGACGACGTTGCGGTGTTCCGCGAACTGTTGGGCGAGCTTGCGTTTTTCACAGCCCATGCTGGCGTCGTCGAGTTCCTACCCAAGACGGCGGAGCCGCCAACTCATGTCGCCCAATTGTGGGGGCTTGATACGGCTGCCGGATACTGGCGCGTGGATATGATGATCGAGCGCGGTACACCGTCGACATGGGTTTACAAGCGCGATCCGACAATTTGCGCTGCCCGGTCCGAGGCGATCCGCACCGATGAAAAGGGAATAGCGTACCTCGCGCCTGCGGCCGTGTTGCTGTTCAAGGCAAAGCATCGCCGTCCAAAGGACGAGACGGACTTCGAACGGGCGCTGCCGAAGCTCAGCCTCGCAGATCGGGGAATTCTCAAGCGGTGGCTGGATATTGCCCACCCAGGCCATGCGTGGCGAGATGCGCTTTGACGAGAGAATTAAGCCGTTACAAAGCGCTGGCGTTGTGTCGGCCTAAGCACGTTTTCCCTCAGCCATTGCCGCAAGCTCGGTGAGGAGGCCCTGCACGCCCTTCATCCGGGCGCCGGACTTTTCCCACTCGCCCCGGAAAACCAGCTTGGAGTCGGGCTGCACCTTCACTAGGCCCTTCGATGCAGCAATGAACTTCACCAGAGCATCGGGATTGGCGAACGCACCCTTACGGAATGCAATCGAGGCGCCCTTCGTTCCAGCATCGAGTTGCGCGATCCCCGCGCGGCGGCAAAGCGCTTTCAGCTCCATGACATCGAGCAGCGCTTCGGCTTCGGCTGGGAGCGACCCGAACCGGTCGAGCAACTCTGCCGCGAACTGGTCGATCTGCTCGCGTGTGACTAGGCCCGAAAGGCGTCGATAAAGGCCGAGCCGAACCTGCAGGTCGGCGATGTAGCTCTCGGGGAGTAGGACAGGCATGCCGAGCTGTATCTGCGGGCTCCACTGATCGGCGGTTGTGCCGTCGATGTCGCCACCCTTGAGCGCTTCGATCGTCTCTTCGAGCATCGACTGGTAAAGCTCGAAGCCGACCTCGCGAATGTGACCGGACTGCTCGTCGCCGAGCAGATTGCCGGCACCGCGAATGTCGAGATCGTGGCTCGCGAGCGAGAATCCGGCGCCAAGCTGATCGAGCGATTGCAGCACCTTCAAGCGTTTTTCGGCGCCTTCGGTGAGCCGCTGGCCAACCGGCGTCGTGAAGTAGGCGTAGGCGCGCGTCTTCGAGCGCCCGACGCGACCGCGAAGCTGATAAAGCTGCGCGAGGCCAAACATATCCGCGCGGTGAACGATCAAGGTGTTGGCGCGCGGGATGTCGAGGCCGGATTCCACGATCGCGGTCGAGAGCAGCACGTCGTACTGGCCCTCGTAGAAGGCCGTCATGATGTCTTCGAGCTCAGTCGGGGAGAGCTGCCCATGGGCGCGCGCGACCTTCAACTCGGGCACGTGTTCTGCCAGAAATTCTCCGACGTCATCGAGATCTGCGATGCGCGGCACGACATAGAACGACTGCCCGCCACGATGGCGCTCGCGGCGCAAAGCTTCGCGCAGGATGATGGGATCGACGGGCGAAATGTACGTGCGCACGGCGAGACGATCGACGGGCGGGGTGGTGATGAGCGACAGCTCGCGGACGCCCGAAAGCGCGAGTTGCAGGGTGCGCGGGATCGGGGTCGCGGACAGCGTCAGAACGTGCACGTCCTCCTTGAGCTGCTTCAGGCGTTCCTTGTGGCCAACGCCGAAATGCTGCTCTTCGTCGATAATGAGTAGGCCGAGCCGTGCAAATTGGATCGTCTTCGACAGCAGCGCATGTGTTCCGACAACAATGTCGATCGTTCCGTCGGCAAGGCCCTTGCGCACCTCGCTCAGCTCCTTCGTCGGAACGAGTCGCGATGCGCGGCCGATCTTCAGTGGCAAACCCTGGAAGCGTGCGACGAAAGTCTTGTAATGCTGGCGCGCCAGAAGCGTGGTCGGCACGACGACGGCCACTTGTAAGCCCGCCATGGCAGCGACGAACGCCGCACGCAAGGCGACCTCGGTCTTGCCGAAGCCCACATCGCCGCACACGAGGCGGTCCATCGGCTTGCCTGCTGCGAGATCCTCGACAACCGCGTCGATGGAGGCCGCTTGATCCTCCGTCTCGTCGTAAGGGAAGCGCGCAACGAACTCCTCGTAGGCACCCTCTGGTTTGACGAGCACGGGGGCCTCGCGGAGCTGGCGCAAGGCCGCAACCTTGATCAGCTCCGAGGCGATCTCGCGCAGCCGCTTTTTCAGCCGTGCCTTGCGGGTTTGCCACGCGACACCGCCGAGACGATCGAGCTCGACGCCGGTCTCATCCGAGCCGTATCGCGACAGCAGCTCGATGTTCTCGACCGGCAAGTACAACTTGTCGCCACCGTGATACGCGAGCTCGAGGCAATCGTGCGGGGCGCCGAGCGCGGTGATGGTCTGCAGGCCGACGAAACGACCGATGCCATGGTCCGCATGAACGACCAGATCGCCAACCGACAGGCTCGTCGCCTCGGTGATGACGTCGGCCGCCTTCTTCGCTCGACGGCGCGGGCGGACGAGGCGGTCGCCGAGGATGTCCTGCTCACCGATGATGGCGAGATCAGGCGTCTCGAAGCCGGCCTCGAGCCCAAGCACGGCAAGCATTGGTGTTGCAGCGGGCGTGATCAACGCCTCGTCGTAGGTCTCGATCTTTTTCGTGCCGGAAAGCCCATGCTCGGCGAGCAACACGGCCAAACGCTCGCGTGCACCCGGTGTCCAGGCGGCGACGAGGGTGCGCTTGCCCTTTGAGGTGAGGCTGCGGATATGACTGACGACAGCATCGAAGAGGTTGACATCCTCCGACGAGCGTTCGGGCGCGAACGACCGGCCTCTGCGGCCATTGAACGAACGGATCGTTCCGCCGACGTCTTCGGTTTCGAAGGCTGAAAGCCGTGAAACACGCCTCGTTGCGAGGGCCTTTTTCCACTCGGGCGCCGGAATGAACATTTGGCCCGGAGGCACCGGCTTATAGGGCGGCGCGCCGAAAGTCGCGACCTCGAGTGCATCGACGCGCGCCTGATAGTGCTCGTCGATGAGGGCGTGCCGATCCGTCAGTGATTGCTCGGCCATGTGGTCGAGCGAGATGGGGCTATCGGGAAGGTAATCGAAGATCGTCTCGAGATGATCGTGAAAGAGCGGGAGCCAATGCTCCTGACCTGGGAAGCGTTGGCCGGCGCTCACCGCTTCATAGAGTTGGTCGTCGGAGTGGGCCGGGCCGAACAACGATACGTAAGCTTGCCGGAAACGGCTGGTGGCGGAGTTGCCGAAGGCAAGCTCGCTCATGGGTGTGAGCATGAGCCGCTGCACGATCTTCTGCGTGCGCTGGGTCTCGGGATCGAAGCTCTTGATGCTCTCGAGCGTGTCGTCGAAGAAGTCGAGGCGGACGGGGCTCTGCCGGCCGGGGGGAAAGAGATCGACGAGGCTACCCCGGACCGCGAATTCGCCGGGCTCCATCACGGTACTGGCGCGAACGAATCCCGCGAGCGTCAGCCGGTCGATCAGTTGACCGCGATCGATCCGCTGGCCGGGTGCGATCTGGCGGAGCGATTGCTTGATGTAGGCGCGTGGCGGCAGTCTCTGCAACACGGCATTGACCGTAGCCAGGACAACGGTCGGCTCCTTGCGGGCGCCGGCGGCGAGAATGGCGAGTGTCGCGATGCGCTTGGCAACGAGGTCGGCGTTGGGGCCGATTCGGTCATAGGGAACGGTGTCCCAGGCCGGCAGGGTGATGACTTTGGTTTTCGGGGAAAAAAAGGCGAGGGCAGCTTCCAGCTCGCCGATGCGGCGGTCGTCACGCGCGACGTGCAGCAGCGCCATGGGTTGGCCGGCAATGGCCGACGCTTCCGCGGCGAGCTGGCCGAGGACCAGGCCATCGTAGCCTTCGGGCACGCCGACGATGGTCTCGGTGCCGGTAGGGAGCGTTGCGGGCTTTTCTTTGGTAGCGGAAGCGGCCGTCGTCACGCGGGGGAAACTCCATCGGCATTCGATAGCCCGTGGAACGCACGAATGCGCCCAACGAGGTCAGTCAGGTCATTCTGTGTGCGGGCTTCCCCACTCATGATCCAAGTCTGGAGGTCGGGGTCGGGTAGCGCAATCAGGCGTTCGAAATCGGCGAGCTCGGCTTCACTCATCGTGTCGAGGCGGGCTTCGCCGTAGCGACCCAGCAGCCAATCCATTTCCTTAGTGCCACGATGGTTGGCACGGTAGGCGGCGCGGCGGCGGCGCGTATCTAGTTCGTTCATGACGGGTCCCGCGCGGGCAAAGAGAAAAGATGATCCACAGTGTGAGAGCGACGGCCGACGCCGTCCTGTCCACGTTCGCGGCCTGCGTGATATAGCGCCGAAGGCCCCGCTCGGAAAGTCTATGTCGACGGGGTCGCAGAGGCATCGCGTCAGCTCCGAGGCCAAGAGATGCGGCCGGAACCCTTGAACCCGCTATTTGCCTCCGCCCAGGCCCTCATCGGGGTTGGGCCGCGGCTGTTGATCCTGCTGAAGAAGGCGCTGGTGCTGCCGCCCGGCGTCACGGAACCGCGCGTCGTCGATCTGCTGTGGCATCTGCCGGCGGGCGTCGTCGACCGAAGGGCGGAGCCCGCCGTCGCCGAAGCGGTGCCCGGCACGATCGCGACCTTGAAGGTGCGAGTGCTCAAGCATCGCGGGCCCCCACGCGGCAATACGAAAGCGCCGTTCAAGGTTTCGACCGAGGACGAAACGGGACGGCTGGATCTCGTTTTCTTTCACGCCGAGCGACGCTTCATCGAAGCCCAGTTGCCGGAAGGGGAGATCCGGTATGTGTCGGGTCGCATCGAGCGATACGGCGAGATGCTGCAGATGGCTCATCCCGATTATATCGTTGCGCCGGATCGCCGCAGCGATCTGCCGATGCTCGAGCCGGTGTACGGCCTGACGGCGGGACTTTCGAGCAAGGTCCTCGGCAAGATCATGAGGCAACTGGCAAGCGGTGTTGCGCCGCTCCCGGAGTGGCAAGAGACGGAGTGGCTGCAGCAGCGCGGGTGGCCCTCCTTCAACGAGGCGATCACACGCCTGCACCTACCGAACGACGCCGCAGACGTCTCGCCGGCGTCGGCACCACGGCAACGGTTGGCCTACGATGAACTGCTCGCGGGCCAGTTGGCGCTGGGCCTCGTCCGGCAGAGCGCGCGGCAGCGTCCGGGGCGCTCGACCGCTGGAGATGGTCGCATTCGCGCGAAATTGAAGGCGTCGCTGCCATTCTCGCTGACCGGCTCGCAGATCACTGCGTTGGCCGAGATCGAGGCGGACATGGCGGCGCCGACGCGAATGCAGCGGTTGCTGCAGGGCGATGTCGGCTCCGGCAAGACGCTCGTTGCCCTGTTGGCAATGGCTATTGCGGTGGAGTCCGGAGGACAGGCGGCGCTGATGGCGCCGACCGAGGTTCTCGCGCGACAACATGCCGAGACGATTCTGCCTCTATGCGAACAGGCCGGGCTCAGGGTTGGTTTGCTGACCGGCCGTGAGAAGGGAAAATCGCGATCGGCGGTGCTTACGCGCCTCGCAGACGGCGAGATCGATATTCTTGTGGGCACGCACGCCCTGTTCCAGGCGGATGTTGTCTACCGCGATCTGGCGTTCGTCGTGATCGATGAGCAGCACCGGTTCGGCGTTCACCAGCGCATGGCGCTACAAGCCAAAGGCGGGCCAGAAGGTGTCAATGTCCTCGCCATGACGGCAACGCCGATTCCGCGCACGCTTTTGATGACCCACTATGGCGATCTCGACGTTTCGCGCCTTACGGAGAAACCCGCGGGCCGCAAGCCCATCACCACGACGCTCGTCTCTGTGGAACGTATCGAGGAAGTGATCGACGGCCTGAAACGTGCTGTGACGCAGGGCGCACAGATCTATTGGGTCTGCCCGCTGATCGAGACGAGCGATGCCTCCGAGCTTGCGGCAGCCGAGGAGCGGGCGGCGCATCTCGCGCAGACCTTTGGTGAGCAGGTGGGGCTCATCCATGGTGCCATGGCGGGGCCGGCGAAGGATCAGGTCATGGAGGCATTCAGCGCCGATCGTCTGAAGATCCTCGTCGCGACGACGGTCATCGAGGTGGGCGTCAACGTACCGAACGCGTCGATCATGGTGATCGAGCACGCGGAACGGTTCGGCCTTGCGCAATTGCATCAGCTTCGCGGCCGGGTCGGACGCGGAAGCCGCCAGTCGTTCTGCATCCTGCTGTGGAAGGGTCCGCTCGGCGAGACAGCGCGTGCCCGTCTGGAGATGATGCGCGATACGGAAGACGGTTTTCTGATCGCTGAGAAAGACTTGGAGCTGCGCGGTGGCGGCGAGGTGATGGGTGCGAGGCAATCCGGCGCGCCGGAGTTCCGCGTGGCTGAGGTTCCAGGCTTTGTGGATTTGCTCGCAGCAGCACGCGACGACGCCCGGCTGGTTCTCTCGGCCGATCCTCATCTCTCGGGCGCACGCGGGCAGGCGCTGAGAGCGCTTCTCTATCTCTTCGAGCAGGACGAGGCGGTGCGGCTATTCAGGGCCGCGTGAGATGGGGCAGTTGAAACGCGCAACCATTGGCTCGCGGCGTGGACGCGCTTAGTGTGTCCACAAATCGAACTCGCGAGTGACGGAGCGCGTGGAATGGCACTTGATCTGAACGGCGACCTTGTCCTGGCCGGCGCCGGCAATATGGGTGGCGCGATGCTCGCCGGTTGGCTGGCAGGCGGCCTCGACCCGAAGAAGATCATCGTGCAGGATCCGTCGCCGGCCCCAGCCATTGCTGCGTTGCTGGCCAAGCATGGCGTGCAATCCTATGCCTCGATGCCCGAGCGTGCGGCTCCGCCCGCCGTGCTCTTGATGGCCGTGAAGCCGCAGATCATGGATCAGGTGTTCCCCGCGCTTGCAAAACGGGCCGGCCCCGCGACGCTCGTGCTCTCCATCGCGGCGGGCAAGACAATCGCGAGCTTCGAGAAGCATCTCGCACCCAGTATCGCCGTGGTCCGTTCCATTCCCAACACGCCCGCAGCCGTAGGACGCGGCATCACGGTGGCCACACCGAACAAGTACGTGACGGCGGAACAGCGGGCGATTTGCGACGGGCTGCTGGGGGCGATCGGCGAAGTTGGCTGGGTCGACGACGAGAGCCTGATCGATCCAGTGACGGCCGTCTCGGGGTCGGGACCAGCCTACGTGTTCTATCTCACCGAATGCCTCGCGGCTGCCGGCGTCAAGGCTGGCCTCGCTCCGGATCTCGCCATGCGGCTCGCACGCGCGACGGTGGCCGGCTCGGGGGAGTTGATGCGGCAGTCGGATCTGGGGCCCGATCAGCTCCGGAAGAATGTCACGTCGCCCAACGGAACAACGTATGCGGCGCTGCAAGTTCTGATGGCTGACAATGGTCTCGGTCCCATCATGGACGAAGCGATCGCTGCTGCAACTCGACGATCTCGCGAACTCGCAAGCTGAAGCGTGCTCGCTTTAGACGGACGGGCTTGGCTACCAACACATTCCCCTCGCCCTTGCGGGGAGTGGTTAGGGGCGGGGGGATTGAGCAGTCCGCAGTCGGAGATGACGAAGCAAGACATTTGACCCGATTTGATTGCTGTCGCGAGCGATGAGCGAGACATTCACCCCACCCCCGGCCCCTCCCCGTCAAGGGGTGGGGAGTTGAAGCTGTGTCAGTCTCAGAGAAATCCCGGGGAAGCGATGGCGATGGGTGCCTCAACCGCAAATCCAGCGGCTAACAGTCGGGGCCGCCTGACTTGAATTTGTCCTACAAAGCGCCTTGATAGAGCATCCGGGAGCTGTACGCTGCCGCCCCTCACCCCGGAAGAACCACGGTCGCCGTGGCCATGGCAGCGATGCCTTCGCGTCGCCCGGTGAAGCCGAGACGTTCGGTCGTGGTCGCCTTGACTCCAACGCGGTCGACGTCGATCCCCAGCATGGTGGCGATGGCTGCTCGCATAGCGTCGCGATGAGGTCCGATGCGGGGGGCCTCGCAAAGAATCGTAAGATCGACGTTGCCGATTCGTCCGCCACGAGCGCGAACGCGACGCGCGGCATCCTCGAGAAAGATGTGCGAGGCTGCGCCCTTCCACTGAGGATCGCTTGGCGGGAAGTGCTGGCCGATGTCGCCGTCGCCGATCGCGCCAAGCAGAGCGTCGGTCAAGGCGTGCAATGCGACGTCGGCATCGGAGTGGCCGTCAAGGCGCTGCGTGTGCGGGATGCGGATGCCACCAATCCAGACATGATCGCCCTCGGCGAACCGGTGAACATCGAAGCCGATCCCTGTTCGCACGTCAGGAACGCCGGCCCCTGAAAGCTCGCGCTCGGCCACGATGAGATCCTCCGTTGTCGTCAATTTCCGGTTTCGCTCGCTGCCGTCGACGATCGCCACCGAGAGGCCTGCGCGTTCTGCGACAGCCGCGTCATCCGTAAGATCGAGAGCGCCCTCGGCCGCCGCTCGTCGATGTGCGGTGAGGATGGCCTCGAAGCGGAAACCCTGGGGCGTTTGTGCTCGCCAGAGGCCATCGCGCGAAACGGTCGCGGAGATACAACCATCCGCATCAATACGTTTCAGCGTGTCGGCCATTCGTAGTGCCGGAATAGCGCCGGGGTGCTGATCGAGTGCGGCCAGGATGCGGTCGATCAGCACGGCTTCGACGAAAGGGCGTGCTGCATCGTGAATCAGGACGACGTCCGGCGCGTGAGGTGCCAGCGCCTCAAGGCCGGCCAGCACGGAGGCTTGGCGGGTGTCTCCGCCGGGGATGGGGGAGAGGAGGGGGCCGGAAAAATCCGCCACCGCAGCCTCATAGAGCGGGCGGTCCACCGGATGGATAACCACTTGGACGGCCGATAACCGCGGGTGCTTTGCGAGGCGATCCAGCGTCCGGCGCAGCACGGAGATTCCACCCAGCGGCACGTATTGCTTGGGAGCGCCGCCTGTAGCCATTGCCCTGGTTCCGCGGCCTGCCGCGACGACGACTGCTGCGAACTGCACCCTTGGTCCTCCCGAAGAGATTCTGCCGGCTGCTGTAGCGGGCGCCTGCTGGCGATGCAAACGGAGAGGGCGCGGCGCGCAATTTCGCACTTGCGAAAGAATGGTGTTGACCGTAATTTGCCACAAGATCAGGCACGCGCCGCTTTGGCCCATTTATTAGGCACATCAATGTCGGATACCCCTCCCGCCGACGTCCACCCATTTCGCGATGCCCTGACGATAGGGAGGCAACGTCTTGAGAACTCGGTTCTTCTCGCTCCCATGTCGGGTGTCTCCGACTTGCCGTTCAGACACGCCGCCGCACGGCTCGGCACAGGCCTCGTGATTTCCGAGATGGTGGCGAGCCGCGAATTGGCGTCCGCCCGACCGGACGTCGTGCGTCGCGCAGCCGGCAAGGGCCTCGAACCACACGTCATACAACTCGTGGGGTGCGAAGCGCACTGGATGGCCGAAGGTGCTCGCCTTGCGGAGGATCAGGGCGCCGATATCGTGGACATCAATTTCGGCTGTCCGTCGCGCGAAGTGACCGGGCGCTTGTCGGGGAGTGCACTGATGCGCGAGCCGGATCAAGCACTCTCGCTGATCGAGGCTGTCGTTGGCGCCGTCAAGGTGCCGGTGACTGTCAAGATGCGGCTCGGCTGGGACGAGAAATCGCTCAACGCGCCTGATCTTGCGCGGCGTGCCGAGGAGGCGGGTGTCCGAATGGTAACGGTTCACGCCCGCACACGCTGCCAGTTCTTCAAAGGCCAGGCGGACTGGAGCCGCGTGCGCGCAGTGAAGGCCGCGCTCTCGATCCCGCTCGTCGTGAACGGCGACATTACCGGACCCTCCGAAGCTCGCGATGCACTTGCGGCGTCGGGCGCCGACGGCGTCATGGTGGGGCGCGGTGCTTACGGTGCGCCGTGGCAGCCGGGCCGGATTGCGCGTGCGCTGGGCGAAGGTGTCGATCCTGGTCCTCCGAGCCTTGCCGAACAGGGGCGCGTTGCGGTCGCTCACATTGAATCGATGCTCTTTCACTACGGGTCGGCGCTCGGCCTTAAGAACGCGCGCAAGCACGTCGGCTGGTACCTGATCTCCAGCGGTCGGCCGCCCGACGTTGTCAAGGCGTGGCGCCGGCGGTTGTGCACGGAAGAGTCGCCGGCTCGTCTGATCGGTGGCCTGTCGCGTTTTTATGCCGAGGCGATGGAGATGGCTGCATGAATGCGCGAGACGACGCCAAGCCCGCGGTTGCGCCGCCGAGCATCACGCGCCGCCATGTCGCTCATGATTTGCTGCTCGCGGCGCTGCCGCATCCCATTCTGGTGCTCGCCGACGACGAGCGCGTGATCTACGCCAACCCGGCGGCGGAAGTCTTCTTCGAGTCGAGCCAGGCGCTCTTGAAGCGCTCGCGGCTGGAGGAATTTCTCGCGTTCGGCTGCCCCGTGGTCGAACTGGTGCGCGAGGTGCGACGCAAGCATTTTACGATCAACGAGTACGGTGTCGGCATAGCGACGCCCAAGAACCAGACGCAGCGGATCGTCGATATTCATGCCGGTCCGCTTCCGGAGAGCCCCGAGCTCACGCTGGTGATGCTGCAGCAACGTTCCATGGCGCAGATGATCGAGCGGCAGCTCACACATCGTGCGGCGGCACGCTCAGTGTCGGGTCTTGCTGCGGTTCTCGCGCACGAGATCAAGAACCCTCTGTCGGGCATCCGGGGGGCCGCGCAGCTGCTTGAGCCAAGCCTTTCCGACGACGACCGGGTGCTTGCGGAGCTCATTTGCACCGAGACCGACCGTATCAAAAATCTCGTGGATCGGATGGAGGTGTTCGGCGACGAACGTCCGCTGGTGACCGAGGCGGTCAACATCCACGCCATTCTGGATCACGTCGCCCGTCTGGCGGAAACGGGGTTCGCGCGCAGTCTGCGGGTCGTCACGGAGTACGATCCGTCGCTTCCCGCGGTCGCCGTCAACCGTGACAAGCTGATCCAGGCGTTTCTCAACCTCGCCAAGAATGCCGCGGAATCGATCGCCGACAAGCCGGACTCTGGTCGCATCGTGCTTCGTACCGCTTTTCGGCCGGGAGTACGGCTCTCCGTGAAGGGAAGCCGGGACCGGGTCTCGCTCCCCCTCTGCATCGAGGTCGAGGACGATGGCCCTGGTGTGCCCGAGGCGATGCGACCTCACCTTTTCGATCCGTTCGTCACGTCGAAGCGCACGGGAACGGGGCTCGGCCTCGCGCTCGTCGCCAAGATCATCGGTGATCACGGCGGTATCATCGAATGCGAGTCCGAACCGCCCCATACGATTTTCCGCGTGCTCTTGCCACTCGAGGACCGCCCCGAGCGCAAGGGATCACGACACGAGCGGGGAGGGATCTGATATGGCGCGTGGCACCGTTCTCATTGCCGACGACGACGCGGCAATCCGCACAGTCCTCAACCAGGCCCTCGCGCGTGCCGGCTATTCGCCTCGTGCAACCGGCAACGCGGCAACGCTCTGGCGCTGGGCATCCGAGGGACAGGGCGACGTCATCATCACCGACGTCGTGATGCCCGACGAAAATGCCTTCGATCTCATCCCGCGCATCAAGAAGGCGCGGCCAGAACTGCCGATCATCGTCATGAGCGCGCAGAACACGCTTATGACCGCCATCACAGCGGCCGAACGGGGTGCCTTCGAATATCTGCCAAAGCCGTTCGACATCACAGAAGTCGTTTCGATTGTCGGCCGCGCATTGGCAGAGCCGATGCGGCGGCGTGAGCGTTCGGCGGAGAGCGAGGGAGATGAACTTCCGATCATCGGCCGGTCGACGGCGATGCAGGAGATCTATCGGGTTCTGGCCCGGCTGACGCAGACCGATCTCACGGTGATGATCTCGGGGGAGTCGGGAACCGGCAAGGAGCTGGTTGCGCGCGTGCTTCACGACCACGGGCGTCGGCGTCACGGGCCGTTCGTTGCGCTCAACATGGCGGCGATTCCGCGCGAGCTGATCGAAAGCGAGCTGTTCGGCCACGAGAAGGGCTCGTTTACGGGCGCGCAAATGCGCAAGGAAGGGCGCTTTGAGCAGGCCGAGGGCGGAACGCTTTTCCTCGATGAAATCGGTGACATGCCGCTCGAGGCGCAGACACGTCTGCTGCGTGTCCTTCAGGAAGGCGAATACACGACCGTTGGCGGGCGAGTTCCGATCCGGACGAACGTACGCATCATCGCAGCAACGCACAGGGATCTGCGCACACAGATCCAACAAGGGCTTTTCCGCGAGGATCTCTACTACCGCTTGAATGTGGTGCCACTCCGCCTGCCGCCGTTGCGCGAACGCCTCGAGGATATCGGCGACTTGGCGCGCCACTTCCTGAGGCAGGCTGCGCGCGATGGTCTTGGCGAACGAACCATCACGCCACAGGCCATCGACCGCCTCAAGCGCCACTCATGGCCCGGCAACGTGCGTGAGTTGGAGAACGTCATCCGGCGTCTGGTCGCACTTTACACGCAGGACAATCTGACGCCGGAGCTTGTCGAGAGCGAGCTTGCCGAGGCAACGGCGTCACCGCGATCTGATGATGGGGCAGGCGAGCCCACGGCGCTGTCAGAGATGGTCGAGCGCTACCTGGCACAGCATTTCGCCTCGTTCGGTCGCGACCTGCCGCCGCCGGGGCTCTATCGACGGTTGATCCGCCAGGTCGAGTTGCCCCTCATCACGGCGGCACTCGCCGCGACGCGTGGCAATCAGATCAAGGCAGCCGAGCTTCTGGGTCTCAACCGGAATACGCTCAGAGAAAAGATCCAAACACTGAACATTCAGGTCTTTAAGGGACCGACCGTCAGCTAAGCTGAGCCATTGAAAAGAACCTTTTTCTGGCTCTCGAAAAAGTGCGTTTGCGCATCAAATTCGGAGATTTGGCCTCTCATGTGCGGCTTGACGCCAAAGCGCCGCACAGTTAACGCTGCTCTCTGTCGCGAAAAAGTCACAGTGTGACGATTGCTAGGCGCGCTCCGTTCCGTCCGGGAGCGGAATTGATTGACGGCCTCAACCAGCGCGAGCCGAGACCATTGCATCACAAGAACTGGAGCGCACGTATTGGCGATGTCTGGGAGGCCTTGCAGGCCGCCGGGACGGATGTACGCGCGGCCCTGTCGCGTCGTCTTCACAAGTCGGATGGCCGCTCGGCGGCGAAGGCGGACGCGAAACCACAAGGTGACGCAAAATCGTCGTTCGACGGGAGCGAGGACGGGCTGGATGCACCGATGCCGGGCGGAAGCACGTTTGGCTTCTGGACGGGCTTCGTCGTGGTTATCCTTTCGCTCGTCTC
This sequence comes from Hyphomicrobiaceae bacterium, assembly GCA_050250755.1. GTDB lineage: Bacteria > Pseudomonadota > Alphaproteobacteria > Rhizobiales > Hyphomicrobiaceae. Next base: position 129,880 of record JBFWOB010000010.1, read on the forward strand.
CGGACTTTCGACCTATCTCATCCTGACCGGGCTGACGCCGATCGCACCGCGCGACGAAGTGGTGCTGATCGTGCTGGCCCTAAATATCGTGCTGCTCGTCGCGATGTGCGCGGTTCTCGGCGTGCAGATCGTGGGCCTTTGGCGTGCATGGCAACGCAAGGCGGCGGGCGCGCGCATCCACGTCCGGATCGTCGGTCTTTTCACGATCATTGCGGCGCTGCCGGCATTGCTGTTGGCGCTTGCCGCAACGACGACATTCTCGCGATCGCTCGACTCGTGGTTCTCGACCCGAACCCGAACCATCGTTGCCAGTTCGCTCGACGTCGCGAATGCCTATCTCGCCGAGCACGGCCAGGTCATTCGCTCCGATGTCGCCAACATGGCGAAGGATCTCGATGACCTGGCCTTCGAGGAGCGCATCGGACCGAACGAGCTGCAACGCCTGCATAATGTCGTGATGGCCCAGATGGGCCTGCGCGAGCTGTCCATTGCTGCCATCATCGACAAGGACGGAAATCCGATTATCGAGCAGGCGGTCGACAACCGCGTGGGCTACGAGCCGCCGTCGCCGGAGGTGATGAATCAGGCGGAGAGCGGTAACGTCCCACTTCTGATGCCGAAGGAGACGAACCGCGTCGCCGCGGTGGCGCGTCTCACACGCTTACCCGGACGTTTTCTCTACGTGGCGCGGAGCGTCAATCCGAAGGTGGTCGGCCATCTCAGGCGGACACAAGCTGCGGTCGATGAGTACGAACGTCTGAGACGTGCGCGCGGCGGACCGAAGCTGGCGCACGGCGTCATGTATTTCATGATCGCGCTGACAGGCGTGCTTGCCGCGATCTGGGTGGGTCTTTGGTTTGCGCGGCACTTGGTGGCCCCGATCCGGCGCCTGATCGGAGCTGCGCAACGCGTCGCACGAGGCGACCTCGAAGTCGTGTTGCCATTGTTGCGCGGGGAGGGGGATCTGCGGCGGTTGTCGCGCGACTTCAACAACATGACGAGCGAGTTGGCGCGGCAGCGATACGCGCTCGTCTCGGCCAACGAGCAGTTGACCGAGCGCCGCCGCTTTATGGAGGCCGTGCTGTCCGGTGTCTCTGCCGGCGTCATCGGTCTCAGCCCCGATGGTATCGTCCAGCTCGTCAATCCATCGGCCGAGAAGCTGCTTGGGGTCGCAACCGATAGCGTGACCGGGAGACCGTTCAGCGAAGCCCTCCCGGAGCTGGCGGCCGCGCTTTCCGGCGAAGACACCGGCATCAAACCGCGGGGTCCGCATGACGTCACTCTGACGGTCGGTGGCGAAGAGCGCCGCTTTTCGGTCCGCGTGACGGGAGAGCAATCCGGCAGCGGCTCGGATGGCAGCGTGGTCACGTTCGACGACATCACCGAGCTTGTCGTCGCGCAGCGGTCGTCGGCCTGGGGCGACGTCGCGCGGCGCATCGCGCACGAGATCAAAAATCCCCTTACGCCGATACAACTTTCGGCTGAGCGATTGCGGCGCAAGTACGGGGCCAGCATCTCGAACGATCGCGAGACATTTGAGAAACTAACCGACACGATCGTGAGACAGGTCGGCGATATCAAGACGATGGTGGACGAGTTCGCGGCCTTCGCGCGTGTGCCGAAGCCGCAGATCGAGATCACCGATCTTCGCGAAGCTGTGCAGGAGCCCGTGATTCTCTTCCGCGAGAGCCATCCCTCCGTCCGCTACATCCTCAAGATGCCGGATGGCCCATTGCGTGCACCGATTGATCGGCGTCTGATCTCGCAAGCACTGACCAATCTCGTAAAGAACGCGACCGAAAGCGTTCTGTCGGCGGGCGAGGCGGCGGACAAGCCCGCCGATTGGCAGGGCATGGTCGAAACTGTGGTTCGGCAAGCCGGCGATCGCATGGAGATCGAGGTGATCGACAATGGTCTCGGTCTACCTCGCCAGCAACGTGCGCGGCTTCTCGAGCCTTATGTCACGACGAAAGGTAACAAGGGGACGGGGCTCGGGCTCGCAATTGTGCAAAAGATTGTCGAACAGCATGCGGGGATTCTCGCGCTCGAGGATGCTCCGGCGGCACCGGGCCGGACGCGAGGCGCGCTGGTGCGCATTTCGCTGCCGGTAGAGCGCGGCAGCAACCGCATGGGCGGCAACGAAAATACATCCGAACGCGAGGCGCCGCATGCGGCCGGCCTCGCGGCGCACTGAAGCATTTGTAGGGAATTGAGGAGCGACAGATGGCAGCCGACATCCTGATTGTCGATGACGAGACGGACATCCGCGACCTGATCGCGGGCATCCTCGAGGACGAGGGTCATGCCACGCGCTCGGCGCGCGATGCCGATGAAGCGCTGCGTGCCATCGAAGATCGTCGGCCGCATCTCGTCATTCTCGACATCTGGCTTCAGGGCAGCCGTTTGGACGGCCTCGAGGTGCTCTCGCACATCAAGCGTGCGCATCCGGATCTACCCGTTGTGATAATCTCGGGGCACGGCAACATCGAGACGGCCGTAACGGCCATTCGCCGAGGCGCGTACGACTATATCGAGAAGCCCTTCAAGGCTGACCGCCTGATCCTCGTCACGCTGCGCGCGCTGGAGGCATCGCAACTCCGGCGAGAGGTGAGGGAGCTTCGCGAGCGATCGACGCAAAGCACGGAGATGATCGGCAAATCGACGGCGATCAACGCGCTCCGCGGACAGCTCGATCGGGTTTCGCCGACCAACAGCCGCATCCTGATCCGCGGCGCATCGGGCAGCGGCAAGGAACTCGCCGCACGCGTGATCCATGCGAAGTCCGCTCGTGCCGACGGTCCGTTCGTCGTGCTCAATGCGGCCGCGATGGCACCGGAGCGTGTTGAGGAAGAGCTGTTCGGGACGGAAGACAGGTCAGGCCCGCGAAAAGTTGGAGCCCTCGAGGAAGGCCACGGAGGCACGCTTTATATCGACGAGGTGGCCGATATGCCGCTCGAGACGCAAGGCAAGGTTCTGCGTGTTCTCGTCGAGCAGAAATTTCTTCGTATCGGCGGCGCCAACAAGGTTTCTGTCGACGTGCGGATCATCTCGTCGACCAGTCGAGATCTGGAGCGCGAGATGCAGGAAGGTCGCTTCCGGCAGGATCTCTATCACCGCCTTTCAGTTGTACCGCTGCGCGTGCCGAGTCTCGCCGAACGTCGCGACGACATTCCGGCCCTGATCGAATATTTCGTCGGTCAACTTGCCAACGCATCCGGTCTGTCGCCGCGCCGGATCGGCGACGACGCAATCGCCGTGCTGCAGGCACATGACTGGCCGGGCAACGTGCGCGAGCTTCGTAACAACATCGAGCGTCTGATGATCCTCTCGGGCGGGGAGCCGGGCACGATCATTACCGCAGACATGCTGCCGGAGGAGATCGGATCGAACGTGCCACTGCCTGTCAATGGTGGGGCCGAGCATCTGATGTCGATGCCCTTGCGCGAGGCGCGCGAAATTTTCGAGCGGGAGTATCTGCTCGCTCAGATCAATCGGTTTGGCGGTAACATCTCGCGCACCGCCGAGTTCGTCGGGATGGAGCGGTCGGCACTGCACCGAAAGCTCCGCGCACTGGGCGTCGGCTCGGAGCAACGCATGGGAGAAGCCAAGGCTGGATAGGCGAGGGTCTTGGCGCTTCTGCAACCTGAATGGATTGCGGGCTGAGCGGATTGCGGGGCGATCATGCCCAGCAGTCGTTGCCGAAACATTAGTCAGATTAGCCGGGGCGAGGAGTAACGCTCTTGCGAAAGCGCTTGGGACGGATTACCCATAGTGCGTCTTGACAACAACAGACATATTGATGGCACGCGAACGACAGGACCCTCCAAGGGTTGCCCGCGAACGAGTTTCGGCTGCCGCCGAGCCGTCGCAGAGCCCCAGCGCACCCGAGCTCAAGCCGGGAACGGCAAGCAATAAGGGCGCCAAAGAAAACAAGAATGGAAAGCCGATGGCCGCTGAGCGTCCGCAGAGTCTTCAGGATACGTTCCTGAATCATGTGCGAAAAAACAAAACGCCCCTCACGATCTTCCTGATCAATGGCGTGAAACTGCAGGGTATTGTGACGTGGTTCGATAATTTTTGTGTGCTGCTCCGCCGGGATGGCCACTCGCAATTGGTCTACAAGCACGCCATATCCACGATCATGCCCGGTGGTCCGGTTCATCTGATGGATACGGATCCGGCCGAGGGCGGTCAGAGCTAGGTTAGTCCAATAGATAACAAAATCGACGACAGCAGGCCAAAGAAAGGCCGGCGAACCATGGTGGAGCGCGACGCGCCCGCCATGCGATCACTCGTGCTCGTTCCAGTCGTGGCGCAGCGTGCGGCGCGAGGCAACGGCTCGGAAGAACCGAGCCGCGCTGCGGTCAAGTCGCTGCATAGCCCTGAAGATCGCCTCGAGGAAGCCGTTGGGCTTGCCCAGGCGATCGACCTCGACATTGCCGACGGTCTCGTCGTTCCCGTAGCCAATCCGCGTCCGGCGACTTTGTTCGGCAGCGGCAAGGTCGAGGAAATACGCTCGCTCATCGAGGCAGAGCATTGTGGGCTGGTGATCATCGATCACGCCGTTACGCCGATCCAGCAACGCAATCTCGAACGAGCATGGAATGCCAAGGTGCTCGACCGCACGGGGCTGATCCTGGAGATCTTCGGCAGACGGGCGCGAACGCGGGAAGGCCGCCTACAAGTCGAACTCGCGCATCTCACGTATCAAAAAAGCCGGCTGGTGCGGTCCTGGACCCATCTTGAGCGGCAACGCGGTGGCGCGGGCTTCCTCGGCGGTCCGGGCGAAACACAGCTCGAACTCGACCGCCGCATCATTGAGGATCGGATCGATTCACTGAAGCAAGAGCTGGAAACGGTCGTGCGCACGCGGGAGCTGCATCGGTCCGGCCGTCGCCGCGTGCCTTACCCCGTCACCGCAATCGTCGGCTACACCAACGCCGGCAAGTCGACGCTCTTCAATCGTGTCACCGGTGCGGGTGTGCTTGCCAAGGATCAGGTCTTCGCAACACTCGACCCGACGATGCGGGAGCTCCGATTGCCGAGCGGTCGGAGGATCATTCTGTCGGATACGGTCGGTTTCATTTCCGATCTGCCAACGACGCTCGTCGCGGCTTTCCGGGCCACTCTCGAAGAGGTCATCGAGGCGGATCTCATTCTGCACGTCAGGGATATCTCGCATGCCGAGAGCGACGCGCAGGCGGGAGACGTGGCGGCTGTGCTCTCCGAGCTCGGCGTGACAGTGGATGGGCCGAGCGCCCACATCCTCGAGGTTTGGAACAAGATCGACCGCCTCTCGCCCGATCAGCGCGAAGAGGCGACGCACGCCGCTGCCCGTAACGCGTCGCCACCGGTGCTTGTTTCGGCTGTGACCGGGGAGGGGATTGCGGATCTGCTGACGGCCATCGACTCGCGTCTCGCAGCTTCGGATGCGATCGTGGAAGTGATTGTCCGGCCGGAGGATGGGCAGCTCCTGGCGTGGCTCTACGAAAATGCCGATGTCGTTACCCGAGAGGCCGACGACGCTGGTGTAGCGCATGTCACGGTACGCGTGCCAGCCGAGGCCCGCCATCGGCTGGATCAGCAACTCAAAGCGAGAGCAGCTCCGAGCGCGTAGGGGCGCCCAGCGCCAGCAGAGCCGCTTCGACCAGGCCCTTCGGGGGAAGGGTGATGGCGCGCCAGTCGTAGCGCGTCGGCCGGATCCTCCCTCACGCATCTCAACGGTCATCCTCGCGCTTGTCGCAATGCTGTCCGGTTCATCGGGCGAATGCCAGTTTGAGTTGCTGGGGTTGGGATTGCGGGGGCGGCGGGCGGGGACAGGCGATCTCGGCGACGGAGCGTCGGTGCATG
>JBFWOB010000011.1:0-135529 GCA_050250755.1 Hyphomicrobiaceae bacterium
AATGGTCTTGGCGAGGCGATGCTCGACGAGGGCCGTGTGCATGAGACCAGGGATCACCGTGTTGCAGCGGATTCCCTTCCGCGCATAGCTGATCGCGGTCGACTTCGAGAACGCGAGGATGCCGAGCTTCGTCGTGGAATAGGCGATGTGAGGGCGATCGGCAGTCATGCGCAGCCCCGCGACCGAAGCGAGATTCACGATCGCGCCCTTGCCCTGCTTCTCCATAACCGGAATGACGTACTTGCAGGCGAGGAACGCGGTTTTAAGGTTGTGGTCGATCTGGGTATCCCAAACCTCCTCGGTCATGGTCACCGCATTTCCGGGCGCGGAGCCGCCAACATTGTTCACGAGAATATCGATACGGCCGAACTGCTTGACGCAATCGGCAACGGCAGCCTCGACATCCTTGGCGCTCGTCATATCGACCGCCCGGGTAACGCAGGTGCCGCCCTCCTTCTCGATGATGGCCTTCGTGACGTCGGCGGCTTCCTTCCGCAAATCGGTTCCGAAAACCTTGGCACCCTGTCGCGCCAGCAGTACGGCCGTCGCCTTGCCGTTGCCCCACACCTTGGCATCCGGATCGTCACCGACCGATCCGGCGCCTGAGACGAACGCGACTTTTCCTTCCAGACTGAGCATGATGTTTCCCGATTGACTATTGTGGGCGAGAGCTAAGCATGAGCGCGCCTCGCGGCCAACGGGCGGGACGTCTGGGCGCGATAATGTCTCGGGCGGATGGATGGTATTGGGCGGGATGATCGCCTAGTTTGCTCGCGTATCCTTCAGCCGATCCGGTGAGATGAGCTTATGCCTTCCAGTGCCTACGATTCCTCGATCTTTCGCGACTTCTTTGGGACGCCGGCGATGCGCGCCGTGTTCTCGGATGAAAAGCTTGCCGAACGCTATGTCGAGGTGGAGGTGGCGCTGGCGCGGGCTGAGGCGAAAGCGGGCGTGGTTCCGGCTAACGCTGCCGAGGAGATTGTGCGGTGCAGCCAGGGGCTGAAGCTCGACCTCGCGCAACTGAAGGCCGAGACCGATATCGTCGGCTACCCGATCATCGGTGTGGTGCATCAGATGGCGAAGGGTGTCGGTGATGCGGGCGGCTACGTGCACTGGGGCGCCACCACGCAAGACATCATGGACACGGCGACGGTGCTGCAAATTCGCGATGCCCTGGCGCTGGTCGACGCCGATCTTTCATCGCTCGACGCAACGCTGTCTGCACTCGCCGCCAAGTATCGCGACACGGTGATGGCGGGGCGCACGCATCTTCAGCATGCGCTACCAATTACGTTCGGGTTCAAGGCGGCGGTGTGGCTCTCCATGATCCGGCGGCATCGGCAGCGGCTCGAGCAACTGAAGCCGCGGGTGCTGGTGGTTCAGTTCTCGGGCGCGGCAGGCACGCTGGCTTCGCTCGGCGACGAGGGTCTCAAGGTGCAAGCGGCGCTTGCCGATGAACTCGGTCTCGCGCAGCCGGACATCACGTGGCACGTGGCGCGCGACGGCATTGCCGAGGCAGGTGCTTTCCTCGGCCTCGTGACGGGCAGCCTCTCGAAGATCGCGGTCGATGTGATGCTGATGATGCAGACCGAGATCGGCGAGGTGTTCGAGCCATTCGTCAAAGGGCGCGGCGCCTCCTCAACGATGCCGCAAAAGCGCAACCCGATTTCGTGCGAGATGATCGTGGCGCTCGCCAAGACGACGCGGGCTCAGGTGGGGCTGCTGCTGGATTCGATGGCGACTGATCACGAGCGGGCGACGGGACCGTGGCATCTCGAATGGATCGCGCTGCCCGAAGCCTTCCTGGCAACGGCCGGCGCGTTGCATCAGGCGCGGTTCATGCTGGAAGGCTTGATCGTCGAGCCGGAGGCCATGCGCCGCAATCTCGACATCACGGGCGGACTGATCGTCGCTGAAGCTGTGATGATGGCGCTGGCACCGCATACGGGCCGAGGCGAGGCGCACGATCTCGTCTACGTTGCCTGCCGCGCGGCCCTTGAGAAGGGGACGCCGCTCATCGATCAGCTTCGCATGATGCCCGAGGTTACCAAGCACTTCGACGAGTCGGGTTTGCAGCGTCTTGTCGACCCAGCGGGCTATCTCGGCACGGCGCGGGAGATGGTGGACCGCCTGCTGGCCGGATCGCGGCGGAACTAGGGCTTTTCATTCGCCTTGGCTTCGACCGGTAAAGAGATTGGTTGCGTGCACCCTCGCAGCTTGATCGGCACACAGGTCAATCTAGAGCGCGTTCACTTGGATGGACGAGCGAAGTCCCTTGTGGGACCGAGTCTATTCGGCGTGGCGACAGGCACGTTCCCCTCCCCCTCGCGGGGAGGGGTTAGGGGTGGGGGGATTGAACGGCTCGATCGCCGATGATGAAGCAAGACATCCGACCAGATTTGATCGCTATCGCGAGCGATGAAGCAAGACGTTCACCCCACCCCCTGCCCCTCCCCGTCAAGGGGAGGGGAGTGATGGCGTTTGTGGCCTCAACGGTAATCCTCGCGACGAACAGTCGGGTCGATCTAGCTTGAACTTGCTCTAGTCGTCATCTCCGCGAAGGCGGAGACCCACGGGCAGCCGATCCAGACGCGAAGGCTCGTGGCTGCAAAGGGATACGGTGCAGTTGAGCGGCCGTCCGGCCTCACCTGGCGCGGCCATGATGGCGTCAAAACAACGGTCGTCCGTTCGCAATAGCGTTGAACCGGTGTGAGTACGATCTAACCCTGCCGCAACTCATTCATGCGTGCGACGGCTGACTGCAATGTCACGCCGAGCAGTTTGTAGTCGATCGACAGGACGAAAACGCTGAAGCCGCGTGCGAGGCCGTCGGGGATCTCCGAAGCATCCGATACGTAAAGCCCTGCTGCGACGCGATTGCGTCGTGCCGAGGCGAGCACTGTCTCGACCGCTTCGAGAACACGGGGATGCTTGAACTGACCGTGGACGCCGTAGGACACAGACAAGTCCGCCGGGCCCGGCATGACGCAATCGATAGCTCCGCCCGATAGAACGGTATCGATCGTCTCGACACAGGCCTTGTCCTCGACGAGGCCGATGGCGACGGCTTCCTCGTTCGAGCGCTTGGCGTAGTCAGCGAACGGCGAGAGGCCGAAACCCGCGGCCGGCGTGCCGGTGCACGTCGGGCGATCGCCTTCGGGAGCATAACGCATTGCGCTGAGGGCTTCGTTGGCGCCATAGGCCGGTAACCCCAGGTGGGGAAGCATCAGGCCATGGCAACCGGCGTCGAGAATGCGCGGAACGTCGTGGATTTGCGGGCGTCCGATGCGGACCAGAACTTCGATGCCGGCGGCCTTGGCGGCGCGTAGATGCGCCGCCACAACCTGTGTGTCGTTCATCGTGTGCTCGAGATCGACGATGACGAAGTCGAAACCGGCAGCGGCATAGATCGCCGTAATGTTCGGGTCGGTCGAGAAGACGAAGCCGCCGAGCAGCTTTTCGCCGGCGCGTATTCTTTCGCGGAAGGTGTATGTGGCCATCGGCTACCCCTGCTGATCCGGTTCACGTAATGGCAGGTGAGGCAGTGGAATCAAAATCCACTGCCTCGCCGCATTTGCGTGTCAGGCCCGCTTCGGATCGCCCTTCGCGGGCGGATCGCGCTCGAAGACCTCTTTGATGCCGGCGGCCGGGACTTCGATCTTCACGCCGGCACGCTCGACCTGAAGCTTCATGGGCGATCGGGAATCCTGAGCTTCCCAGCCGCGCGCCATGGCCTCGCTCATTTCCGCGTAGGCCATGTTGGCGAGACGCATTGGTACACCCAGCTCGCGCCCGAGCTCGGTTGCCAGCGTCATGTCCTTGTAGGCGAGCTTCAGAGCGAAGGCGGGCGGCTCATACTTGTTGACCAGGAACTGGTCGACAAGGCGATCGAACGAGCGGCCGCGGCCACCGGCGCCGGTACGGATGGCTTCCCACAGCGCCAGCGGCTCGACGCCACCTTTGACGCCCATGGTCATGACTTCTGCCAGTGCGGTCTGGATGGCGTAGCCGGCGCAGTTGTGCACGAGCTTCGCAACGGAGCCGGCACCGATGTCGCCGATGTAGCGGGCCTGATCGGAGAAGGCATCGAGCAAGACCTTGTTATCGCCGAAGACCTTCTTGTCCCCGCCGACCCAGATAGCGAGCTTGCCGGAGCGCGCTCCCGTCGGGCCGCCGGACACGGGCGCGTCCATGAAATTGAGGCCCTTCTCCTTGTAGATGGCGGCGATCTTGCGGACCATGCTCGGCGCATTGGTCGAGAGATCGAACACGGCGCCGCCCTTCTTCAGCCCCGCCATGATGCCGGTCGTCGCGTCCGTGGAGACGGCTTCGACCTCCTTCGGTCCGGGAAGCGAGAGGAAAATGACGTCGCATTGCTCGGCGAGCGCCTTAGGGCTGTCTGCCCACTCCGCGCCTTGCGAGAGGAAGGACTCGGCGGCTTGTTTGCGGACATCATGCACGACGAAGCCGTGGTTGGACTTCTCGAGATATTTGGAAAGGTTCGCGGCCATGTAGGCACCCATGGTGCCGAGGCCGATGAATCCGACTTTCATAGCTTTGCGTTCCTGCGGAATTGGTTCGAGGCTTATTTCTTCTCTTCGGCGTCGCGCGCGGCGAACACGTCACGGATGACGCCAGCGGCAGACATTGCGACTGGCCAGCCGCCGTAGAAGGCGAGATGCGTCACGAGCTCTGTCAGCTCCTCCCGGGTAACGCCGTTGTCGAGTGCGCGGCCGGCATGGCCTTTGAGCTGTTCGGTGCGGTTCATCGCGACGAGGGCGGCGCAGGTGATCAGGCTGCGGTCACGCTTGGACAGCTCCTTTCGCTCCCAGACGTCGCCGAAAAGCACGTTCTCGGTGAGGTTGATGAGTTTCGGCACGGTGGCACGGACGGCGTCACGCGACGGCGATGGCGGGGCTTTGGCCATAGGACTCTCCTGGATTTCTCGGTTTGATTGGTTGGCGCAGGGGCATGCTAGCGAGGAAATCGCCTGTTGCGCCAGTGGAAGGCGACAAGGTTGCCTGCGCTGCGGTCGCACGCGTGGTGCTGAAAGTCGGCTTTTCGCCGGCACCGGGTGGCGCTTTGGGCTTGCCAAGGTGGGGCGATCGGGCCGATCCTGGCGGAGCCAACCGCTCGGACCCGTGGAGTTTGCCAATGGCCGATTACGACATTGTCGTGAGGGGCGGGACAGTCGGCACGGCGGCCGCCGTGTTCGAAGCTGATATTGGTATCGTCGGTGGAACCATCGCTGCGATGGGCCGCCATCTCGGGGCGGGCCGCCGCGAGATTGACGCAAAAGGCAAGCTCGTCCTACCGGGCGGCGTCGATGCGCACGCGCATATAGAGCAGCTTTCGGGTATGGGCGTGATGGGCGCCGACAATTTTGAAAGCGCGACCGGTGCGGCGGCTCTCGGTGGCACGACGACGGTCGTTTGCTTTGCCGCACAGCACAAAGGCAAGAGCCTGACCAAAGTGGTCGAGGATTATCATGTGCTGGCGAAGCGGGGCGCGATCGTCGACTACGCGATGCACATGATCCTGGCGGATCCGAATGCGACCGTGCTGAAGGAGGAGCTGCCGCCTCTGGTCAAAAGCGGGCACGCTTCGATCAAACTTTTCATGACTTACGAGCACACGAAAGTCGACGACGAGCAGCTTCTCGATACGCTGATCGCGGCGCGCGAGAACCGTGCGCTGGTTTGCGTGCATGCCGAGAACAACGGCATGATTTCGTGGATGGGTCGCCGTCTTGTCGAACGCGGCTATCGCGATCCACGCTTTCACGGCCCGCATCATCCGCGGCTTTGCGAGTCGGAGGCGATCTATCGGCTGGCGGCGTTCTCCGAGCTCATCGATCAGCCGGTGATCGTCTATCACGTGTCGACGGCGGAAGGCGCGAAAGTGATCCGTGAGGCGCGGGGCCGCGGCGTGAAGATGTTCGCGGAGACGTGTACGCAATACCTGACGCTGACGGTCGATGATCTGGTGAAGCCCGGGCTCGAAGGTGCGAAGTGGGTGTGCAGTCCGCCGTTGCGCTGGGCGTCCGACCAGGAGGCGCTTTGGCATGCGCTCGAGATTGGCGATCTGCAATTCGTTTCGTCGGATCACGCGCCGTATCGGTTCGATGACACGGGCAAGCTTCGCGCCGGCGCCGAGCCTTCGTTCAAGGAGATCGCCAACGGTATGCCGGGTCTCGAGCTGCGGCTGCCGCTGCTCTTCGACGCGATGGTGTCCAAAGGCCGCTACGGCATCGAACGGTTTGTTGAATGGACCTCCACGGCGCCGGCGCGCATGTATGGGCTCGGTCCTCGGAAGGGCCAGATTGCGATCGGGTCCGATGCCGACATCTGTGTGTGGGACCCGAAGCGACGCACAACGATCAGTGACGCGACCGTGCACGACAACACGGGATACACGCCCTACGCGGGTCGGACGATCGAAGGATGGCCGGTCACGGTCCTGCGTCGCGGCGAGGTGATCGCAGACGACGGCACGTTGAAGGCAAGTGCGGGATCCGGGACGTTCCTGCCGCGGCAAGCGGGTGAAGCCGCCGCGCCGACGGGCCGGCTCAGCCCGGAATTCGATGAAGCGAGAAACTTCGGCGCGAAGCTCTATTGAGCGACGCGTCAGGACGAAACCGATCGAAGGGAATTGGGGAGGGTTGCTGCGGCGTTTCAAAGCGAGGTCGTGTCATGTGTAACTTCGATGCGCGACGGGTCGAGCAGTTCTTGTCAACACTCAAGGCGTGGGCCGGCAATAATCAGCGGGTCAAAGGTCTGGCCCTGGTCGGTTCATGGGGCGCGGATGATCGGGACCGCGCCGAAGCCGATGCGGATATTGTCCTCATCGTCGACGAGCCGGACCATTTCCGTGCGCAATCAGCCTGGATGGGGGACATCGACTGGGGCGCTGCCGGCCTTGGCGGTGGCCGCTGGAGCGAGTGCGATTATGGACCGATCTGCTCGCGTCATTTCAAGTTCGACGATGGACCCGAAATCGAGGTGAGCATCGTCGGAGCGCAATGGGCGGCTGTCGATCCGATCCATCCTGTTACGCGTCGCGTCACAGGCAACGGTATGCGCGTGGTGCACGATCCAGACGGTCTGCTGGGCCGGCTGCTCACCACACTCTGATAAGTCCCGGTCCGAAACCGCGAGCGAGCGGTGCGGCCGTACTTCTATGGAATAGTGGCCTCGCTATCTGCTAGCCTCCCCAGTATAGGGTTTGGCGAGCGCGCTCGCCGCGCGTGCCGGCCCCTAAAGAGCCGGTGCGATTGCTTCCGGGGAGGGGCAATGATTATGACGCACGGAGTTGACAGCCGCGAGGCGTGGCGCATTGCCATTGTCTCGACGCTGATGCTCTCGATCGTGTTCGGCTCGCCGTACATCACCATCACTGCGCTCAAAACGATCGCTGCCGACCTCGGTGGAGAGCGCTCCGTTCCATCGGGCGCTAGTGCTCTCGCCTGGCTCGGGACGGGTGTGGGCGGTCTCATGATGGGCCTGATTGCCGAGCGTATCGGGACGCGTGCAACCGTTGCTCTGGGAGCGGCAAGCGTTGCGCTCGGTCTCGTTCTCTCGTCCGGCGGCTCGGCCTGGCAACTTTATGCTGGGCACGCGGTCTTCATCGGACTCATCGGCACAGGCGCTATCAACGCTCCCATCTATATTTATGTTTCGCGGTGGTTCGAGGCCCGTCGCGGAACCGCCATCGCGTTGATTACCAGCGGCCAGTACGCCGCGGGAGCACTTTGGCCGCCTCTGTTCGAGCGCGTGATCGGAGCATGGGGTTGGCAGCGAACGATGTTTGGCTTCGGCATCATTGTTGCGATGCTGGTTGTGCCCCTCGCGCTGTTGACTTTGAAACCGCCGCCCGAGGTGCCCTCATCCGACATGCCCCCGGCAGGCGCGGGCAGTCGTGCCTCCAGCTCGGATCGCGGCATCAGCATTCCGCCGAACGTGACCTTTGCCTTGCTTGCGTTGGCATCGTTTCTCTGCTGCATCCCCATGGCCTTGCCGACCGCGCATCTGATCTCGTTCTGCGGCGATCTCGGGATGGCTCCTGGCCGTGGCGCTGCCATGCTCTCCGTCCTGCTCGTCTGCGCGTTCTTCAGCCGCCAGTTCTGGGGTTGGCTGTCGGACCGCATTGGAGGGCTCTATACGCTCATTATCTGCTCTACCGCGCAGGCGATGGCCGTCAGCGGCTTCATCCTCACTCAGGATGAAGCTGGTCTATTCGCGGTCTCGATTGCGTTCGGCCTCGGATTCAGCGGGTTGATCCCGGCCTATATCCTGGCATGTCGGCAGCTCTTTCCTGCGAGCGAGGCGGCGTGGCGCATTCCGGCCCTCTTGCTGATGGGCTTGTCCGGAATGGCCGCAGGTGGGTGGCTCGGTGGCGTCATCTACGATCATTTCGGGTCGTATCTGCCGGCCTTCATGACCGGTCTCGCGTCCAACCTCGTCAATCTGGCCATTCTCATCTTCGTGGTGCTGACCTGGCGAAAACCGCAGACGTCTACATCGGTCACCACTGCGGCGGCCTGAGAGGTTTGTCGGTTCTTCGGGCGGAAGGTTTTTGGGTCATGACTCGCGCTTGCGTTTGCGCCTAGCATGCTTCGTCGCAGGCGCGAGTGACGGCCACTCGCGCGTGACCGTCGTCGAGCGAGTGCCTGTTAAACGCTCGCCCGAACTTCAAAAATCAAGCGCCCCGGAGCATCTGGGACGCAAGAGAGTGCCTGGCGAAAGACCGGGCCCGACTAGGGAGAGAAGACCCCATGCGATATTCGCGCGCCGTATTCGGACTGACCGCAGCGCTTGCCGTTGTCGCGGCAACGGCACTGCCTGCCGTCGCTCAGAAAAAAGGCGGCACGCTCCGGCTCTATCTGACGACCAATCCGCCGAGCACGTCACTTCACGAGGAAACGACCATCGAGGTCGTGGCGCCCTTTTCGGCGATTTACTCGAACCTCGTTCGCTTCGATCCGACCAAGAGAAGCAACGAGTTGTCGACAATCATTCCCGAGCTGGCGACCAGTTGGGAATGGGATGCGTCACGTACCAAGCTGACCTTCAAGCTGCGCGAGGGGGTCAAATGGCATGACGGTAAGCCATTCACGGCGAAGGACGTGCAGTGCACCTTTCATCGTCTGAACGGCAAGGAGCCCAAGTACTACAGACGCAGTCCGCGCGAGGCATGGTTCGACAACCTGACCGAGGTGACTCTCAACGGCGATTACGAGGCCACCTTCAATCTCAAGCGGCCACAGGCCTCGCTGCTGCCGATGCTGGCAGCGGGCTACACCGGCATCTATCCCTGCCACGTGGACGCGAAAACCATGCGGACGAGCCCGATTGGCACGGGGCCCTTCAAGTTCGTCGAGTTCAAGAGCAATCAAGGCATCAAGCTCGAACGCAATCCGGACTATTGGGACAAGGGTAAGCCCTATCTGGATGGGATCGACTGGCGCATCGTGACGAGCCGATCAACGCGTATCCTCGCCTTCTCGACGGGCGAGTTCGACATGACACGCACCGCCGATATCACGGTGCCGCTGCTCAACGATATCGCCAAGCAGGCACCAGAGGCGATTTGCGAGCTGCAGCCGACCAACGTGACGACGCACATGCTGGTCAATCGTGATGCGCCGCCCTTCGATAATGCCGAGCTGAGAAAGGCCATGGGCCTAGCGCTCGATCGCCAAGCATTTATCGACATCCTTGGGCATGGCAAGGCCTTCCTCGCCGTCAATATGCAGGCTCCACCACAAGGCAAATGGGGCGTTCCGACGGACGTTCTGAAGACGTGGTTCAGCTATGGCGATCCCGTAAAGCAGCGCGCCGAAGCGATCAAGATCATGGAGAAACTGGGGTACGGTCCCAACAATCGCCTGAAGGTGAAAGTCTCGACGCGCGACTTCAATAATTTCCGCGATCCTGCGGTCATTCTCGTCGACCAGCTCAACAAGGTCTACTTCGATGCCACGCTGGACGTGATCGAGTCATCGCAGTGGTACAACAAGCTCTACAGCAAGAACTATGCGATTGCGCTCAATCTGGCTGGTGCGGGCGTCGATGATCCGGATGGCGTTCTGATGATGGGTTTCAAGAGTGATTCGCTCTCCAACTTCACGAAGTACAACAATCCCGAGGTCGACAAGCTCCTGGAACAGCAGGCTCAGGAGAACGATCCTGCCAAACGCAAAGAGATCGTGTGGCAGATCGAGAAGATTCTCGTCGAGGATGTGGTGCGGCCGATCATTTATCACGGCAACCAGGCAACGTGCTGGCATCCCTACGTGAAGGGACACGTGCAGCCGGAGAACTCCATCTACAATAGCTGGCGGTTCGATCAGGTCTGGCTCGATAAATAAGTGAGCCAAAGTTGCGAGCGCCGGGAGTTGCTCCCGCGCTCTTCAAGCGCCCGTGCTCGGATCCGTCTGTTGCGCGGGCGCCGCTTCAGGTACCCAGGTACAAGTTCACCGATCGTACACCGGGAAGAAAACCATGAACGAAGCAAGGTCGAGCTACGCACACGGTGGAAATGCTGCCCCGCTACTCGGCGAAACCATCGGCCGCCACCTCGATCGAACGGTTGCGCGATGGGGAGACCGGCCCGCATTAATCGTTAGCCAACAGGATATCCGTTGGACCTGGAAGGAATTTGCCGAACGGGTCGAAGCGTTCGCAGCAGGGTTGCTCAACCTCGGCCTTGACCCGGGCGATCGCATCGGCATCTGGTCCCCGAATAATGCCGAATGGGTGATCACGCAATTCGCGGCCGCAAAGGCGGGGCTTGTTCTTGTCACGATCAACCCGGCATATCGGCTCGCCGAGCTGGGGTATGCCCTGAACAAAGTCGGCTGCCGGGCCCTCGTCACCGCGACGCGGTTCAAGGCGAGCGATTATATGGGGATGATTGCTACTTTGGCGCCGGAGCTCGATAGCGCATCGCCGGGCGCGCTTCGTGCCGCCGCGCTCCCCGAGCTGCGCACGATCATCCAGATTGGCCCCGATACCGTTCCCGGCGCCCTTGCCTTCGATGCGGTCGCTACCCGCGCCGATGCCACCACCCGCGGCCGTCTCGCGGAGCTTCAAGAGCAGCTCCAGTTCGACGATCCGATCAACATCCAGTTCACATCCGGGACTACCGGCTTGCCGAAAGGGGCCACGCTCACTCACCACAATATCTTGAACAACGGCTACTTCATCGGCCAGCGGATGCACTACACGGAGGCCGATAAGGTTTGCATTCCGGTTCCGCTGTATCACTGCTTCGGCATGGTGATCGGCAACATGGCGTGCCTGACACATGGCTGCGCGATGGTGCTCCCCGGCGAGGGTTTCGATCCGCTCGCGACCCTGCAAACCGTCTCTGAGGAACGATGCACGTCGCTCTATGGCGTGCCGACGATGTTCATCGCCGAGCTCGATCACCCGGAGTTCGCTAGCTTCGACCTCTCGAGTCTGCGCACGGGAATGATGGCGGGGTCACCGTGCCCGGTTGAGGTGATGCGCCGCTGCATTCGCGATATGCACCTCACCGAGTTGACCATCGGCTACGGCATGACCGAGACGAGTCCCGTCTCCACGCAGACGCTGATCGGCGACAGCCTCGAGAAGCAGACCGGCACGGTGGGGTGCGCTCATCCACACGTCGAGGTCAAAATCATCGGTGCGGATGGGCGGATCGTGCCGCGCGGCGTGACGGGCGAGTTCTGCACGCGTGGATACTCGGTCATGCTCGGCTATTGGGACGATTCCGAACGTACGGCCGAGGCGATCGACAGCAGCGGATGGATGCACACGGGCGACCTCGCGACCATGGACGAGGACGGCTATTGCAACATCGTCGGGCGGATCAAAGACATGGTGATCCGTGGAGGCGAGAACATCTATCCGCGCGAGATCGAGGAGTTCCTCTATCGTCACCCGGCGGTGCAGGACGTGCAGGTGTTCGGCGTTCCGGATGAGCGATATGGGGAGGAGCTTTGCGCCTGGATCCAGGTTCGCGCGGGCGAAAGCCTGTCAGCGGACGTTATCAAGGCATTTTGCGACGGGCAGATCGCCCACTACAAAATTCCTCGCTATATCAAGCTTGTAGACGGGTTCCCCATGACGGTCACGGGTAAAATCCAGAAATTCATCATGCGTGAGCAGATGGCTGCCGAGCTCGGCCTTTCGGAGCGGAAAACCGCGTAAGAGCGTTCGCCTCTGGCACTGACGGCGCGGCCCGCTTAAATTGAGGGACATGACCATATCCAAGCTCACACCTGTCGAGATCGAGCGCTACAAGCGCCATCTCGTCCTCAAGGACGTCGGAGGACAGGGCCAGCAGAAGTTGAAGGCAGCCCGCGTGCTCTGCATTGGCGCCGGAGGGCTCGGCAGTCCGCTCGTCATGTATCTCGCCGCAGCGGGCGTGGGGGCCATCGGCATCATTGATGACGACCACGTGTCCTTGTCGAACCTTCAGCGGCAGATCGCTCACGACACGCCCCACATCGGGGCGCCGAAGGTCGAGAGCGTTCGCGATATGGTTGCACGGCTCAATCCGCACGTTGCCATCGAGATGCACGAGACGCGGATCGACTCGAAGAACGCGCTCGAGATCGTCGGCAGCTATGACATCGTCGCGGACGGGTCGGACAACTTCGCGACCCGCTATCTGGTCTCGGACGCCTGTTTTCTTGCGGGGCGTCCGCTCGTCTTTGCGGCGGTTGGGCCGTTCGATGGTCACATTACGACGCTCAAGCCGTATGAGAAGAAGCCGGACGGTACGCCCTGGCCCACTTACCGGTGTCTGTTTCCAGAAGCGCCGCCGCCAGGGACGGTTGCCAACTGTGCTGAGGTCGGGGTCCTGGGTGCGGTGGTTGGCGTTGTCGGCACGTTGCAGGCCACCGAGGTGCTGAAGGAACTGCTCGGCATCGGCGACAGTCTCGCAGGCCGGCTCCTGATCTACGATGCGCTTTCGGCGCGGTTCCAAGAGGTTCGCTACAACTGGGACAGGGGTAATCCGCTGTCGGGCGATGCGCCGAGCATTTGCGATCTGTCGATCCACGAGCGCGTTGGTTCAGATGCGGAGATCTGCGCAGTTCCGGCTACGGCGGGCTGAGCGCTGGAACGCGAATGCGCGTATCTGCAAGTCAGCGCTGGCGGTGTGCGGTGTGCGCAGTCAGGAGGATCAGGGGTAGAACGGGTCTTCACTGGTGCGGCTTGGCGGCCGCGCGGCGATCTGAGGTGCGGCCGCCTTTGGGGCGGATGATAGCTTGGCGCTCTGTCCGGTTGCAGCCGGAGCACGGGCGACCAGGATCGGCCTCGGCGGCGCCGCATGCCGATAGAGATACCGCATGGAATTCTCGATCGATTTCGACCAGATCGTCCAGCTGTGATCACCGTCGACGATGCGCAGTTCCGCTGCATCCGGTTGATGGGTCCACAGTCGCTTGAACAGCGTCATCGTCTCGAACGCGATGCCGTAGCGGTCATTATCGCCGGACACGAGATAGAAGGCGACGCGGTCATTCTGCTTGAAGTATCGGTCGATCAGACTGGGGTAGTTCCGAGCCTGCCACGCGGTATCATCGAACGAGCCGTCTTTGCGGAGAAAGGGCGGTTGCAGCCGCGCTGATGAAATTGTCGGAGGCACGTCGGCGTAGACTGCCGGGCTGAGTGCGGCCACAGCTATGATGCGGTCGGGATGCAGCATGGCAAAGCGCACCGCCCCGAAGCCGCCGGCCGAGAGCCCAGCGACGAGCCGTCCTTCGCGCCCCTCGATGACCCGGTAGCGGCGTCCGACCTCCGGCACGAGGTCGTTCCAGAACGCGGTCTCGGCTTTGTCGATCGCGCCGTCCACCCACCAGCATCCACGGCAGCCCGGCATGACGATGATGGATGGCGGAATTTCCCGGTCGCGAATCATTCGATCCGCGGTCTCTTTGATTCCGCCATCATTTGCCCAGGCCATCTCGTCGCCGCCGGCACCATGGAGGAGGTAGAGAACGGGATACTTGAACTCTCCGCTGGCGTAACCGTCCGGCAGATAGACCATGAAGGGAAATGAGCGTCCGAGGGCGGCGGACGGCGCGCTGTCGCGTGCCAAAACGCTTTCCGCCCGCGCTGCAGTACAGGCGCTGAGTAGCACGAGCAGAACGCCCAACAGGCGACGCATGATGGCAAGCCCCGACGGCGGAAACGCGAAATTATCGTGATGCTAGAGGTTTAGCTTCACGCCCGCAAGACTGTCGGTCTCGGCTTTTTTGGGAAATGCTCCATTCGTGGTGAATGGGAGCATCGCTTAAAGTCGGGGTCGCTGCGCTGTCCCGGGGATATAAAAACCGAAGCGGTGCGCCTACTTGTCGCCGCCCTTCGTGGATGCCGGAGGCGCCAGCGGTCCACCCGGGAGGCCGGCCGGCGGTTGTTTGTCATGCTCGTTGCGGGGCTTCGCGAACAATCCCACGGCAAGGGCCCGGCTGAGGAAGTCCGCAAGGCAATTCGAGCCTGCATCGGTCAGGTCGAACTCGCTGGTCGACTCTCCTTGCTGTCGCCGCACGCGATCGAGGGCCTCAATCGATTCATAGTGGCCAATTCTCAAAATGCCCTGCTCGCGGACCACGTCGCGAATCACCTTGCGGATGCGCTGGAAACCTTCGTTTGCGGCAAGGCTGCGTTGATAGCGCAGGCCGATCAGTACAACGTCGATGTTATGGGCCTTCAGCCAGCGTACGGTCCGGGACAGCGTCGCCTTGAGCTCGTCGGCGGGGGTCAGCGCCAGGGCATCGGCGACGCCCACCTGCCAGAACACGAGGTCCGGATTCAGCAGGGCAACCTCTGTCTTGATACGCTCGGCGCCGTCTCGTGCTAGCTCTCCGGAGACGCCCCGGTCGACGATCTCGACCTCGACGCCCTTGAGGCTGCTCTCGATGACCTTCTCGACAAGCGCATAGTGGCCCTGCGCCTGATCCCTCGAATTGAGGGGCGTGGAGCCGAGGGCAAGTACGCGGAGCTGCTTGCGGTCACGAAGCGCCTTAGCGGCATTCGGGAGATTGGCCGGCCCAAATCCAGATTCTGCGCCCTCTGAGCACAAACGCTGGAACGAGCTCGCTTGGGCATCGGAAGGTTGTTGCGGTGGCTGCTGCGCTACCGCGGCTCCGCCGGCAAGCAGCCAAGCGAGAACGCCCGCGATAAGGACGGGGATACGCATCGAATTGCCTAGTCCTCTCGCCAACGCCATTCCGACAACCACGCCACGAGGCTCAGCACCACGATGCCAGAGCCGACCAACAACGTATCGACCAGCAGACCGCCGCCGTAGGCGAACCTTATGATCTGACCGGCGAGGCTCAGTACCGAGCCCACACAGAACACAGGCAGCGAGTTTCGCCCAAGCAGCGACAGGAAGCTGACGAGGCTCGGAACTACCTGAACAATATAGGGATAGGCCGCCGACATGAGAGCAATCAAGGCCATGAATTGAATAAGGCGTATGGGCGTAACGAACGTCTTTCCAATGATGAATAGCAGCCTGGGTTCGGGCATGCTGGTCGGATCCCACCACAGGTTGAACCAGCCCATGATGCCAAGGACGATGACGATCGGTGCTGAGACAACACGAAGCCAGCCGATATTCCGCTTGGCCCACCCACCGGGACCGCGTTCCCGGCTCATCGAAAATCCGAGCACGTAAATGAGCTGCCAGCAGAGCGGGTTGAAAAACCATTGTCCGGCAACTGGCCACGTTGGGATGGTCAGCCCGAACACAAGGCTCGCCAAATAAATGGCGAACGAGATGGGCAACAGGAGGTTCGGCGCGTAGCGATGGATGAGGGCAACCAGCGGTGCGATCATCATCAGCACGACATAAAGTGGCAGGATGTTGAAATAGCCGAGCTGGTGGCTCATCAGCACGAGGCCGATGTGCGCGCGAACCGGATCGTAGAAAATCGCGGCGGCATTGTGCCACTCGAGAAACAGCGGATTGACGAGCAAGAGCGCCGCTGCAGCGAGCATTGCGATGGCGAGAAGCGCAATGGCCGTTTGCGCGACATAGATCGTGACGGCGCGCCCGAACAGCCGATGGAGCAAGACGGAAGTTGGCCGAGGGTCCTCCGGGCGACCAACGACATGGCGAAGCGACCAGCCTGCCAGAAAAACGAACAGCTCCGCCGAGTCGGACAAGGAGAAGTTCTTGTGGGTGAAGCTCTCGTAAAAATTCTGCGGTATATGATTGATGAAAATCGCAACGAGCGCGTACCCACGCCAGAAATCGACAGCATTGACCTGGCGCGGCATCGGACACCTCTGTGGACGCACGTCTAGCTATCCGATGAAATCGGCAATGGGAAGATAGCGGAGGTAAACCGTCCCCGGACTCGCTGATCACGACCGTATGATCCGCATGGGAATTGGGCTTCGCGTTGTTGCCCGCAGCACGTTACGCTGGCGGCAATGCCCACAGCCGGAAGTCGGAGCTGCTCCGCGATGACAAGCCAATTGCCGCTGCACGGAGTGAAGGTTCTCGATGTTGCGTCGTGGATCGCGGCGCCAGCCGCGGCCGTCGTGCTCGGCGATTGGGGTGCCGACGTCATCAAGGTCGAACCGCCGGGGGAGGGCGATCCACATCGTCTCAACGGCATCAGCCTGACGAGTGTGCCGAAGTCGCCGGTGAACTATCTTTGGCATCTGGATGCGCGCAACAAGCGCTCGGTCGCGCTCGATCTGAAGCATCCGGACGGCCGCGCCGCACTTGCGCGATTGATTGCCTGGGCCGACGTGCTCATCACCAATTTTCCACATCCGGTTCGCGCGCGTCTCGCTCTCGACTACGAAAGCGTTCGCGCGCTGAATCCACGCCTGATCTATGCGTCTTTCACGGGCTATGGCGAGGCCGGACCCGACAAGGATCAGCCAGGGTTCGACTCGACGGCGTTCTTCGGCCGCTCCGGTATCTCGGATCTGGCACGGTACGACGGCCAGCCGCCTGGCGTGCCGCTTCCGGCGCAAGGAGATCGCTCGGCGTCCATGAGTCTCGCCTGCGGTATCCTCATGGCTCTGCTCAGGCGTCACCAGACTGGTGAAGGGGGACTCGTGGCCTCCTCGCTTTATGCGAACGGGCTTTGGTCGAATGGAATCATGGCCCAGGCTGCGCTGCTCGAGGCCTATCTTCCGCCACGTCCTCCGCGCGAGACCCCGCGGACGGCGCTCTC
Source organism: Hyphomicrobiaceae bacterium (assembly GCA_050250755.1). GTDB lineage: Bacteria > Pseudomonadota > Alphaproteobacteria > Rhizobiales > Hyphomicrobiaceae. The sequence goes on from JBFWOB010000011.1 coordinate 17,198, forward strand.
GAACTACTACGAGTTGAAAGATGGCCGGTGGATGCTGCTCGCGATTATCAACGAGGAGCGGCTATTCCCAGTGCTTTGCGACGCCATCGGTCAGTCAAGCCTAAGCGACGATCCGCGATTTGCGACGACTACCGAGCGGCGTCGAAACGCGCGCGAGCTCACCGCAATTCTGGATGCAGCGTTGCGACAGCGAACCTGGCCCGAGTGGCACGACATTCTCACAGCCCGTAACATCACGCACACGTTGATCGGCAAGGCGAGCGACATTCCGGCCGATGCTCAGGCTGTTGCCGCGAAGGCGGTCGTCGAGACGGATATTCCCGAGATGCCGCGCACGATTGCGGCGCCGTTCGATCTCGCCGGACTTGCGCCGAGGCGGGCGGGGGCGGCGCCCGCAGTCGGTGAGCATACCGATGCCGTTCTTGGCGAAGCAGGGTTTTCCGGCGCCGAGATAGCTGCCCTGAAGCGGAGTGGCGCCGTGGCATAGCGCGTGGAGGCTGACATGAGCGGCGGAACATTCGTTTACCGGTTGTTGCAGGTGACCATATTGCTGGCGCTCGCCGGGCTGTGGGGACCGCCAGCTCACGCCGCTGTCGACCGTTGCATTGCCGTCGCGCAGGCGCCCGGATTTCGCATCGTCGAGCGCGCGCGCTATCAGGTGGTGGCTCTCAAGCCCGACGAAGTGAGCCTCACCTATGTGGGCCATTCGACGTTCCTGATCGAAAGCGCCAAGGGAATCCGCATCGCCACCGACTACAACGATTATGTTCGGCCTACGGTCGTGCCCGATATCGCGACCATGAATCGAGCCCACTCGACGCACTTCACGATGAACCCCGATCCGGCCATCCGTCATGTTCTCAGAGGCTGGGGTACCGAAGGCGGCCCGGCGCAGCACGACGTCAGCGAAGAGGACGTGCGGGTCCGAAACGTGCCGACCAACATTCGCGGCTATGCAGGTGGCGGGACGGACGAGTTCGGCAACTCGATTTTCATCTTCGAGATCGGCGGGTTGTGCATCGCTCATCTCGGTCATTTGCACCACACGCTGTCGCCGCAGCAGATCGGTCGTATCGGCCAGATGGACGTCGTGCTGGCGCCCGTCGATGGGAGCTACACACTCGATACGCCGGGCATGCTCGAGGTTTTGCGCGATCTCAAGGCGCCACTCGTCATTCCGATGCACTATTTCTCGAGCTTCACGCTGAGCCGCTTTCTCGACGCGGCGCGCCCGTACTACGAGATCAAGACCAACGCAGATCCGACGTTCATCGTGTCGCGGAGCAATCTTCCGAAAACGCCCCAGATTCTCATTCTTCCTGGGAGCTGAATTGAGTCCGCATGGTGGAGACTCGACGTGCCGGTCCGTATCCCGCGTCAGCCGTCGATAAATTTCAGCGCCGCGTCCGCGACCTGCATTTCGCGACCACGGAAGAAGTGATCGGCGCCGCTCACGATGACGAGCTCCGTCGGCCCCGGTAGCTCGGCAGCAAGCGCTTTCAGCGCTGGCACGGGCGAGTGGTCGTCGTTATCTCCGCTGACAAGCAACTTCGGCTTGGTCACGTTGCGCAGGAATGAGGCGTCGCGGGATTTGATGGGAAGCGCCACACCAATCAGCTTGTGTACGCGAGCATCCTCAGCGCCCGCGCGCATGCCGACGATCGAGCCGAATGAATAACCGGCGACGATGATTGTCTCGAAGGCGTGCCGGCCGACGAAATAGCTCACGGCCGCCTTGACGTCCTCGACTTCGGCGATGCCTTCGCCGTGCTGGCCGTTGCTGCCGCCCACGCCGCGGAAATTGAAGCGCAGCGTCGCCAGGCCGGCGTGGCGCAGCGAGATCACCATCGCCTCGACGACATTGTTGTGCATCTCGCCGCCGTAGAGCGGATGCGGATGGCAGACGACGACCCCAGTTCGCGCGGAAGGCTCCGGTAACGAGACGAGGCCTTCAAGGATGAGATCGCCTGCCGGGAACCTGATGTGCTCTTCCACGAGGCGTCTCCTTGTCGGTTCGTATCAGCCCGTCCGACGCTCGCACTGGATCGTTGACCTTGCCACCCATGAATACTGCAAAATGGTCAGCTGTCGCGCTTCAGCATTATTTTGAGGTCTCTGAATACCGTATGCCTTGGCCTCCGGCCGGCTGCGCTCCCTCGCCCTTGCCGGCGCTGCTATTCCAATTTTGCACTGCGGCAACGCAAAAATAGCATTCATTTCAAGTCACTTCACAGGATCGCGAGCGGCCCTTCCATCCTTGACCGCGGTTATCACATAAGTGTCACGGTCCAACGAGACCTGCCGGGGACCTCATCATGTGTGCGGTTTTCCGTGAGCCAATAAGATCGATCAAGGAGCAAGCTATGAAAACCTTAGCCGCAAGCCTTATCGCGGTTGCCCTTCTTTCCGGTGCAGCCCAGGCACGTGTCGCGGACCAGTATTTCTCGGATCTCAATGACAGCGCGCCGCGGTCCGTCTTCGATGACCTCAACGATAGCGCCCCGCGGTCTCTGTTTGACGATCTGAACGAGTCGGCACCGCGCTCGACTTTCGATGACCTGCGTGATTCGGCTCCGCGTGCCGCGACCGGTAGCGAGACCGGCGGTCGCGATTTTGTCGGCGAGTAAAGACGTCGTTATCACCTCGAACTGACACCCAATCGGCCCGGGCAATTTCTGCCCGGGCCGAAATCGTTCAGCGCCCTTTGATGGCGCGGTGGATCGATGAGTTGCTTGCACCGGTGGCGCAAAGGCCTGCGAGTTTGAGCGCAGCAAGCGATAGTCCGTGTCGCTGCGGCCCGCCCCCTGTCTCAAGAACCAGCTCCGCGTGATGGCCTGCCGATCGGAGCCCTTCGGTAAAGCGCTGTTGTTGCACGAAGGGCGTCACCTGATCTTCAGGGTCGGCGACCACGAATACGCGTCTCGCTGGATCGTGGCGGACGTTGCCGAGCCGATCCATGACATTGAAGCTTCCGGACAACGAGGCGGGGTTTTCGTGGTGTGCGCCTACGATCCCTTGCTTCGCAGCATGCCAATCGAGCATCGCGTGAAGATCGTAGCCGCCCGAAGCCGGCACCGCGCACCTGATGTTGGAAATACCGAGCACCAAAAGCGCGCCGACGATGGTTGCGCCGCCGGACTGGCCTGCAAGTGACACGTCGTCGAGCCCGAATTTTTCGCGAATGGCGTCGACCGCTGCGCGCATGACGAAATACTCGCGATTCTTCCGGCGGTCACCGTGATTGCCGGTGGATCCGAATGTTCCTGGCCGCGCCACCAGCACGTAGGGAATCCGGTACGTCGTCGCGAGCACCTCGAGCGTGGATTGCAGCGAAGCGAGATGGGCCCTCAGTTTCCGTGGATCTCGACTGTAGGTCGGTGGGATGTCGCCCTCGAAGTAGAGGACTGCCCGCTTTGCGGTTTGCAGGCCGTTGGTGGCATAGAAAGCGATACATTCGCCACGGCCCTCGACCTCGACCCAGACGTGACGTCGCCCGATCTCGCATGCTGCGGGAACCCCGGCCAGAGCATCTGCGCCGCCGAGGGTGGCTTCGCCGGTTCGCTTGAAGCGGATCGCAGTCAATCCCGGTGTGGCGAGAGCCAGCAGAAGTGCGAGCAGGAGCGCCACGCTCAGCGCGCTGCGTCTTGGGGGCCGGGCGGCAATGACTGCCGCTCGTCGTCCGAGCTTCCTCCCAAGCCCCCCACTCGCCACGTGCGCCTCGCTGGTCAGTCCTGGTAGCGCGGCTTCCGCTTCTCGAGGAACGCCGTCCGCGCCTCCACCGAGTCGGGATGATCGCCAAGCTCGGTGGTCATATATTGCTCGTAGCGATAGCCGTCGCGCAGGCTCATGTCCTCAATGGTGTTAAGAGTTCGTTTTGCAAGTCGGATTGCTGCCGGGCTCTTTGAGGCAATTTCGGCCGCAATCTTCATTGCGAGAGGTATCAGTTCCGCCTGCGGTACACACGCCTCGACCACGCCAAGACGATAGAGTTCCGCGCCCGGCACCCTGTAGCCAGTGAGCATCATGCGGCGCATTGTCGAGTGCGGGAAAAGCCGCTGCGTGTGTTTGCCGCCGCCCAATAGCCCGACATCAATCTCAGGCAGGCCCAGCCGTGCCTCCTCGGCGGCAATGAGGATGTCTGCCGACGCAGCAACCGCCAATCCCGCGCCGAGCGCCGCCCCGTTGATTGCGGCGATCACCGGTTTCGTGCACTCGCGGATGGCGTGGTAGCTCTCGCGCGCCCGGCGATTGTGCTGCCAGCGCTCGCCCGCCTTCGAGCGATCCGGCCGTGACTTGAGGTCAGCGCCTGCCGAGAACACTTTGCCGGCCCCTGTCAGCACGGCGACGCGAATGTCACGTCGATCGGAAATCATGTCGAAGGCGTAGGCCATCTCGATGTTGAAGTCGGCGTTCTGCGCATTGACGGGCGGATTGTTCATGGTCACCACGGCGATCCCGTCCGCGACCTTGATATCGATGAGCTTGAGGTCCATGGGCCCTTTCCAGCGCTTTGATGTTCGAAGTCGCGCGCATCATAGGCGTGATCGCTCCGTGGCCGAAAGGGAAGAAGCGGCTGGTGCGTGTCTCTCAGGCTTGTTTCCGTCGAGCGTTAACGAGGGCGCGACCTCGCACGGAACACGCCGTTAGCCGAGCGGGTTAAGAGCTGGGTTAAGCCGAGGAGTGGAGCTGGATGTCACGACGTTTCGAACGCTCAATGGTGGCGATGTGCGCGCTGGCAAGTGTGCTGTTCTTACTGTCACCTCCCACCTTGGCGGCCGACGCGCCGGAGCTCATCTTCCGCAAATCGACGGTTTGGAAATTTCTCTCACCCGATCACAAGCTCGCGACATATGCGATCGACGATCCCGAGGTCGAAGGCGTTGCCTGTCATTTCACGGTGCCGGAGAAGGGCGGCTGGACTGGGTGGCTTGGCTTGTCGGAGGAATTATCCGATATTTCGCTTGCCTGTCGTCAGATTGGTCCGATTTCATTCAAGGGAAAGCTCGAGCAAGGTGGCGAAGCATTTCGGCAGCGCCGCTCGTTGTTATTCAAACGCATGCGTATCGTCCGCGGCTGTGACGCAAAACGCAATGTCCTCGTCTATGTCGTTTATAGCGACAAGCTGATCGAGGGCAGCCCCAAGAACTCAACATCTACCGTTCCCATTATGCCCTGGGGAACCGCAATGCCGGTAAGGTGCGGAGATTTCCTTTCGGAATAGTACTTTGACGCAGGTCTTGTGCCTGATGACGCTCTCAGTCAATTCGCCGGCGAAACAATGCGATTTTACGGTCTCAAATCGCCATGGTCTATTTAAGTGAGTGCGCTCAATTTGACTTGAGCAAGGATTTGTTGTATTGTTTGTGCCGCCCGGGAGGGGCGAAATAAATGCACAAGCTCAAGCGCAGTGGGGACTTTGCCGGATCCCCGCCATCAATGGTGACGGCTAAATAATCGATTTTCCTTAGACCTCAGGATAATTTTGCCGAAACGGTATGCGCTCGCGCTCGCGCTCACCGGTCGGTACTGCTTTGCCCATTGATGCCAGCAGGAGCCCTCATGAGTGATGACAAGGTTATCTCACTTTTCTCGGATGCTTACCCTCAGCCGAGATTGTCTGAGGAAGAGGTAACGGTCGAGAGATTGAAGATTTTTCTCACGTCGGCTGTCTTAGATTACGAGATCCATGAAGATGGGGATATTTATATAAAAGATGGTGTCGATTTTCCATTTTGGCTTTCTGTCGAGAATGACAGCAAGCTGATACGTTTTTTAACGCATTGGCCCGCCGAGCACTGCTCCATTGATCAGGTCAACCAACTGAATGCCAAGTTGAGATTCTCGCAATTTGCGCTGGATGGAGAGCGTGTTTTGGCAAACTATTATCTTCCCTTTCGGTATGGGATCGATAGTCGTCACGTCGTTATTATGGCCCGTCATTTCGGTAAGATATGTCGTATAGCTTACGATGAAGTGCGTGACACAACTGCAGACGGCTCTCCGGAATAGCGATGCACCGATGGCTCGCGAGGCTGGAAGCGTTTGTATTACATTACCTAGAGGCGGCGCGCTCTCGACGAGTGGCGACAAGCCACTCGTCGAGAGCGCCGCGCGTTATATATCTTGCTCCGACGCAATAGCGCCCGCTCCTGATTTCGGATCGCGCTATCATCCGCTTTCGGCGTGGGAAGTGAAGGCCAGTCGTATGATGTGAGACCGGATATCGTCTGGCCAGTCTGCAATCTGCAGTTCAAGCCGCCGGCGATCATCGGCGAATAGTGCGCGCGATGCTTCTTCGTAACCAGGAAGATCGCCGGCGATGCCCAGCATGAACTGATAGGCAGCGGCCTGCGTTGCCCGGCGGTTCTGTCCGGAGTTTACGTCGCGCCGTGCATCATCGACCAATCGCCTGAGAACGGCGGACGTGCCACCCGGTTGCTCTGCAAGCCATTCCCATTGTCTCGGGAGCAAGGTGACTTCGCGCGCGACAACGCCGAGCTTTGGTCGTCCTCGCCCTTTCGGTGCTGGAGTTTGCGCATTTGCCGGTGTGCGTGCGCCACCCGATCGCGGGGCGTCGTGCCCCTCGAACGTCCGGGGAGGGGGAGGCAGCCTTTCGACGATTTCAGCGTCGGAGCCACGAAGATCAATGTCGATCACGCGGCCTGTCGTGTCATCGAAAATGAGAAGCGGTTCAAAAGATGCAGTTTTCGCTGCGTTTTTGACCGCAAGCGCTACATCGGCCAACGGACCAGATGACAATCGCCGCTGGCCCGCGAAGGCTGTGAAGGATTTGGATGTTCGATTGGGCATGGGAGGTTCACCGCGTCAGATTTGCGGCAATTATTATCCGGATAAAATAGAGAAGTCAATATTACCCGTATAAAATTTTACCTACCGGACCGCGAGCCTTCGTAGGTGCATGCAGCATGTTGCGCAGGCGCACAGTACCGAGTCGCTCCAGCTCAAGATCTCAACAATTCCGCGTCGAATGGATCGAATGAGAAGACTTATACAAATATATGAAAATTCAATCTTTAATTAAACCGCCAAGTATAGTCTGCGGATGTTGGGAGGCGGATAGTTGGGCTGCGCCTCATATTTCGTGCAAGAGGTGGTTGCGTACCGGGGGCTTACGATGCGTAGCGAGTCACTCAAACCCTTGCCGGGGCCGCCGGAGGTCACTGCCGGCCAGAAGCGCGATGCGCCCGAGGCCAAAGCGCCGGCTGGCCGCGAGGATGCCCTTGCACTTCAGCGGAGGCTTGCGAGGGAACTACCCTCGACAGCCCCGATCGAGCCACCCGCTGCGCATGCGCCGGCGCATAAGCTGCTGAAGCCACTGCCGATCGGCCAATCCCGCCTGCTCAAGTCAGTTGTGGGTCTAGTGCTTGTGGCGGTGGTCGGCTGGATGCCGGTCCAACGCATTTTTCAGATCTCCAGCGTCGAGGCCGTCGTCAACGCACAGGTGGTCACGCTCCGCGCACCGATCAGCGGCATTGTGCAGCGCACGCCCTCTACTATCCGCGTTGGATCCGCCATCGGAGACAGTCAAACGCTGTTCGCGATCGAGAATCCCCGCGCCGATCACAACAATTTCGAGCGCGTCCAACAGGATTTGGCGGCGGCTCGCGAGGAACTGGCTGCCATCGACATGCGCCGCGAGCGGACAATGGAGATGCAAGCGGACATCGAGAAACGCCTTGCAAACTACCGCACGGATCGGACCGATCAGTTGTCGAGTGCCTTGGCCGACGCTAACGCCGGGGTAGGTTCTGCGCAGGCCATCCTTGACAGAGCCGAACTCGAAATTGCGCGACAGCAGAAACTCGCCAATGGCGGCATCGGTGCCCGGACGGCACTTGAGACGGCCACACGAGATCGCAATGTCGCCAAGGCCACCCTCGCACAGGCGCGTGCGCGCAAGGCCTCCATTTCCGTGCAGATGAGTGCTCTCGCCGCCGGTCGCTATCTCGGTGATGGGTATTACGACGCTCCGGCGTCGGTTCAGCGCCTCGACAGCATTGCTGACACGCTGATTTTGATCCAGGTGGATGCCGCACGATTGAGTCAACGCATCGCCCGGCTCGAGCAGGATCTGGTACGGGAGAAGCGCCTATTCGATCTGGCCAGCCGCGCTGAACTCGCCAGTCCTGTTGGTGGTCGCATCTGGGAGGTCTTCACGACGCCCGGCGAAGAGGTCACCACCGGGCAACCGCTCGTCAGTGTGCTTGATTGCTCGCGGCTCCTGGTGACGGCGGCTGTGTCGGAGGCTGTGTACAACACACTCTCCGTCGGCATGTCGGCGAGGTTCACGTTCAGAGAAGGCGGCGGGCCGCTGGACGGGACGGTCGTCCAGCTCAGCGGTGTTGCGGCCGCTGGCTCCAATTTCGCCATTCTGCCGACGGCGCTGACACGCGAATCCTACCGCGTATCGATCTCGATCGCCGGATTACCCAACAGCGATACCTGCCCCGTCGGGCGTACTGGTCGCGTTGTCTTTGGTCCCCAAGGCGCCTAGCCGGACAATCGTCATGAACCCGCTTCTTTCGGTGCTGTCGGAGGGGATGACGCCCGGGCTCCTGATGGCGGGGTTGCTCCTTCTGCTGCTGCCCTGGATCGAACCGCATGGCCGTTGGCGGGCGGTGCCCATCTGGCTCGTTCTGGCGCTGACGGCCTATTATCTCGGGTGGCGCATTTTCGCGACACTGCCACCCCTCGGGAGGCCGGTCGATTTCCTGTTCGGATGTCTGTTCTTGCTCATCGAGTTTTGCTGCGTCGTGGGCGCCACGCTCTCCTACGTGACATTGACGCGGTTCCGCGACCGTTCACCTGAAGCGACAGCCAATGCCGGCTGGCTCGCAGCGTTGCCTCGCCCACCGCGCGTCGATGTCTTCATCTGCACCTACAATGAGGACCGCGATATTCTCCAACGCACCATTGTCGGCGCGACGGGCATGACCTGGTCGAACTATCGCGTTTGGGTGCTCGACGACGGCCGTCGCCCTTGGCTCCAGGAGCTTGCCGCCGCGCATGGGTGTGAATATCTGACCCGGCCCGACAATGCCCATGCCAAAGCCGGCAACATCAATCATGCGATCCGGCATGTGAGCGCGCTTGCCGATCCGCCGGACTTCATATCCATCCTCGATGCCGACTTCGTTCCGACGCCGCGTTTTCTCTCTCGTACGCTGGCGCTCTTCCGAGAAGCGGACGTTGGCATCGTGCAGACTCCTCAGCACTTCATCAATCCGGATCCGATCCAGACCAATCTTGGCGCTGCCGATGCCTGGCCGGACGAGCAGCGCTACTTCTTCGATGTCTTGATGGCGGCGAAGGACGCCTGGGGAACGGCCTTCTGCTGCGGCACGTCATCGGTGATCCGCTTCGAGGCTGTCGAGCGCGCAGGTGGATTCCCGACCGAGTCCGTAACGGAAGACTACCTGCTCACGCTTCGCCTCAAACGAAATGGTTACCGGACGATTTATCTGAATGAGCGCCTGTCGATCGGATTGGCGCCAGAGGGGCTCCAGGAGTATATCACGCAGCGCAGCCGCTGGTGCCTGGGCTTCATGCAGATCATCCGCGGTGCTGACGGGCCGTTCAAGATGGGCAATGGCCTCGCGTTTCTCGATCGATTGAGTCTGATCGAAAGCTTCCTCTACTGGAGCATGGGCTATCTGTTCCGTGTCGCCGGCATCCTGGTTCCTATACTGTATCTGGTGTTCGGTATTTGCGCCGTCGATGTCGGCACCTCAGAGGGCATTGCCCATTTTCTTCCCTACTATATTGCGCAAGTTTCGGTGATGGCATGGTTGTCGGGACTGCGCGTTCTGCCCGTTATGACCGATATCTCTCAGCTACTGGCAGCGCGTGAGATCTTGATGGCTGTGGCGGCGGGGCTTTTCCGGCCGCGTGGCCAAAAGTTCAAGGTCACGGCCAAGGGGGGCGATCGGAGCCAAACGGTCGTGCAATGGCGCATGATCCGCTTCTTCGGATTGCTTCTGGGGTTAACAATCCTGGGCGTTATCATGGCCTTTGGCGGCGACACGTCCCTGCAGGACTCGGCTGCCGTTGCACTCTTCTGGTCCTGGTACAACACGATGATCCTGATCGCGGGCATCGCCATCTGCATCGAGAAGCCGCGGTTCAGGCGACACGATCGGCTGCTTGGCCAACTGACAGCTTCGGTGTCCTTTGCCGGGCGAGAGCACACCTATTTGACTGCAGATATCTCCATCGGCGGTATGCGCCTGCTCGGTGCGACGACTGCACCCGTTGGCACACGGGTAACGGTCAACTTGGGCGAAGCGTGCTTGCAGGGCGCCATCGTGCGGCGTTCCGACGACGACTTTGCGATTGCGCTGGATCAAACGCCGGACGCCTTCGCGGCGATGGTGCGCAGGGTCTATTCGGGCACCTTCGAAGTCGCCGCGAATAGCATTCGCGCCCACAAGGTTGCAGGCAGAATTGTCCGACGGCTCATGCAATAGAGCGCTTGTCAGGGATGCGGCTCCCGATGCACTGGAGCCGCGGCCTTCGGTCTTCGAGCGCGCGGAGGTCGCATAGGCGATCGAGCCAAGCGCGGGGGGCGTCTTCTTCAACGCTCTCGCGTCACTTTGATTTACGTCAACACGAGAGACTTGGCAGGTGGGCATGTTCGGCTGCATGTGTGCAGACAAGACTGATCCGCATTATTCCAGCTAAAGAAAAATATCATTCATGCCGATAAATGATGCCGAGCTTGACGCTACAGTCTTGTTTGTGTTTCGGCAGGCAAGGGAGCGCGGTGAGTTGGAGGCATTGCTGTCAAATGCCCGGGCTGTTGTCAGCTCCGATGTCGCAAGCGAAACGCGAAAACAGGTCGCTCACGCGATTTTACGTGTCGCTGCAAAAATGCATAGTCATTGAGTTTAGTTTCGACCCGGTGGCCATTGTTTCCTCGCGTGACGTTTGAGATCGGCCTGCGAGGGTACGGCGCGGAGCTGCCGGGAGTATGGCGCAACATCAGCGTTAAGGTCAGCACCTCCGGCTGCTACACCGACGGCAAGGACATCCTGCGACAGCACTGTTTACCGGTGGTTCCTGCTTCATTACGGCATGCACGGGGCGGCCGTGACGCTCGATGGCCTCGGCACATTCTTCTTGGGAATGTTGGCCGCCGATACTAGCCGCGGGTGGGAGGGGCGTGCTTGAAAATGGTAAAGGATTGTCAGGCGGATAGACGATATCTTCTCGGCCAATCGTCCGGGGTTTGTTATCCTTTTGACGGGTGAAGAGGTGTTCAGAGCCAGACCATGAATTCTGCTACCTGCAATTTCGACAATGCGGACGCTTCACCGTCAGAGTTGGATGATGCTCATCGACTGAGCGAGTTCATGCTGGCCGCACCTTCTGCAACTGCCGCTCTTCAGGCGTGGTGCACGGAAAGGCATCTCGGAGCCGCCCCGATCTCAGCGCGGGTGCTCGACAGGAGACTGTTGGAAGTGCCGTCGCCTGAACTTCTTGACGCTATTGATGGTGTCCACAGTGGAAGGATCGCGGCGCGCAAGGTCGCTTTGTGCTGCGGCAAGTTGGTGCTTTCAATTGCAAAGATATGGTACGTTCCCGACCGTCTCCCAGAGAGCATCGCCCGGCAACTCTCGCGATCAACGATTCCGTTTGGTTATGCGATAGCCCCTCTCCGTCCGCAAAGGCGAACGATTTTGGTTCGAATCTACACGGATATGGATGCGCCGGAAATGGAGCCGCATACGATCGTTGAGCATCACGCAGTCGTCTCGGCTGGCGACGGTACGGTCTTGGCAGTTGTCCAGGAGCGCTATCAGCGGACGTTGCTTGGTTGTGAGCATGCAATGACATTGAGACGAGATTGCCGACCTCCCCTCAGCCGAACCAGCGAGATGGATTGAGCTTCACGGGCGACGGTCTCGAGGCGGAACGCGCGAGCATTCAGGCGCAGTAGCTTTCCTCCCAGGCGAATGACGTTGCCGAAGTCCCGAGCCGGCGCAACAGCCGGGTCAAAAAGTCGTTTGAAACGGGACGCGCAGTGTAGCGGTGCGGCTGGCCGACATCCGGGAGGGCGTCTTCGCCTGCGAGCGCCTGGTCAGAGGCAAGCGGCGCATCCGGGTGAACGACGGCGAGGTGATCTACGCCGCCTGACTTGACCGACAACTGCAATGAACGGCACGCTTGGTCCGTTTCAGAATAGTCAGCCACAGGGTCGCTGCCAGCCAATACACGCAGCGCACTTGGAAAGGAATAGGATGCGCAAGTTATTGCTAGCTGGCCTTGCCATGCTTTTGTCGATGCCAGCGACGTTGGCCCTCGCACAATCATGGCCATCGCGCCCGATCAAATTCGTCATATCGTTTGGCCCCGGTTCCGCCAGCGATGCGGTGGCACGCATCCTTGCCCGGGACCTGACGAGCAGCCTCGGACAGCCTGTCGTTGTTATTTCGAAGCCCGGCGCTGACGGCACCATCTCCGGCGTCGAGGTCCAGCGTTCCGCCCCAGACGGCTACACTTTTCTGTTCGGCACCAACAGCGCCCTCGCGGTGGCGCCGAACTTGCGCAAATCGCCGCCCTACAATGTGCTGACCGACTTCACTCCCGTCGCCTTCGTCGGCCTGAACACACTTTTCTTTGTCGTGAACCCGGAGCTCCCCGTCTCCACGATGCAAGAACTTGTCGCCTACATCCGCGCTAATCCGGGCAAGTTCAACGCCGCAACCGGCCACACCTATGCCATCGTCGCCACCGCCTTATTTGCCAAGCAGAATAATCTGAACTTGGCGTCGATCCCTTACAAGTCCGAGCCGGAGGCGATTGTCGACCTTCTGTCCAATCGCGTGCAGATGATGGTGGCTACGTCCACTCCGATCTACGGACATGCAAAAGAGAAAAAGCTTCGTGTGCTCGCCGGCACGACGGCCGAACGCAATCCGTTGTGGCCCGACGTGCCGACGATGGTCGAAGCGGGCCAACCTCAGCATCCATTCGAGGCCTTTTTCGCGATTGCTGGACCGGTTGGCCTTCCCAAAGAGATTGGAGAGCGGATGAACCAAGCGGTTACGGCCGCCCTGGCCAAACCGGATGTGCGTGAACAGTTGCAGAAACAGGGCTTTCTTGGACGCGCCATGTCGCTTGAGGCTGCGACAGCCTACATCAGGAGCCAAAATGAGATTTGGAAAACCGCGCTGAAGGATGCTCACGTCGAGCCGCAGTGACACTCCGAATTTCCTCTGATCGGTGGCCGGGTGAGGCTATTCACGGTCGGCCACTCAAGGGGTGAGTTCGCCCGTATTTATTCAAACCCACGCCGCACGCGAGAACTTATCCCCACCGCTTCCGCCATACCCCACGCCAGCCTGTCTGACCGGGTCGTTTCGCGAAGTCGTAAAGGATGGCCGCATGTTCATTAGCCAACGCGACTTCTCGAGAGATGATCCGCAGGAGGCGCTTACGTCGGCCGAGATCGGGGCCAAGTTCCTCGACAACGCCGCACGCGCGCGCCCCACACGATGAAGCGCGTGAGTTGGCGCGGCTCATTCTGATGCTGCCCGATACCAACGACGTCCGCCTGATTTGGAAGCTCTTAGCGATGATTGGCCGGGGGCCCGGAGAAGCACATCTGTACGCTTCAGGCGTTAGCACCCGAAGACTATTTGGACCGGTCGGGGCCGCTCACCCAGCCGACTGATTGTCAACCCGACCGCCTACGTCCGGCAACGCCATCAACGATCGCTGTTGCTTTAGCGTAGGTGCGCATAGATAGGGAAACAATGACTGGCGGAGAGAGTGGGATTCGAACCCACGGTACGCTTGCACGTACACACGCGTTCCAGGCGTGCGCCTTAAACCACTCGGCCATCTCTCCGGGGAGTGCGGCGCGGACTATAGCGCGCCGTTTCTCTAGTGCAAGTCGATGTGCTGACGACCGCGGTATTGGTGTGGACAGCACGCGGCGAGATTGAAAATCGTGGCTGGTAAGTGGCCTAAGCCTCTGGCCAGACACTATGATTTTTGGGAGTTCGCCAATTAGCCGACGATCTCGTCAAGACGGAAGTTCAGCGCAATTTCGCGCTCCGCGGACTCGGGGCTATCCGAGCCGTGCGTGGAGTTCTCGCCTTTGGAGACGGCGAACTGCTTGCGGACGGTGCCTTCCTTGGCCTCGGCGGGATCGGTCGCGCCCATGACTTCGCGATACTTGGCAATGGCGCCTTCGCCTTCGAGAACCTGCAGAACAATGGGGCCCGAGGTCATGAAGGTCACCAGTTCGCCGTAGAACGGACGCGCCTTGTGCTCCTCGTAGAACTTCTCGGCCTGGGCCTTCGTCCAAAGGACGCGCTTCTGCGCGACGATCCGAAGGCCGGCCTTTTCGATGACGGCATTGATGGCACCCGTCAGGTTGCGCCGGGTGGCGTCGGGCTTGATGATGGAAAATGTGCGCTCGATGGCCATCGGAGGCTCCTGAAAGGGGAATGGGTCAAGCCGGGGAACTCTTTCGCCCGGCGCGGCGCGGTTTATAACGGTCGATGCGGCTGGCAGCAACCGCGATGCCGCGCTGCAGCATCCGCGGCACGTCCGGAACCGATAAGAGGACAAGCGATGGTCAGAGCCGATACCAACCGACGCGTCGATGGCGAGCGCCTGTGGGCGAGCCTGATGAAAATGGCGAAGATCGGAGCAACGGCAAAGGGCGGCGTCAATCGGCTCGCTTTGACGGACCTCGATCGCGAGAGCCGCAACCTCTTTCAGACATGGGTCGAAGCGGTGGGTTGCTCGGTCAAGGTGGACCGCATGGGCTCGATGTTCGCGCGGCGCGAGGGGACTGATCCGTCCCTACCGCCGGTGATGCTCGGCAGCCATCTCGATACGCAGCCGACTGGCGGCAAGTTCGATGGCGCGCTCGGCGTTCTGGCTGCGCTCGAAGTAATGCGCACGATCGAGGATCTCGGTATCAAGACACGTCACCCCATCGAGATCGTCAACTGGACGAACGAGGAAGGCTCGCGGTTCGCGCCGGCCATGACGGCGTCGGGTGTGTTCGCCGGTGCCATTGGTCTCGATGATGCCCTCGCGATCAAGGATCCGGACGGAAAGACGATGGGGGGCGAACTGGCGCGGATTGGGTTCGCTGGGGATGCCGCCGTTGGTGGGCGTCCCGTACACGCGTTCTTCGAGCTGCACATCGAGCAAGGGCCGATCCTCGAAGAGGAGGGGACCGATATTGGCATCGTGACCATCGCCAATGGCCTCAAGTGGTACGAGGTGATGATCACGGGCGTCGAGAGCCACGCTGGCCCGACGCCGATGGATCGCCGCAAGGATGCGCTGCTCGGTGCGGCCCGGATCATCCAACGTGTCAACGCAATCGGGCATGCGCATGATCCGCAGGCTTGCGCCACTTGCGGTATGATCCAGGCCTATCCCAACTCACGAAACGTCATTCCCGGCTCGGTGTTTCTCACCATCGATCTGCGGCATCCGAACGCCGATAAGCTCGTTTCGATGACGAAAGCGATCGAGGAGGGCATTGTCGAGATCGCGGCGCAGACGGGTGTGACGTGCGAATACAAGCTCGTCGCCGATTATCCGCCGCAGCTCTTCGAGGCGAGTTGCGTCGATGCGGTTCGCAAGGCAGCAGCGCGCCTCGGGTTTTCGGCGCGGGAAATCTCGTCGGGCGCTGGCCACGATGCCGTGTACATGGCGCGCGTGGCGCCGGCGGCAATGATCTTCGTGCCGTGCGTCGATGGCATCAGTCACAACGAGGCCGAAGACATGAAACCGGAATGGGCAACGGCCGGAGCCAACGTGCTGCTCGAGGCAGTGCTCGAGAAGGCGGAAGTGGTGAGCGGGTGAGAGCGCCGGTATTGAAGGAGCAATCGTTCGGTAGGGCTTCGGAAAATCGCCAGCTTTGTTGATTGTCCTTCGGGGGCACTCAACGGAACGTCATGCTCGCAAAGGCGGGGACTCACGCGCATCATCTAGCCCCAAACGCTCGTAGGTGTCCGCCTGCGCGGGTATGACGTAATTGGGGTGGTGGGCGTGCGGTGGGCTTGTCCTATGACGAGGACTGTTGGCCGTCCGTGGCCTCACGCAGCAACTGTTCGCGAAGCTCCATTTTGACGATTTTGCCGTAGTTATTCTTCGGCAGCGTATCGACGATGCGATAGCCTTTCGGTCGCTTGTAGCGCGCGATGTTGTCGAGGCAGATCTGGTCGAGAGCCGACGTGGCGACCGTTGTGCCAGGGCGTGGCACCACGAAAGCAATGACCTCCTCGCCCCAGTCGGCGTGTGGGCGGGAGACGACGGCGCATTCGAGCACGCTGTCGTGCGTCAGGAGCACCTCCTCGATCTCGCGTGGATAGATGTTGGAGCCGCCCGAGATGATCATGTCCTTGGAGCGGTCTTTGAGCGTGAGAAAGCCGTCGGCGTCGAGGCTGCCCATGTCGCCGGTCCAGAGCCAGCCATCGCGGAGGGATTTGGCGTTGGCCTCGGGGTTGTTCCAATAGCCGGACATGACGCAATCGCTGGTCGTGAGTATCTCGCCGACCTCGCCAACGGGCACATCGTGGCCGCTTTCATCCACGACGCGGACGGCGCAACCGGTACGCGGGATGCCGGTGCTCATGAGGCGTGCGTCGCTGGCGAGCTTACCGTCTGGGCCGAAATGGAGGGCCTGCGGCAACCCTGCGATCGTCATCGGGCTCTCGCCCTGGCCGTAGAGCTGGTAGAGGCGGGGGCCGAAGATCTCCAGTGCCCGCTTCAAGTCGGACAGGTACATCGGTGCGCCGCCGTAGCTGATGGTCTTGAGATTGCGCGTGTCGGCCGACCCCGCGAGCGGATGGTTGATAAGTCGCGAAACCATCGTTGGTGCGGCAAAGAACGAGACATTCCGGTGCTGGCTAATCGCGGCGAAGATCTGCTCGGGATCGAAGGAGCCGGGGACAACGATGTTATGGGCGCCCTTGAGCAGGGCGGCAAGCCCATACAGGCCTGCGCCGTGCGTCATGGGGGCCGCATGAAGCATCGTGTCTTCGGGGCCGAGGGAATCGATGTCGGCGTAGTAGGTGTGCGTCATGAACAGCAGATTGCGATGCGTGAGCACGGCGCCTTTCGGCCGGCCGGTGGTGCCGCTCGTATAGAAGAGCCAAGCCTCATCGGTCGGCGAAACGGGAGCATTGCGGACGGGGCTGCCGGCGAGAAGGTTCGCGTAGTCGCGCGTGCCAGTGGAAATTATGGGCGGCAGCGCCGTTCCGATTGGCAATTCGGCGAGCTTCTCGACGAGGTCGGGGGTTACGACGCAAAGGCGGGCGCCGGAGTTATCGAGAATCCAGGCGAGTTCCTTCGGGTGCAACTTGTTGTTGATCGGGACAGCGGCCAGTCCCGCGCGCCAAACGCCGAACAGGACTGGATAAAGCTCGGCGCAGTTCTCCATCCAGATGCCGACGCGGTCACCTTTCGAGAAATGGTGGCGATCGCGCAGTGCGCCAGCGATTGCGGCGACCTGCTGCTCCAGTTCGGCATAGTTGAGTGTCATGCCCGGCGCCGAGATGGCGCGCTGCGATGGGTAGGCTAGGGCGACGGATTGGAGGGTACGAGAGAGGTTCATGGGACCATGGCAGCGGGGGGCTTGGAGCGTCTTGGCTCGTGCTCCCGATAGCAAACCTGCAGAGGGCACGAGCCGAGCGAAGCCCCCGGACTACTGCTTGCCGAGGGCATGCTTTGTCCGGGGTCTCGAAATGTCAGCGATCAGGCGACGATCTTGTCGGCAATGCCGTACTTGGCGCCAAGCTCCTGGAACTTTGCCCAAGTCTTGTCGTCGACCTCGATGCCGTTCTTCATGCGGTCCTGCTCCTTCAGGTACTCGACCTCGCCCGGGTAGTAGATCTCCTTGACGCCAGACTGCTTCTTGGTGGCCTTCAGATACTCGGCGAACTCGGTTACCTCCTGCTTGAACGTATCGAGCGAGCGGAAGGCGGAGACGTTGAAGCAAGCGATGAAGCAACCGTCGTTATGGCGGCCAGTCGGATCGACGCCGAAGCCAAGACCAGGAAGAATCGCGGATAGGATCTCGATCATGGCAGACAAGCCGTAACCCTTGTGCCCTTCCTCGCCGCCAAGTGGGAGAAGCACGCCGCCCTTCTTGAACTCATTGGGATCGGTGGTCGGATTGCCGTCCTTGTCGACGATCCAACCGGTGGGGATCGAGGCGCCTTTGGCGATGGCAAGGTTGATCTTGCCGGCGGCGACGGCGGATGTCGCCATGTCGAGGCAGAATGTGGCAGGCAGGTTGGAGGGGATGGCCATTGCCAGCGGGTTCGTGCCGACACGCGGCTCGGCGCCACCGAATGGAGCGACCGCTTTGGGCGAGCGACCGCTGTCGGCGGTCATGATGGCGATCATGCCTTCCTGCGCGGCCATGATCGGATAAGCGCCGACGCGGCCGACATGACTCTGGCGCAGAATGGTGGTGGCGGCGACGTTCGACTTTTTCGCCTTTTCGATCGTCAGGCGCATGGCGCGCTCGGCGACGACGAAGCCGAAGCCCCAGTTGCCGTCGACGACCGTTGTCGTCGCACTTTCCTTGACGATGTTGAATGGCGCGCCAGGGACGATGTGGCCTTTGTCGACGCGGTCGATGTAGGTGGGGATCGCGATGACGCCGTGGCTATCGTGTCCGGTGAGATTCGCCAGCACAACGCCTTTCGCAACGCATTCCGCTTCCTCGCGGGAGGCCTTGGCGCCGACCAGAAGGTCGGTAACGATGGAAGTCAGCTTGTCGGCTTTGACGACAACGGGCATGGTGCTCCTCCGGGTTTGCGGCTCGTGCAACGACGCCCGAGCTTGACGTGTCTGGACATGTGGCGTGAGCATCCGGCATCGATGGCCCGGGCGGCAAGTGGATTCTCGCCATTTCGCGAGACCCGAACCTGATCCTGGCTCAGCGCCATCAATGCCACCTCGAGGGACAAATGCAGCAACGTGTCGTCAACCCCAACGAGGCCGATCTCGTCTCGACCGCAAAGACAGTGCTCCCGGCTGGCACGTTCGGCAATACGGCGCTTGATGTTGTCATCGCGCGTGGCAAGGCCGGTCACGTTTGGGATGCGTCCGGGAACGAATATATCGACTATCTGATCGGCTCAGGCCCCATGCTGGTCGGCCATGCCCATCCCGAGGTGACGGCGGCCGTCATCGAGCAGGTGGGAAACGGCACGACATTCTTCGTCAACAATCCGCCGGGGATCAAGCTGGCTGCGGCGATTGTCGAAAGCGTGGCGTGCGCAGAGCAGGTGCGGTTCGTGTGCACAGGCTCCGAGGCCGATCTCTATGCCATGCGCGTCGCGCGTGCGTTTCGGGGCCGTGACAAGATCCTCAAGTTCGAGGGTGGCTATCACGGCATGAGTGACTACGGGCTTATGAGCCTTGCGCCGCGGCGCCTCGCTAATTTCCCGGAGGCGGTGCCGGATTCAGCGGGCATCCCGAAGTCGGTCCGGGACGAGGTCATTGTCGCGCCATACAATGATATCGAGGCGGTGAAGAGCCTCGTGGCGCAGCACAAGGACGAAATCGGGGCGATCATCGTCGAACCATTCCAGCGGCTGATCGGGCCGAAGCCGGGCTTCCTCGAAGGGCTGCGCAAGCTCACCGAGGAGACGGGCATCGTGCTCATCTTCGACGAGGTGGTCACAGGCTTCCGCTGGGCTTACGGCGGGGCGCAGGCCTACTACGGTGTCACGCCGGATCTGTGCACGCTCGGCAAGGTGGTCGGTGGTGGGTTCCCGCTCGCGGCGATTGCCGGGCGCGAGGACATCATGAAGCACTTCGACAAGGCGGCCGTGCCGGAGGATCGCGCGCTGGTGCAGATCGGTACGCTATCGGGCAATCCGGTGGCGTCGGTCGCGGGTCTCAAGACAATGGAGATCCTGAGCCGTCCGGGCGCCTACGAGCAGATCTGGGGGACGGGGCGGACGCTGATGGATGCGCTGGGCCGTATTCTGAAGGGCGCCGGTCTCAAGGCGCAGGTCATCGGCGAGGCGCCGATGTTCGATGTGGTGTTCACCGATACGCCCGTGCACGACTATCGCGGCTTCTTCCGTGGCGACACCGATCAGGCGCGGCGGTTCAACACGGTGATGTTTGCAGAAGGCATCCTGAAGAGCGAGGGCAAGACGTATATCTCGCTCGCGCACACCGAGGCTGACGTGGCTAAGACGATCGCTGCCTACGAGAAGGCAGCCAAGGCCCTACGCGACGGAACGGTGTAAGCCCCAAGGTCATAGCGGGACTGCCTCCCGTGGACGGCCGCTTCACGTCAGATCAACCTGAGAAATGAGAAAGCCCGCGGTGCTGACCGGCACCGCGGGCTTCGTCTTTTTGTTCGGCTGCGCCTTAGGTCACGGGCCGGCGCGGCTCAGCAGCGGCGTGATACGGCGGAGTGCAACGCGGCGGTTGGCTCGCTCGGGGCCCTGGCTGTCGACCTTGAGATATTGTTCCCCGTAGCCCTGGGTGGTGAGGTTCTCGATCGGGATCTCGAAGTGCTCGACTAGGATTCGGGCAACGCTTTCCGCGCGGTGATCCGAGAGACTGAGATTGTCGTCGTCGGAGCCAACGGCGTCGGTATGGCCTTCGATGAGGAAGACCTCGGTCGGGTCGCGGTCGATCACGCGCCGGAGAACATGGGCGATGCGCGCGAGTTTATCATACTGGTCAGGTGCGACGTCGAACGAACCCGTGTCGAAGTTGATGTTGTCGAGATCGACCCGGCGCATACGGGCGCGCAGGGACTGGCTGTAGCGGATCTCGTCGAGCGAATATTGCCGATCGAGTCGCTCGACTGGCGGGGCTGCCAGCGTCTCGTAGAGGTCGTCGTCCGAGGCGTCCACGTACTCGACGATGTACTTGTCGCGCGGCAAGGCATGGACGGGTGGTGCGAGAGCCACGACGGCAGCCGTGGCGAGGGCGGCCGCTCCGACACCAACCGCGAGGTTGCGGTAGAAGCGACGGTTGTCGACATACACGAACTCACGGCCGGACGGATCGCGTCGATAGCGGCGGAGCAGGCGGCCATCCTTGTCGAATTCGGAATGGACCTGCACGCCGCCTGGGCGCGCGAGCACGGTCTCGGTGCCACCGTCACGGCGACGCGAGCTCTTGGCGCCACGGGCGAAGCTATTGAAAACGGCTCCTTCGTTGCGCGTGATGATCGTGCGGTTGTCCTGGTGCACGATCGTTCGGTTGCCGGGCTCCTGAATGATGCGGGCTCCGGATTTCGATACGGACTCGACGCGCTGGTTCTTCACGTCGTCGAGGCGGCGTGGACCGGGACCTCGCGAAGCGACAGGTGGTCGTGCGCCGTCGCCACCGGGACGGGCGAAGCCGGGTGCACCCGGCGCACCGGGCGCAGGGCGAGTGCCGGGTGCGGCCGTGGATGGCGCTGGGCGTGGAGGCCCGCCGCGACCGACATTGGGAGCGCCAGGCGTCGGGCGTGGACCCGGCGTGGCCGTCGACGGGGCTGGGCGCGGCGGTCCGCCGCGGCCTGTTTCAGGGGCCGCGTGCGGCGGTTGTCCGGGCGTGGGCGGAACTCCGGTCGCGCCGCGAGGCTGCATGTTGGCGCGCGGTGGCTCAGACTTACGCGGCGGTTCGCCTCTGCGCGGAGGCTCGTTCTTTTGCGGCGGCTCGGCAGTCCGGGATGGCTCAGCTTTGCGTGGAGCTTCAGGCCGGCGGGGAGGCTCAGCCGTCCGTGGCTGGGGCTGAGGCGTCGCGGCTCTCGGGGGAGGCTGCGCGCCACGCGGGTCCGGTGCGGTGGGCCTTTGGGGTGCAGGTGTTGTGACGGCGGGTCGCTGTGGCGCTGCTGGGGGAGCACCAGGCGGGCGATGCGGTGAACCCTGCTGCGTCGCCCCACGTGGTGGCGGACCGCCTGGAGATGGAGGCTGCTGCTGCTTCTGGTGCTGGCCGCGTGGGCTCTTCTGCTTGGCGCGCGGATCCTCTTTCCCGTCCTGTTCTTTGGCGGACGGTGCCTGAGCGGCGGCTGGCGAAGCGAGCACACCTGCTGCAAGTCCGGCCGCCACGAGAGCGGCGAGCGAACTGATGCGCCGGTCGGCGCGCTGGTAGACCTTCACTGGCAACTCCTTAATCGTGCGCCGCAAATCAGTTCGGGCGCGTTCGTTCAGGACGGTCAGCAAAGTGGCGATTCTTGGGCTTTTGGCGGGATATGTCTTTCTGCAATCTATATCAGCGGTGGATGCCGGTACGAGCGGCACGTATCAGTGGCCCGACCTCGAGATTATGCTCGGCAAGCAGCATGGTCCACGCCTCGCTCTTGAGATAAGCGAGTTCCGCTTCGCGTGCGGTCGTCATGGGATCGCGAGCGGCGAGCGTCGCATCGACATAGCCCGGATGGCACATGATGAGTCCGTTCGCAGGCAGCCCCATGACGAAGCGCCGGAACAGCTCGGCTGTCGCGCGCTTCTCGGCGGCGAAATCGTATGCGCCGGAAAAGCCACGATTGACCGGAACGCCGACGGCGCGCGCGCGCCGGTCGATCGGTGGGCCGAGTGCTCCAATCACCATTGCCTTCACGACGCCGATTCCGCGGCTGAGGATGCGGGATCGCGGCTCGGCACACGAGCGCACCCAAGTTCGGCCTCCGCCAATACGTGCGGCGGTGCGCACCACAATGTCTCGCACGCCGGGAAGTTGGTGCATGTGATGGTGGCCGTCGATGTGGGACGGAGGTGTGCCGTAGTGGGTCGCGAAGGCCTCAACCTGCCGCCCGATCTCTGCTTCGATCTCGTCAAGCGGGAGGCGGCGCAGCAGGCCGGCCCGGAACACCGTGGCCAGCGGCGGGAAGCGCCCATCCGGCGCAAAACGAGGCATGGGACCGAGAGGGCGCTGGTCGGTCAGCGTGAGATGCAACCCAATATCCGCGTCGCCGGCGATGGCTTTCAGCGCGGCGGCTTCCGACGGCCAGAATTCGGACGCCGTCATGACACTCGTCGCCGATATACGGCGCGCGGCGATCAGTTCGCGAATGCCCCGGCTGACGTCCGGCGTGAAGGCGTAGTCATCGGCGCAGACGACAATGCGAGTCATGGTGGGCCTATTTGTAGGGCTCAGGTGCCTTCGGCGCTGGTCGTCGATGGCGTCTCTGCCGAAGCGCGACACTCATATGCGAGGCGTGGGGCACCCGTCGATGAAATCGTCGAAATGCTGGAATAGAGCGGGCGCGCTCTCAAAGGCTGGCGCAAACCCGGGACGACGGCATAAGCTGGCGACCACTCCCAACATGCCAGTCCCCACAAGGAGGAACGCCCATGCAGTTCACCATGCAAGGCCGCAAGGCGCTTATCACAGGCGGTAGCCTCGGCCTCGGCCTCGCGATCGCCGAGACGTTCGCACGAGCGGGCGCCAGTGTCGCTGTCGTTGCGCGGCGACCCGATGTGCTCGAGGCAGCGAAGGCGAAGATTTCGGCCGCCGGAGCCCCCAAGGCCGTCGCGATCTCGGCCGACGTCGGCAAGGCGGCCGATTGCGAGCGGGCATTCAAGGAGGCCGCCGACGGGATGGGCGGCGTCGATGTCCTCGTCAACAACGCGGGAACGTCGCAGCGTGGCCCATTCGAGAGCGTCACAGACGAGCTGTGGCAGCACGATCTGGACCTCAAGCTTTTCGCGGCGATTCGCCTCTGCCGGCTGGCGCTGCCGTCCATGAAGGCCAATCGCTTCGGACGTATCATCAACGTGCTGAACACGGGCGCAAAAGCGCCTCCGGCAGAAGGTGCGCCGACCGCGGTATCGCGGGCGGCCGGCATGGCGCTCACCAAGGTTTTGGCCAGCGAGGGCGCAAAGCACAACGTGCTCGTCAACGGTTTGCTGGTTGGCCGGATCGAAAGCGATCAGTGGGTGCGGCGACACACAGCCGAAGGGACCAACACCCCGATTGAGGATTACTACGCGAAGATGGGTCGATCGCTGCCCATGGGGCGGCTGGGCACAGCCCAGGAATTCGCGAACGCTGCATTGTTCCTGGCTTCGGATGCCGGCTCGTACATCAACGGGACGGCGATCAACGTGGATGGCGGACTCTGCCCGGTTGTGTGAACGATTTTCTGTGTAGCGGCGCCAACTGTGCGTTGGACCGGCAATTTGCCGGTCCAACTAGGCAGCATTCTATGGCATAAGCGTGGAGGGAAGGGATCGGCCGATTGCGCGCGGCCGAGACGGTGGGGATCTGCGAGCCGGCCGGTGACCGGGCGGCCGCGAGATGTGGACGGCCTATGAACCGGGTCTTGCTTGCCATTGGAGGTCTCCTGGTCGGGCTGCTCGCGACGTTGTTCGCTGGTCCCGCCATGGTCGACTGGAACCGGTATCGCGGGATGCTGGAAGAGGAAGCGACGCGCTTTCTCGGCCGGGAGGTTCGCGTCGGTGGCAAGGTCAATCTGCGCCTGCTGCCAGTGCCTTACATACAATTCGAGCAGGTTCGGATCGCCGACACGCAAGGCTCGGTGGGGCGGCCATTGTTCATGGCCGAGGACTTCACGGTGTGGCTTTCCGTGGGGGCTCTTCTGTCGGGCGCGATCGAGGCGAAAGACATCGAGCTCAGGAAACCGACGGTGACGCTGGTGCTCGATGGCAAGGGCGGCGGCAACTGGTCGAGCCTATCGCCGGAGCATTTCCGAGGGAGCTACGTCCCGGCACGTGTCGCTTTTGATGCCGTGCGCATCACGGGCGGAACGCTTGCCATCCTGGCGCCTGATGGAAAGGCGACGACCAAATTCGAAAATATCAACGGCGAGCTTTCGGCGCAGGCGCTGGAAGGGCCGTATCGCCTTGCCGCGACGTTCGCCAGCGGAGAGCAAGGGCGTGAGATCCGGCTCTCTACGGCTAAGCCGGCCGAGGACGGGACCGTCCGGTTCAAAGGAACCGTTCGCGATCCATCGAGTGGCGTCAGCTACAGTCTCGAGGGCGACGCGCATGACGTTCTGAGTAACATCAAAGTTGCGGGACAGGTCACCGCGCGCTTGCCGCTGCCCGCATCGCTCGCGAGTAAGGCGAAGAGCGGCGGTTTTCTCGGCGTTGGTGCGGCCCAGCCGGGCGGCGAATTTGATATGCGCGCAGCGCTCGAAGGTGACACGAAGGGATTCACACTTTCCGATCTGTCGCTTTCCTTCGAGCAGGGCGGACGCCCACAGCTCGCGACGGGCAGTGCACGTGTGAGTTGGGCGGACCAAGCCGACGTCTCGGTGACGCTCAAGTCGCACTGGCTCGACCTCGACAAGATCTCAGGTGCGGGTACGGGCGGCACAGCACTCGAGCTGGCGCAAGGCGTGGCGGCTGCAGTCTCGCGCATACTCGCGACGGACGGGCGGACGCAGGCGGACCTCACGATCGATCAGGCGACGCTTGGTGGCGATGTCGTGAGCAACCTGACCGCCGTGCTCGAACACAGCAAGGGCAAGCTCAACGTCAAGAGCCTCAGCGCCGCCCTGCCGGGTGGCGCGCGGGTCGCTGCCTCCGGTTCGTTCGAAGGGCCTCAGACAGATTTGCGTTACACCGGGCGCGTCGTTCTCAGGGGTGCCAGCATGGCGCGGTTTGCGAGTTGGGCCTCGCACGACCAAAAGCTGGTGCTGCCGACACGCGATGGACCGTTCACGCTGGGCGGTGATCTTTCGCTTGGGTCGAAGGAAGTAGCAGGACACAATCTGACGCTGGAAATTGGCCGCAACATGCTGAGCGGCGATGCCAGCTGGGCAGCAGGTACGCCGCAGCAGATCGTTCTCAATCTCGAGGGCTCGGAACTTGATCTGACGCCGATCGTGCCCAGCGGCGACGACCCCGCAAAGGCGCTCCGCGACCTGATCGCGTCACTCGCCGGGGACAAATCCGATCCCAACGCCGCGATCGGCCCGGCGGACGCCGATGTCAAACTGAGGATCGAGCGGCTGATCGTCGGCTCGACCCTGTTCCAGAATGCGGTGGCGGAGTTGAAGCTCGTCGCCGGTAATCTGTCCATGCCGCAGCTCCGGCTCGCCTCGACGAACGGCTATCAGGTGGAGTTGCGGGGGGACGTCACCAATCTAACGCGGCGGGACGCCAAAGGGGCTCTGACCGGTGTTGCGGTCGCGGAGACCGCAGAAGGTGTCGCGGCGCTGGCGCGTCTTGCGGGCCTGCCATCGGATCTCGTTCCCGAAGGCAACGATGCGGCGGTGATGGCGCCATTGCGGATTGCGGGGCGTCTGACGGTTGGCGCCAAGGGACCCGATACGCACGACCTCTCGCTCGATGGAACGCTTGCCGGCAGCCGCGTCGCAGGCACGATTCGGCTGGGGAAAGAGCAGGCGGAATGGCGCGACAGGCCGGTTGATTTTGCGATGTCGTTCGATGGGGAGGCAGCACGCCGTCTCGTGAGCAAGGCTCTGGGTGCGTCAGCTCCATCTACGGCGGCCACATCGGGGCTTGAGCTCACGCTAAGGGGGCTGGGCGATCCGAAAAGCGGCATGACGGTTCTCGCCGCCGTCGACGCTGACGGTATCAGCGGTGCCTATCGAGGCCGAGCGTCATTGGGTGAAAAGAATGCTCTCGGTCTCGAAGGCGAGGTCTCGGTGGCGCTGAAGGATCTCGCGCAGGGCCTCGCGCTCGCCGGCATCGCCTCGCGGACAGGGTTCGATGGTCCGGTGAATGGGACGGTGCATGTCGCGCGGGCAGGTGAGAGCATGAAACTCACGTCGCCGCGCTTGCGTGTCGGCGATAGTGAAGCGAGCGGCGAGCTTGTCATCAAGACCGGCGCAGAGACAACACAGTTGTCGGGCGACGTGAAGTTGACCAAGGCCTCCTTGCAAGGACTTTTCGCGTTGCTCAGCGCAGGAGAGACGCGCGCTGCCGACGAGGACGGTGGCAAGTCGCCCTGGAGCGAGCGCGCACTCGATCTCTCGACGGTCGAGCGGCTGGCGGGTAGCCGAGTGCGACTGGACGTGAAGCGGTTGGCATTTGCTCCAGGCCTCGATGTCGATGATGCGCAGGTGGAACTCACGGCGCGGGCCGAAGGGCTCGACGTCCGGCTGAACGAAGCAAGCGTGCTCGGTGGGCATGGGTCTGGCCTACTGGTGCTCGACAAGGCGCCGGCTGGCGTCCGCATGTCGGCGGAGGGTGGTGTCACGGGCGCAAAGCTCGAACGGATCGCGCCGCCAGCGCCGGCCTCACCGACAGCGCTCGGCGGGCTGACGGTTATGCTGAAGCTGCAAAGCACGGCCTTGTCGCCGCGCGGGCTCGTCGCGGCTTTGACGGGCGGTGGTGACGTTCGCCTGACACATGCGAGACTGGCGCGGTGGACGCCGACGGCCATCGCAACGGCGTCCGAGGCAATGCTTGCGCTCAAGGGCGAGATGCCGCCGGGTGCGTTCCGAGCGCAACTCAGTCTCGCGCTGCAATCGCAGGGCGTACCGGTCGGGACGCAACGTCTGACGGCAACGGTTGCGGACGGGGCCATGCGGATCCAGCCCATGGTCGTCAATGTGCCTCAGGGGCGTTTGACGGGGCGAATGGCCGTCGACCTCGATCATCTGCAGGTCGATGGCGAATGGCGCGTGGAGCCCCGTGATTCTCCGCAGACAGCCGGCGCCCCACCTAAGCCGGAATTACCTGCAGTCGTCGTGAGGTATGCAGGCGCTCTGGAGAATTTGGCGTCTCTGCAACCTAAGCTCGACATGGATACGCTCGAGCGCGAAGTCGTCGTGCGGAAGGTCGAACGGGAGGTGGCAGAGCTCGAACGCCTGCGGAAACTCGACGAGCAGCGCGTGAATGCTGAGGCTGCGCGGCAGATCGCGGAGCGTCTGGCGGCAGAGCAGCGTCGGCTCGACGAACTCAGGAAGCAGCAGGCCGAGGATGCCCGGTCAACGGTGGGTATGGAACCGGCGGCTGCACAGAGCTCTTCGGCCGGTCGTCAGCAAGGCGTTGACGCAACGCACGATAGTGCCTCCCCCCCGGCAACGATTGAGAGGGCTCCGTTGCCGCGCCCGGCGTCGCCGCCGACATCGCGAACGAAAGCACCACGTCGCGATCCGTTCGCGCCATTTCGTGAAAGCAGCCCTTGAGCCACCTATCCTCGTGCGGAGTAACCCGTGGTTGATGGGCGTCTACGCATCGCGTGAGTGCGGCTTATTCGCGATGCAGGATGCGGTTGGTGATGACGTTGGCCCAGCCCCGCGCAACAAACGACCGTTTTACTTCCTCGGGATCATAGACGTTCTGTACCCAATCGAAGAACTCGATGGGTTTCTGTGCATTGGCTTCGAGGTAGCGCTCGAAAAAATAATCGAGAACACCGGTATCCGACTGACGGATATGGCCGAATCTCAACGAGAGCTGGCGACGTGCCTGCTCGACTGGTTGCCGTTCCACCACGATCATGTAGAGCGTGCTCATCAACCCGGCGCGGTCGGCCCCCGACTTGCAGTGAAAGAGGACGGGAGGCTCGAGGTTGAGCAGAAGATCGCGTGCGCCCAGCAGCTCTTTGACCGAAGGTGCTGCGCGGGAGCGAACCTGGAAATCGATCAAGCGAATGCCGAGCCGGGCGCAGGCTTGCTGCTCCAGCCAATAGCCGCCGCAGATGCGTGGGCCACGCAGGTTGACGATCGTCCGGATGCCGAGCTGGGCAAAGCGCTTGATCTGATGGGGCGCAGGCTGCGCCGAGCGCCACGCGTGGCCGCCCAACCGATGCAGATTGAGGTAGGCAAGGCGGAAGAGGCCGTGATCGACGAGTAGCATGTCGGCCCAATTGACGGCTGGGCCGAGCGATGCTTTCGCCCACGGCGGCGAATGCTCCGCAATTCCCTGGCGCCAGCCACGGACGACTCTGCGTACGGCGCGCCGTTGATGCTTCGCGATCTTTCCCATCACGGGGAATCGGTTCCTATTTCAGCCATTCGGCGCGGCACAATGCGCAAGGTGGCCTATGAAACGCAAGCCCTTGGGTGTGTGCTTGTGCGGCTGTCAACGGGCCTTTCTTCTCGATCGCGCCAGTCTGATGTGATCGGCTTCGGAAAACCCCCGGAAGCGCTTGGCAAACTGCTCATCTCTTGCCTATAGAGACCTAGGCAGCCGCGTGCTCGTCCGAATCCAAGAGCAACCGCAGGTCGTCATATGGTCGGCCCGATGCTTCAGACCGGTCAGACCAACCCGCAAACGAACGAGATGCGCGTGACGACCGGTTGTCTCGAAATCCGCGCTTATCGCATGCTCACCCGGCTGGCTCGGCCGGCGGCTCCCTATATCCTGCGCTTTCGCGAGCGCAAAGGCAAAGAAGACCCGACGAGGCTGGGTGAGCGGCTGGGGCGAGCCTCCATTATGCGTCCGGAGGGGCCGGTAGTATGGGTGCATGCTGCCAGCGTCGGCGAAACGAGTGCGGTCCTGCCGCTGATCTCAGAGCTCGCGGCGCGGCGTCCGACGCTTACGATGCTGCTGACAACCGGGACCGTTACGTCGGCGCGGTTCGCCGCAAGCCGACTTGGCGCTTCGATCCTGCACCAGTATGTGCCACTGGACGAGCCATCCTTCGTCGGAGCTTTTCTCGATCATTGGCGGCCGAGCCTCGGAATTTTCACCGAGCAGGAGGTGTGGCCGAACCTCGTTCTTGCCGCCACGGCGCGCAACATTCCGCTGGCGCTGGTCAACGCGCGAATGTCCGATCGCTCGTTTGAACGCTGGCAGCGATATTCTACCCTGGCGACCGCTCTGTTCTCGCGGTTCGACCTCGTCCTGGCCCAGAACGAGCGCCTGGCGCGCCGCTTCGAGCAGATCGGCGCTTCGAACGTCATCTCGGTGGGCAATCTCAAGATCGACGCGCCGCCACCGCCTATCGACGCCAACACTCTCGCGGCATTCGAGCATGCGCTTGGCGGCAGCTCGCGCATCGTGGCCGCCAGCACGCACGAGGGCGAAGAGCGGGTTGTCGCCGAGGCGCACATCGCGGCGCGGCGCGAGATCGCCGATCTGGTCACGGTGATCGCGCCGCGGCATCCGGAGAGAGGAGTGGCGGTTTCGGATGCGGTATCCGCGCTGGGTCTCACGGTCAGGCGGCGGTCGCTTGGTGAGTTGCCGGAACGTGGCACCGACATCTATGTCGTGGACACCATCGGGGAACTCGGCACGCTCTATGCCGCGGCGCCTATCGCATTCATCGGCGGATCGCTGATCGCGCACGGCGGACAGAACCCGATCGAGGCTGTGCGTCACGGCGCTGTGGTGTTAACGGGACCGAGCACTCACAATTTTTCCGATGCCTACTGCGCCCTGTTCGAGGCCGGAGGCGCAATGCAGATCCAGACTGCCGGCCAGCTCGCTCACGCCAGCGTGGATCTCGTGACGAGGCCGGGTGGTGCGGTCGTCATGCGCGACAATGCCAAACGCGCCCTGCAGTTGCTGTCCGGTGCCCTCGAGCGGACCATCGCCGCCATTTCTCCGCTTTTGCCTGACGGCGAGGGTCGGCGCGCTGCCTCGGGGGGCTGAATGCCCCTTCCCGAACCGGGCTGGTGGTATGCCGAGAGGCCGTCTCTCGTGGCGCGCGCGCTGTCGCCTTTGGCCACTCTGTGGGGATCTGCCGCCGAGCGGCGCTTCGCAAACGCTGGCGCCTATCGCGCCAAGCTACCGGTGATCTGCATCGGCAATTTTACGGCGGGCGGCACGGGCAAGACACCGCTTTCTCTGCACGTCGCGAGTGAGCTTCTAAGTCTTGGCATCGTGCCTGCGTTTCTGACGCGCGGCTACGGCGGGCGTACCGCTGGTCCGCATTGGGTGGCGATCGATCGAGACCAGGCGGCTCAAGTTGGTGACGAGCCGCTGCTGCTGGCTCGCGTAGCGCCGACGCTTGTCAGCCGAGATCGTGCCCTCGGGGCGCGGACAATCGAGGCCGCCGGTGAGCAGCCTCGCGCGATCATCATGGACGACGGCTTGCAGAACGGGGCACTGGCCAAGGATCTCACGATCGCGGTGGTCGACGGCCGGCGCGGAGTTGGCAACGGTCTCGTCATCCCCGCTGGTCCGCTACGTGCGTCTCTTGCGTTCCAGTTAGGGCTCGCCGATGCGGTGGTTGTGAATGCAGCGGCCGAGGGCGGTGGAGCGCCCGAAGCCGAGAGTCCCTTTGTCTCGTGGCTGCGGGATCATTTCGGTGGTCCGGTGCTCAGGGCCAGCACGCAACCCTCAGAAGATATGGATTGGCTTCGCGACCTGCCGATCGTCGCGTTCAGCGGCATCGGTGCGCCGGAGAGGTTTTTCAGGCTTTTGGAACGGCTTGGGGCGCGCATCATTGAGCGGCGTGCGTTTGCCGATCACCATCGCTTCACCGAGCGGGATGCGAGGGGGCTGCTCGCAGAGGCGCAAAAGCGTGGCGCGACGTTGTGTACGACGGAGAAGGACTGGGTGCGGCTCGGTTCGGAAGAAGGGGCGCTCGGTATTCTTCGGCAGGTAGCGAGAACGGTGGCCATTCGGCTCGTGTTCAGCGAGCGCGACGGTGTTCGGCTGAAAAGCCTGATCGAGGCCTCACTGGTCGCTCGCGGTGTCACCTTTTCGTGAGCGGGCGCCGCGTTCCTTGTGGATCTGGAGATGGCGTTGGAGGGAAGCTTCCGCAGAGCTGTAAGGCTCCTGAAGCTCGACGCTCCAGTAGCGCAATTCGGCAATGGGGATTGGCGCGCCGGTTACTGCGCAGAGTACGAAGTCACCCGGCTGCTCGACACGGAATTCTCCGTGCAGATAGGCGATTCGGGCCTCACCCTTGAGACCGAACAGACGTTCGAACCTATTCATCAGTCGTTCCTGGCGAGATGCGGCGCGGCCGACGCGGGGCCGACGGCAATCGCCGCTAACATACATAAGACGCGTTATGGAGGCCAGCCGCAGTTGTTGGCGGTCTGCATCAGAAGAGAGAGCCTTGACCTCCTGCGCCTCGATCCGAGGAACGGCGTCGTGGAGACGGCCGGATGCGGAGGTCGGCAGGTGGACGGTGTCGCGCCGTTGCCTCTTCGCTGCTGCTCTCGCGTACGACTGGATCCCGGTCGCTGACGACGGCGCCGACATGGCCGTCGGCGAGCTCAATGTCGATGGACGCGCCGACATCCAATGCTGCGGCGGAGCGGACGGCGCGGCCGGAGGTATCACGGATCAGGGCGAAACCGCGTCCCACGACACTGTGATAGCTGAGCGACGCGAGCATTTGGCCTTGCGCTTCGAGGCGTTGGCGGCGGCGCTCCAAGAGACCTTCGAAAGCTGATTTCTGGCGGTGATCGAGCGAGATAAGACGTTCGGCGGCGCGAGAAATACGCTCGGCCGTGCGCGCCGGATCGAGTCGGCCTGCAATGCGGGTGAGATGCAACCTGCGGGTGGACGTGCGTCGCGCCAAAGCGTCGGTTGCCTTCGATGCGAACCGTTCCAGCCGGATGTGTTCGCGCTCGATGCGACCGGTGAGCAGGCGCGGCTGCAAGCGTGGCGAGATATGCGCGAGACGCTTGGCGTGAGCCTGCGTGTTGGCCATGAGAGCGCGCGACAAGCGCTTGTCGACCGCATCGAAGCGCTGCCGGGGGAGGGCCGTCAGCTCATCCGGACGGGGCAGGCCTCTCACGGCTGCTCGCCAATGGGCACGCGCTTCCTCCAGCCGGCGCTTCACGCACTGCATCAGGCGCAATCCGAGCTCGCCTGTGCGCTCCGTCAATTCCGAATGCTTGGGAACGGCCCATTCGGCGGCTTTCGTCGGTGTTGGGGCGCGCGCGTCGGCGGCGAGATCGATCAGGGTCCAATCGGTCTCGTGACCTACGGCCGAGATGAGGGGGATAGCGCTTTCGGCGGCCGCTCGGACGACGACTTCCTCGTTGAAGCCCCATAGATCTTCGAGACTGCCACCGCCGCGGGCGACGATCAGCACGTCAGGCCGGGGCACGCGCCCACCGGGAGGTAACGCATTGAAGCCGCGGATGGCTGCCGCGACTTCGGCTGCGGATGTTTCCCCTTGTACGCGTACAGGCCAGAGGAGCACGCACGTCGGGAACCGCTCGGTAAAGCCCGCAAGCATGTCCCGGATCACGGCGCCGGTCGGTGACGTGACGATGCCCACCACGCGCGGCAGGAACGGCAGCTCGCGCTTTCGCTCGTCCGCGAACAACCCCTCGGCGCCAAGCTTGCGCTTTCGCTCATCGAGCAAGGCCATCAAGGCGCCGACGCCCGCCGGCTCCAGAGATTCGATGACGATCTGGTACTTCGACGCGCCAGGGAACGAGGTCACCTTGCCTTGCGCGATGACCTCCAGGCCTTCCTCGGGCTTGAACCGCAATCGGGAGAAATTGCCTCGCCAGATCACCGCCTCGATCTTGGCCTTGTCGTCCTTCAATGCGAAATAGCAGTGCCCCGATGCGTGTGGCCCGCGATAGCCGGAGATTTCTCCACGGAGACGGACGAATCCGAAGCCATCCTCAAGGGTGCGCTTGATGGCGTTCGAAAGCTCGGAAACGGTCAACTCGGCAATGTTCGCGCCCGTTCTGGCAGCGCGAGCGGGGTCGGCGGTGGTCATGCTTCCTCCCCGACGGCTGTCAGCCAGCGATCGATGTCAGGCTGTGTTGATTACTCATGATTTACGGCCGGAATGGCAACGGCCGCGATGCGGTCTATATCAGTGCGCCGGCTTACCTCATATCGCAACGCGGTAATGTCCAGCAGGACGATCCTTGGGAAAGGGGGCGGTAGCCTTCCTTTCTTGATTGAGGGCTGCATGTTAACACCACTCCGGCCGGGCGCTGCAGCGCGGTGTGATCTATCCAGAGCTTTCACGAAAGGACCTGACAAATGGACGTGCTGTTGATCGGCGCGGGGGGCCGCGAGCACGCCCTGGCGTGGGCGCTGTCGGGCAGTCCCCTTCTTACGAAGCTCTATTGTGCACCTGGCAATGGCGGCATTGCGGAGGTTGCCGAGTGTGTTTCCCTCGACATGACGCGGCACGCCGATATCGTCGCGTTCTGCCTTGAGAAAAAAATCGATTTCGTTGTGATCGGGCCGGAAGCGCCGCTCGTGGCGGGTCTTGCGGATGACCTCGCCGCCGCCGGGATCAAGCATTTCGGTCCGTCGCGTGCGGCGTCTCAGCTCGAAGGATCGAAGGGCTTCACCAAGGATTTCTGCCGCGAGCGCTCAATTCCGACGGCGGCCTACGGACGTTTCTCGGACTTGGCGGAGGCGCTCGGCTATCTCGCGGATCATCCGCTGCCGGTTGTGGTCAAGGCCGACGGTCTGGCTGCGGGGAAAGGGGTCGTCGTGGCGACGACTCGGGCAGAGGCCGAGGCAGCCGTCGAGGCCTGCTTTGCAGGTGTTTTCGGTCAGGCCGGAGCTGAAGTGGTGATCGAGGAATTTCTCGAAGGCGAGGAGGCGAGCTTTTTTGCGCTGTCGGATGGGACGGCGGTTTTGCCGCTTGCGACTGCTCAGGATCACAAGCGTGTGGGGGACGGCGATACAGGACCGAACACGGGCGGCATGGGGGCTTATTCGCCGGCGCCGGTGTTGACGCCTGCTCTTGTCGAGCGGGTCATGACGGAGATCATCAGGCCGACGATCGATGGCATGGCGCAAAAAGGCATGCCTTACAAAGGCGTCCTCTATGCCGGGTTGATGCTCACGGCGGATGGTCCGAAGCTCATCGAGTATAATGTGCGGTTCGGCGATCCCGAAACACAGGTGCTCATGGTTCGTCTCAAGTCGGATCTCCTGGCGGCGCTGCTCGCAGTGGCGGATGGCGTGCTCGGAAGCTTCGACGTGAGATGGTACGACGACGTGGCGCTCACCGTCGTCGTGGCGGCCGAGGGCTATCCCGGCATCTATCAGCGAGGCAGCGAGATCCGTGGGCTCGATGCTGCGAGCGCAATCGAAGGCGTTGAAGTCTTTCACGCGGGGACACGTCTCGACGGCGATCGCATTCTCGCTGACGGTGGACGCGTGCTTGCTGTCACGGCCCGTGCGGCGACGATCGCGGAGGCGCAAGCGCTGGCTTACAGAGCCGTCGATGCCATCGATTGGCCCCAAGGATTTTGCCGCCGCGACATCGGCTGGCGCGCCGTCGGCAAGGATCCGGCGAGATGACCTTGCTGGGCGAGCTGTTTCCAGGGTTCGCTTCGCAGCACTTCGATACGGGCAAGGTTCGACTTCATTTCCGTTCGGGCGGGTCAGGTCCGCCGCTGCTGCTCCTGCATGGATATCCGCAGACGCACGCGAGCTGGCACAAGGTGGCACCGGAGCTCGCCGAAACTTTCACCGTTGTGATTCCCGATCTGAGAGGGTGCGGGGAAAGCTCATGTCCAAGCGAGGATCTGGAGCACACGGCCTATTCCAAGCGCGTCATGGCTGGCGACATGGTGCTGCTGATGGACAAGCTTGGATTCCGATACTTCTCCGTGATGGGGCAGGACCGCGGCGCTCGCATCGCCTATCGAATGGCGCTCGATTGGCCGGAACGCGTCGCGCGGCTCGTGGTGCTCGACATTGCGACAACGTGGGATACATGGCAGCCAAGGCAGCAGGCGGCGCGGCGGAATGTCGTGGAGTGGGCCTTTCTCGCGCAGCCGGCTCCGATACCGGAGTCGCTGATTGGCGCTGATCCGAACGCGTGGCTCGAGGGATGTCTCAAACGACGTACGCAATCGGGATCGCTGCAGCCCTTTGATCCGCGTGCGCTCGAGAGCTATCGCAAAAGCCTTTCCGATCCCGATCGTGTGCATGCCACGTGTGAGGACTTCAGGGCGGGTGCGAGTTGCGATCTCAGCGACGATCAAGAGGATCGCAAGCTCGGCCGACGCATTGCGTGTCCAACTCTCGTCGTATGGGGACGCTTCGGAAGCCTCGCGCCGATGGGTGATCCTGTCGCCCTCTGGCGTCCGTGGTGTGCAACGGTTGCCGGCTGCATGCTAGAGTCGGGACACTTCATTCCCGAGGAAGATCCCATGGGGCTGCTTGGCGCCGTGCAGCCCTTTCTCAAGATCTCGGAGATGCGCGCATGACCGGCACAAGCGATCTTTTCCCTCATTTCCGTGAGCAGCGGTTCACTCTGGGCGACGCGGAGATCTATGCGCGGATCGGAGGCTCAGGGCCGCCGTTGCTTCTCTTGCATGGGTATCCGCAGACGCACGCCTGCTGGCACAAAATGGCGCCGGAGCTCGCGCGGCATTTCACGCTCGTCATTCCCGACCTCAGAGGCTACGGGCGCAGTCGCGGGCCGGCGACGGACGAGCGGCATCTCGCCTATTCGAAGCGTGCCATGGCTGCCGATTTCGTCGCCGTGATGAAGGAACTCGGTCATCATCGTTTCTCCGTCGTCAGTCATGATCGCGGAGGGCGCGTCGGCTACCGAATGGCGCTCGACCATCCTGAGCGCATCGAGCGACTCGTCACGCTCGATATCGTTACGACGCTCGACGCGTGGACGGACATTGCGATGGACAATGCCGTCGGTCGCTTCCATTGGCCGTTCCTGGCGCGACCGGCGCCGTTTCCCGAGACGATGATCGGACACGACCCTGTCTTTTTCCTCGAGTATCTGCTGTCGCAATGGACCGCTGCCAAGGATCTGTCGGCGTTCGATGCGCGCGCGCTCGATGATTATCGACAGAGCTTTGCCAAGCCGGATGTGATCCATGCGACCTGCGAGGACTATCGCGCCGGGGCATCGTGTGATCCTGAGTTCGACGCCGAGGATCGGAAAGCCGGGCGGCAGATCGGATGCCCGATGTTGGCGCTTTGGGGTGCCTCGCGTAAGCACGGCTTCGTCAACAAACCGCTCGACACCTGGCGGGCATGGTGTCCGCATGTCGTCGGTGGTCCGATCGAGTCCGGGCACTTCCTCCCCGAGGAGGCAACCGGCGATACGCTGGCTGCGATGCTGCCGTTCCTGATGGAAGGGCGTTGAGCGGCGTGGCCAATGACGCGTGAGGGCCTGGTGACGAAGAGCGTGGTGTCAGAATTGCACTCGACCGAGGTTGCGACTCGCAGCCAGCCCAGGATCGGTCTTGCATTGGGCGGTGGTGGCGCGAGGGGGCTCGCACATCTGGTTGCGCTGGAAGTGCTCGAAGAGATGGGGCTCCCGCCGACGAAAATCGCGGGAACGTCGATCGGCGCCATTTTTGGCGCGGGTGCCGCGGCCGGATTGTCGGCGCGTTACATGCGTGCCCACGTGGAGGAGTTGCTCTCCGAACGATATGCGCTGATACGGCAGCTCTTTTTAGCGCGCCCGCGACCAGTGGACCGCCTCTTCAATCTGTTTCCGATGCGGGCCGCGCTGCTCGACGCCGAGGCCCTGCTGGAACTGCTGCTGCCGTCGCGTGTGCCGGCTACGATTGAAGAGCTGCGCGTGCCGATGTCGATCGTTGCGACGGACTTCTACGCTCAGGAAGCTGTCGTTATTACGACGGGCCCGCTCAAAAGGGCGATCGCGGCGAGCATTGCGTTGCCGGTCATCTTCAGTCCCGTGCAGATCGATGGCAGGACGCTGCTGGACGGTGGTCTTGTCGATCCTTTACCGTTCGAGTTGGTGAAGGATGACGTCGATCTGACCATTGCGGTCGATGTTTCAGGAGCCCCGCGGCAACCAGGCGATAATTCGGGGCCACGTGCTTTCGAGGCGCTTTTCTCTGCGTCGCAAATACTGCAGAAGTCGATCATTCGCGAGAAGCTGCGTTCGCACCGACCCGACATCCTCGTCGACGCGGCCTGCGCGGGCGTTGGTGTGCTCGATTTTCACCGATATCGCGAGATTCTTGCCGCTGCGGAGCCTTGCAGGGACGCCCTGAAGCGCCAGCTCGAACGGGTGCTCTCTGCAGAGACTTTGTATGTGTCCGACTCCTCTGCGCCTGTAGATTGACGCTCTTATTGGCATAAAAGCCGGGGAACACAGCACTCCGAACATTCGTTCTCCATTGTGTGAGGTGGCCTCGGCCCATCAACGGCCGCACCCAGGAGAGCTGAAATGTCGAAGCATATTGTTGCCGCCGTGGCCGCCGGCCTTTTGTTCGCGACCCCCGCGTTTGCTCAGAATAAAGCTCCGTCCAAAACCGCTCAGAAAGATCCAACTGCTGCCCAGTGCACTGCTGGGTATAAGAGCGGCATGGGCTGGACAAAACAGCAATTCACGGCGGCCTGCGCCAAGGTCAAAGCCAAGGATCAAGGCAAATAACTGGACGGCCTGCACGCGTTGAGCCGATGTTCAGCGTCGGCTCGTCATCACCGCTTGGCTCTCGAGAGCCGGCTCTGAGGGCGGGTCGGCATCGTGCATCGAATCGAGCTTGATGGCGGCACCGGTGAATTGTTGCGCCCAAGCCAGCGTTGGCGCTTGTGCCGCAGGGCGGAAAGTCAACGTGGCCGAGGCGTCGGCTTGGTCGAGCATATCGACCGTGCGTGCAACATCGTGGGCGACGAGATCGCTCATCAATGGCTGGGTTTCCGACTCGGTCAGATAGGGCACGATGGAGAAGGGGCGGTAGGATAGCTCTTCGGGGTGTTCCTCGTCATAGGCCGGGGCAGCGATCCAGCCACCCCAATCGAAGCGACCAGCGTCCGTGAGACTTGTCTGCGGCAACGGCGAAGGCCCGAGCGAGGCGACTTGGCGCTCCGGCGTGGCCAAGCGTGCGGTGTTGTCGACTGGAGGCGCGGGCAGCGAGGTGCCGGTCAAGCTCGGTAGATTGGGCCTTTGCGGACGATGGGCGGGCGCAGGACCGGAAACGAGCTGCGGTATGTTGGCGGCCAGTTTCATGAGATCGGCAAGGTGCTTGCGGTCACCCATCGATGGGGTGAGCGAGGCGCGCAAACTGACAGGCGTCGGCGTGGGCTTACCGACCAATTGAGGTTGTTCGACCAGAGACGGCGTGGCTGGCCCGATTGATTTCGGCAAGGCGGCGACGCGCTGTGGCGCTAGCCGCGCATCGGCGACCGCGATCGGCGCGCCGCCCGTACGGTGATGGTCGAGGATCGTTGCGATCTGCCGCGCAAGCTCCCCATGATTGGCCTTCGCGATGCGGACGTCATCACGGGTGAGGGGACCGCCGCTGGCGGGGGTATGCTGTGTCGATCCCGATGGAAACAGCAAAGCCAATTCGTGGCGGGGCAACCGCGGCCAGCTTCGGACGCGATCCGTGTCGATGTGTACGAAGGGAAGCGCGGAGGTCGGGTAATAGCCGACACCGCCACGCTCTTGGATGAGGGCCGAGTAGCGCAGTTGCTTCAGCGGAATGTCGGGAAAATGCACGTCTGCGGCTTTGCCAAGGATGTGCCGGCTCTGCTTGGCCTGCCCGCCCACGGTACGACGCAGCATGGCGTTGGTTGCGCTCGACCTGAACCCGGATACGAGATGGATGGGCGCTTTCGAGCCGAGCTCCGTGTGGATTTCCCAGAGAAGGTCGAATAGTTCCCGGTCCATCTTCGTCGCCTCATCGCGACGATAGTCCCGCATGATGTGGTTCAGTTGCTCGACGCCGGCCTCGACATAGCGCCCGTTGCGCTTGAAGACCGCCGTTACCGTCTCCTTGGTATGGATATTATAGATCGTCAGCGACCGTTCGTTGCTTTCTGCCTGGACCAGCATCGGGACCGAGGCGCAAGCCATCACCGCGACCGTGGCCGCGAGCATGCTTCGCTTTTGCAAAGGCAAGGCTGATCCCCCACCGGCTCGGCAACGCATCGTAGCGTTGACCGTCATCCCCCATTCTCTGCCGGCGTGCTCTTTCCGAGCCTCATGCCGACGACGTTTCGGAGTCGGAGAAATCCCCA
Organism: Hyphomicrobiaceae bacterium; assembly: GCA_050250755.1. Taxonomy (GTDB): domain Bacteria; phylum Pseudomonadota; class Alphaproteobacteria; order Rhizobiales; family Hyphomicrobiaceae. The sequence goes on from JBFWOB010000011.1 coordinate 56,971, forward strand.
ACAGGGTAAATCGACACCGTTAACGGTTGGTAAGTATCGAATGCGGGGGCTTCTTGACCCGACTGGGGCAAGACCGGGGCAAGGACAGAAAAAGCTCGGAGTCTCGCGTGGCTACGGTTGCGTTCTGTCGGCGGCCAAGCGCACAGTTAATCGCCAGCCGGAGCGGCGTGGCTCCATGCAGCGATGGACGACGCCAAACTCATGTCACAGACCAACACTGCCGTTCTGCAACGGTCCGGTGCCGCGATTGCCGGCGCCACCTTTCTAAGCCTGCCGCTTGGGGCGATTTACGCATTCAGCGTGCTTATCGGGCCGCTCGAGCATTTGCTCGGCGTGAGCCGATCAGATCTCGCCTCGGTGTTCGGGATCTCAGTGGTCTTCTTCACGATCGGCACGAACGTCGCGCCGCGCTTTTTTGGTCTCGTCTCGGGTCCGCTCCTCATCGCGCTGTCGGCGGCGCTTTCTGCGGTGGGCGTTCTGATCGCAGCGTTCGCAGGCACCTTTCTTTGGTTGTCGCTCGGCTATGGCGTCCTTTTCGCATTCGGTGGCGGCGTCGCCTACATCACGGTGCAGCAAAGCGTCAACGCCACGCCGATTCGCCGGCCCGGCCTCGTCAACGGCTATCTCGTCAGCCTTTTCCCGGCGGGTGCGATGATCGCGACTATTGCGTTCGGATGGGGAACACAAAACTACGATGTGCGCGCGACGCTGGTCGCTCTGGCGCTCGTGGTTGCCGTCTGCGGAGTGCTCGCGACGGTGCTGACGGTTCGATCGGGCGTGCGATTGTCGGGCTCGCGGGCTGCGGGCAACGTTGGCTTGGAGGGCGAACGCCAAGGCCCGGGAAGGGCCGTGTTCTGGAAGCTGTTCCTCGTCTTCTCCTGTGCGGCTTCTGCCGGGCTCATGGTGCTCAGCCAGGCGGTGGTCATCCTCGAGGCCTATGGTGCCGGAAAGGGTGTGGCGCTTGTCGCGACCACCGCCATCACAGCGGCAGTAGCGGCCGCGCGCCTGGGTGGGGGCTTTCTCGTCGATCGCATGCCGGTCCCCGTGGTGGCGGCGTCTGCGCAAAGCTTCGCGCTCCTGGGCGCGTTGACGCTCACGTTGATGCCTCGCCCCGAGGTGGCCATCGTTTCGCTGGCCATGATCGGCATCGGCTACGGACTGATCTCTGGCGTCATGGTTGGCGCGGTGGCGCTCTATTGGCCGAAAGCTCTGTTCGGGCACATTTCGAGCCGTATCTATATCGCCTGGTGTCTCGCCGCGCTGACGCTGCCCGTGGTGGCGGCGAAGGTGTTCGATCTCACAGGCGCCTATCACGCAGCGATCCTGCTGGCCGGCGCGGCCAATCTTTGCGGCGTGCTGGCTGGTGCCTCTTTGCCGAGGCAAAGGGCCGGACAGGGGCCGCGCCCAACACAATCAATAGCGGAGGAACGGACATGAGCCTGATTTACGGGGAGATCCGCCAACTCGGTTACGTCGTGCACGACATCGAAGCCACCATGCGACACTGGATCGACGCACTCGGCGTGGGTCCTTGGTTCTATGTCGAGCGCTACGGCGCGAAAAACTTTCTGTATCGGGGGCAGCCTTCTGATCTTTACGTCTCGATTGCGATCGCCAACTCCGGTGGGACCCAGATCGAATTAATCCAGCCCCGCAACGACGCGCCCTCCATGTACCGTGATTTTCTGGCAAGCGGACCGGAGGGGCTGCAACACGTGAGCACCTGGCCCGTCGACTACGAAGCGACGATCGAACGTGCGCTCAAGTCCGGCTACGGATCGGACAGCAGGGCGAGTCGAACCGCGGCCCGTTCGCCTACTTCGATACCGAAGGCGCGCATCGTGGTACGTGCATGGAGATTGCGGCCTATACCGAGGTGCGCAAGCGGCAGTTCGATGCCATCGAGGCTGCGGCGCGCAACTGGGACGGCAGCGATCCGATTCGAACGACATGGCCGGAGTAGGTTCGCCCTCGTCGCGTCCGAATGGGACGCTACGATTGCATCACGGCGCGGATGCCGTCGGCGATCTTGTTACGGTCGGGGAAGACGTGGTCCTCGAGGCCGGGGCTATACGGGATCGGCACGAACAGGGCGCAGACACGCTTAACCGGTGCCTTCAGTGACTTGAAGGTTGCGGGATCCTCGGCCACGAGGGTCGCGATTTCGGCCGATGCCCCACAGACGGGGCCGGCTTCGTCGGCGATGACGAGACGCCCGGTTTTCCGGACGCTCGCGCGGATCGTATCGGCATCGAGCGGCGCGATGGTGCGCGGGTCGACGACCTCGACGGAAACGCCTTCCTTTGCGAGCATATCCGCGGCGGCGAGGGCCTCATGTACCGCCCAGGCGAGGGCGACCACGGTGACATCCTTGCCTTCGCGCTTGATGTCCGCCTTGCCGATCGGGATCGTCTCGTCCGAGTCAGCGTCGGGGACCTCGCCTTTCGTCTGCAGCAGACGGTTGCCTTCGAACGAGATCACCGGATTGTTGTCGCGAATGGCGGATTTGAGCAGCCCCTTCAGATCGCGCGGCGTCGAGGGAAGGATGATCTTCAGCCCGCTCATGTTCATGAACATGGAGTAGGGGCTTTGTGAGTGCTGCGCCGCGAGGCGTCCGCCGCCGCCAACATTGGCGCGGTAGAGGATCGGGAATTTCTGCTGACCGCCGAACATATAGGTGATCTTGGCGGCCTGGTTGACGATCTGGTCCATGGCGACGAAGCAGAACGTGACCTGACGCCAATCGCAGATGGGCCGGTAGCCCGAGCCAGCCGCGCCGATCGCCATGCCGGTCATCGTGCTTTCGGCAATGGGTGTGGCGCGAATGCGATCGGTGCCGAATTCCTTCGCAAGCGGAATGATGGCGTCGGTCGACATATAGAAGACCTTCGCATCGCGCCGCATCTCTTCCTGTACGGCTTCGAGCCCGGCCTGGGCGTACGTGATCTCTCGCATGTGTTGGTGCTCCGGAAGTGAGCGAAATTCGGAAACGTCAGGCGTGCGGCAACGCAATCGTCATGTGCCGACGTGCCACCGTCCGCGTTGCAGAAAGCGGTCGAGCGTATCGGGATCGGCCTTGTCGAAGGCGGTGGTGCGCGCGCGAACCTCATCCTGCCGTGCGTTGGCGCGTTGAACGGCGGGACGGGCGGACATGCGCTCCATCCAGCCCGCGAGATTGGTTAGCTTTGCCTTCTCCTCGCCGAGGAAGCCCAGCATCTCGGCCGTGCGCGACCAGGGATAAAAGGCAATGTCCGTGATCCCGTATTCGTCACCCGTCAGCCATCGAGACGTTGCGAGGCGCTGATCGGCTGCGCGGTAGACATTGCGCACCTGGGTTCGATAGCGGGCCTGCGCGTAATCGTTGCCGGCAGGGGCGAAGCGCGTGAAGTGCACGAGCTGGCCAGACATCGGCCCCTGGCCCGTGAGCTGGACCATGAGCCACTGCAGCGCCTCGTAGCGCGTGGCGCCATCCTTGGGCAGGAGCTTGCCCGTCTTCTCCGCGAGATAGATCAGGATTGCGCCGGACTCGAAGATCGTGATCGGCTTGCCGCCGGGTCCGTCAGGATCCACCAGGACGGGCACCTTGGCATTCGGGTTTAGCTGCAAGAACTCGGGCTCGAACTGCTTTCCATCGAAAACGTCGACGACCTTCAGCTCCCACGGCAACTCGAGTTCCTCGAGTGCCAAGAACAGCTTCACGACGTTTGGGCTGGCCATGCCATAGAGCGTGATCATATCGGCTCCTTCTATGCCGCGAAGACGTCGTCCAGGGCCTCATCGGGCGCTGGGAATGGACTTTTTTCCGCGAACTGGCACGACTGCTCGATGCGATCGAGCACCTGACGGTCAAGCTCCTGCCAGTCGGCGTCGGTGAAGCCGTGCTCCGTCTTGAGATGGCCGACCAGGCGTGCAATCGGGTCTCTGTCGGCAGATTTCCAGGCTTCGATTTCGTCGGCTGGACGGTAATCGGGTTGGCCCTTGCGCTCGGTGTGCGCGCGCCAGCGGTAGGTTTTGGCCTCGATCAAGGTTGGTCCCTCGCCAGCGCGGGCACGGGCGATGGCTTTCTCGGCGGCGTCGTAGATCGCGAAAATGTCGTTGCCGTCGACTTGCACGCCGGGAATGCCGTAGCCCGCGGCGCGCAATGCGATCTCGCCGCCGCGCGCGATGGTGGTTTGGGCGGACGTCTGGGCGGCGTAGCCGTTGTTCTCGCAGACGTAGAGGATGGGCAGTTTCCAGGCCGCAGCGACGTTCATGCACTCGTGGAAGGGGCCGGCCGCGGATGCGCCGTCACCGAAGAACGAGACGGCCACGCCACCTTTGCCATCCAACTTTGCCGCGAGCGCCGCGCCCGTGACGATCGAGATGCCGCCCGCAACGATGCCGTTGGCGCCGAGCATGCCTTTCTCGAAGTCGGCGATATGCATCGAGCCCCCCTTGCCTTTGCAGTAGCCGTCGCGACGGCCGTAGAGCTCGGCCATCATGCGGTCGAGGTCTGCGCCCTTGGCGATGCAGTGGCCGTGGCCGCGGTGCGTGGAGATGATCTGGTCGCCGTCGCGCAGGGCAGCGCAGACGCCGGTCGCAACCGCTTCCTCGCCGATGTAGCAGTGTACGACGCCGTAGATCTTACCGGCGTGATAGTCAGCCGACGCTCGCTCCTCGAAGCGGCGGATCGTCTGCATGGTGTGCAGCATGTCGCGCAGGGTGTTGGCACCGAGAGCCATGTCGCGTCCCTCCTCCGTTCGTGATCGTTCGCGTTGTCTCAAGTGTTGCGCGAAGGGATGACCGCCTCAATAGACTTTGCGATCCCCAGGATGCGGCGGTCTGCCATGGTGGCACCGGAAACCATGAGGCTCGTGGGCGGCGCGTCCGGAGCGCTCATCGGCAGCGCGATGGAGCACCCGTCGAAAATGTTGATGGTCAGTGTGTTCCGGAGCGAGGCCATGTTGAGACGCGTGTAGTCCTTGTCGTCCGTGAGATCGGCCTCTCGCGGCGGCAGGATAGGGCAAGTGGGCGCGATCACGGCGTCGATGTCGGAAAGAGCGCTGGCATAGCTCGTGATGGCGGCCCGGCGCGCGTCCAGAAGCGCGATGTAGTCGGCGGCGGATTGCTTCTCACCCATCAGAATACGTGCGGCGACGCGCGGGTCGTATTCATTGCTTTTCGCGGCGATCAGCTCCTTGTGCCAGGCATAGCTCTCGGCTCCCGAGAGCCCGCCCTTGTTGAGCACTGGGCGGATCAGATCGAGCGGTTTGAAGTGGGCTTTATTGACGTGTGCGCCGGCAGCGGAGAGCGCTGCAAGGGTGGCTTCGAAATCCTTCGCGACGGTCGGATCGAGGTCGTCGAGAAAGACGTTCGTGGGAACGAGCAGGCGGAGGCCGGACAGCGGCACGGCTTTGGCGGCCACGATCGGTTCGCCGGCCATAATGCCGTCGAGCATCGCGCAGCAGTCGACGGAGCGGGCGATCGGCCCAATGGAATCGAGACTCGTCGAGAGCGGCACGACGTTGTCCGCAGGTACGCGGCGGGCCGTAGGTTTTAGACCCGTTACGCCGCAGTAGGCAGCGGGAATGCGGCACGAGCCGCCCGTGTCGGTGCCAAGGGCACCGTGTGCAAATCCATAGGCGACGGCGGCCGCAGAGCCGGATGACGAGCCGCCAGGGACGTGGCGGTTGGCGCGATCCCATGGCGCGGCGGGTGTGCCGTAGTGTGGGTTGGCGCCGATGCCGGAGTAGGCGAATTCGACCATGTTGGCGCGACCGATGATGACAAGGCCGGCGGCACGCATCCGCGCAATGACGGGTGCGTCGGCTGTGGCCGGTGGGCGATCGGCGAGCGCAGTGGAACCGGCTGTCGTGATCTGGCCCGCAATATCCGCGAGATCCTTGATGGCAACCGGAATGCCGGCAAGTGGAGACGGCGCAGCGCCAGCTTTGCGAAGCACGTCCTGTGCGTCCGCCGCCTTGCGCGCACCATCGGCGTCAACGGAGACGAAGGTGCGGGAGCCTTCGCCCTCCGTGTCGGCGATGCGGGCAAGGCACTCATCGACGAGGGCGCGCGATGTGATGCGGCCTTCGGCGAGATCGCGGGCGAGGGCGGGGAGGTTGGCGTTGGTGCTCATCGCGGTTCTGTCTCGGCTCGATGTGTTCGGTAAGATTGCACTTTGGTTTTCTATTCACGTCGCTGCAGGCCGAACTCGGCGGCGAGGCGCTCGAAGGTTCGGGTACGGATTTCGTAGCTTGGGGCGATCGCCACGAGGATGACCTCGTCGGCGCCGAACTGGTTGCTGAGTTCGCGGATGCGTGCGGCAACGGTCTTGGCATCGCCAAGTGTCAGGCGCGGTCGGTCATGATTCACGACCTGTTGCTCGCGAGGTGAAAACTCATACGCCGCCGCTTCCTCGATGGTGGGGACGGTACGATTGGCGCCTTGGGCGGTCATGGCCCACCGCATCAGCACCGCCTTTTCGATGGCCTTCGCTTCCGCTTGATCGTCGGCAACGATGGCCAACATGGCGAGCGCGACCCGCGGTGTTTGTTCGTGCCAGGGCCTGAAATGGTCGCGGTAGGCCTTGGCGACATCGGCGCCTGTGTAGGCATTGATGAAGTGCGCGAAGGCAAAGCGCATGCCGAGGCTCGCGGCGAACGAGGCGCCTCCGGTGGACGAGCCGAGCACCCACATCTCGGGCGAAGTCGGGACGTTGGGGCTCACCATCTGGCCGTGAAGCGGGTGGGCGTCAGGCACGACCCCGCGGAAAATGGCCGAGAGCTCGGCGAGCTGGTTGGCAAAGCCTTCATCGGTATCGATCGGGCGTCCGTCGAAGAGAACGCGCGCGGTGCGCGGATGGCCTCCCGGAGCGCGGCCCAGTCCCAAATCGATCCGGCCCGGATACATGGCCTCCAGCATCTTGAACTGCTCGGCAATTTTGAAGGGAGCGTAGTAGGGTAGCATAATGCCACCGGTGCCGAGGCGAATGTGCTTCGTTTCGGCGCCGAGGCGGGCGAGCATAATTTCGGGGCTCGCGTCGGCCAGGCCGTTCAGCGCGTGGTGCTCCGCGCACCAATAGCGGTGATAGCCGAGCCGATCCGCCAGCTTGGCGAGCGCGATGGTGTGCTGAATGGCTTCGCTCGGCGCGGCCGAGCCAATGATAGGCGACTGATCGAGTATCGAAAGCGTTAGCGTCATCGGGGAAGGAACCTTTCCGGGATGCCTATCGTCACCATGGCATGCCGCGATGGTCATCTCCACCGCTCGACTTCATTGCGGGCGCGCAACTTGACAATCGTCAAGGTGTGAATGGGGGTGGGAAGTTCTGGTGTAGGCAGATTTGTGTAGGAGATATGCTCATGAAAGCCTCCGAGGTCATGACACGCGACGTCATCACCGTTGGCCCGAAAACCAGTGTCCGAGATATTGCGGCCCTCATGGCGAAGAACCGCATCAGCGGCGTTCCGGTGATCGATGATGCGGGCAAGCTGGTCGGTATTCTGAGCGAAACAGATCTGATGCATCGCGCCGAGACCGGAACGGAAAGGCGCCATAAATGGTGGCTTGGCATCTTCGTCGACGACGACCGGCTCGCCCGTGAGTATGCCGCGGCCCATGCGCGTCGGGCGGAAGATATCATGTCGAGGCAGGTGGTGACCGTCGATGCAGATATGGAGCTCGGCGAGGTGACAGATCTGCTCGAGCGGCGCAGTTTGAAGCGGCTGCCGGTCGTCAAGGATGGTCTCCTGGTCGGGATTATCACGCGGGGCGATTTGGTTCGCGCGCTTCTGGCCAATCTGGCGCCCCCCGAAGTGACCACACCGGGCGACTCGGCGGCTATCCTCGAGGCGATCGAACAGAGGATGCGGCGGCAGATGTGGCTCGACAGCTCGTTGGTCACGGTGGCGGTGAACGGTGGCGTCGCGGAATTGAGCGGACTTGCGGCCTCGGCGGATCAACGGCGGGCGCTTCGTCTGCTGGTCGAGGATACGCCCGGCGTGGTGCGTGTCGACGATACGCTGCATGTGAAGCCCGCAGCACCGATGGTCTGAGGCACATCCGCGGCGCCCACCCGAAAAGCTGCTGGACCCGATCCGCCTTAGTCTTCATTCTCGCCGGCCGAAACCAGCATTCGGCCGGACGAGGAGAGACGGGTCATGACCAGCGCGTTGAGAGGCGCCGATATTGTTGCGCAAACCCTTGAGCGGCTCGGACACACGACTGTCTTCACGCTTTCGGGCAACCACATCATGTCGATCTTCGATGCGGCGATCGAGGCGAAGCTCGAGCTGATCCACACACGCCACGAAGCCGCCGCGGTGCATATGGCCGACGCCTGGGGACGGCTTACGGGCGAGCCCGGCATTGCGATGGTGACGGGAGGCCCCGGCCACGCCAACGCGGTCGGCGCGCTTTTCACGGCGCTTTCGGCGGAAAGCCCGATGGTTCTGCTTTCCGGGCACGCGGCCACGTGGGAACTGGGCCGCGGTGGCTTCCAGGAAATCCGACAGGCCGACATGGCGGCGCCAGTTGCGAAAGCATCGTGGACGGCGAAATCGGCTGCGACGCTCGGTGAAGAGTTGGGCGAGGCCTTGCGGATCGCCAAATCGGGCCGTCCGGGGCCGGTCCATCTTTCGCTACCGTCCGATCTTCTCGACGAGACGGTAGAATCGAATGCCGTTCGTTGGCCGGATGCGAAGTCAGTCGGGGACCCGGTGCAAATTCCGCTCGGAAATGGCGCGGCCGATGCCATCCTCGCGGAGATTGCAGCGGCCAAGCGTCCGGTGATCCTTGCCGGGCCGCATTTGTCGTCGCGGAAGGGGCGCGAACTGCTCAAGCGTCTCGAGCAGGCAACCGGTGCGCCGGCCGCGGTGATCGAGAGCCCGCGCGGGGCCAATGATGCGACGCTTGGCGCCTTCGGCGATGTGGTGAAGGCGGCCGATCTGGTGGTGCTGCTCGGCAAGGCGCTCGACTTCACGATCAAGTGGGCGACGGCGCCGGCTTTTGCCGAGGGCGTAAGGCTCATCTCGATCGATCCGGATGGGGCGCTCGTCGCGCGTGCGGCGCAGGAGAAGGGGGCCAACCTCGCGTTCGGGTGCGTTGCCGACACATTCCCTGCCGGTGAAGCATTGATAGCGCGCGCTGCAGCGTCGGCCCGCAAGCCTGATGGCGGCTGGTTGAAAGAAGCGCGCGAACGGATGGACGGGCGACCGGAGGCATGGGCCGCTCTCAAAGGGAGCACGCCTGGGCGGTTGCACGGGGCGCAGGTGTTCCGGGCGCTGAGGCCGATCGTCGAGCGCGATCCGGAGACGCTGCTGATCTGCGACGGCGGCGAGTTTGCGCAATGGGGACAGAGCCTGCTGCCGGTCAACCGCCGCCTGATCAACTCGGTCGCGGGCTCGATCGGTGCGTCGCTGCCGTTCGCTATCGCAGGACGCGTGCAGAACCCGAAGGCGCCTGTGATTGCCGTGTTGGGAGATGGCACGTTCGGGTTCCACATGTCGGAATTCGAGACCGCCGTTCGGCACGGAACGCCTTTCGTGGCGATTGTCGGCAACGATGCCTGCTGGAATGCGGAAAGCCAGATCCAGAAGCGTGACTACGGCGCGGACCGGATGCACGGCTGCGGCCTTTTGCCTGCACGATACGATCAAGTCGTTGCGGCGCTCGGAGGGCATGGTGAGTGGGTTGACCGGATCGAGGATCTGGTACCAGCGGTCGAGCGTGCGCTGTCATCGGGCAAGCCGGCCTGCGTCAATGTGCAGGTCGAGAGCATCGCCGCGCCCGTAATTCGCAAATCCGCCTGACATCGGCTGGCAGAACGGTTATACTGTTGCGGGTGCATCGCTATTTTCGCCATGCTCTTGTCGCGATGTCGAGCGAGGCTTGGTGAAAGCCCACAATGTATGGAGTTGGCTATGACTGAAGCGCAAAAAATCGCCCGCGCCGAACGCAAGGTCCAGGCGATTACGGGGTTCTACATTCATCTCGCGACATTTGTCGGAGTGATGTTCATGTTGCTCGCGCTCAATTTCACCGATCCAGTCTGGTGGGTGCAATGGCCATTGGTCGGCTGGGGCGTCGGCGTCGCAGCGCACTATTGGTTCGTATTCGGTCGAGGCGCAGACGTCTTGGCGCGCTGGCAACTCAAGAAGATCTACGAGCTCAAGAGCCAGATGTAACAGCCGGAACAGCCGACGCTCGCGCACGATCGTTGTGTGCGGCTGAGAATTTTGATGCCGCGGTCCCGCTCAGGGCCGCGGCATTTTTCTTAGGCGCCAGGTGTTGATCGGATCACCAAAATCGAGCTGCGCCATCGGCTCGAGCGCGAGAAAGCGATTGTGGACCGACAGTAGGCCTTCGAGCAGGCCGTTCCAGGCCTCGAAAACGGCGGGCGACTGCCGCGGGAGTCCACGCGTGAGGCGCCAGCCGGATCGGTGAACGAGGATCGAGCCTGACGCCCGTTCCACGGTTGCTTCATCGCCTTCCGCGACGGCGAGTTTCACCATCAGTTCGGCAAACGCGTCAGGCGTGTCATCCTCGATGCCGAGGAGGGATGCCGTCTCGTGGTAGGATTGCGCCCCGACGAGACGCCCGGTCACGCGACCGAGAAAGCCGGCATCCGCAGGGCCGAGTTGCTCGACGAGGCGGGGAAGGCCCGAGCGGATGTATTCCATGGCATAGTTGCGCTCGGCCTTGGCAAGACGCTCGGCCGGCCAGTCGGCGGCGGGTAACCGTGGTGCGGCCGCGGCGTCGAAGGGCGGGGCGATCTCGCCGGGTCGATAGATCAGTCGCTCGTCGGGCGCAATGTCGTGATCGCGCTCCCAGAAATAGCCAGCCAATCCGTGCTGCCCATCGGTGGTCTGTGCCGTGCACACGAAGCCGAGGCGGGGATTTCCGAGGCTGACGCCATTCTGGGCATACCAGCCCCGCAAGAAGGCGCGGGAGACCTCGCTTGGCACGCCGCAAATGGCAGCACCCGGATAGATCCAGCGCGGTGGGACAAAATGGACCCAGGCTTTTTTGTCAGACTCGCGCATGAACTCGACACGCACGCCGCCGACGCTGTTCGAAAGATAATGATAGGCAGCGCACGCAACGGCGTCGGGCATGCCGGCAAGGCCCAACTTCTCAAAGCTCGATAGAAATTTTTCGTGGTGTTGGTGACGGAAGACCCGGAACACCCATTCGGCCGCGTCAGCCGCAGATCGGCGCGAGACGAGCGTCAGGATGAGGCCGGTGAAATAGGTGTGATAAAGCCGCGCGGCGGCCTGCATCGCGGCTTCCGGACTCCCCGGTTTCAGTTGCGCAGAGGGCGACATCAGCGAAGCTCGGCGGCGGTGATGAGAGCAGTAAACGGGATGCCCGCCTTTTCGAAAGCTTCCGTGGCACCCTCCTGGCGGTCGACCATGGTGAGCACCTTGATAACCTCCGCGCCCTCGCTTCGAACCGCCTCGATCGCCTTCAGAGACGAGCCGCCAGTGGTGGTGACATCTTCGAGGATCACGACGCGCTTGCCTTTCAGGCTGTCACCGCGCTTCAGCCCCTCGACGAGGCTTTTGGTGCCGTGTTCCTTGCTCTGCTTGCGGACGACGAAGGCGCGCATAGGATGGCCCGCGGCGTGGCTCATGGCGGCCGCGGCGGTGGCCAGTGGAACGGCGCCGAGTTCCAGGCCGCCGACGAGATCCGGTTTGTCTCTACGAAGCGCCTCGGCGATCAGGGCGCCGAGCAGGTAAGCGCCCTCCGGATCGAGCATGGTCGGCTTCAGATTGCAGTAGAAGTCGCTCGTGCGGCCGGACGCCAAGGTGAATGTCCGGCCTGTCTCGACGGAGTGGGCGCGGATGATTGCGATAAGCCGCTCGCGGCTGACTGGGGCGGGGGTGTCGGGCATGGGGCGGCGTCCTCGCATGGGCATCAGCAGGTTATCTCGGATGCGAGCGATGCGGTGCGAGAGGGGCCCCTGTCAAGCCGGAGAGCTATCGGATGCGCCTCGCACATCCATGACGCTGTGACATTGCTGGGCGCTATCGGATCGATGCTTGCTCGTCGAAGCCCTTTTGTGCAGCCCGGTGGCGGAGCATCACTGCGCTGGAGCGCTCGTCCAACCCTTGTAGTCAGTCTCCGAGACGTTGGGCATCTTCTTGACGAAGGCTGCTATCTGCCAAAGCTGCGTGTCCGGTGTGCCGACTTTGCCGAAGCTCGGCATTCCGGTCATTCGGATACCGTTCTTGATCACCCAGAATATGTGCGAGGCAGACTCGGCTTTCGCGACCTCGTTGAGGTCTGGCGGACTTGGATTGAGCCCTTCCGAAAACTTCGCCCATTCGACGCCGGGGCCGCCGTGGCAGTTGGCGCAGCCAAGCTGAGCGTAGCTTTTCGCTCCTTCCCGGATTGTCGTGGCATCATCGACGGAGATTGGCGGATTGATATTCTCGCGGCGGGCGATCGATGCCGTGCGTACTTTCTGTAATGCCCACGCAACAGGGGCCGGATCTTCCATTGTCGCCGATACATTGAAGAAGCCGCCAAACGTATAGAGGGCGGCCGCGAGTCCTATGGCAATAGCCAAGCCGCCGATAACAGCAAGGAGCTTCATAGCGACGTTCCTTTCGCCCCGTCATGTGGCGCTATCTGGAATGTTAGTCCCGGATCGATATTCGCAGACGGAACCTGCGCTCGCCGACTGATCTACCTTGACGTCCTTTCATCGGCAGCCTTTATGAACTGGTGTCAGTCGGCTGGGCGGCCGCTGCTGGTGTGTCCTTGCCGCGAGGCAATCGCACGCCGGTGGAGGAAAGTCCGGGCTCCATGGATGAACGGTGGCGGCTAACGGCCGCCGGGGGCGACCCCAGGGAAAGTGCCACAGAGACCATACCGCCGAGGATGGGGCGCAAGCCTCATCCGGCAAGGGTGAAAAGGTGCGGTAAGAGCGCACCGCGGCGGCGGTAACGTCGCCGGCAGGGCAAACCCCACCGGGAGCAAGACCAAATAGGGGTGGCACGTGCGGCGGGGGCAACTTCGCTGTCGGGACTCATCCAGTCCGCCGCCCGGGTTGGTTGCTCGAGGCGTCCGGCAACGGGCGCCCAAGACGAATGGCCGTCGCGGAGAGGTGCCAGCAATGGAACCTTTCCTCACAGAACCCGGCTTATAGGCCGACTGACACGTAACAATGCACGATGGCCGGGCTGGCGGGTGAATGTTCACTACGGCAGACCGGTTGCTGCGGCGTCCCCCGTAGGCTGAGAGCTCGACCATGACATCATCATTCGCGCAAGGCATTGGTTGGCGTCGGAAGACGGCGGTGGCTTTTGGCCCGATGCTGGCCGGCTGGATGATGCTGCTCATGGTCCTCCCCGCGGCGGCCGAAACACCCGCGGGAAAGCTCCACGGATCGGCGGAGCGGCTCGCGGGTGTGAAGAGTTGGGGCTACCAGCTCCAAGGCGTCGATCCGGCGGAGATTGCAGCATCGCCCTATGATCTCATCGTGATCGATTATTCGCGCAATGGGCAGGACGCGCGTCGCTTCACGCCGGCAGAAGTGAAGCTGATGCAGGCGAAGCCGGACGGCTCGCGTCGGTTTGTAATTGCCTATATGTCGATCGGGGAGGCGGAAGACTATCGCTTCTACTGGACGCGGGGGTGGGTGGAAGCGGCGCCGTTGCGGCAGTCCCACAACGAAGCCGAGACGAAAGAATTGCCGAGTGGTTTCGAGACCGTACGCATTCCGAAACTGATTGCGCCGTCCTGGCTGGGCCGGGAAAACGAGCGCTGGCGTGGCAACTATCACGTGCGCTTCTGGTACTCCGGCTGGCACGATCTGATCATGCACAATCAGGATTCCTACCTGTCGCGGATCATCGCGGCCGGGTTCGATGGGGTCTATCTCGATCGGGTCGATGCCTATTACGCCATCGAGCGGGATACCGAGAGCGCCAAGGAATGGATGGTCAGTTTCGTTGCCGAACTCGCGAGCCTCGCACGGCAGAAGAAATCGGACTTCATCGTCATACCGCAAAACGCCGAGGAACTGCTCAGCGAGCAGCGCTATCTGGCAGCGATCGACGGCGTCGCCAAAGAAGATTTGCTGTTCGGCGCCGACCGGGATGGCCAGCGCAACAGCGATGGCACCATTGCGCGGTCATCAAAGAAGCTTGCGCTGGCGCGCGCCCTCGGACTGCAAGTGCTGGGTGTCGAGTATCTGAATGACCCGCAGCAGATTGCAAAGGCGAGCGAAGAGCTGCGCGCCCGTGGCATAATTCCCTATTTCGCGCCGCGCGGCCTCGACAAGCTGGAAACGTCAACTGCTTCGAAGGAGTCTGCGGAAGAGGGTGACGACAAAGAAAAGGAGACCGAGCGTTAGATGCGCAAGACCCGCAGCCAGCGGGCGACGTCGAGAAGACTCATGGCGGCGGCGGCGACATAGGTGAAAGCGGCAGCGCTCAGGATCTGGCGCGCAGCGGACAGGTCGCGATCGCCGATGTAGCGGCCAGCTTTGAGCACGGGAAGGGCGCGACGGAAGCTCGCGTCGAACTCGACGGGCAGGGTCAGGGCGTGCATGAAAATCGTCGAGCCGAGGATCAGCATGCCGACCAACAACTGAAGAACGACGACGTGTGGCGATTTGAAAATGAGCATGGCAATTGGCGTCGCCAACATGATCGCCATGCCGAAGCGCTCGATGGTGCGGGCCTGTTTGGCAAGCCGTGTGCGGGCGTGAAGAGGTCGATAGTCGGTTGCGTCCTGCATGGCATGGCCGACCTCGTGCGCGGCAACCACGATCGCGGAAAGTGAGCGGCCATCGAAATGCTGCGGCGTGAGGCGGACGACCTTGGCCTCCGGGTCGTAATGATCGCCAACCGCCTTGGTTTCCTCGACGTTGACGTGCACGAGGTTCATCTCATCGAGAAGATGTCGTGCGAACTCGCCGCCCGTTCCGGGAAAGTCCGGACGGTGCACAGAATGACGCTGGAGCACGCCTTTGACCCACATCTGGGGCAGGAGTGCGAGCCCGAACGCAAGTATCAGGACGACGAGCAGGGCGCCCAAGTCTCACTCCATCGATTTGGCCACACACATATATATCTAACGTTGCTCCATGCTCGCGTTAAGGCGGTTGTGGCGGCATCGCATCATTGCAGGCGTTGCGAAATAGCATCGCGCTCCGGCCGCGGCACCGCTGCTCTTGTCAGCCCGTGCCTTGCTGTGCGAGGTCGGAGCAACATCTTGATCCTTGGGATTCGTCCTGCTGGCAGCCAGTGCCCGTTGTCCGCGTCGGTGCTGCTACCGGGGCCAACAAAGCGGACCGAAACGCATGGCATCTTCACGCGACCTCTTCGGAAACCTCGCCCAGGACATGACCGACAAGACCATACGACGCGCTAAATCCGCCGACGCATCAGACGCTTATACCGCCGCCGATATCGAGGTTCTGGAAGGTCTGGAGCCGGTGCGCCGCCGTCCGGGCATGTACATCGGCGGCACCGACGAGACGGCGATGCATCACCTCTTCGCAGAGGTGATCGACAATGCCATGGACGAGGCGGTGGCGGGCCACGCGAGCTGGATCGAGGTGAAGCTCACTGCCGATGGCTTCCTCTCGGTCGTCGACAACGGGCGCGGCATGCCGATCGATCCGCATCCCAAATTTCCGAAGAAGTCGGCGCTTGAAGTGATCATGTGCACGCTGCATGCGGGCGGGAAATTCGATGGGAAGGCCTACAACACGTCGGGCGGTTTGCACGGCGTCGGCGTATCGGCGGTGAACGCGCTATCCGAAACCTGCGAGGTCGAGGTGGCGCGCGGGCAGCAGCTCTACCGAATGGTATTCTCGCGCGGCATTCCGCAGACCAAGCTCGAGAAGCTTGGTTCGATCATGAACCGGCGTGGGACAACCGTGCGCTTCAAGCCGGACGAGCAGATCTTCGGCAAGGGCTGTGCATTCAAGCCTTCCAAGATTCACACCATGGCGCGCGCCAAAGCGTATCTGTTCGGCGGCGTCGAGATCCGCTGGAGCTGCGCGCAGGAACTGATTACGGACAGCACGCCGACCGAGGCCGTGTTCCACTTTCCCGGTGGTCTCAAGGACTACCTCACGCGCGAGAAGATCGACGGAAAGACGCTGGTCACGAAGGACATCTTCTCTGGTCGTCTCGAGAAGGACGGCGGGCACGGCACGGTCGAGTGGGCGGTGTGCTGGGTTGCGAACGCGGATGGCGAGGCACAGTCCTACTGCAACACCATCCCGACACCGGAAGGCGGCACGCACGAGACTGGTCTGCGCAATGCGCTGATGAAGGGCCTGAGGGCGTATGGTGATCTGACCAATAACAAGAAGGCGGGGCAGATCCTGGCCGAGGACGTGATGGGCACGGCGATGGCGATGCTATCGGTGTTCATTCGCGAGCCTGAATTCCAAGGGCAGACGAAGAACAAGCTTTCGACGATGGAGGCCGTGCGGATTGTCGAGACGGCGGTTCGCGATGCCTTCGATCATTGGCTCGTGGATAGCCCGCAACAGGCGACGCGGCTTCTCGAGTGGGCGATCGATCAAGCGGAGGATCGCCAGCGGCGGCGCAAGGAGAAGGAAGTCTCGCGGCAGTCGGCGACGCGGAAACTCAGATTGCCGGGCAAGCTGACGGACTGTTCGTCGACATCGGGCGATACCGAGATTTTTCTGGTCGAAGGTGACTCTGCCGGCGGTTCGGCGAAGCAGGCCCGTGACCCGAAGACCCAGGCGATTCTGCCGCTGCGTGGCAAGATCCTCAACGTGGCGAGCGCCACCTCGGCGAAGCTTTCGCAGAACCAGCTTCTGTCCGATCTGATCCAGGCACTCGGCACCGGCACCGGTACGAAGTATCGCGACGAGGATCTGCGTTACGACCGGATCATCATCATGACGGACGCTGACGTTGACGGTGCCCACATCGCGTCTCTGCTGATGACGTTCTTCTACCAGGAGATGCGCCCGCTCATCGAGAAGGGACATCTCTATCTGGCGGTGGCGCCGTTCTACAAGCTGACGCATGGGGCGAAGACGGTCTATGCGATCGACGATCGGCATCGCGAAGAACTGATGAAGCGCGAGTTCCCGGCCAACGCGAAAGTCGCGATCGGGCGGTTCAAGGGGCTCGGCGAGATGAACCCGGGCGAGCTCAAGTCGACAACCATGGATCCAAAGGCGCGGACCCTTCTGCGCGTGGAGATTGCCGAGGGGGACCGTGAGTCGGTGTCCGAGACGGTCAATACGCTGATGGGCACGAAGCCGGAGCTGCGTTTCCGGTTCATTCAGGATCGGGCGGCGTTTGCCAAGGACCTGGATGTCTAGGGCTCGTTGCCTTCCTGCTGCGCCCCGCGAGATTTCGGCGGCGCGTTCAGTGGTTGCTTCGTTAAGGGTTGTGTGCCTATAAACAGCATATGAACCACGTCCTTGCACGCATCATTCGAATTAAGGCCCCGGCTGCCTGAGGGCGCCAGGAACTCGTGCCTTTTTCGTCTTGATAAGTGTCTGCAAGGAAACCGTTCGATGTCCTCATCATCTGTTGTTTCGGTAGCCACCGGTCCGTCTCTCGATGTCGAGCCGGAGACGGTGAGTGCGCGTTTTTTTGTTCAGGGGCTGTCTGATCCCGGCTTGCTGCCGCGTCTGGTCGAGCCGTTTTCGAAATTGGGAACCGTGCCGAGCCGGGTTCACGCCTCGTGCGAATCGGGAGACGGCTCGTTGATGACCGTCGATCTGAGGATTGGCGGGGTCGCGCCGCGTGTCGCCGAACTGGTCGAGCTCGCGCTGCGACGCGTCGTGGGGGTGAGCCAATTGATCGCGGTGATCGAGCCCGCCTGAAAGCGTCCCTTCACGCGAGCCAAATGGCGCGTCTCGACGCGCCCTACTGGCCAATGCGACGCGAGCCCTGTAAGTCGATGACACTCGCAATACAGGGAGGGTCGAAATGCGCGGTGTGCGCGACTGGCAGAATTCAACTGCGCCGAGCCTCGCCGATATCGAGGCGCTCGCCGCCGACGCGTGGGACCGCCTGCCCGCCGAATTCCGGCAGCTCTGCCGTGATATCGTGTTCCGGGTCGAGGATTTCGCGACTGACGAGGTTCTCGATGAGCTCGATATCGAGAGCCCGTTCGATTTGATGGGCCTCTACAAAGGCGTCAGCCTCGACCGCAAGAGTGTGCTGGATCAGCCTCTCGAGCCCGACATGGTCTTTTTGTATCGCCGCGCGATCATCGACTATTGGGCCGAGAGCGACGAAATGCTCGGCCATCTTGTCACCCATGTTCTCGTACACGAGATTGGCCATCATTTCGGCTTGTCGGACGCCGATATGGAGGCAATCGAGTCTGAGACGGTGGATCATTAACGGATCGGCGCAATATCCTCGTGAACAGCATATTGCCCGACTGAAGATGTGACGCAAGAGACGCGGTGCGACAACTGAAACGTTCGGTGGGAACGGCTCGGGGTTGCAGCAATGGCAGGTCAAGACGACATTGCCGCATAAGCCGGAAAGCGTGGTGAGAAAGGGGGCCGGGGTGGCGTACGAGGGACGGCGGCCGATTGCTGCGCTGGCGGTCTGGGCTGCTATTGGCGCCTTGTTTGCTGCGGTTGCAGGGCCAGCTGCGGCAGGACCCACGCCCGAGGAGTACGTGGCGCACGTCGGCGGCGATGCGAAAGTCGTCAGTCCGGGCGAGTTGCGGCTCGATGGGCATCGCATGACGTGCGGTCAGCGACCGACCGTGATGGATAATCAGCTCGATGACTATGGCGCGGCTTATCCGGGGTTCCTGATTCTCAATCCGAAATTGATCAATCGCGTGCCGACTGTCGTGAAGAAGTGGATTTTCGCACACGAATGCGGTCACCAGTTTCGCGGACCCGACGAGGAAACGGCCGACTGCTTTGCTGTCCAGCGCGGGCGGCGGCAGGGTTGGCTGGATGCTTCGGGCCTCGACGAAATCTGCCGCTTCATAAGCCCTGCGAAAGGCGACAGCATGCACTTCTCGGGCTCCCACCGCTGCGAACAAATGCGTCAGTGCTTTGCGGATCCCCACATCAGGTAACGCAGTGCTTCTGTCATCGTTCCGCTGCTCCCGGCGAAGGCCTTACTTCCGAGGCGGGGCAGTTTCCATTGCGGGCTTGTTGTCGGCGGGAACGTAATAGTAAGCCCCAAGGGCCAAGCCCGCCGCAATAACCAAAAGTGTACTGATCACGAGTATACGGAACGTCATGGGACGAGCCGACGCTTGCCGAGCCTCTGTGGTCGACAGCTCTGCCGGATGGTCGTCTGAGTGCTTGTGACGGTCCGAGTTATCCACGGCAATACCTCTCGTTTGCGAAGAGACGCCGCGCACTCCAATCCGAGCGCCACGCGCCTGCTGAAACCTCCAAGGTTCAACGCCCCCCACGGCCGAAGGTTGCCGCGAATGGCACACGCATCACCCGGGACCGTCGTCGGACTTGGTGTCAGAGGCCAATATTCGGGTCGGTCGGGCGGGTTTCGGGTGGAGCTCAACCAGCCAAAGGCCAAGACTGAGCAAGGCCACACTCACAGGGAGCACCAGGAACGTCGCGATCTCCTGCCACTCCATCGTCGTGCGCGGCCCCTGAAATGCCTCGAGGGCATTGCGAAGGAACAGCACGAAAAGAATGACGATGATGACCTCAGCAACCACCTGCTTGAGCTGGCCGATTTCTCGGACGCTTAGCAATGACGGGAGCGCGGGGTCGCGATCCTCGCTGCCGGGTCGAATGAACAGGGCGTAGACACCATATCCGAAATACAGGAGCACGATGGCGATCAGGAACCGATCGAGCGCCTCGATGACCGTAATCATAGCCGCCGCCGAAGGGACGACCTTAGGGGTCTCGGGCGTGCGCCCGACGATCCAGACGACGTAGGCGTCAAAGATATTGATCAGCCCCAGCAGAAACATCAGCACCGCACCGGCGAGCGAACCGATGGCGGCCGCGCCGGCAAGAAATCGCGAGACGAGAATGAGCTTCCGTTCCAGACCACGTGTGCTCACCTGGCCGGTCGATTGATCCTGCATACGTAGCCCCTCGGAGCGGGCTAATGTGCCTGCCGCACGGCTTTTCAGCAGGTCAATTCGTCTGCGTTGGATCTGGTTCCCCAACTCCAGCCGAAGCCGGGCTAAGCCGACTGCATCCCACCGAAGGTAAAATATCGCGCGGCCCCCGGGCGAGCTCAGGGCCGCGGAGCGAAGAGGGGGAGGCGTTCCACCGCATTCGCCCGTTCCAATTCGAGAAGGCGCTGCTTGGTGGCGATGCCGCCAGGAGCTGAGAATCCCCGCAGTGCGCTGCCACTGGCCAGAACCCGGTGGCAAGGCATGATAATGGGGACCGGATTGCGCCCCATGGCTTGGCCGACAGCGCGTGCGGCTCCCGGTTGGCCAAGGGCGCGGGCGAGGTCGCCATAGGTGACGGTTTCGCCCCAAGGGATTCTGCGTGCCTCGGCATAAAGATCGAGGTGGAATTGCGGTCGGTCACCGAAATCGATTTCGACGTCGGCGAACGACGTCTCCTGCCCGGCGAAGTAGGCCATCAGTTCCTCGGAGACCGCAGCGATGGGATCTGGTAACGGGCCTGTCCAGGGTTTTCGACCAGGTGCCGACAGTCTCCGCTCGGTGGCATCCGGCGTGAGCTCGGGCAGTTGGAGACGGGTCAGGCCGCGGCCATTCCAGGCAATGCCACACGTACCAAACGGCGTCGCGAGCAGGAGATAACGCTCTTCTCTGCGGTCTTGTTCTGTCATGACGCACTCCTGCCCGTGACTTCAGGCTACGCGCTCCCACAATAGGCTTCGATGCGATAGCCGTCCGGGTCGATGGCGAATGCCGCATAGTATGTCGGGCCATACGAGTCGCGTAGTCCCGGTCCACCGTTGTCCCGTCCGCCTGTGGAGAGCGCAGCAGAATGAAATGCCGCTACACTGTCGCGCGATGGGGCGTCGAGGCAAATATGCAGGCCGGACTCTGCGTCGGGTGGCACAGGACTTCTCGCCGTCTGAACCCAGAGAACCGCGTTCCCGTTGTGGCCGTAGCCAATGGCATCTGGACTGTCGCTGATGCGCGCGTAGCCCAGGGGTGCAAGCGCGGCGTCATAGAAGCGACCCGATCGTGCGATATCCGCAACGCCGATTGAGATGTGATTGATCATGATAGCCTCCTCAACTCAGTACAGTTGGTCGTAGTTGATGCGATGCTCTGCTGCGCGGGTGCCGATGATCGATGTAATCTCCGACCGCTCGATGCCGATGTCGTGCAGAGTGCGGTCGCTGAGTGCCTCGAGAAGCTTGCGCGTGAGGCGCTCGCGATAACGGCGGCGCACGCTGGCCCACAGCAGCGAGGCCGCGCTAGCGATACCTCGGACTGCGCCGCCAAACATGGTGCTTCGCCGGCTCGACGAGTGGGCGCTTGTGACTGGCGCATAGCTCATAATCATGGGCATGGTGATTTTCCCTTATGCCTGTGCTGTCGATCGAACGAGACGGCCGTCCGACGCGAGAGGCATCATGCCGGAAGGCCACTGACAGCGTGGTGGCAGGAGGCGGCGAGGGCTCCTGACAGCGTGTTGTCAGGAGGGTTCGGTTAGAGCGATCCTCGTCGCCCCTCAGCACATGGAGGCGCCACGTGCGGCGCGCCGATCGCCTGTTTGAGATCATCCAGCTTCTCCGTCGCAAGCCGACGGTGAAGGCGCGCGAACTGAGCGAAGCACTCGAGGTTTCGGAGCGGACGATCTATCGCGACATCCGGGATCTCATGGCGTCCGGTGTGCCCATCGACGGCGAGGCAGGCGTCGGATACGTGCTCCGGGCCGGCTACGATCTGCCGCCGTTGATGTTCAAGGAGCAGGAGATCGAGGCGTTGGTGCTCGGCGCGCGGATTGTCGAGGCCTCGGCCGATCAAGAACTCGCGGCGGCGGCGACCGACGCCATCGCGAAGATCGAGGCGGTGATTCCGGAGCGCCTCAGGAATTATATGGCGACCACGGCTCTGCTCGCGCCATCCGCCTATTATATGGAGCCGTTGTCATTCGATCTGGCAGATTTGCGCCGGGCCATCCGAGGACTGCTGAAGGTACGGTTTTGTTACCGCGACGTGCTGAGCCGAGGCAGCGAGCGGACCGTCAGGCCGTTGTCGCTTGCCTATTTCGGCCCAGTCTGGATGCTGGCGGCCTGGTGCGAGCTGCGCAAGGACTTTCGGACTTTCCGTCTGGACCGAATGAGTGCCTTTTCGGTGACTGACGACCGATACCCGGTCGAGCGTGGGAAGACGCTGCACGATTTCTTGAAGCGGCCGCAAACCTGGAACCGCAATGCTTTGAACGGCGGCGATGACCCGGCTCGCGATGAGTGAGGGAATGACGTTCAGGTTACTGTCAACAGAGGAGAAATTGCCGCGCGTGCGGGTCGGTTGCCAGTCCTCCGGCTGCCGAGTATGAGTACGCTCCGAAGAGCTTGCCCACTGGGCCGCAAACGGTTGGGGTCACGACGCGTCAGCAGCCGGTCCGGGCGGCGAGGTGCGGTGTGCGCCTGATTGGTGATGGCCTGGTCTCGAGGGGATACTTTCGCGGGACGGGCCTATGACCACCCTGGTTATGAAATTTGGCGGCACGTCGGTCGCTAACGTCGAGCGCATCCGCAACGTGGCCGCCCACGTCAAGCGTGAAGTCGATGCTGGCAACAAGGTGGCCGTGGTCGTCTCGGCAATGGCAGGGGCCACGAACCATCTCGTTTCGCTCGTGCGCGAGGCGTCGCTGCTGCATGATGCACGCGAATATGATGCCGTCGTTGCGTCGGGGGAAGCCGTCACGGCGGGCCTGCTGGCTATCGTTCTGCAATCGCTGGGAATTCAAGCGCGGTCCTGGCAAGGATGGCAGATTCCGGTAGTGACGGATCAAGCGCATGGAGCAGCCCGCATCGTCGACATTGAGGGCGAGAGACTGATCCAACGGCTCGACGACGGTGAGGTTGCCGTCGTCACCGGGTTCCAAGGCATCGAGCCTACGCGTAACCGCATCTCGACTCTCGGCCGTGGTGGATCTGATACCAGCGCAGTGGCGCTTGCGGTGGCGTTGAAGGCCGATCTTTGCGACATCTACACGGACGTCGATGGGGTCTATACGACGGACCCGCGCATCGTCCCCAAGGCGAGGCGACTGCCCAAGGTGTCCTACGAAGAGATGCTCGAAATGGCATCGCTCGGCTCGAAGGTTCTGCAGACCCGATCGGTCGAACTGGCCATGGTGCATCGGATGCGAACGCGCGTGCTTTCGAGCTTTGCGCCACCTGATCAGATAAAACCCGCGCGCCCCGACACGTGGGATGAGATTGGAACCATTGTTTGTGACGAGGATGAGATCGTGGAGACCCAGGTCGTCAGCGGCATCGCCTATTCCAAGGACGAGGCCAAGATTACGCTGCGAGGGATCGCCGATCGACCGGGCATCGCGGCGGCCATATTCGGCCCTCTCTCGAACGCCAACATCAACGTCGACATGATCGTCCAGAATGTGTCGTCCGATGGACGCTCGACCGATATGACTTTCACCGTGCTGCAAACGGAGCTGCCCCGGGCACTCGAGGTCCTGAAGTCGGCGCGTACCCAGATCGGAAAATGTGAGCTCGAGAGTTCATCCGACGTGGTCAAGATTTCCGTGATCGGCATCGGCATGCGGAGCCACGCCGGGGTTGCGGCGCGCATGTTCACGGCCCTCGCGAGCAAGAGCATCAATATCCTGGCGATCACCACGTCCGAGATAAAGATCAGCGTGTTGATCGACGCAGCCTATTCGGAACTGGCAGTGCGGACGCTCCATTCGCTTTACGGTCTCGACGCGGACTGACGATTGCCTCCCGTCTGGCGCTCGCCAAGCCTCACGTCCCGGTTGCCCATTTGGGCGCCATCCGATGTGATGCTAGTGCAACTAAAGGCGACTAGCATGTCAGATGCGATGATGATCGCCAGGGCGAGGGCCCTCGATCATTCTCGGTTCGAAACAGGCTTCGTTTGGGGGTGAGCACGGTCCCGTACATGATCGTGTGCGTCACTTCCGACCCTTCTTAGCCGCGACAAGCCAGAACGCTTGACTGGACGGTCGTCAACGGGCTCATTCCAATTATGCCAAAGAGACCAGTCGAGGAACCGCAAATCACCTCGGCGGAGCCGACGCTCAGGCTCATTCTGCGCCGGCTGCGCGAGACGATGGCCGAGACGGACGACGGTCAACGTCGCCTGGACAAAATCGTGCGCTTGGTGTCGGGCCTCATGGTTGCGGAGGTATGCTCGATCTACCTCAAGCGCCAAGATCATTCGCTGGAGCTTTTCGCGACCGAGGGGCTGAATCCGAGCGCGGTCCATAATCTGTTCATGAAGCGGGGCGAGGGACTGGTCGGGCGGTGCGCCGAACTCGCCGTGCCCGTCAACGAGCCTGATGCCCGGTCGCATCCCGCCTTTTCGTACCGTCCCGAAACCGGCGAGGATGTCTATCACTCGTTTCTCGCAGTGCCCATCCTCAGGAGCGGGGATGTGCTGGGCGTGCTGACGGTGCAGAACCAGACGCCGCGTCAGTACACCGATGACGACGTCGAGGCATTGCAGACCACCGCCATGGTATTGGCCGAGCATCTGATTGCCGGCTCGGTTGCCAATGCGATGGGAAGCGCCGCGCGGGCGATCGACGATATTGTGCGCGGGCAACCGATTGCCGAAGGACTGGCTCTCGGTCACGTGGTGTTGCACGCACCGCGTATCGCGGTGACTGAACTCGTTGCAGCGGATGTTGTGTCTGAGACGACCCGCCTCGAGTCGGCGATTGCCGAGCTCAAGTCGACGCTCGACACCTTGATGAGCCAGAGTCATCTGGCGCGTGCAGGCGAGCATCGCGATGTGCTCGAAGCCTACCGCATGTTCGCCAATGATCGCGGCTGGCAGCGGCGACTGGTTGATGCCGTGAAGTCGGGTCTTACGGCAGAAGCGGCCGTGGAGCAGGTGCAGAACCGTTCGCGTGCCCGAATGCTGCGCCTGCACGATCCGTTCTGGCGTGACAGATTGCGGGATCTCGACGATCTGTCCGATCGGCTGCTCCGCGTACTGGCAAGCGCAGCCGGCAACGGTGGGCTGCGCAAGGACCTGCCGCATGACACGATCATTGTTGCGCGGAGCATGGGTGCAGCCGATCTCCTGGATTACGATCGGGAGCGGCTGAAGGGGTTGGTCATCGAGGAGAGTTCCGGTCACAGCCATGTCGCAATCGTTGCGCGTGCGCTCGGCATTGCCGCAGTGGGCGGTGCACGCGGGATCATGGAGCGGGTCGAGCCGGGCGGGCCAATCATCGTCGACGCGGAGACCGGTGAGGTTTACATCCGCCCGTCGAACCAGGTCGTGTCCGTTTATTCCGACAAGGCGCGTTTTCGCGCTCGTCGCCAGCGTCAATACGATCAACTTCGCGACCGCCCGGCGATCACGCGGGACGGTGTGCGGATCGAGCTTCATCTCAATGCTGGATTGCCGGTCGATCTGGCGCATATCGAGGAGTCTGGCGCGGACGGCATTGGGCTCTATCGTACCGAGCTGCAATTCATGATTGCGCCGTCGCTGCCACGGCTTGAACGTCAAATTGCGACCTACCGCGCTGTGCTCGATGCGGCGGGAGAGCGACCGGTCATCTTCAGGACGCTCGACATCGGCGGCGACAAGGTGCTGCCGTACATCAGAAGCACCCCGGAAGAGAATCCTGCCCTCGGTTGGCGGGGCGTGCGCTTAGCTCTCGATCGTCCCGCTCTGCTTCAAACGCAGGTCCGCGCGATGCTCCGCGCGGCAAACGGCCGTCCGTTGACTGTCATGGCGCCGATGGTGTCGACGCGGGGGGAAATCGAGGCCGTTCGCGAGCTGATCGATGGCGAGATGCAGCGGGCCGCGCGGCGCGGACATCCCCTGCCGTCGCGCCTGCGCGTCGGCATCATGATCGAGGTGCCCTCGTTGCTGTTTGCGCTCGATGATCTGATGCCGATCGTTGATTTCGTCTCGATCGGAAGCAACGATCTCCTGCAATACCTTTTTGCAGCCGACCGCGGCAACGAACGGGTCGGTTCCCGATTTGACGCGCTCAGCGTGCCGTTTCTCAGAGCTTTGCGAATGGTCGTGCGCGCAGGGGAGCGGCATGGGCGTTCCGTTTCGCTATGCGGTGAACTCGGCGGTCGGCCATTGGAAGCGGCCGCGCTGGTGGCTATCGGCCTGAGATCGTTGTCGATGGCGCCGGCTTCGATCGGGCCCGTCAAGGCCATGCTGCTGTCACTCGATGCCGGACGTATTGCGGGGTTTCTCGATCC
This sequence comes from Hyphomicrobiaceae bacterium, assembly GCA_050250755.1. Lineage (GTDB taxonomy): Bacteria > Pseudomonadota > Alphaproteobacteria > Rhizobiales > Hyphomicrobiaceae. The sequence continues at coordinate 83,304 of JBFWOB010000011.1, forward strand.
CTTGATCGATGCACAGTCCGGTAGCTTGCGCGAAGCCTTGGAACGGTTCGCGGAAAACGAAGGCCTCGAAGTCTGAGAGCAAGCACCTCGTTAGATCGAGAGGCGGCGAGGGCGCAAGGCCAGATGGCCTTCTCAGCTCGCCGTTTTCCTCAGCGCTGTCCGGTAGGGAGCGCGCGCGCCGAGAGCACGGCAAAGATCTGAAACGAGGTCGCGGCGCTCCTCATCCGACCTGCTCCCGCGAAACAGGTGTACCTCGGTTGCGCCCCAACGGGCTCCCGAGCGGCGGATGCGGGCTAAATTGACACTTGGGAAAGGGCTTCGCGTTGCCCTGATGGCAAGCACTTCTCGATCGCCATCGAGTGTATGACGGACGAGAATATATGTCGCGGCTCTGACGGGAGGACAACCGATCAAGCTGTAGATGACGTGACGAACCCGGCGGCCCGAAGCGGTTGGCCAAACGGTGGTCCCGATAGGACGCTGAATCGATACGGCGTCCACATCGACCCTCTGCAGAGGCGTCGACTCTTCCAACTCCCTCTCGAGACTGCACTCCATTTGAATACCCGAACGCTTACATTTCGAGAACTAAGCACAGCTACCTGTAGTTGGTTCCGAACTCGATCTACGTTGTTTTCCGTCTTCCCGTGCAAAACCTGTCCGTTATGAGTGTCAGCTTTTATTCGCCGAGGCAATTCACGACCGGATCATTGGAAAACAATGACATTCGCTCCGATGTCTTACAATCAATTTCAGCAAAAGAGCTAACGAGTCGGCGTTCTATGTGATCAATCGGCAACGGTTCAAGGCATTTGTTTTGTGAGGATCAAGCAAAGTTTGAAGCGAGCGCAAACGACAGATTGAATGCTCACTTCCGTAAGATCAGCCGCATTTCGCGTAGCCGCAGTCACGGCAAATCAAACAACCGGATTCCGTCACAAGCGAGCCGACGTGGCAGCGCGGGCAGCGCCGCCCGGCCAATCGACTTTCCGTGGGCCGGACGTGCGCATGAGCGGTCGTGTCGCCGGGCAGTAAGGCCTCGCTTTGCTCACTCCGGGCGGCGTTCTGCAAAAATCCCGTACGGATCAGATGGCTCTCAATGATCTCCCCGATAGCCGCTAGAAGGCTAGGCACGTACCGCCCGTCCATCCACTGACCACCTTGGGGGTCGAATACCGCCTTCAGCTCCTCGACGACAAATGAAACGTCGCCACCACGGCGGAAAACAGCGCTGATCATGCGCGTGAGCGCTACCGTCCAAGCGTAATGCTCCAGATTTTTTGTGTTGATGAAGATCTCGAAGGGACGTCGGCGGCCCTCGCGTTCGATGTCGTTGATCGTGACGTAGATGGCGTGGTCGCTTCCCGCCCATTTCAATTTATACGTGAAGCCGGAGAGCACAGGATCGCGCGCGAGGGGCGGCGACATATAAACCACGCCAGACTCGTCATTCGATTCCGCCTGCGGTCGGGCGATAGGACTAGAGATCGAATGTTTATCGCGATCGTCGGGAACAGGTGCCACCGGAGCGCTTCCGGTCTCGTTCAGAGTGGCTGGGGGCGTTGACGGCAAAGTCTCAGATCGAGCGATCGGCGCAGCCTGCTCCGGCAGCGCCACCGCTTCCTCGGTGGTGGTGGGCGTGTATGATAACACTGACCCAGTGATTGGATTCGGCCGGAATGTCGTGCACCCCTTGAGCCCCAGATCGTAGGCCTCCATGTAGACGTCCTTGAAGTTTTCGAACGTCATGTCCTCGGCGCAATTGATCGTCTTGGAGATGGAGCTGTCGACGTGAGCCTGCACAGCCGCTTGCATTTGCAGATGTTCGCCCGGCGTCAACTCGCCTGCCGTCACGAAGGCGTCGGTAAGAGGCGCCGCGGGTCCTGACTGAGCCCGATAAATGCGGTAGGCGTGGTCCTCGACAGTCTCTTCGCGCGTACGATTGTCCGCTTCCCGGATGCGGCGTTGATAGTGGTTGTCGAATATTGGCTCGATGCCACTCGAGACGTTACCCGCCAACAGCGAAATTGTGCCGGTTGGAGCAATCGAGGTGAGGCAGCCGTTGCGGATGCCATGCTTCGACACCGCCTCACGCACGCCTGCGTCCAATCGGCGGATATTCGGGCTCGCCAGAAAAGGGGTCGAGTCATAGAGAGGGAAAGCGCCCTTCTCCGCTGCAAGTGACGCGCTTGCTGCATAAGCGTGATGCTCGATCAGGGCCATCCAGCGTCCGGCCAACCGCTGCGCTTCAGCACTTCCATATCGGACACCGCACATGACGAGCGCGTCGGCCAGACCAGTCATGCCGAGGCCGATCCGGCGTTTGGCTTTGGCCTCCTTCTCTTGCGCGGCTAGCGGGTAAGCCGAGACGTCAATAACGTTGTCGAGGAAGCGGACCGCGAGTTCCGTTAATTCCCCCAGACGCCCCTCGTCCAACTCGGCATCGCTCTCGAAGGGCCGTGAGACCAGGCGCGCCAAATTGAGGGATCCAAGCAGGCACGCTCCGTAGGGCGGCAGTGGTTGCTCGCCACAAGGATTGGTGGCCTGGATGGCTTCGCAATAGGCGAGATTGTTGTTGGCGTTGATGCGGTCGATGAAGATCACGCCGGGCTCGGCGTAGGCGTAGGTCGCCCGCATGATCCGGTCCCACAGGGCACGGGCGCGTACGGTGCGTACAACTGTGCCGGCGAAGCTAAGGGGCCAGTCGAGGTCGGCGCGCACGGCTCGCATGAAGGCGTCGGTGACGAGAACGGACATGTTGAAATTGCGGAGACGCCCGCGTTCTGCCTTCGCGTCAATAAACGTCTCGATATCCGGATGATCGCAGCGCAGTGTGCCCATCATGGCGCCGCGCCGCTGGCCGGCCGACATGATTGTCCGGCACATGGCGTCCCAGACGTCCATGAAGCTGACTGGCCCCGACGCGCCGGCTCCGACGCTGCGGACGAGAGCGCCCGCGGGTCGTAATGTCGAGAAGTCGTGGCCGATGCCTCCCCCGCGCTGCATGGTGAGGGCGGCTTCTTTCACGTTGTCGAAGATCGAAGACAGGTCGTCCTCGATGCTCCCCATGACGAAGCAATTGAAGAGCGTGACGTCCCGGCTTGTCCCTGCGCCGGCGATGATGCGACCTGCTGGAAGAAATGCCATGTCTCGCATGGCCTCGAAAAAGAGCGCTTCCCAGCGTGGGCGTATGACCTCAGCCTCAGGTCCTGCTGCGGCTCGCGCGACGCGACGCCAAGTGTCGTCCAATGTTGCGTCGAGTGGGGCGCCGTCAGCCGCCTTGAGCCTGTACTTGCTATCCCAGATCTGTTCCGAAATCGGGGGGAGTGGCAAATTTGCAAATGCAATACGTTCGGACATGACGCCTGCCTAACCGCTGACGGAACCCATTCGCTCCGTTTCGCTTGGCGCGAGAGGTGCTGCTCTCTTGCCAATATGAGCACACCGAGTCCGACTGTCAACAAATGTTCTTGAAAAGTTCGCTAAATGATCTATCAATCTCCTTAAGGTGGGGCGATGGGTGGGCGCGGATGCGTATATCGTGGATCAATATCGGCTGCGAGTATGGTTTCCCGACCATGCCGAGTTCGTGCCAACGCGTGCGGGATGCAGGCGGAGAGCGGCGGCGATCTCGGATGCGCCTCGACAGCAGGCGACATTTAAGCCGGCTGCGGTTTGATCGACTGCGATGTGCCGCGAGGAGGTCGTCAGACCAGCAGAACTTTGCCTATGACTTGACGATTCACGATAAGATTCAGCGCATCGGACGCTTGGGCGAGCGGCAGAGCGTGGGAGTGATAGGGGGCGATACGGCGCGCACCCAGCCAACCGACGAGACTATCGAGATTGCGCCGGGCGCGCTCGGGGTCGAGCCGGTTGAGCGCGCCGATCGTGAACCCGATTACCTCGGCGTCCTTGACAAGAAGATGGTTTGTCTTGGCGAGGGCGGGACGCCCGCCCGTGAAGCCGACGATCAGAATACGGCCGAAGGGCGCAATGCAGCGCATCGATTCATCGAAAATGTCGCCGCCGACGGGATCGAAAATGACGTCGGCGCCTCGCCCTCCCGTGAGCTCGAGGACCTGCTCGCGAAACCCCGCGCTGTAGTCGATCACGTGATCTGCGCCGAGCTGTTTGCAGATTTCGAGGCGCTCAAGACTGCGCGCGGTCGCGATGACCCGGGCGCCCATGAGTTTGCCGACGTCTACGGTCGCGAGACCCACGCCACCCGCCGCGCCGTGCACGAGCAGAGTTTCGCCCGGCTGGAGCCGTCCGCGCTGCATCGCGTAATATGCAGTGGTGTAGTTCGACCGGAATGCCGCGGCAGCTTCAAAGCCGACGGACGCAGGAAGTTTCACCACGGAGGACGCCGGTTGCACGGTCTCCTCGGCAAATCCGCCGCCGCACAAGACCCGGTCGCCGACCTTCAGATCTGTAACACCGGTTCCCAATTCGACGATCTCGCCGGAGGCTTCGCCACCTGGGATGAAGGGAGGTTGTGTCTTGACGTGGTACTGGCCGGCGATACGCAGAACGTCGGTGAAACTTACACCGCGTGCGCGCAGTCGAATTTTGACCTCGCCTTCGCCGGGCATGGGAGAGGGGACGGATTTGACCACAAGGCTGTCAGGCCCACCGTACGCTTCGCACATGACGACTTGCATGCAATCTCTCCCAACTCCGAACCCTGCCGCCGGGATGCCTTCTTAGGCGACGCCGGCGCGCAGCAGATCGTGCACGTGAACGATGCCGACCGGCCGGCCGTTCTCGACGACGAACATCTGCGTTCGCTTGAGGGAGTTTATCTGCTCCAGGGCCGCGGAGGCCAGTGCGCCGGGGGTGAGGGTATTCGGGCGCCTCGTCATGATGTCTGCGGCGCTTCGGGCGAGCAGGCCATCGCCCATATGGCGCCTGAGGTCGCCATCGGTGATCATGCCGGCGAGTTGGCCGGTCTCGTCGACGACGCCGACGCAGCCGAAGCTTTTGGTCGTCATCGTAACGATAACTTCGCCCATCGTGGTGTCGAGCGGGACGAGCGGCAGCGCATCGCCCTTGTGCATCAAGTCGCTAACGTGCTTGAGCTGGGCGCCGAGCGACCCGCCCGGGTGAAAGACGCGAAAATCGTGTGCCGTGAAGCCCTTTCGCTCAAGCAGCGCAATCGCCAGGCAATCACCGAGGGCAAGCTGCATGGTGGTCGATGTCGTGGGGGCCAAACCATGCGGGCAGGCTTCTTTGGCGCGCGGCAACTCGAGGACGACATCCGCCGCCTTGCCGAGTGCGGAGTCGTGACGCGAGGTCATCGCGATCAATCCAACATTGAAACGGCGCGAGTAGGTCAGAATACCGGACAGCTCGGCTGTCTCGCCCGACCATGAGAGCGCGAGTACCACATCATCGCGGGCAATCATGCCGAGATCGCCGTGGGCGGCTTCGGTCGGATGTACGAAGAAAGCCGGCGTCCCCGTCGATGCGAAGGTCGCCGCTACCTTTTGGCCGACATGCCCGGATTTACCGATGCCCGTGACGATAACGCGACCGCGTGCTTCAGCAAGCCTTGCGACCGCTTTCTCGAAGGCCTCACCGAGGCCATTTCCGAGCTTTGCTCGCAGAGCAGCGAGGCCCTGCTCCTCTATCTCCAAGGTGCGCATCGCTGTTGCGCACGGGGATTTCGATTCCGTACACACCGGGATGACCTGCAACTCGGTCACGTTACCGGCCCGTACTGGCGACGAGGCGTGCATGTATCCGTTCCCCCATTGAGTGTGAGGCTGACGTCCGATGTGCCGAGCCTGCGAATCGTGTCCGTGGAGTTGCATACAATCGCGGATCGAGGGCGAAAACGAGCCTTGGAGCCGCGGCATATGATCGTGAACGGGTGTAACTCACGACTTGTGTGCCGGCGCGAGCGGTCGGACGTGCCGCTACTCAATTTCGGTCCGCGAGAAAGGCGTCCAACTCTTCCGCGGTGGGCAGGCCAGCGCGGCTGCCAAGCCGCGTGCACTTCATAGCCGCGACTGCTGCAGCTCGGCGTGCGCATTCGGCCGTGTTGCGGCCTTCCATCAGAGCGACTGTGAAGGCTCCGTGAAAAGCGTCGCCTGCGCCCGTGGTATCAACCGCGTCGACGCCGAAAGCGGGCTGAGCTCCGCGCATACCGTTCGCCTCGAGCCAGAGGTAGCCGTCTCGACCGAGCGTCACGCCAGCGTAACGGGGGCCGAATTTCAGCACCGCGTCGAGGCGGGTTGCATCGTCTCCGTCTTTCGTGAACTCGCGCAGAGCCGGCGCGGAGAATATAGCGTAATCCGCAAGCTCCAGAAGCTCGGGCAACGCCTCACGCGCGCCGAGATCGGCGTCAAGAATCGTGGTGATGCCGGACTTACGCGCATGCTCAAAAGTGACGCGTGTCGCTTCCAGCCAGCGAAGATCCGCCATGACGGCGGCTGCCTGGGATATGCGTTCGAGTGGAAGCCAACTCGTGCCGGTCGGCATTGTCGTGTCGCGCATGCCGACGATGAGGCGCTCGCCGTGATCATCAACAATGATGGTAGAGGTCGAAGACCGAGCTTCCTCGAAACTTTGAATGCCGCGTATGTCGACTCGCTCGACCTTCAGACCCGCCTTGATGATGGCGGCTGCGTTGTCGTCGCCGACGCGGCTCCAGAGTTCCACCTTGGCCCCAAGCCGCGAGGCAGCAACGGCCGCGTTCGCAGCCATGCCACCACCCACCTCGATCGACTCGATGGCGCGCACCTTGGTCGGCTCGCGCGGGAAGGCCTCGACGCGATAGACGCGGTCAAGGGCTGCGTGGCCGACCATGATCAGGTGCTTTGCTGGCATCAACGTTCCAGTGCTGCTGGCCTGCGACCCGCGGGCGATCCTCGAATTGAGCGGACTGTCGTGGTTTCGCCGGAGTCGGGCAAGCACTTTTACTGCGCATTGGTCGATGGCTATACGGCGTGGCTCATGCGGTTCGTGGCTCCATGGCGGACGTGGTTACCGGCTCCATCTGCATACAGGGTCATTGGGCCGAAGCTTGATCGCTTTTTTAGGGCGTCGAGAGCGGCAATCTTTCCAAAGTGAGCGCAACGGGGTGGCCGCGATTGGGCAGGCACCGCCTACGGTCGATATGACGATCTATTTCGATTTCAACTCGGCAAAAATCAATCCAACAGCGGTGCCTACGCGTATCGAGCTTGGCGAAGCATTGACCACGGATGCACTCAGGGATACTCGCTCTCGGCTGACGGGCGTACGGATGCAAAAAGGCAGCAACGTCTATAATCTGAAACTGTCACAGACGCGGGTGGACGCGATACGATCTTTCCCCGGAGTGGACGAGCGGAGGCTGCTTTTGACCGGCGACGGTGGAGAAACGGCTGAAAAATGGAGCGGATCCCAGTACGGGCGAAAACCGCTGGGTGAAAGGCCGTGAATTTCGGCGAGTAATGCCTATGCTCGACGTCATATGCGGCTACCCGCGCTACAACATCGGGGCGCAACCCGGAGGCTATCGGCAATGAGCTCTCCAGAACGCATCCTCACCACACACGTGGGCAGTTTGCCGCGATCGGAGATGGTGAGTGATGTGGTCGAGGCGGAAGAGGCGGGGACGCCGGTTCCGGCCGAGCTATTCGATGCGGTAATCACGGAAGCGATCGATGTCGAGGTGGATCGGCAGAAGCGGATTGGCATCGATATCGTCTCTGATGGCGAATTCTCGAAGCTCACATATGCGAGCTATATTCAGCATCGGCTAACCGGCTTTTCGGGTGACAGCCCGCTGGTGACGCCGGCTGATCTCGACGAATTTCCGGGTGCGGCGGCGTCGGCCGAGACGCGACGTCGACGATCGCATCGGTTTCATCGACCGACGTGCACCGGGCCTGTCACCATGCGGACGCGGGAGCCGCTCGATGCGGACATCCGGCGAATGCAGGCGGCGGTCGAGAAGCACAGGCCGCATGGCGCCTTTCTGACGGCAGCCTCGCCGGGACTGATCGCGATCTTCCATCCGAACCGTTATTATCCGACGCATATGGCCTACCTCGAGGCGCTCGGTAGGGCTATGCGCGTCGAGTACGAGGCCATCGTTGCGGCAGGCTTCGACCTGCAGATCGATTGTCCCGACTTGGCAATGGGGCGGCATACCATCTTCAAGCACGCGAGTGATGCCGCCTTCCTCAACCACGCCGAGGAACAAATCGAGGCGCTCAATCACGCGCTGGCCGGGTTGCCGCCTGAAAGGCTCCGGATGTACGTCTCGTGGGGCAACTACGAGGGACCGCATACGCACGACATTGCTTTCGAGAAGATCCTGCGGGTGATCCTGAAGGGGCGGCCGCGGCAGATCGTTATCGAGGCGGCGACGCCGACTCATCAGCACGACTGGCGGGTGTTCGAGCGGATTCGGCTGCCTGATGACAAGGTCCTGGTGCCCGGGGTGATCGACGTGACCAACAATTACGTCGAGCCTCCGGAGGTGGTGGCAGATCGGCTCGAGCGATATGCGAATGTCGTGGGGCGCGACCGTATCGTTGCGTCGACGGACTCTGGTTTCGCCGCTTTTGCGGGTGATCGCATGGTCGATCCGAAAGTGGCGTTTGCTAAACTCGAGAGTCTCGTGCGAGGCGCCGAGCTTGCGACGCGGCAGCTTTGGAAGCGCTAGAATGCTTGGCCTCTCTTGGCCTCAAAGGTTGCGCCGTATAATAGCGTGTTTGGTGTGTACGGGTGTCGGGCATCGTCACGTGTCGACGCGGCCTACGTAGGAGCGCGAGTGTGGCCACGAAGAGTTCTGGGGGGTCCTTGGTCGACGAGGACAAGCAAACTATAACAACGCCATGTACGAAGTGTCCGATACGTACACTTGGGACGTTCCGTGAATTCACACCCGAGGAGTTGGCATTCGTTCAAAAATTCAAGGTCGGCGAGTTGATGGTCAAGGCCGGCTCGCATGTCTTTCTCGAAGGGCATGATAGTGCGCACCTGTTCTCGGTGCTGCATGGGTGGGTATTGCGATACAAGGTTCTGGAGAGCGGGAGGCGGCAGGTTCTCAATTTCGCCGTGCGGGGCGATTTTCTCGGTCTTCAGAGTGTGATCTTCGACAAGATGTTACACTCGGCACAGGCGCTCAGCGATGTGCGGCTATGCGTGTTTTCGCGCGAACGCGTTTGGGAGCTCTATGAAAGGCATGCAGGGCTAGCCTTCGACATGACGTGGATCGCGTCGCGTGAAGAGTCCATGATTGCCGATCATCTCGTCGCGGTGGGTCAGCAGCCCGCATTGCAGCGGATTGCATATATCCTGCTCTGCATCTTTGATCGCGCGCGCCGGGCCGGAATGCTGCAGGGAAGACGGCTCAATATCCCGATAACCCAGGAGCATATTGCAGATACGATGGGTCTTTCCGTCGTGCATACGAATAAGAGCATCCGGACGCTCAGAGAGCGAGGTCTCATCGATTGGCGCCGAAATACCTTGACGCTGCTCGATGACGTGAAACTCGCAGAACTCGCAAGTTTCACGTCTACGGAGCAAAGGGTTCGTCCCTTTATTTGAGAAGCGGCGACGCTGCCAGTCGCGTAGCGTCTGAAAACCGTTCCGTTATCTTATTGGGCGTCGCTGTTGGTGCGTGGCGCCCGGTCCGGTGATACGCATTTTGCAATTGTCGCACGGAGCGTGTCGCTTTCAAGCGTGACAAACACCATTACCGTCGCGAGCGGCAAAAACATCAAAGATAAAAGCCAAATCGTACTCATGTTACTCAATAGCTTCTGGGTCCAGACGCACGGACCGAAGCCATCCCTTGTAAGAGCAGTTGGAGCCCGAACGTAGACACCATTGGATGTCCACGTCCGGGTGCGGTAAGAGGCCATCGAGAGGAAACACCGGCCTCCTGCCGCTGCGTTCAGCTATTCTTCAGCCACGTATCCACTTCACTGCGGGCCTTATCTTTCGCGTAGCCGTAACGACGCTGAAGATGGCCTTCGAGTTCTTCGCGTTTGCCGTTGATCTGATCGAGCTCATCATCGGTAAGCTCGCCCCACTGTTGCTTTACCTTGCCCTTGAATTCTTTCCAGCCGCCTTCAATGCGATCCCAGTTCATCATCATCTCCTTTAGTTTTAAGGGTGTTCGTCAGCTTTAAGGGTGTGTTCGTCCCTCGCCGCAATAAAACGTCTACGCGGCGCGCGGGTTCCTGGGCCTTGTGCAAGCAATGTTCTGCTGAGGGGAGGACATGCGGAGCTGCAGACTATTTTTCTGCGCCCAAATCGAGCTTTTATGAGTGTTCCAAAGAATTTGGAGAGTGATTGGCTGGTTTGTTTCTTCGGCAGGTCGGAACGAAAGTCGTGGAGGGAATGTTCTGTCGGATGAGCGCCACGGGGCGTCTCTCTGTTTCAATATTCCCCAGGAGAACGACAGTGAAAATTGCGCTTCCTCTTACGCTCGCCGTTACGCTCGTGAGCTCGGTGGCGATCGCCCAGACAACAACCACACCGACTACGCCGTCTCCGACCACACCCCCCGTCACGACGCCGGCGCCCTCTGTGCAGCCCGTCGCTCCGGCGGAAGGTGTGACAATGACCGACGAGCAAGCGAAGGCGTGGATCGACAAGACCGTTTACAGCAGCGACGATAAGAATGTCGGCGAGGTTGCTGAACTGCGTAGAGATAGCTCGGGCAAGGTTACCGAGATGCATGCCGACGTCGGCGGTTTCCTTGGTCTCGGTGAAACGCGGGTGTCGCTGACGCCCACTCAATTCAAATTCGGCGACGATCGCGTTGTCCTCAACATGACCAGCGATCAAGTAAAAGCGCTGCCAAAGATGGAGAAGAAATAACGTCTTCTTCCAGGACAGAGTTCCGAGGGCGGCCTGATTACAGGCCGCCCTCGGATTGCGAACGCGAGGCTTCGCGTGGACCTAAATTGCTATTCGGCGCGTGCGACGGTCGTTTGCGATCCGGTTTTGCTCAAGACGCACGGAATATCGGTCGGCATCCATGACACGTTGTTGAGCAGAAGATCGCAACGCGCCAGCACGATGCCGACAGGGGTCGACATGCAGACCGTTTCGCCGAGATGATACGTTTTCCCCTGGGCACGACACAGGCATGGAATGGTGCGTCCCGATCCATCGATTACGCCGCGGTACGGAGATGTGGGATACGCTGGCTGATCAACCAATGATCCCGGAGGCAACCGCTCTTGGCCAAGTGCGGCCACCGGAGCGAGCGCCCACACAAGGCTGATCGCCGCCGCCCAAGAAACCCGGTCATGTCGCCGTGTCTCCATGACCGGAGGCTACTGCCGCGTGCGCGTCAGCGCTACGACGAAAAATCGACTTGGCGAGAATGCTCGCGACAGGAGGGTGTCATCCCTTCGGGGGCTCAGCCAGGCTGTCGAGAACGCCCTTGGCCACACGCACGGCCTCCAGCGTCGCCGGGAAACCTGCATAGCAGCCGGTATGGATCAGCGCCTCGCGAATCTCATCTGGGGTACAGCCGTTGTTGACGGCCCCGCGCACATGCACCGAAAGCTCATGCGACCGACCGAGGGCGGCAAGGATGCCCATTGTGATCAGGCTCCGCTCTTTGCGCGTCAGGCCCGGCCGCGTCCAGAAGGCGCCCCAGCCGATTTCAGTCACCATATCCTGTACGGGTTTCGTGAAGTCGTCGGCAGCGGCCATTGAGCGAGCGACGTGCGCTTCGCCGAGCACTTCCTTCCTCAGCTTGAGACCTTTATCGAAGTTATCGGACATGGCCGCGTTCCTTTGTGTGGCTGTTATGACATCGCGGCGAAGAAAGCAGACTTCGTTCCGCCCGCCAACCATGCCGCGGCGGGACGTGGATGTGGGGCAGTCGGAGCGCCCCCTGTCACGAGCCAACGGTTCCTGTTATTGATCCGCGTATGGCAAAGCCGAAAAAAGCCGCACCCAGGCCGTCGCGCAAATCCGCAACCTCGCCCGACCGGGCCGGCGGGCTGCCGAGCCGTGAGGAGGTGCTTCAATTCCTCCAGCAGGCGCAGGGGAAGGTCGGCAAGCGCGAGATCGCCAAGGCGTTTGGGATCAAGGGCGGCGATCGCGTCGAGCTGAAGGCGCTGCTCGCCGATATGGCCGCCGATGGAGAGCTGGTTGGCAATCGCAAAACGCTGAAGCGACACGGGCACATCCCGCCGGTAGCCGTGATCGAGATCATCGACCGTGACAACGAAGGCGATCTGATCGCGCAGCCGGTCGCGTGGGAGGAGGACGCCGGATCACGGCCTCGGATACTTGTGCTGCCGAACAAGGGGCGGCAACGCGGTTCAGACGAGAGCGTCGGCGTTGGCGACCGTATCCTGGCGCGCGTCGAGCGGCTCGAGACGGCCGATGTGCACGGTTACAAGTATGAGGCCGAGCTGATCAAGAAGCTGCCGCGTGAGAAGCGCAGGCTGCTCGGCATTTTTCGCTCCCGCGCACGCGGCGGCGGCAACATCGAGCCAATCGATCGACGCGATTTGAAAACCTGGCCGGTACGGGAAGGTGCGGAGGGTGACGCCCGCGATGGCGATCTGGTGCGCTTCGACATCCTGAGCCGCCACAGCGGTGGCGTCCCTGATGCACGCGTGGCGGAGACGCTGGGAAATCCCGCCGACCAACGCCAGATCAGCCTCATCGCCGTGCATGCCCATGGCATCCCCGACGAGTTCCCGGATGTCGTTCTGCGTGAGGTCGAGCATCTTCCGGAATTGACGAACGAAGGTCGTGCGGACCTGACGGGCATTCCTCTGCTGACCATCGATCCGCGCGATGCGCGCGACCACGATGACGCTGTTGCGGCGGTGCCCGATACCGATCCCCGCAACGAGGGCGGGTTCATCGTCACCGTCGCGATTGCCGACGTGGCGTACTACGTACGCCCGGGCACGCGCCTCGATCGCGAGGCCGAGTTGCGCGGAAACTCGGTCTATTTCCCCGATCGCGTCGTCCCGATGCTTCCCGAGCGCATCTCGAACGACCTGTGCTCGCTGCGCGAGGGCGAATTGCGGCCGTGCATGGCGGTGACCATGGTGATCGATCGCAACGGCATGAAGCGCCGCCATCAGTTCAGGCGCGGCCTCATGCGGTCCGCTGCGAAGCTTTCCTATGAGGATGCGCAAGTCGCGTTCGACGGCAAGCCCGGTGAGAAAGCGCAGACTTTGATGGCAAGCGCGCTCGAACCACTTTGGGCGGCTTACCAGGCTTTGAAGCGAGCCCGCGAGGCGCGCGCGCCGCTCGACTTGGATTTGCCCGAGCGTAAGATCATCATGGATGCCGAGGGTCGCGTCGCGCGGATTGTGGTTCCTGAGCGCCTTGAAGCCCATCGCCTCATCGAGGAAATGATGATTCAGGCCAACGTCGCCGCGGCCGAAACGCTAGAGCAGCACAACGCGCCCTGCGTCTATCGCATCCACGACAAGCCATCGAAGGAGAAGCTCGCCAATCTCGCGCGGTTTCTCGAAACGCTCGACATCAAGCTGCCGAAGGGCGAGGGCCTGAAGCCGTCCGACTTCAATCGGATTCTGGAACGGGCGAAGGCGCTTCCCGTCACCGATCTCGTCAACGAGGTGGTGCTGCGCTCGCAGGCACAGGCAGAGTATGCGACGGCGAACATCGGCCACTTCGGCCTTCATCTGCAGCGATACGCGCACTTCACGTCGCCCATCCGGCGCTATGCCGATCTTCTGGTGCATAGGTCTCTAATCCGCGCGCTCAAGTTCGGAACCGATGGCTTGCGCAAGGAGGACGAGCCGCGCCTGAGCGACGTGGCAAAGTCCATCTCGGAAGCCGAGCGTCGCGCAATGTCCGCCGAGCGCGAGACCTCCGACCGCCTGCTCGCCGCCCATCTGGCCGATCGTGCGGGTGCCGATTTCCCAGCGCGGATTTCGGGCGTCACACGCTCCGGTCTTTTCGTGCGGCTGAAAGAGACCGGCGCCGACGGCTTCGTCCCGATCTCGACCATCGGACGCGACTTCTGGCATCACGACGAGGACTTGCACGCCCTCATCGGCGAGCGCACTGGCCTCGGGTTCAGGCTTGGTGACATGGTGGAGGTGCGGCTGGTCGAGGCGGTCCCAACGGCTGGCGCATTGCGGTTCGAGATCCTGACGGAAGGCCGCCGCATCGATGGCGCCACGCGTTCCCGTCGGCCTGGCCGCGGCCGTACGCCCGGACGGTTGCGTGGCCGGCGACGCTAAGCTCCGCCCGACCGACACGAAATAAACCCAACGATGCAATCGCGCCCGCTTGCACGATCTCGTCGCTGATGATCGCATTACCAATTTGTATGGCATCGGCCACGTTCCCGTAACGTGGCGCTCCCCACATATGGCTCATAGACGCTTCGATATGAGCTGGAGCGCCAATCGGAGAACGGAGCCAAGCAAATGAATGAAAACTCAATCGAGCCTGCGCCGAGTGCGGTTGGCTCTAATAGCAAGACGTCCTTATTGAATCACTCGGCGCGCCGCATTCTCTTTGGCGTTTCGGCTGCTGCGCTGCTAGCCGGCAGTATTGCTTTCGGTGTCGACGCACGAGCCCCAACTGCCTTGTTTGCGCCCGAAAGCGCGGCAGGCGCGCAAGCCGTCGCTGGACAAGCAGCCGTTCCCGGCTTCTCTGATCTCGTGACAGCGGTCAAGCCCGCCGTCGTCTCGGTTCGTGTGAAAGCGCGCGGCGATGCAAGCGAAGTTTCGGGCATGACGGGCGAAAATCCGTTCGAAGGCACGCCGTTCGAAAAATTCTTCAAGGACTTCCAATCGCAGAATGGCCGCAACGGGAAAATGACGCCTCAGGCTCAGCCCTTGATTCAAGGCCAGGGCTCCGGCTTTTTCGTCAGCGCCGACGGTTACATCGTGACGAACAACCATGTGGTGAACAATGCCGTCGAGGTCGAAGTCGTGGCCGATTCCGGCACGACATATAAGGCTCGCGTCATCGGCACCGATTCCAAGACCGATCTCGCGCTGATCAAGGTCGACGGCAAGAATGATTTTCCGTTCGTCAAGCTCGCTGGCGACAAGCCCCGAGTCGGTGAGTGGGTCGTCGCGATGGGCAATCCCTTCGGTCTCGGCGGCACGGTAACGGCCGGCATCATATCGGCGGAAGGACGCGACATCGGCTCGGGTCCCTATGATGACTTCATCCAGATCGATGCGCCTGTGAACCGCGGCAACTCGGGCGGCCCGACGTTCAACCTGAAGGGTGAGGTGATTGGCGTGAACACCGCCATTTACTCGCCATCGGGCGGTTCGGTCGGGATTGCCTTCGACATTCCCGCGGCGACGGTCAAAGCCATCATCCCGCAACTGCAACAGAACGGATACGTTTCGCGCGGCTGGCTCGGCGTCGCCATCCAACCGGTCACCCAAAGCATCGCTGATGCCCTCGGCCTCGATAAAGCCGAAGGCGCGCTCATCTCTGCACCTCAGGTGGGTACCCCCGCGGCCAAAGCCGGCTTGAAGTCCGGTGATGTGATCGTGTCGTTCGACGGAGCGCCGGTGAAGGATGCCCGTGATCTCGCCAAGCGCGTTGCAACGGAGGGCGCCGGCAAGAGCGTCAAGCTCGGTGTTGTCCGGGAAGGTAAGCGCACCGATCTCTCGGTTACTCTGGCGCAGATGAAAGAAAAGCAGGCCAAGAAAGTCGCCTCGAACGATACGGATGCGCACCCGTCGTTCGAAAATCTCGGCCTCGCCGTCGCGCCCTCCGACGAGGTTCAGGGCGCTGGCAAGGATGGCCTTGCCGTCATCGAAGTGTCACCCAATGGCGCGGCCGCCGAGGCCGGGCTGGAGCCGGGCGATATCATCCTGAAGGCCGGCTCGACATCGATCGCGAGCGCCGGCGATCTCCAGAATGCACTCGAACATGCCAAAGAGGCGGGTCGCTCGAAGGCACTCCTTCTCGTCCGCCGTCAAACAGCCGAGCACTACGTCGCGGTTCCAGTGGCGGCCGGCTGAGAGACGGAAGGGAGGGGCTCGGAGGTCGGGACTGCCAGTGGTCTCGGCCTCCGAGTTTACGACTTAATCGACCTTTAGGCGGCGGTGCGCGTTCATCGGGATCAGCCCGCGCACGCGCGCGATCTGGGCGCGGTCGATCAAAGCCGACGCGTATCCGACGCCATCCGAGCACCGGGCGACCACGTGTCCCCATGGATCCGCGACGAGACTGTGGCCATAGCTCTGCCGCACACCGCCCTTTCCGTCGACAAACGGTCCGTACTGGCCGGGCGCCACGATGTAGCACTGTGTCTCGATGGCACGTGCGCGAAGCAGAACCTCCCAGTGATCCTTTCCGGTTTGCACCGTGAACGACGACGGCACCATGATCACGTCGCACCCTTGCTTTGCTAGCGTGAGATAAAGCTCTGCAAAGCGCATGTCGTAGCAGATCGTACAGCCGATTTTCAGTCCCTCGAGATCATAAGTGACTACGTCGGAGCCCGCACGGATAGTGTCGCTCTCGTTATAGGGCGTGCCATCTGGTGCCGTGATGTCGAACATATGAATCTTGCGATAGCGCACCACCTCGCGCCCAGATCGGTCGAAGACGCACGTCGTATTGTAGACTTGGCGCTCGGAGCCTGGGATCGACTCGATCATGCTGCCGCCGTGCACCCAGACGCCGTGACGCTTCGCGAGGCTCGCCAGCACTTCCCATGCCGGTCCGCCGGGGATCTGATCCGCCTCCCGCACCTTGTCCGCCGTGGTGCCGCCGCGCCAACTCCAAACCTCCGGTAGCACGACGATGTCGGGCCGATCGCTCGCGACGGCACGCTCGATGAGCTCGGTCGCCTGGGCGGTGTTCTTCCCCTTGTCGCTAATCGAGTTGGTCTGGATGACGGTGACTTTCATGGCGCACCCCTGGCATGCTGATCTGCGAGACCATACACCGACGACCACCAAGCCAAGGAGACCCCGATGCAGTCACTCAGATCCGAGTACCTCTTCACATTCACGATCGGCGTAACCGCGCTACACGACATCGGCGCGGCACCGGCGGGAGGGCTGCACATCGACATGCTCGGCAAGGGCACGTTCGAGGGGCCACGGCTCAAGGGCGAGGTGATTGGCGGCGGCATGGACATGAAGCGGTTGCGTGGTGACGGATCCATGGGCCCGAACGTGCGGCTTGTCCTGCGGACGGACGACAACGCGCTGATCTTCATGCACTACACCGGAGTCCGGTACGGTCCTGCCGAAGTGATGGCTCGGATCGCGCGCGGCGAGAGCGTCGACCCGAGCGAATATTATCTGCGCAATACGCCCTACTTCGAGACGTCCGCGCCGCGTTACGATTGGCTCAACCGCATCGTCGCCGTGGGCGTCGGCCGGCGCATGCCGGATCACGCGGCCTACGACGTGTTCCAGATACTTTGAAGCTATGCGACGAGCGCTGCAGCCCGCAGCGCTCGCCGGACGTGCATCGCGTGAGCCCAAGCTCAGGCCGGCTCACGGTCGCCGCGGGTGGTCGGCTGCGAGATGACCAGGAACTCGACCGGCTCCGGACCGCCGTTGATGGCCTGATGCGGCGTGAGCGGCGCAATCTCGAGGCCGCTTCCGGCCGATACGGTGTGGACCGCGCCATCCACCTCGAGCGTCAACGTACCCTTCAGGATGAAGAAAAACTGACGCGCTTTGGCATGGCGATGACGTACTTCCTGGCGTCCGGCCGGCATTCTCTCGTGGATGACGCTCATATCGCCGCGATCGACCAGACGCCATCCGTCGCAATCGCCGCCCCAGACGTAGTGCTCCGCATTGGCCTTGCTGATCGGCACTTCAGGCATGTCGATTGCTTCTCCGCCATTCCAGGTGGTCGCTGCGCCAAGCGATCACTGCGGCTGCCGATGGCCATTCAAGAGCGGCTGCAGCTGAATCGATCCCGGGAACGGCGGTGGTGTGGGCGTGCCGGCTGCTCGCGCCGCCTTGGCTCGATCGTAGAGCGGTGCGACGTCCTTCAAGTTGTCCTTGATGAGCTTGATCCGTGTATCGCCCGCCGGATGGGTCGAAAGCCATTGCGGTGGCGCGCCTTTCGCAGCGGCGCTCATCTTCTCCCAAAGGGGAATGCCGGCGGCCGGATCGTAGCCCGCACGCGCGGCGAGCTCCATGCCGATCAGGTCCGCTTCCAGTTCGTCGCTGCGTGAAAAGCGCAGCGTCAGCAGATTGCCGCCTGCTGCGCCGATCATTTCGCCAGCGCCCCCTCCGAAGATCAACGAGCCTATGAGGCGCCCGCCGACATTTGTCAGCGTCGTCTTGGCTGCTCGTTCACGTGCGTGTTCGCGAAGGGCGTGCGCAATTTCGTGGCCCATCACGATGGCGACTTCGTCGTCCGTCAGCCGCAGCTTGTCGAGAATGCCCGTGAAAAACGCGATTTTTCCGCCCGGCATGCAGAACGCATTGATGTTCCCGGACCGGATCAGGGCAACCTCCCATTGCCAGTCCTTAGCGCGCGGGTTCCATTTATGGGCGTGCGGGAGAAGGTCTTTTGCGATGCGCTTCAGCCGTGCGTTTTGTGGGTGGTCCGCCGGTAGGAGCGCGCCCTTGGCTGTCGCCTGCCGCTTCAATGTGCCGTATTGTTGCAGTGCGGCATTCTCGAGAGACTCGGCCGGGACGAGTTTGCGCACGAAGGAGGGATTGCCCACCTTGACGCCAAGGTTGTCGTCCACTGGCGCGGGCGTCTGCGCCTTGGCCGCGAACGTAAAGGCCGTGAGCAGGGCGGCCACTGCACCACAAATCAAGCGCCTTTGCATGACGCGGTATGTCCATCGTTGGGAGCGGCAATCTCCAGGCTTCAATTCAAGTGTAACGTGGAGACGACCTTTGATCCACGCCATGATCACCGCATAATGTGACGTTGCGGCATCTGGAGTTCATCGCATGACGGGCAGCGAGGCGCTGGTCAAGGTGGCCGGAAGCATTTCGGAGATTGCGGCTGCTGATTGGAACCGGTGCGCCAATCCCGCGAGCCTTCCGCACGATCCATTCATCTCCCACGCCTTCCTCAAGGCTCTCGAAGATGCCGAGACGGTCAACCGGCGCACTGGATGGGTGCCGCAGCATCTGGCGCTCGAGGACGGAGGCCGCATCGTCGGCGTCATGCCGCTCTATGTGAAAGGTCACTCGAAAGGCGAGTACATCTTCGACTACGGCTGGGCCGATGCCTATGAGCGGGCCGGCGGCCGCTATTATCCCAAGCTGCAGTGCGCGGTGCCGTTCACACCGGTGCCAGGTCGGCGGCTACTCGTGGGAGACGAGGACGGTGCCGCCGAGCGCGAGCGTATGTTGCTGGCTGCGGCCATCGAGGTCGCCAAGCGTAACGCGATGTCATCGCTTCACGTGACGTTCTGCACGGAGGGCGAATGGGCACGCGCTGGCGAAGCCGGCCTTCTGCAGCGCACCGACAAGCAGTTTCACTGGCACAACCACGCCTACCGCACGTTCGACGATTTCCTGGCAACGCTTTCGTCGCGCAAACGCAAGACGATCCGGCGGGAACGGGCGCAGGCCGTGGAGAGCGGCCTCGTCATCGAACGCGTCACCGGGCAGGACATCACCGAGTCCCACTGGAATGCCTTCTACCGTTTCTACATGGATACCGGCGGTCGAAAGTGGGGGCGGCCTTATCTCAACCGGCCGTTTTTCTCGCTTCTCGGCCAGTCGATGGCGGATCACTGCCTGCTGATCATGGCGCGCCGTGGTGACCAATATATCGCAGGCGCCTTGAACCTGATCGGTGGCGAATGTCTATACGGTCGCTATTGGGGCGCGACCGAGCACCTGCCGTTTCTGCATTTCGAGATCTGCTACTATCAGGCCATCGAATACGCGATCGAGCGAGGCCTGCCGCGCGTCGAGGCCGGCGCGCAGGGCGAGCACAAGCTGGCGCGCGGCTACATGCCGACGCCGACCTACTCGGTGCATTGGATCGGCGATACAGGCTTCCGCAAAGCTGTCGCTCGCTACCTGGATGACGAGCGACGCTATATGGCCCAGGAGCGCGAAGCGCTTGCCGAGTACGGCCCTTACAAGCGCCTCAGCGCCGACGAAGTCGTGGATTGACGCTCTCCGCGCTTGGTGCTGTCGGTCAATGGCGACGTTCCCTGCCCGTGAAGGGAGGGGAAGTCGCCGAGCCATGCCGTAAGCAGGTTTAGTTTCCGATTCGGTAAACTTTCTCTGCCGTGCCGCGGAACATCGCGGACTTCTCGTCATTGGAGAATCCCTTGGCGAGGATCTTGAATGAATTCCAGAGTACCGTGTAGCTGCAGGACAGCTTGTCGACGGGGAAGTTGCTCTCGAACATCGAGCGGGACGGGCCGAATTTCTCGATCGCATAGTCGAAGTAGCGGCGCGTCGCGTCGGCCAGCTCCTGGCTCGTCGGCGGTTTGGGCCGCTCGTGCCAGTCGTAGCCGTTCACTTCCATATTGAGGCCGCCGAGCTTCACGTGCACGTTCTCACACGCCGCAATCTCGTCAATCTTGGCTTTCCAGTCGGCGAAAACCTCATCTGCCTTGCCTTTGTAGGGGCCAATGCCGATCGGACCGCCGAAGTGATCCAGTATGAGCGTGGTGTCGGGGAAGGCGCGGGCGAGGCTTATGGCATCGGGGATTTGCGTGTGCGCACACCAAACCTCGAATGAAAGCTTCCGCGGGGCGAGATGCTTGAAGCCCTGCCGGAAGTCTTCGCGCAGCAATAGGCCTTCAGGTGGCTGCGTACGATGGTTCTCGACCTCGGGGCTCGCGTGCCAGAAAGCGCCTCGGCGGATGCCGCGAAAACGTCCATTCCCCGCCGCGATCTGGGCATCGAGCACATCGCCTGCGGCATCGCCGATGCGCAGGTCGCATGTGCCAATGATGGCGGCTGCGATCCGCGCTTTCCCATAGCCGCCAGACGCGCTCATGGCGGCTATGCCGTTGACGAATTCGGTCTCGCCGACGCAGCGAAAATTTTCAGGCCCATCCGCACGGAACATCGCGCCGCACTCGATGAATACGGTCGAAACGACATTATGGCCGCTCGACACATCGGCAACGATCTCGTCCAGAAGGTAGCGAGGCTGAATGTTTTTCGGCCTCGCCCGGGTATCCCAAAGGTGATGGTGCGGATCGCAAATCGGCAAGTCCGGCTCGAGCGCAGTCTCCTGCACCTGTTCGAGCCATGCGTGGTTGGTTGAGTGCGCCGCCATGACATTTCTCCCGAGATGATTGCGGGAGAAAGTCTAACTGGAATATTGCAGTGGGTCGCTCATCGAATGAAAGTTGCCCTCACGTCGACAGCGCTTCGGGAGGGCAGACGCCCACATCCATCAGAGCTTTTTGTTCACAGTGTCAGCGACTTTGTTGGCGGCACCCTTCACCGCGTCCTTCGCTTCGCCAACCTTTTGCTGCGCCTTGCCCTTGATCTGCTGGACATTGCCTTCGGCTTGCATTTGCTCGTTGCCGATGGCCTTGCCAACGCCTTCCTTGATCTTCCCGCCAACCTGATTTGCGGCCCCTTTGATCTTGTCTGTCGTGCTGCCCATCATCGATCTCCCAGATGTGCGCTGCGGTATTGCATTCGCGACGGGTTGAACGACGGCGCAGCCAAAAGGTTCCTGCAACCGATGTTTCGAAAGCGGGAAACCTTGAGACGCGCTTGGTTTTCGCGTTTCGATAAGCGGATTTCGAAGAGTTTGCCGGCAACTTATCGGAACGCGACTTCTGGGCTCTCAGGTGGCGAGGCTGCCGATCGTTCGGCGACAGATGCCCACGGAGCGCTCTCGACAGTGGACCGGTGCCAGTCGCCATGCCACCCTGCCGCCCGTGTTGGCCGCAGAGCCGTGCGCTGTTTGACTGAGGACCATGCCGTCATGGGCGATTGGAGCAAAGTGACGAGACCGATCCCGGTCCCGAACGAATGGACGAAGCCGTTCTGGGAGGCCGCGCGACGCGGTGTTTTGGAACTGCAGCGATGTCAGAGCTGCGGGCATTTCCAGCACCCGCCCTACGCGACGTGCCTCAAGTGCATGAGCATCGATCTGAAGTTCGAGCCGGTGCGCGGCGATGGCGCAATCTATGCCTACACAATCATGAATCACGCTGGGGACAAGCGCTTTGCGCCGGTGGTGCCGTACGCCAGCATTATCGTGGAACTCGACGAAGCGCCCGGAGCATTGCTGGCGGGGAATCTGCTTGGTGTGCCCCATACGGAGGCCAAGGTCGGCCGCCGCGTCCAGGTGGTCTTCGAGAGACTGAACGACGACATCACGCTGCCGCAGTTCCGCCTCGCCGGCGCGACGCCTGCCCAATAAAGGAATGCCCGCATGTGGGAGAACCGATGCAAGATCGCGATCAGCGGCGTGGGGTATTCGAAGGTCACGCGATCCTCTGAAATTCCGCTCGCGGCGCACGCTCTGACGGCCGTGAAGGAAGCGGTCGCAGATTCAGGCCTGCGCATGGAGGACATCGACGGCCTGTCGACCTATCCGGAGCTTCCTGCAACCGGCCATGCGGAGGTCGACGGCATTTCCGTTGTGTCGGTCAACTGCATGATGGCGATGCTGAAGCTGCCGAACCTGACCTGGCACATGCAGGTGGGCAGCAACAACATCGGCGGTGCCGTGCAGACGGCTGCCAACGCGCTGCTCGCGGGTATGTGCAAATACGTTGTCGTCTGGCGCGCGATGCACAATCCGAAGGGCACCTATCAGAACCTGCCCGGCGCGCAGGCTCCGGGGCCGTTGCAGTTCACGGCGCCCTATGGCTTCGGGGGGCCGGGTCAGCACATGGCCGTCGCCTACACGCGGTATCTGGAACGGCACAACCAGAGTCGCGACAAGATGGTGACGCTGGCCCTTACTCAACGCGAGCATACGCAGCACAACCCGCACGCCTATTTCCACGGCACGCCGCTGACGCGTGAGGATTACTTCAACTCGCGCATGGTCGCCTATCCGTTCTGCCTGTTCGACTGCGATATCCCAGTGCAGGGCGCTGTGGCGATCGTGATGACGACAGCAGACCGGGCACGGGATCTGAAGCCGAAGCCCGCCTATCTGGCCGGCTATGGCCAGAGGCTGCATTTCGAGGTGGCCGGACGTATCGGTAGTCTGGCGAACTATATGGAGGGTGGCGCCAGCTCCGCGAAGCTGACGTGGGAGCGCTCCGGCTTCAGCCCGAAAGACGTTGACGTGGCGCAGATCTATGACGGCTTCTCGGCGTCTGTGATCTACGGATTGGAATCCTACGGCTTCTGCAAGGAAGGGGAGGCGTTGGACTTCATCCAGGACGGCCGCATCGAACTCGACGGCGAGCTACCGCTCAACACGTTCGGCGGCAGCCTCGGGACGGGTCGCATTCATGGGCTGTGGCATATCATCGAAGGTGCGCTGCAGGCCTCTGGCCGGGCAGGTTCGCGGCAGGTCAAGGACGTCAATGTCTCATTCGTGGGGGCCAGCGCGCCGATCGTGACCGGCACCACATTCATCTTCGTGCGCGAGCCTTACTGAGGAGCCGTCGCGGCAATGACATGGGGAGGCTCGCGCGGGAGCGAACGCGCTGTCGTGCTCGTCCACAGCTCCGATCTGCACATCGACGATGGTGCGGAGCCCGGTCGATATCACGGTCTCGAGGGCCTGCGCTTTGTGCTCAAGGCCGCGCACGATGTGAACGCAGATGCGGTTTTGCTGGCCGGTGACACGTTCGACAATGGCAGAGTGTCGGAAGCCGTGGCGCGGCAGGCCGGATCAATTCTCAATGAGGCCCGCGTTCCCGTGATTGTGCTACCGGGTAACCATGACCCGGCGATGTCCGGAGGCATCTTTCATCGCACCGGGATTGCGGCGGCGGGGCCGGCAATGGTCATGGGGCATACGCACGATGAGGCAATACGCCTGCCGGGCCTCGATCTGGAGGTTCTTGGCCGGGCGCATCGCAGTTATCGCGACATGCCGCCCTTACCTGCCGTCGCCAAACGCACGACGCGCTGGCAGATCATCATCGCGCACGGTCACTATGTGCCGGCGGAGGATTGGGAGAGCGAAGCCCATCGCTCCTGGCGCATCAGCACCGAAGACCTGAGCGCAACTGGCGTGGACTATATCGCGCTCGGACACTGGGATCGGCCGACGCCTGTCGGCAACGGTGCGGTGCGCGCCTATTACTCCGGCGCGCCGGATCTCGCGCAGACGGTCAACGTCATCCGCCTAGAGCCGGACGCAGGCGTCTCGGTCGAGCGCCAGCCGCTGGGGATGCCCTACCCGCGGCGCTGGTAGGCCTGCGACATCTACCTCCTGCGCGCCCGTCCGGTTCAACACGCGAGAAGTTCCACCCGTACTCGTGTGGGATGCTCGGCCAAAGCGCCTCCAATCTGCCGCTTTAGCTTCGCGCGACAACGCCTTGTTATTGTGTCGTCCCCGCGAAGGCGAGGCCCCACGTGCATCAACCAGAAACAACCGCTCGTGGGTGACCGCCTGCGCGGGCATGACGTTTCTGTTGAGTGGCTCTCGGGCATGATCAACGAAGCTGGCGAGCTTCCGGAATGCGCGCCTGAACGTGAGGACTTGAGAGGATCGCCCAAGGCGGGGTGGCCTATGAGCAGGCGCGGTATGCGCAGTTGCAAACAGTCGGGGTCCGGACGCTTCAGAAAACGCCCTCCTCGGTAAGCTCCTTGATCTGTTGCGAGCTCATGCCGAGCAGCTCGCCATAGACGTACTCGTTGTCCTCGCCGTAGCAGGGCGCGCCCCGGTCGATGTGCCCTCCTGCGTAAGCCGGGCTTTCGCTAAGCTTCACGGGAACCTCGGCGACCGGCCAGCGGCCGATCTTCGTCCCGGTGATCTCGGTCAGCCATTGGAGATGGGCAAGCTGCGGATCGTGATCGCAGCGGTCCTCGGTCGTTTGACAGACTCCAGCGGGCACGCCGGCGCGCTGCAGCGACAGCATTAGCTCGCGTGCGTCGCCCGTGCGGGTCCATTCGCCGACCAGAGCATCGAGCGCGTCCTGATGCTGTAGTCGCGCAGCAAGCGTCGCAAACCGGGGATCGCTCACCCAATCGGGGCGCCGTGCGACCTCGGCCAGTGCCGTCCACTCCGTATCGGTGAAGCAAGCGATCGCGAGCCAGCGATCATCGCCGGTGCACGGATAGGCGCCATGGGGTGCTGCGGCCTTGTTGAAGGATCGGTTGCCGGTGCGCGTCCATATGCGTCCGTTCGCCGACCAGTCGAGAACGGAGGTGCCGCCGATGACGAGACCAACCTCGGTTTGCGACGCGTCGATCCACTGTCCTTGGCCAGTCCGCTCGCGATGGTAGAGTGCGCTCAGCATGGCGAGCGCGAAGCTATAGGCACCCATCCAGTCGAGATAAGAGTAGCCCCATCCCGCCGGCATCGCGGGTTCGGGCAACCCGGACATCTCGGAGAGGCCGGCAAACGAGTTGGCGATCGGGCCGACGGTGCGGAAGCGGCCATAGGTTCCCTGCGCGCCCATGCCGGACTGCTGCACATAGATGATGTCTGGCTTGATCTCCTTGAGCGTGTCGTAGCCAAGCCCCCAGTTATTCAGCACACCGGGCGAGAAGCCTTCGGCAACGATGTCCGACATGGCGACGAGCCGGCGCGCGATCTCCAGGCCCTTGGGATGGCGCACGTTGAGCGAGATACCGCGCTTGCCCGGGTTCTTATTGTTGAATTGACCGCCCATGTTGGGGTCCGTCACGCCGCGCAGCGGGCCCGTGGCCTTCTCGCGCGCCTCGCGACCTCCGATCGGGGCCATGGCCGCGAGGCGGGTGTCGGGGTGACTCTTGATCTCGACCTTGAGGCACTCGGCGCCGAACGAGCTCAGGAAGCGGGTTCCTCCCGCCGAGGCGAGAAACCAGGTGAAGTCGAGAACGCGAATGCCCTCGAGCGGAAACGGTTTGCCGCGTTTCGACGGCTTGCCGGCGCGTTCCGGCGCCGCATCTGCAGCGGTAACGGGCGTGCGGTGTGTCGGCTGGGCGCCCACCGTCGCAGCGTCCTCGTTCAGGAGCGGCGCGCGCCGGCCCGGTGTCCAGCCAGTCGCTGTGCCGATCCACTTGCTGGTGGCGTAGCGGAACGACCGGCCGAGCTCGGGATGCTCGATGTCGGTGAAGCTGCGGCGCGCGAGCCAGTGTGGGTCGAGCGCATTCTCGTGTGGCTTGCGAAGCGGCGCCCACAGCATGCCGGCCTGCTGCGCCTCGCGCCATGGGATGTTCTCGTACGTGAACGTGCGCACGAACCGCTGCACGGCTTCCATCGACAGATCGCGCTTGGATTTGTCCGGCGCCGTGCCGGGAATGAACCGTCCCGTTCGCGGCGGAGCGGCGGTCTGCTCGTCGAGACCGGATTCGATGCCGTAGTGATCGAGCAAGGCAATGAGACGTTTGCCGTCGTCGGGGTGATTGCCGAGGTTTGCCATTACCCATCGGCCGTCTTTTGTGTGCGCGATGGTCGGATGCGGCGAGATGGATTCGCGGGCGTGACGGCATGTCTGGCGCAGCACCGGTGATCGCCGCATGACCCATGTCATGAGATCGACCTCGGTGCACTTCGACACCGCCTCGTGGATGGCGCACGAGACCTGCTGCCCCTGGCCGGTTCGGAACCGGAACATGAGAGCCGCCAGGATCGCCATGCTCAGTTGCTCGCCGGCGACGTGATAGGCGTGCCACATCTGCGGGGCGATCGGCGGCAGATCATACTTGCCGTCAGGGGCCGGGTCGTAGCCGCAGTTCATCATCACCCCGCCGAGGGCGAGATGCACGAGGTCGCTGGCCTTGAAGTCGCTCCAGGGGCCGTCATCGCCGAAAGGCGTCATGCGCGCATGGATGAGTGTGGGATAGCGTTCGCGAAGCGACTGCGCACCCAGGCCAAGGGCGTCGAGCTCGCCCTTCGGCGTGGAGTCGAGAAGGATATCGGCGGAGGCCACGAGCGAGCGTAGGCGTTCTTGATCCGATTGCGTCTTCAGGTCGAGGACGATGGATCGCTTACCGCGATTGTACTGCCAGAAGAACAGCGAACGCTCGGGATCGGCCTTGTCCTCGTAGAAGGGACCGATCTGCCGCGTCGGGCTGCCACCCGGAGGCTCGACCTTCACGACATCCGCGCCGAGGCCAGCGAGTGTCAGGCCACAATACTCCGCCTTCTCGTCAGCCAGTTCGACGACGCGAAGGCCCGACAAGACGGTTGGCTGAGCCGATGCGTCGGATGCAGCGGAAAGCTCATCATTGGCGGCCATAGCGTCTCTTTCATCAGCAGCAAGGGTGTCGTTTTGCAGGAGCGCCGGCGCACCGGGCTCTGCGGCTCTACGTCACGATAGGCGACAAGTGTTGTCCAAGGGCAGATGCTTTGGCAATCGCGGGCCGCGACAGCCGTGATTAGATCCTTATTGCGAAGGGTCCGGCGGGAACCGAGCCAGAGTGCTCGCTGGGTAATCCGCTTGTGAACGGCAAACTGCGATAGGCTGTCCTAAGCTCGTGCCCAGAGAAGGCGCCGCTTCACGGAGGAAGAAAATGCAACGCAAGTCGGCTAGCGATTTCGATCCTCGTATTCTTGAAATTTTCGACGGATATGTTCACGGAAAATATTCGAAGCGAGAAGTGCTGGCCCAGTTCTCTGCGTTTGCCGTCGGCGGAGCGACGGCGGCGGGCATTCTGCAAAGTTTGCAGCCCAATTACGCGCTCGCGCAACAGGTGCCCCCGGACGATCCTGCGATTAAGACAGAGACGATTTCTTACAGTTCACCGAAGGGCCACGGCGAAATCAAAGGCTTGCTTGCGCGTCCTGCAGTAGCGACCGGCAAGTTGGCCGCTGTGCTCGTCGTCCACGAAAATCGGGGTCTCAATCCCTATATCGAGGACGTTGTCCGGCGCGTTGCCAAAGCAGGTTATCTCGCGCTGGGTCCCGATGGACTTTCGCCCGTCGGTGGTTATCCCGGCAACGACGAGGACGGTCGCGCGAAACAATCGAAGCTCGACCCCGCCAAGCTGATGGAAGATTTCTTCGCCGGCTTCGAGCATTTGGCGCAACGCTCGGATGTCAGCGGCAAAGTTGGCGCAGTCGGCTTCTGCTACGGCGGCAATGTTTGCAATGCGTTGGCGGTGGCCTATCCGAACTTGTCGGCATCGGTGCCCTTCTATGGACGCCAGCCGGCGACTAAGGACGTTCCGGCGATCAAGGCTCCGCTGCTCCTGCACTATGCCGAGCTCGATGACCGCACCAATGCCGGGTGGCCGGAATATGAGGCAGCACTCAAGGCGAATAACAAAACGTACACGGCTTTCATCTACCCAGGCGCCAACCACGGTTTCCACAACGATACGACGCCACGATACGATAAGGCGGCGGCCGAACTGGCATGGTCGCGCACTCTCGATCACTTCAAGAAATACTTGGCGTAGGCGCGGTCTCGATATTCCGGATACGGCCGAACATCGGCCGCGCGCAGGCGGAGCGCACATCTACCGAAGTTATCTGGAATTTCAGAGGGGTAGATGGCGCGAGCGACGGGACTTGAACCCGCGGCCTCCGGCGTGACAGGCCGGCGCTCTAACCAACTGAGCTACGCCCGCGCATTGCGGCGGGCACTGGGCCCGCCGAGGCCCCTCTGCTACGTGCTCGAGGGGCCGGTGTCAAGAACGACGATGGGCAAACACCGTGCTGAATGAGAGCGATGCAGTGATGCCATCGTCCCTTGGTCAACCGCACCACGCCTCGAACACAAGACCGGTCAAATCCGGGCCGCGTCCGCTGGCGAGATGCAACGCCAACGTGGCGACGTCAGCCGATCCGCTCAGCATCCGACCAGGACCGACAGAGCCGGCCGCCGGCACGATGGCATTCACGCGAATGCCGGCCTCAGCAGCACCATCCGCCTCGGAACGAGTGAACGAGGCGAGGGCATGGCGCGCGATCACCCCCAGCATATCCGCCCCAGGCGTCGCATTCCTCGGCGAGGTTACGATATTCAGAATGGTGCCCGTGTTCAGCATGGTGCGCATCCGATTGACCGCGACCCGTGTCGCCAGCACCGGCATGGCCAGGCTTTCGGCGACCATTCCTTCGATTTCGGCGTCATCGGCCTCATCGGCGGGCTCGCCGGTCCGCGCCAGATTGACGACGACGTCGAGGCCGCCGAATTTCTGGGCCGCCTCGCGAGCGAAGCGAAGCATCGCGTCCGCCCCGTCGAGCGCGCCCGGAAACAGCTTCACGTCCATCGCGTAGGGGGCAATGATCTCGGCCATGGCCTGCGTCTCGGGGCCATCCTCATCGGCCTGCACCACCAGCCGTGTCCGCGCTTCCGCAAACGCGCGCACCACGTCGATGCCGAGCGAACCGGCCACGCCCGTGACCAGCACACGCTTGCCGGCAAGCTCCGGATACTCGGGCGCGAACTCGACCTCGTCGAGCGTGCCAATCAACATGGGCGTCTCCTCCACGCGTTATGCGCGGCGCACATCACATCCGACGCGCCGCCGACGAACCGACAAGACGTGATTCACTCCTAACGAGTGCTGAACTTGCCTCCCGCCCGATACGCCACCCGGAGGCTGCTCGATCCCTCTTGCTCCTTGCTTGACGTGGTCGCGCCCGATTCGGGATTCGGCGAGACCGGAATCGGGCGGTCCGGTGGCCATGGGCCTTCGTCGACAAGAAGCATGGCGCTGATCATTCAACCCGAAGGCCGGTCTCCGTAGTTTCCCGGAGCCGCCGAGGAAATCGCGAGCTGCAGAAGCGGCGCGAATCAAGCGTGTTGAAAAAGCTTCAGTCCCCGAAACTTTCACTGGGGAAAACCGCAGTTGGCTTTGACTCGGCGCGTACAGACGACATTCTGGAGATCTGTATTGGGGGCTGCCACCATCGGCACGATCCGCGTTGCGTACTCTAGTTTTGGATTATCTGGAGTTCAGAGCAATGAAGTCGGTAAGCAGTGTTTGTGGTGCGCTCGCAATCGGTATCGCGGCCACGCTGTTACAGGTCCAGCCGTCGACGGCACAGACGTATAACTGGACTGGTCTCTACTTCGGCGCCCACGTCGGTGGCGCCTGGAGTTCATCGAACGCCACGGACGTTCTTGATCCCGCCGGAGGATACTTCACCAACGGTTTCGGAGACACATTCAGCTTCGACAGCAGTGGCGTCGCGGGCGGTGGCCAGATTGGCTACCAGTTCCAGTTCGGGCGCTGGGTGCTCGGCGCCGAGGTGGCTGGCACTTGGCCCGATCTCCTCGATCGCCACGAGAGCCCCTTCTACCCCGGATCCGATCGCGTCGAAATGAGGATCAGCCCTATCCTCACGGCAACCGCGCGTCTCGGCTATGCCTTGGGAGATCGCTGGTTGGCCTACGTCAAGGGCGGCTATGCAGGCGCCGATGTTGATCTGCGCGCGTACGATAGCGTCGGCGACGTCGGACTTGCCGGGACCAGCAATTGGCTCAGCGGTTATACGGTGGGAGCTGGCCTTGAATACGCTCTTTATGAAGGCGTCCGGATCGGTGTCGACTATGCCTATATCGATTTGCCGTCCGAGACATTCGCCGCTCAGACGACACTCGGTGCGCCGGAGCGTTTCGATACGTCGGCCGAAATCCACACCGTTACTGCGCGGATCAATTTCCAGCTTGGGCGCAGCGAGCCTGCCTATGAGCCACGCTACGAACCGCGCTATGAGCCATTGAAATAGTCAGGGCCGCTAAGCCCGACGGACAATTATCAAAAGGCCGCCAATGCAATGGCGGCCTTTCTATTTGGCGTGGAGCTTGAGCTGTAGCTGCCAGCAATTGCTTCGCCGCGACGGGCCTCGTAAAGTCATGTTGATCACCCTCCGCCACGACCGAGGAGACCGCCATGGCGCCGCTCGACATGAAACCCAACGAGCTCGAGCCTTACTGGCTTCCATTCACCCCGAACCGCTCGTTCAAGAAGAGTCCTCGTCTCTTCTCGGGCGCGAAGGACATGCACTACCTGACGCCCGATGGCCGCAAGGTGATCGATGCAACCTCGGGACTCTTCTGCGTCAATGCTGGTCACGGCCGCGAAAACATCGTCAAAGCGATCCAGCACGCGGCCGCTACGCTCGATTTCGCACCGCCCTTCCAGTACGCCCATCCGGGGGTCTTCGAGCTATCGAGCCGGCTGACGCTGCTCGCACCGGGCGATCTCGACTATTGCCTGTTCGCCAACTCCGGGTCCGAGGCCGTCGACACAGCGCTGAAGGTTGCACTGGCCTATCACCGCAACCGTGGCGAAGGCAGCCGGACGCGCTTTATCGGCCGTGAGCGCGGCTATCACGGTGTCGGTTTTGGCGGTATCTCCGTTGGCGGCATGGTCGCCAACCGTAAGATGTTCGGCAACATGCTGACCGGCGTCGATCACCTGCCGACCACCTATAATCGCGCCACCCAAGCCTATTCGAACCAGGAGCCGGACGCGGGGGCCGATACCGCCGAGGAACTGATCCGACTGATCGGTCTCCATGATGCGTCGACCATCGCAGCGGTCATCGTCGAGCCGGTTGCCGGCTCCACGGGCTGCATTCCGCCGCCCAAGGGCTATCTCGAGCGGTTGCGGCAGATCACCGAGCAGCACGGCATCCTGCTGATCTTCGATGAGGTCATCACAGGCTTCGGCCGTCTCGGATATTGCTTCGCTGCCGAGCGCTACGGCATCGTGCCTGACATGATCACTTTCGCGAAGGGTGTCACCAACGCGGCGGCGCCCATGTCGGGTGTTCTCGTTCGAAAGGGCATCTACGAAGCCCATATGAACGGTCCCGAGCATATGGTCGAGCTGTTCCATGGCTATACGTACTCCGGCCATCCATTGGCCGTGGCGGCCGGCCTCGCAACCCTCGACATTTACAAGCAGGAAGGTCTGTTCGAGCGGGCCCGCAGCCTCGAGGCGACGTTCGCCGATGCCATGCTGAGCCTGAAAGGCCAGCCCAATGTGGTCGACATTCGTCCGATCGGGCTGATGTGCGGTATCGACCTCGAGCCGTTACCCGGTAAGCCGGGACTGCGCGGCTACGATGCCATCGAGCGCATGTACCACGAGCACGACCTCTATGTTCGCGTTGCCGGCGACACGCTCGTGGTCGCGCCTCCGCTGATCGTTAGCGAGGACCAGATCGGCGAGATCACCGAGCGACTCACGCAAGTGGTTAAAGCTGTGGCCTGACGCGCGACGTCGTATCATCGGCTCTTCAACGCGGCGGCTGGAGCAATCCGGCCGCCTCGTTTGCGTTTTGATCAGTTTGTGCACTTATCAATCGCGCGAATCGTGTCCCCCAAGCCTCACACGACGTCCCCCTAACAGCTTTTCCAGAAACGAATCTGTAGATTGGGGGTGGGCAATCATTGATCTGCCGATCGATCGCACCTGACATCGTTCGCAATCAACGAATTGCGAGTCGCGCCATGACCGAGCAAGCCCATACGACTGAACCGCCGCCGCCCAGAAGATCCGGTCGAGCTGCCGAAATACTGATGCTCACCGCTTTTGCGATTCTATGCGCTGCGGCGGGTGGCCTCCTGCATCTTGCTGCAGAGCTACCGGCGTCAACGGCAACGCTGGCGGCACTCGCCAGCATGTCGATGGTGTTGGCCATCAATGCCATGGTCCGTCGTAAGTCTGCCGTCAATATCTTGAATGCGCAGATTTCTGAGTTGCGGATGGAGATCAGTGGCCTGCGCAGCGCTCGGGCCGCTGCTCCGCTGGCGCGGCCGCATATGCCGATGGGGCCGCCACCGCCGAATGCTGGGAGAGGCCTCAACGGTGAACCGCCTCACATGCAACGATCGGCACGATCGCCGCGCGGTGCTTATCCGGCGAACCCGCATCCGCAGGCGAGAACTGCGGGACCGCCACCAATAGGCTCCTCACGGCCGCCGGACATGCTCCCGCCCAGAATGGCGCCGCAACACCCTTCGATGCAGGGGACGCAGGCGACGCAAGTTCCGCCCACGCCAACGGCTGCGCTTCGACAGGCGGGCCCGGTCTCGCCCGGATCGCCCGTCGCATCTGCCGATTCGGCAGTGGGATCGTCGCAAGGGTCTGCTGCGTCGGCGGCGCCGTCCGCGCCCATGGACTGGACGGTACGCCCTGGCATGAATCGCGAGCCGAGGATGCGCTTTCCAACCGATGCACGCCCTCCACTGCCAAGCGCGCCGGGCGCGAGCGGTCCTTTGCCGCTGATGCCGGCTCATGGCAGCGATGGCGGCACGGACGCGCCTTCGGCACATTCGGTGCCATCTACGGAGCATC
The DNA here is from genome assembly GCA_050250755.1 of Hyphomicrobiaceae bacterium. Lineage (GTDB taxonomy): Bacteria > Pseudomonadota > Alphaproteobacteria > Rhizobiales > Hyphomicrobiaceae. The sequence goes on from JBFWOB010000011.1 coordinate 116,552, forward strand.
GCGCGGCAGAATCGGCGGCGACAGCTTCCAAAGGCGAGCGGGCCGATCGGAATAACCCAGCAGCGGCGACCGAGTCGCCGAAGCAGGGTGCCCAAGCCAGCGGGAAGGCATCGCCTTCGCAGAAACGTACGACGAGCGCTGCGCCATCTTCACGCGCAACCGAGCCGGAGGCTTTGACAATGAACGGGCCGCCGCCGACATCGGGTCTCGGGGCTGCCGCTTCTCCGGTTGATGATCTGGCGATGCCCGAGTCCGATGGAGCCCCACGCGCGATGTCGCGACCCGGCTCAACGGCTTGGCCGCGCGTCGTGCCGAAGTCTCCTACGTCTCCGCTGGACCTTGACACCATGCAGAACCTGATCGAGCAGCTTGCCGGTCAGCTCGATCAAGAGCCCGTTGCCCCAGATGCAGCGGCGCATCCGGCCCAGACTAGCCAGGTGACCCAAGCTGCACGGCCGGCCACATCGGAGCGTATGCCGACGCCGTCCGCGCTTACGGCAGCCGGGTCGTCACGCGTGCCTTCCGATGACACTGCCTCCGAACGTGATCGGACCCCGTTCGGGCATCTCGCTCTGATCGCGGAGGCGGTGGAGGCGAGCCGCATGGATGTGCTGCTCGATCCAATCCTCGGCCTTTCCGATCGGCGTGCCCGCCATTTCGAGCTGTCGGTAAGGCTGCTTACCGAGACGGGCGATAGTCTGGAGGAAGCGCAATACGCGCCGGTTGCCGGGGGGGCTGGATTGCTCGGCCGCATCGACGCGGAAAAGCTCAATCGGGCTGCGGATGTGCTGCAGCGCCTCAGAGCTCGCGGGTCGGCCGCGTCTTTATTTTCGACGGTCGCCGGGGAGTCGCTATCGGATGAAAACTTCGCGACCGCGTTCGCCGATGTGCTGGCTGCGGAGGAAGGCAACGCATCGCGGCTCGTGCTGACGTTCCAGCAGGCGGAGGCTCGCAACTTCACCGATGCCCACTGGCGTGCCATTGCCGATATGTCGCGGATAGGGCTGAAGTTTGCACTGACTGGCGTCACGGACCTCGACATGGATTTCGAGGTTCTGAAGCGTCACGGCTTCGACTTCATCAAGCTCGATGCGCGGGTGTTCCTCGATGGCCTGCCAACGCCGACCGGGGTGGTCCCGGCGTCCGACATTTGCCGGCACTTCGCGGGGATTGGACTAGGCCTGATCGTCGGCGGCATCATCGAGGAAAAGGATCTCGCGCGGATCCTGGGCTTCGGAGTGCTGCTGGGCCAGGGCGCCTTGTTCGGAGGCCCGCGCTCGGTCGAGCTCGAACGCGAGCGTCGGGCGGCCTGAGTCGGCGGGCTATGCCCTGCGCAAACGTGGACGCCGCCGGTTTCCGGCGGCGTTGCGCTTCTTGGGCCAACGTGCGAAGGCGTGGCGCAGTCCCAAGCCCGTCGACTCATCACCGGAATGCTCGATGTCCCAGACGACACCTGGAATTGCCGTGCTCTCGCACATCGCGCCGCTGGCGCAAACGGCAGACGCCTGGATCTCCGACATCTGGGGTGTGCTGCACAACGGCCTGTCGGCTTTCCCGGAGGCGGGGCCAGCGTGCGTGCGTTTCCGCGAGGCAGGCGGCACCATCGTGCTCGTCACCAACGCGCCTCGGCCCGAGGCCAAGGTCGCACTTATGCTCGACCGGCTCGGCCTGCCGCGTACCGCCTATGATGCGATCATCACCTCAGGAGACGTGTCTCGCTCCATCGTGGCCGAATTTCCTGGCGGCAAACTCTTTCATTTGGGGCCCAAGCGTGATGCGGGCATCGTCGAAGGTCTGGATACGGTCCTGACTGGGCCTGACGAGGCAGAGGTGGTCCTGTGCACGGGCCTCTTCAACGATGAAAGCGAAACGCCGGACGACTATCGCGAGATGCTCGTTAGCTTGAGTGCGCGCGACGTCCCGCTGATTTGCGCCAATCCCGATCTGATGGTCGAGCGCGGACCCAAGCTCATTCCGTGTGCCGGCTCATTGGCTCAGATTTACGAGACCCTTGGCGGGCGTGTGCTCTATGCCGGGAAACCTTATCCGGCGATCTACGAGCGCGCCTATGCCGCGATTGCTGCGGCGCGTGGAACCCTGCCTCCGAAGGAGCGTATCCTGGCCATCGGTGACGGATTGCGAACCGATATCGAAGGCGCCGGCCGCGAGGGGCTTCGATGCGTTTTCATCGCCAGCGCCCTGCATGTCGATGACCAACGCGCATTCGATTCGGGCCACGTGACAGAGCTGTTCGCCGGCCATGCCTACCCGCCAATGGCGGCCATGCGCGCATTGACGTGGTAGCCGCGCGTTGACGTGAGTCTTGAAGGCCACTCGAGTTCACAGACGGCACGGACGTCATGCGCGCGCCAACGAGAGATGGCGCGCGCGGGAGTGAGCTATTGCGTTTTCTTGGTTTCCGCGAGGGCCTTCTCGGCAGCTTCGCGGAGTTGCTGCTCTGTGGTCGCTTTCTCGACGGCGGCTCTGGCGGTTGCTTCGGCGGAGGCCTTGGCTGCCTGCAAGGTGGTCACCTGATTCTGGGTCGCCTTCAGGTCGGCCTCGATGGCTATCTTGGCGGCTTGCGCCTTGGCCGTTTCGTCTCGGGCGGCGGCCAGCTCGCTCTTCAGGGCCGCCAGATTCGCTTCGATGGTCTGGACGGTGGCCTTGGCTTTGCTGGCTTCCTCGCGGGCGGCGCCTGCCGCATCCTCGGCGGTCTTCCGACCGGCCGCGAGCGAAGCCACGTCGTCGCGGAGCTTCTTCAGCGATTCGTCGGACGCTTGGCTCTGGCCCTGGATCTTGGTGATCTGGTCGCGAGCCGTTTTCAACTCGGCCCTAGTGGTCTCGAGCTTGGCCGCCGTCTCGCGGGATCTCGCGGTCTCGTCGGAGAGGTTGGAGGATTGAAGATAGCCGTAGAAGGCGAGGAGGACGGCGGCTGCGGCCAGCACGACCGTCGTTATCGAGCTTTTCATCAGGGGGCTCGCTGAATTGATGGGATTCTCACGTCTGAGCGCCGAATCGTTATCGCAGACGCTGCGTTGATCGCTCCGACGTCGCCGGTCTTGTACTCCTCGTATTGTGCCGTGCTAGCAAAAAATGTGGACCGAGTGACGCCATCCGCGACCAGGGTTAGGGAGGGGACAAGTGGCAGGTGAAAGAGGGGATCGGCAGGCGCCGGGGAGGCACTCACGAGCGGGTCGTTGCGATCCGATGACCGAAGCGGCGTTGGTCGCCGAGGGGCAGCCGCGGTAGTTTTGCTGGCAGGCGTGCCCACGTTGTGCACATGCCACGCACGCTCGGCCGGTGCATGACCCCGTTCGCGCCATTTGCTGCGTATCCTGCCGAGATGGCGAGCAGGCGTTCGATCTCGCGTTCCCGGATGCCCAGTTCGCGCAGGTGGTGGACCGTGTTGATCAGGTAGTCGAGGTTGGCACCCGCGTGGCCGCGCGCACCTCTAATGACGGCGGCTTGGGTCACAAGCGGGAGCTGGCCCGTGTAGGCTGGATGGCAGCGCTCGATGGTGTAGGCGAGCACTTGCGCCGTCTCGACCGAGGCGCCGGAGGCGAGTTTCGCCGTGACCAGTGTTTCGCGATAGACGCCGTAGACAAGCTCGCGCTCACGCAGGTAGGCGAGCACGCTCGCGGCATTCCGGGTTGCGATCCGATAGGCGATGCCGACGCAGGTGCGCCCGCGATCCAAACCCAGGACGAGACCGGGCCGCTCGCGGTTGCCGCGATGCACGGTAGATGCAATGCAGAAGGCGCGATGGTAGCCGGCAACGGTCGCGGCGACGCGCTCCTCGTACGGAAAGTCGGGCCGCCACATGAGCGACCCGTACCCGAAAACCCACAGATCATGTTCCAGTGACGCGGCGGGCATTGTTCAGGGCTCAGGACTTTCCGCTGTCCGCGCCAGAGCCTTGCAGACGGCCGAAATCCGGTGCCGCCGTATCCTGGCCGGCCTGGATGATGCCGCGACGGGTCTGCCGTGCCTCGGTAATGAGCTTGAACAGGGTCTCGCCATCGCCGAAGCGAATCGAACGCTGCAGATGGATCAGGTCCTCCGTGAAGCGACCGAGCATTTCGAGCACTGCCTCGCGATTGTTGAGGAAGACGTCGCGCCACATGGTCGGATCGGAGGCCGCGATGCGCGTGAAATCGCGGAAGCCGCCAGCCGAGAACTTGATCACCTCGGTATCGGTCACGCGCTCGAGATGACGCGCGGTATTGACGATGTTGAAGGCGATCAAATGAGGCACGTGGCTGGTGATGGCGAGAACCATATCGTGGTGGTCGGCGTCCATGAGCTCGACATTGGAGCCGAGGCCACGCCAGAAGTCGCGCAAGCGGTTCACCGCTGTGGCATCCGCGCCTTCGGGCGGCGTAAGAATGCACCAGCGGTTGTCGAACAGCTCGGCGAAGCCGGACTCGGGCCCGGAATGCTCCGTTCCGGCAATGGGATGGCCGGGGACGAAGTGAACGCCTTTCGGGACGAAGGGCCCAACGTCGCGGACGATGGTGCCCTTGACCGAGCCGACATCCGTGATGGTCGCGCCGGGCTTCAGGTGCGGGCCGATTTGCTTGGCGATGGCACCGCAGGCGCCGACGGGCACGCAAAGGATGACGAGATCGGCGTCCTTCACGGCTGCGGCGGCGGTGTCGTAGGCCTGCTCGATCAGTCCGAGTCGGAGCGCCGTAGCACGGGTCGCTTGCGATTTCGCGTGGCCGACGATACGGCGGCACAGACCACGGCGGCGCGCGGCGTGGCTGATGGACGAGCCGATGAGACCGATGCCGATCAGCGCGATGGTGTCGTAGAGGGGCGTTTTCATGGGACTCAAGCTTTGCCGACGAATGCGGCGAGGGCAGCGACGACAGCTCGGTTGTCGCTCTCGGTGCCGATGGTCATGCGAAGGGCGTTCGGCAGGCCGTAGCCCGCAACGCGACGCATGATGATGCCTTTCGACTTCAGGTGGGCATCGGCGGCAATGGCGTCGCGGCCCTTCTCCGTCGGGAAATGGATCAGGATGAAGTTGCCGACCGACGGCGTCACCTCGAGGCCGAGCTTCTCGATCTCGGTGGTGGTCCAGGGCAGCCACTTGTCGTTGTGCAGAAGCGACGTCTCGACATGCGCCTTGTCTTCGATAGCCGCAATGCCGGCTGCGATCGTGGGGGCCGTCACGTTGAACGGTCCGCGGATACGATTGAGCACGTCGGCAATCTCGGGCGGGCAGTAAGCCCAGCCGAGGCGCAAGGCCGCGAGGCCATAGATCTTCGAGAACGTGCGCGTCATCACGACATTCTTCGAGGTGGCAACCAGTTCGATCCCGGCCTCGTAATCGTTGCGGCGGACGTACTCGGCGTAAGCGGAGTCGAGGACTAGCAGCGTGTCCGGGCGCATGCCGGCATGCAGCCGGCGCACTTCGCTGAAGGGAACGTAAGTGCCAGTCGGATTGTTGGGATTGTCGAGGAAGACAATCTTCGTTTTTGGCGTGAGCGCTGCGAGCGTCGCGTCGATATCGCAAGCGTAGTTGCGCGTTTTGACGACGACCGGCGTCGCGCCGTTGCCCAATGTGACGATGCGATAGACGAGAAAGCCATGCTCGCTAAACACCGCCTCATCGCCGTGACCGAGGTAGGCGTGGGCCAGCAAATTCAGGAGTTCGTCCGAGCCGCTGCCACAAACGATCCGATCGGGATTGAGGCCAAAAACGCCGCCGATGGCCTTGCGGAGCGCTGAGGCGGAACCGTCCGGGTAGCGTTCCAGCTCACCGCTCAGCGCCTGATAGGCTGCGATCGCCTTGGGAGAAGGACCGAGCGGCGTTTCGTTGGATGAAAGCTTGATCGGCTTGATGCCTGCGCCAACTGTGCTCTCGCCGGGCACGTAGGGCGCGATGTCGAGAATGCCGGGCTTCGGTTGAGGCGCGGTGATAGGAGCAGACATCGGCATCTTCCGTTGGATTGATGAGTCGCGGCGTGGAGGAACAGCGCCCGCGCGAGCGGATTGATAGGCGCCTCGCCCAGCAAATGCAATTGGACCGGACGCGTCGCGCCGCGGTAACCATGAGGCGATTGGGCTCGTTTGCGTCGATAACCGTTCGGGCGCGATACTGGGCTCCTTCTCTCTCATCCCTACAGGCGATGGAGGTAAAGGACGTGGGATGGTCTTGGCCGATCGGACCCACGCCGGTCCGCTGCGGCGGGGTTACGTCTGGATAAGATATGTCATTGAGCAAGCTCGATATCACCGTGGTGGGCGCCGGTATCTTCGGTTTGTGGCAAGCCTTCGAATTCGCGCGGAGAGGCCACTCGGTCACGCTGCGCGAGGCGATGCCGGAAGCCGAAAGCGGCGGCTCGAGCCGCTTCGCAGGAGCCATGCTGGCACCGTATTGCGAGGGCGAGTCCGCTCCCGAGGTGGTGAAGCAACTCGGGCTGGAGGGGCTCGAACGCTGGAAGGCCGCGTTCGGGCACGTCACGCAGAAGGGAAGTCTTGTCGTCGCCCCGGCCCGGGACATGACCGAGCTGAGGCGTTTCGCTCGCATGACGGAGGGGCATCGGAGCGTCGATCAGCAGACCATTGGCGAACTCGAACCCGATTTAGCGGGTCGATTCGGTGCCGGGCTCTTCTTTCCGACGGAAGGCCATGTCTCGACACGGAACGCGCTGGCGGCGTTGCGGGCGGAACTCAGGCGGCTCGGCGCGACGCTGGTTTTCGGTGATCCGGTGCCGGATCCGGTCTGGAGAGCGGCGCCCGCGGGCGGGTTGGTGATCGATTGCCGCGGAATTGCTGCACGTGGCGATCTCGAAACCTTGCGCGGGGTGCGCGGTGAAATGGCGGTCGTGCGCACTACGGACGTGAGCCTCGAGCGTCCCGTACGGCTCCTACATCCCCGCTTTCCGCTCTATATCGTTCCGTGGGGCAATGATCGCTACATGATCGGGGCGACGGTCATCGAGCGTGAGGATTTTGGAGCGGTTACGGTGCGCTCGGCACTCGATCTGCTTGGCGCGGCCTACACCGTGCATCCTGGCTTCGGGGAGGCGGAAATTCTGGAGCTTTCGGCGGGAGTGCGTCCGGCGTTTCCCGATAATGTGCCGAAGATCGTGGTCAAGGGTCGCCGGTTGATGGTCAACGGTGCCTTCCGCCACGGTTATCTGATGTCGCCGACGCTGGCGCGCATCGCAGCCGATTTCGTCGAGAACGGGACGCAGCATCCAAGCGTGCTGGTTGAAGGCGAGCCGTAGGGCACCGCCACTGTGTCGGGCGGGGTTGCTCCGGATGAAGCGAACAGATGACCGGCAGGTTCTCGATCGCCAACTCGGGTTAATGTCACGCATGCGGACATTGGGCGGCAAATGCGGGAATGCCCCCTTTTTAGTCGCCAAACTGTTGCCAAACTGTGTGTTCGCCCACACACAGCCACCGAATTTCATGTTCCTGGCCATCGAGGCTGTAGCTCCCCGGCCGAATCGGTGTAGCCCAATTGATATGCGCCGGATTGTAAATTGGGGACCCGGCGAGACCTGTGCACGTGCGTTCGACTGATGGCGGGGGCATGATCAGCGAAACATATTATAGCGGCCATGGGTCGCTGCTCAGATCGGCGGCTCGCGCATTGATGCTGAGCGTGGCGATTGTCGCCACGACTGCGGTTGTTTCAGGCGCCGCGCAAGCACAGTCGCTCAGCGATGCACTTGCGTCTGCCTACAAATACAATCCACGGCTCGATGCTGAGCGTGCCAGGCAACGCGCAACCGATGAAGAGGTTTCGCGAGCGCACTCAGGTTACAGGCCTGTCGTGTCCGCTGGTGCCGACATAGGCTATCAGCGCACGGATACGAGACCGAATACGGCGGGTGCGGGCGAAACGCACCCTAAAGGCTACTCGATCGACGCGTCGCAGCCCATTTTCAACGGGTTTCGGACGCTAAATGGCGTGAGGGTTGCCGAGGCGACGGTGCGCGCGGGGCGCGAGACACTGCGCAACGTCGAGCAGTCCGTTCTGCTCGAAGCGGCGACGGCTTATGTCGACGTCGTGCGTGACCAGGCCATCGTGAAGCTGCGCGAGAACAACGTCGATGTGTTGACGCGCGAGCTGAAAGCGACCCGAGATCGCTTCTCGGTCGGCGAGGTCACGCGGACTGACGTTGCGCAGGCCGAGGCGCGGCGGGCAGCTGCCGTTTCGGCTCTCGATCTTGCCAAGGCGAATCTGAAAACCAGCCGTGCAACCTTCGAGCGGGTCATTGGGTTTCCGCCCTCGACACTCGCTGAGCAAAGAGCGCCGGATCGCCTGTTGCCGAAATCGCTGAACGACGCGGTTGATATCACCCTCAAGGAAAGCCCTGTCATCGTAGCTGCGCTCTACACCGAGCAGGCAGCTCGCTACACGGTCGACCAAGTTTGGGGCGAGCTGCTGCCGAGCATTCGTGTCGATGCCTCCTACGGTCAGCGCTTCGACACAAGTACGAACATCGACGAGGTCGAGACCACGACCGTGACGGGGCGTCTGGATGTCCCGTTATATGAGGCGGGTGATGTCCAGGCTCGTGTTCGCCAGGCCAAACACACCCATGTCAGTCGACTGCAGCAGATCGAACAGCAGCGGACTGAAGCCAAAGCATCGACTGTGAGCGCGTGGTCGAACCTCGTGGCGGCGCGTGCGCAGATCGAGGCTGATCAACTGCAGGTTTCGGCGACGGCTACCGCGCTGGCGGGCGTCCGTGAAGAAGAGCGCGTCGGTCAGCGCACCCTTCTCGACGTGCTCAACGCTGAGCAGGAAGCACTGAACGCTCAGGTGCAGTTGGCGACAACAAAGCGCAATCTGGTGGTTGCGTCTTACGCGGTTCTGTCGTCCGTCGGACGGCTGTCGATCGCGGAGCTAGGGACCACGGCGCTGGCGTATGATGTCGAGGCGCACTATCGCGAAGTTCGCCGGAAATGGTGGGGCATTAGCATCACGCATGCCGATGGCCACCGAGAACGAGTTGACCTGTGGGAAACTCACGGGAAGAGATACGAACCGGTAAAATAGATCGACCGGTCAGTGATATAAAGGCCGAAGCGGCAGCACCGCTTCGGCCTTTGCCTTTTGATTGCCCTGAACACAGGCTATTGGGCGCGAGCCGCGGCGGTGCAACGAGGCTGCGAAACTGTGTCCAGCGGTAGGGGAATGGGCACGGTCTGACAGGAGGCGAAGAAAGCCTCCAGCCGCCTCGTCAGCGAGGGAGTGGGAGAAAGATGGCGAAGGCGGAGAAGGCCAGCGAGCCGACGATGGACGAGATCTTGGCCTCGATCCGCAAGATCATCGCGGAGGAGCCAGTCGGTAAGAAGGCCGCCAATGGTGCCGCTGCCGAAGATGGCCTCGACAATAAGCTCCCGACGCCTCGCGCCTCTTTGGATGACATCCTGGGCATGGCCGATTCTCCTGCGCGCGGGCAGGCGGCGACCGACGGAGCGGGTGCTCTGCTGAAGGCCGATGCGCCCCTGCCGTCCAGCCCAAGCACAAAGGCTGGTGATGGTGCAGATGCACAGAAGTCCGCTGCCGATTCGGCGCGACCCGCCTTCCCGACGCCGGCCGCCGGCAACGCTGGTGGAGGTGCGCCGTTCGCGCGCGGCACGCCAGCGCAGGACGTCAAGGCTGACGGCTCGCGATCGGTAGATTTCGGCGCAATCGTGCCAAGTAAAGCACCGGCTGGTCTCGGTGAAGCTGAGGCGAGTGAACGCCGGCCGATCCCGGGACGCCTGCCAGACTGGCTCAGTCGCGCGAGCGCTGCGCCGGCAGCGCCATCGCGCGGGGCGCCATTGCCAATGCCGGCCGAGACCAAATCGGCGACATCAGCGGAACCCGCGAATGGCGTAGATCGGAAGTCCGACTCATCGAACAAGCCGGCCACGGACGGTACGCTCGTGTCTGCGATTGCGTCAGCAACAGCGTCGCCGTCTGCTGGGGCATCGGGGGCGAAGGCCGCAGGATCGTCCGGCGACAGCGCGGCGCCGATTGGCATCGGTTCCTCGGCTCCGGTAGCGAGGCCGACCTCGGAACAAAAGACCGATGGGCGGGCGGGTGCTGCCGGTACGCCGATAGAGCCCAAGACCGGGACGCCTGGAGCCAAGGTCGAGTCCGGGCAGAGTGGAAACATAAATGGGGGCGTTGGGTCGGCGTCCAAGCCGATGGCGACTGCAGCAGGCTCCACGTCCGCGAGCGCCCCTGCACCTCAGGCACAGCAGGCGTCGGTCGGCAAACCGGGGCAGGCTGCGGGTCCGGCGACGCGTCCGTTCGGGGCGCCCGCCGTGAATGGATCAGGCAACGGTGTGACTGGCGCAGCGGCTTCGGCCAAGCCGATTACATCCTCCGCCGCACCGGCGGAGAGGCAGGCCATGGTGCCGGTTCCGGTCGCCGAGGGTGGCCTGCCGGTGCCGAAGCCATCGGTGCTCGACAGGCCTAAACAAGTGAAACCGACGTCTCCGGCCGATCTGGTCGCTGGTGTTGCCGCAGCCGGAGGCGTCCGGACACTCGATGACACGATTATCGAGCTGTTGCGCCCGATGATCCGCCAGTGGCTCGACGAGAACATGCCTCGCATGGTCGAGAAGGCGCTGCGAATCGAGCTTGCCGCATCGCTGCAGCCCAACGGGGCCGGCCAAGGCAAATCCGACTCTTCGAAGCATTGACGACGGCCGGGTCTTCGACCGGCCATCGCAACCGCTTCGGTTGACATTCCCTGAGGCCCGCGCTTACCACCGCCGGGCCTTTCAGTCATTTCATGAGCCGAGCCCGACCCCATGCTCGAAAAAACCTACCAGCCAGCCGACATCGAGTCTCGCATCCATGCCGCGTGGGAAGGTGCCGATGCGTTCAAGGGCGCGCGGCCTGAGCGGGCGGGAAACGAGGCCTATTGCATCGTCATTCCGCCGCCGAATGTTACCGGCTCGCTGCACATGGGACATGCGCTCAACAATACGCTGCAGGATGTGCTCTGCCGGTTCGAACGCATGCGCGGCAAGGATGTGCTTTGGCAGCCGGGCACGGACCATGCTGGCATCGCAACACAGCTCGTGGTCACCCGGCAGCTTGCCGAGCAGCAGATCAACTTCAAGGACCTCGGACGCGAAGCGTTCATCGAGAAGGTCTGGGAGTGGAAGGCGCAGTCGGGGGGGACGATCGTCAATCAGCTCAAGCGGCTCGGCGCGTCGTGCGACTGGGGGCGCGAGCGTTTCACCATGGACGAAGGCCTCTCGAAGGCCGTGCTCAAGGTGTTTGTCGATCTTCATCAGGCTGGCCTGATCTATCGCGACAAGCGACTGGTGAACTGGGACCCCGAGTTCCAATCGGCGGTCTCGGATCTCGAGGTGGAGCCACGCGAGCACACCGGCGCGTTCAAATGGTCGCGCGAGCAGGTCGACAAGGAAGGAAATCTGGTCGAATTCAACCCGGACGCGCTCAACAAAGTGCTCGATCGCGACCCGTCCGGTCATATGTATACGATCCGCTACCCGCTGGCAGGCGTGGCCTACGATCCGGACGATCCGTCGACCTATCTCATGGTGGGAACGACGCGACCGGAAACGATGCTGGGTGATACGGGCGTCGCGATCCATCCAGAGAACGAGAAGCTCAAGCACCTGATCGGCAAGTCGGCTCTGCTGCCGCTGACGGATCGCGTGATTCCGATCGTCGGCGATACTTATGCCGATCCCGAGAAGGGGACGGGCGCGGTGAAGATCACTCCGGCGCACGACTTCAACGACTGGGAGGTGGGCAAGCGTTGCAAGCTCGAGGTGATCAACATCCTCGACGCGACGGGGCATCTCAATGAGAACGTGCCGGATACATATCGCGGCATGGATCGCTTCGCGGCGCGCAAGCGAATCGTCGAAGACCTGCATGCGCTCGGCCTTCTCGAGCGGATCGAGGTGACGACGCACGCCGTGCCGCATGCGCAGCGGGGCGATGCGATCGTCGAGCCGTGGCTGACGGACCAGTGGTACGTCGACGCCGCGACGCTGGCGAAGCCCGCGCTCGAGGCCGTTCGTGGCGGCGCGACGCGCTTTGTGCCCGAGAAATACGCGAACGACTACTACCGCTGGCTGGAGAACATTCAGCCATGGTGCATCTCGCGCCAGCTCTGGTGGGGGCATCAGATTCCGGCGTGGTATGGGCCGGACGGAGAGGTGTTCGTCGAGGAAACGGAGAATCTGGCGCTCGAAGCGGCGGAGAGCCACTACGGTACACGTGTCGGCCTGACGCGCGATCCCGATGTGCTCGACACGTGGTTCTCGTCGGCGTTGTGGCCGTTTTCGACACTCGGCTGGCCGGACGAGACGCCGGAGCTGAAGCGCTTCTATCCGACGAGCTGCCTTGTCACCGGCTTCGACATCATCTTCTTCTGGGTGGCGCGGATGATGATGACGGGCATGCACTTCATGCACGAGGTGCCGTTTCGCGACGTTTATATTCACGGCCTGGTCCTCGACGAGAAGGGCCAGAAGATGTCGAAAACCAAGGGGAACGTGATGGATCCCCTGGAGCTGATCGACGTTTATGGCGCCGACGCGCTGCGCTTCACGCTCGCCGCCATGACGGCGCAGGGGCGGAACGTGCGGCTCTCGAAGCAGCGCGTCGAGGGCTATCGCAACTTCGCGACCAAGCTTTGGAATGCGACGCGTTTCGCGGAGATGAACGAGTGTCGGCGGGTTGACGGGTTTGATCCGAATAGCGTGAAGGAAACGGTCAACCGCTGGATCGCAGGCGAGACGGAGCGCGCGTCGAAGGCTGTGACGGCAGCGATCGAGGGCTATAAGTTCAACGAGGCGGCCGGGGCCATCTACGACTTCGTGTGGGGCACGGTTTGCGATTGGTATCTGGAGCTGACGAAGCCCGTGCTGGCTGGCGGCGACGAGACGGCGAAGGCTGAGACACGCGCCATGACGGCCTGGGTGCTCGATCAAAGTCTGGCGCTGCTGCATCCGTTCATGCCGTTCATCACCGAGGAGCTATGGGCAAAGACGGGCGAGACCGGTCCGGCGCGCACGTCGCTGCTGGCGCTCGGGCCATGGCCTCACGTCGACGGGCTTGCCGACGCGGCAGCCGATGCGGAGATCGGATGGGTGATCGGGCTCATCTCCGAGGTTCGCTCCGTGCGATCGGAAATGAACGTGCCTGCGGCGGCTAAAGTGCCGCTGGTTTTGATCGAGGCGAGCGAAGCCGTGAAGGCGCGGGCCGAGCGGCACAACGATACGATCGTGCGTCTTGCGCGGCTGGCGTCGATCGCCTTCGCGGCGGCTGCCCCGAAAGGCGCGGCTCAGGTCGTGGTCGGGGATACGACGGCTGCGCTGGCGCTCGCTGGTGTCATCGACATGGATGTCGAAAGGGCCCGGATCGCGAAGGAAATCGCCAAGGTCGGTAACGAGATCAAGAAGGTCACCGATCGCTTGGGGAATCCGCAATTCATGACGCGGGCGCCCGAAGAAGTGGTCGACGAACTTCGCGAGCGGCAGGCCGATTGGGAAAGCAAGGCGCGTCGTCTCGAAGCTGCGCTGGTCCGGATCGAGGGTGCTTGAGGCGAGGCGCGTCCTCGGTTCACTGTGCTCCGTAAGGTGTCGGAGCGTGCAGTGGGGGGGGGTGCCCGTCTCAGAAAGAAAACCCACCAGTTCGTGGTTGCGCCCACCGGGCGTGAACGCGCTCCAGGCTATCGGCCGGCTATGCTACGGTATCCGTCCAGCAACACCGAGCAAGCGGCCGTATGCAAACACAAAATCCAGCGAGCTCCGTTCCCTCCGTTCCGTTGGGAGGCGGCCCTCGTGGCGGACAGTGGTCGGTCGTTGGGGCGGTCGCGTTCGTCGTCGCGGTGATGGGTGCGGCCATGCTGGCCGCATTGGCGATGCAGGTGCTCTACGAGATCTGGCTCACCCGCATGGAGCCGGACGTCGCAGTGGATTGGCCATCAGCGCGGGACCCGGCACTTCTGATCGTCATCCAACTTGCTGGACAGGGACTCGAGTTGCTCCTGATCTGGTGGCTGACGGGGATCTGGCATGCCGATCGGTCGGCTGCGCTCGGACTTGCGCCATCTCGATTCACGCTCAGTCAGTGGGTCGGGGCTGTTGCCCTGTTATTCGTCGTGAAGGCGATTGTTACGGTGGTGGCGCTTGGCCTTGCTCCGTCGAATTTTCATCGCGACCTCGGGCCGTTCGTTGAGCTGGTGCAGCGGCCCGGGGCCTGGCTGCTGTTCCTCGCCGCGGTCGTTCTGGCCGGCTTCACGGAAGAGCTGCTATTTCGAGGTGTGCTCTCGCGCACCTTGGAGGCCACGCGACTCGGATTCTGGGGTGGCGCGTCGATAGCGAGCGCGGCGTTCGCTTTGCTGCATTTTCAATATGGCCACGGCGGTCAGCTCGTGATCTTCGCAGTGGGCATGACACTCGCGTGGATTCGGGCGCAATCGCGGAGTCTTTGGCCGGCTATCGTCTGCCATTCGATCAACAATGCGGTCGCCCTGTTCGCGATGCGCGCCATGACCTGATGGCCTGCGTCATTTGAATAGGGCGCCGACCGACATTGACTGGTTGACGTGGGCAGCTCGCGAGTGTTTCGTCCCTTACCAAGTCAAGGCGGGGGGCGAAGGGAGGCCAAATGGCCGCGGATGGCGGGATCGACATTCTTGCGGCGCGTGGCATGCCACTAGCTGAAGCTCTCGAACTGCGCGAGCGCCAAGGACAGCCGGTGAAAGTCGGCATCGTTGGCGCGGGGCAGATGGGTACCGATCTTCTCGTTCAGATCGCGCTGATGCCCGGTGTCGAGGTGGTAGTCCACTGCGACTCGAAGCCCGAGCGCATCGAGTTTGGTTGCGAGATTTCGGGCTCGCGCTGCCGAAAGCCTGAGGTCGTTGCCTCGCAGGCGGATGTCTCACGGGCCATCGCGCGCGGTCGTATCGCGGCTGTTTCGTCGCCAGAGCTGGTGTGCCGGGCGCCTGAAGTCGATGTCGTTATCGACGCGACCGGGAATCCGAACGCGGGTGCGGTCGTTGCGCTGACGGCGATCGGTGCCGGCAAGCATATCGTGATGATGAATGTCGAAGCCGACGTCACGGTCGGGTCGTATCTCGCCGGAGAGGCGCGGAAGGCGGGCGTCGTCTACACGATCGGCGCCGGCGACGAGCCCAGCTCGACGATGGAGCTGATCCGGTTCGTGCGTGCCCTCGGCTATCCGGTGATTGCGGCCGGCAAAGGCAAGAACAACGCGTTCAACGTCGACGCCACGCCGGACGATTATCGCGAGGAAGCGACGCGCCGGAACATGAACCCGCGCATGCTGGTTGAATTCGTGGACGGCACCAAGACGATGGTCGAGATGGTGGCAATCGCCAATGCGACCGGGCTTGTCCCCGATGTGCCCGGCATGCACGGGCCGTCGGCGCCGCGCGCCGAACTGCAGGATTATTTCTGTCCCAAGGAGGACGGGGGCATTCTCTCGCATAAGGGGTGCGTGGACTTCTCGATCGCCAAGGATGTAGCGCCGGGTGTGTTCTGCATTGCCGAGCTGGCGCACCCTCGGCTGCGCGAACGCATGAACGATCTACATCTCGGACCGGGGCCCTACTACACGTTCTATCGACCATACCACCTGACGAGCCTCGAAGTGCCGTTGTCGGCAGCCGCTGCGGTGATCCGGGGTGAGAGCCATATGCATGCGCTATCGGTGCCGGTGGCGGAGGTGGGATGTCTCGCGAAGTGCGATATGAAGCCTGGCGACGTGCTCGGCCGGATCGGTGAATATCTGTATCGCGGCTTCTCGCTCACGCGAGCCGATGCGCGGAAGCGGCACGCATTGCCGATTGGGCTTGCGCAGGGTGCGACCGTCGTTGAGCCGGTACGCAAGGGTGAGTTGATCACTTACGCCAACGTAGAGCTTCCGGCGGGCTCGCAGATTGCGCGTGTGCGTCGTCTTCAGGATGAAATGGTCGGCGGATGAAAGCGGAGCGACGCTCGCTCCGTCAGTGTATCGGTGAATGGCTGCGTCGGTATGCTCCGCTCGAGGTCCTGTCGACGCTGACGGCATTGGCCGGGGCCACCATTGTCGCGTTTATCACGTCGAATGCCGTGGTTATCGCGTATGCGGCAGCCTGGGCCGAAAACGTCGGATATTACGGCTACGCTTTTGCGCGCGAGATGCGCTGGATCGGCCGGGCGACACATGCACCGATCGAGCGGCAAGACGCAAAGGCAGGAAATGGGTCGAGCCCTCGCAAGGTCGCCCACCCGCTGACGCTGGGCGCAGGTGATGCGGTGTCCGGGCCTTGGTTCGCCCGAGCGCTGGTGGCAATAAAGGCGCTGATCTGGGAGTTCGGAGCCGCCGAGGTCCTCGACAGCTTCGTCGTCAGGCCAGCCTGCATGTATGGCGCGATGGCGCTGCTCGGCCATCTCGGCGCGGGCATCGTGGTCGGGAAGATCGCGGCCGACGTCATCTTCTACGGCATTGCCATTGTCTTTTACGAGCTGGGCAAGAAGACGCCCACTCCAGACGAGAAGGCTGGCGGCGATCGCGCTTGAGGATCTCTTGCCGCGTCAGCCGATCTGGCCGCCGTCGTAGCCGCAGGCGATGCGGGCGAGAGCAGCACGCATTACCTCGCTATCGAAGTCGCGGACCAGTGCTGCGGCCTCCGGGCTTGTCGGATCGAGGCCACGGCCGCGGGCGAGCATGCGCGCGATCGTAGCCAGATCGAGGAGTGGAAGCTCAGCCCAGAGTCCGCGTGCCAGTTGCTGCGCGAGCGCGTGGTCGGGATGAGCTTCCGATTCGGGCGCCTTGCCGATCTCGTACATATGCGTGACGGCGCCCCAATCGGCGCGTTCTGCGGGGAGGCGATCGAAGATCTCGGCGCATTCGGAGGCGACGTAAAAACGGTTGAGCGTATCGTCGAGCCGGAAGCGGTAGCCGGCATTGAGCAGGATCGGCTCCCAGGCGGTGTGCGCTGCGGTGTTGGTCGCGGGGTCGATGGCCTCGGCGACGACGATCTTCGGGCGGTACCGGGTCCAGTCGTTTCCAGCGAGAACGTCGGCCTCGGCGCCTTCGACATCGATCTTCAGGAAGTCGATGCGGTCGAGGCCGTGTTGCGCACAGAGGTCGGCGAGCGTCAGCATCGGCAGCGTAACGGTGCGATAGGTGTCGCCGTGCACCTGCGAGCGCTCCGCATGAGTGCCGATCGTCGTCGACAGGCCATGCAGGCGGGAAAAGACGTGGAGGTCGTGCGTGCCTGAGGTGCGTCCGACCAGCCCTTCGAACACGGTATCGCGTGGGCGGACATGCGGATAAAGCCGCGCCAAAGCCGCCTGAGGCTCTACAACCAGGCCGCGCCAACCGCGCTCGTAGAACCACATCGAGACATTGTCGGCGACTGGATGGCCACCGCCGACGTCGATGTAGGTACCGGGGCCGAGGTCACCGAGCGCGAGCCAGAGGTGATAATCCTCGAGGTTCTGCGTATAGGAGAGCGGTTTGCCGAGTGCCGTGGTGCCACCGGTGGTGATCATCGTGATCCCTTGTCTGCGCGTGCCGTTCGTTGCTCTGTGCTCGCACCCCAAATCCCGGAATGTGAGGGCAACAATAAGGTTCAGGATTAGCGGTGGCACGGTCGTGTTGCCACTGGCCCTTCCGCGGCGAGCCGCCTAGTCTTGTCCGGACACCTTTAGAACCCAATGCTCCGGGAGTCGTTCGATGAACCTGCCGACCTACGAAATTTACGCCATCCGCTACGCCAAGCAGGACTTGCGAGACGAGGGGCATATGTTCCTCGGCGGCGAGCATGGCAAGATGGTGCAGGGCCTGGATTTCTTTACGTATGCGCTGAAGGGCAACGGGCGCAACTGGATCGTAGATACCGGCATGACGTCGGTGCAGTCGAAGCGCATGGGGCGCGATTACGATTTCATCTGCCGCCCGTCCGAGGCGCTTGCCGAGATCGGCATCGACGCTGGCTCCGAGCCCGACGTCATCCTCACCCACGCCCATTTCGATCACGTCGGCACGCTGGAAGACTACAAGAAGGCGCGCTTCCACATCCAGGACGAGGAGATGATCCACGTCACGGGCCGTGACATGACGATGAAGCCGTTTCGTGCGGCCTATCATCCCGACGACGTGAAGCAGCTCATCGACCTCGTCTATGCCGACCGCATGGTGTTCCACGATGGCGATGTCGAGATCGCGCCGGGCATCGAATTCATCCTTGTAGGCGGCCATGCACGTGGGCAGGCCGTGCTTCGCGTGCACACCGAGCGCGGCTGGGTGGTTCTGGCGTCCGACGCGGTGCATGTCTACGACGAGACTGATTTCGAGCGCCCATTCGCCATCTTCTATGACCTTGCTGGCATGATCGATGGCTATCGGCGGATCAATCAGCTCGCGGGGCATCGCGATCTTCTCATCCCGGGCCACGACGCCCGCGTGACGAAGGCCTATCCCGCAGCCGGCGCAGGAATGGAAGGCCGCATTCTGCGTCTCGATCAGCCGCCGCGCTGGTGAGGGAAGATCTGCGTTGGCGGGCCATCTGTTGGTATGGACGCGTGACGCTCACACAAGCGCCATGCCCGCGGCGGTGGGCACCCACGAGCGATTGACCTGGATTGGGCGCTCGTAGACCCCCGCCTTCGCGGGGGTGACGTCCTTGGGAGGTGGAGTTTGTCGATAAATCCACCGTCGTGCCCGCAAGTGGGGGGCGGGCGGGCTCAGCATCACCACCCCGCCATCATACCCGCGAAGGTGTTGTGTCCCGGGTGATTGGATCGTGCGGGCGGTTTGTCAAAGGTTTCGGCGTCGGCGGCGGTCAGAGCAAGAATGCAGGTTGTTGCCTGAAGCAATGCGCGCGCGGGCGGTGAGTGTGTGCGTCGCCCGGTTCGATAGCAGAGCGGATCTCAATAAAGCTGCTGTTTGGGAACACCCGTAGGGCCCCGCCTTCGCGGGGGTGACGTCCTTGGGAGGTGGAGTTTGTC
>JBFWOB010000012.1:0-134414 GCA_050250755.1 Hyphomicrobiaceae bacterium
GGGGGCGCCGAGAAATGTGGCGACGTCGGCGAACGGCCATTTGCGGCGGTCGGGCGCGGTAAAGACGGATGCGGCGACGGCTGCAAATTGGGGGTCGTAAATATCGCCGCCCTTAGCGCTTGAGTACTTCGCCCGCAGGGCATCGAGTTTCGCCTTGTCCATATCTCCGCCTCGCAAACCGGAAAACTACATCGGCCAAGCTAAAGCGGGATTGCGTTCGAGCAAATCGGAACGATGACATGAGTGGGTAAAGGATGTGGTTTCTGCCATCGCGATATGGACTTGCGCGATGCAGACAGAGAGGATGGGGCTCCGCGAGCCCTGCGCGCGGAGCCCCGTCGATCACGCCGGGGGAAGTTGTTGCAGGGTTGATGGACTGTGACGGTGTGCCGCTGAACTCAATCTGAACTTTTCGTTCAGCGGAAATTCAGCTCGTGAAACGTCCGCGTCAGTGGCAGGCCTTCCCGGTACCAGACCTTTTCATTATGCAGCGCGTATGACCCAGGACGAACGATCAATTCTCATCACCGGGTGCTCGACAGGCATCGGGCTCGCTGGCGCGTGTGCGCTGCGCGCTCGCGGGTGGCGTGTGCTGGCAACGGCGCGACGCCCGGAAGATCTCGAGCGGCTGGAGCGCGAGCACGGCCTCGAAGCGTTGTCATTGGAGCTCAAAGACGAAGGCTCCATTGCTCGCTGTGCGGACGAGGCGTTGCGGCGGACTGACGGCAAGTTGCACGCGCTTTACAATAATGCAGCCTACGGTGTGATTGGCGCGATGGAGGATATCCCGGCGAGTGTGCTTCGGGATCAGCTCGAAGTGAATGTCGTTGCGGCGAACGAACTCGCGCGGCGGGTCATTCCGGCAATGCGGCGTGCGGGGCGCGGGCGTATCGTGATGTGCTCGTCAGTGCTCGGTTTCGTGAGCGGACCCTATCGCGGCGCCTATAGCGCGTCGAAATATGCGCTGGAGGCGCTTTCGGATTCTCTCCGGCTGGAGCTCAAGCCGGCAGGAATCCATGTGTCGCTGTTGGAGCCGGGACCGATCGACTCGCACTTCATGGCGACGACATTGTCCAGGTTCACGTCTCACGTAGATGCCGATCGCTCGCCGCATCGCGAGGCTTACGAGCGCCGAATGAGCGAGATGCAGTCGGGTAAGGCGAAGAGCGGTCCGTTCAGGCTCGGACCCGATGCGGTCGTCGCGAAGCTGATCCATGCGCTCGAAAGCTCGAGGCCGCGGGCGCGCTATCGCATCGGCATCATGACCAAGGGAGCCAGCATCATGAAGCGGTTCATGCCCGATGCGCTTCTCGATCGGATCGTCGCCCGGATGTGACTCAAGTCGGTTTTGCGTCGGCGTCAGAGTTTCAGATGCGGGCGTCTCAGCTCGAAGAGCATGAGTGCCGTCGCGACGGCGAGATTCAGGCTATCAAGACGTCCAGCCATGGGGATGCGGACGAGCTTGCCACATGCGGCTGCGGCGTCCTCGGAAAGGCCTGCACCCTCGTTGCCCATGACGAGCAGGACGGGATCGCGGTAGTCGGCTGAGCGGTAGTCGAGCCGTCCGGCAAGATGTGTGCCGACGACATCGCCAGGCCAATCGCGGGCCAGCGAGATGAAAGCGGCATGTTCGCAACGTGCGACGGGCACGGCGAAAATGGAGCCCATGCTGGCGCGCACCGCCTCTCGTGAGAACGGATCGCAGGTGTTACCGACGAGAATGACGCCCGACGCGCCCGAGGCATCGGCCGTTCTGAGAATGGTGCCGAGGTTGCCAGGATCGCGAACCTCTTCGAGAACGATCCAGAGCGGCGGGATCGCGGCGTTATGACTGAGGGCGATCGATTTCGCCGGCGAGAGCGGAGCCCACTTCTGCTCGAAGACGCCCATGACGCTTTGCGGATTATCTTTCGCGGCCAACTTCTCAAGCACGGCGGCGTTGACGTCGAGATGGTCGGCATTCGCGGCGCGCGCCCATTCGTTGAGGGCCGTCGCCGCCGAACTTTCGGCGGCGCCCGGGCCCGAGACGAGCATGCGGGGCGACCAGCCGTTGTCGCGGGCGGTCAATAGAAGAGACGCTCCTTCTGCAACGAAGAGCCCGGTTTCGCGGCGCGCTTTTCGCATCTCGAGCGAGCGGATGAATTTGACGTTGTCATTCTGAAGGCTGGTGATCGTACGTCTGCTTCCGCTCGCCGGCGGGTCATTACGCACCATAGCGCGGAGTTCCTGCGTGAGGCGATGCGAAAGCGCCTGGAAGCGAAGACCAACGGGCGAATAGCGAGGTGGCGATGCGGCGCGTGCCTTCATGCTCGCGAATGGCTAGCTCCCCGATATCGAACGCGCCTTCGCGGCCTTGCAGGAGCTCGCCGAGAAGCTGTCCAAACGACAGAGATGATGCGCGAATGGCGTACGCGGTGAGGACGAGGCTTGCGCGCGGTGCCAGGAGAGCAGTGCAATCTTTCAAAAGTGGCGGCAGGTGCTCCAGCAGTTCCCAGACTTCGCCGCCCGGGCCGCGTCCGAACTTCGGTGGATCGACGAGCACGATGTGATACGTGCGCCCGCGGCGAACCTCGCGCGCGACAAACTTACGGGCATCCTCGACGATCCAGCGGATGGGTGCATCGCCCAGTCGTGATGCCGTTTGGTTTTCGCGCGCCCAGGTGACTGATTTCTTGGAGGCATCCACGTGGACGACGTCAGCGCCTGCACGTGCGGCGATCAGTGATGCGGCACCGGTGTAGGCAAAGAGATTGAGGACACGAGGACGCTCGGCGCCAAGCTCAGCCGATAGTGATTGGATCGTGCGGGACATCCACTGCCAGTGAGGCACCTGCTCGGGGAAGAGCCCGAGATGTAAAAAACCTCCCAGCTTGGCAAGTAGATTTACATTCTCGACTGCTATCGGCCAACTCTCGGGCACGGCATTGTCGCGACGCCAGCGACCCGTTTCCTCTTCGTCACCTGTGAAGACGGCATGTGCCGCAGTCCAGCGGGCTTGATCGAGTGATGGTAGCCAGAGAGCCTGCGGTTCGGGCCGATCGACCACAACGCGTCCGAACCGCTCGAGCTTGCGGCCATTGCCGCTGTCGAGAAGGCGGTAGTCGGGAAAGCCCGCCGTCTCAAGAATGGCGAGAGACGCCAGGGCAGCAACGGATCTAACGGAGGTGGTCGCGGTCACGGCCTTACGCTCGGCATTGGCAACCCGGAATAAATGTCAAGCGGGGTTGCCGCATCGGCCGCTGTCTCACTCGCGAGGTGGCTCGTCGGCCGAAGGCACGGCCGCGGGTGTCTCGGGCGCAAACTCTTGCTCAGGCTCGCGGCGCGGTCGGCGAACCGGTCGACGGAGGAATTCGGGCTGATCGGCGCCCAGGCCGAAGCGCTCGCGCCTGCGGGGCGCCGGAGTCTCAGCGCGAGGTGTTGGCACGGTCTCGACCGCACCGTTCTCCAGAGGCAGAGACGGCGGCGAGGAGATCTCGGGATGCGGCTCTTGCGGATGACGGTTCTCGCGGCCGTCTCGCTGCGGGCGCATTTCCCGGTTCTCGCCCGGCTGGTCCGAACCACGGAAGGGACGCTCGCGGCGGTCGAAGCGATCGCCTTGCTCCGACCGGTCGCCGCGCGAATGACGGTCGCGGAAGCGAGGTTGATGATCCTGGCGCGGCTGGTGTTGGCGCGGCTCATCGAAGGAGGGCTGGGAGTCGCGCGACTGCTCGCCCATGTGGCGGGAGAACGGCGGCTGATCCATCTGACCGTTGTCGTCGCCGGCATCTTCCGAGCCGCCATCGTCGGAATCGATGAAATCCTGGCGGGACTGCTGATGTTGGTGACGGCCGTTGCCGTTCATCATCTCGCCGGGCTGCTGCTGCATCTGCTGCTCGCGATACGCGAAGATGATGCGATTATAGTGCTCAGCATGCTGGAGATAGTTTTCGGCGAGAACGTGATCGCCCGAAGACTGAGCATCGCGCGCTAACTGCAAGTATTTCTCAGCAATATGAGCAGGCGTGCCGCGGACCTTCACATCCGGTCCATTGGACTCGAAGCTGCGCGTGAGGGGGTTTTGCCCCTTACGGTTGCCTGGATGGTTATTGTTGTTGTTGACGTTGTTGTTGCGGCCACGGCCACGGCGGTGCTGCTGTCCCTGCCTCATGGGCTCCAATCTCATTACTTGGCATTTTCCATCGATCGCGCACGCTCAACTGCCGACATGAGCATGCGTGTGCGCTTTCTCGGGGCGCGCGCCCTTGCGTCGAGCTGCTGATCTATCTTCGTTCTTTGCCCCACACTCAGCGGCGCGGATCGCGCTTCAAAGGCGCACAGCGCTTATTTCACTGAAGCTCATAAGCCAACTCGGCGGGACGGGGTTTAGTATCCGCTCTAATGCTGGCCTTGCGTCAATCGGGAAGGAGCCGGGCAACGCAACCACCAAAACAAGTGCGACTGCGCGCCATTCGCTCTAAGCACTCAAAAATGCTTGGCAAGCACCGATTACCTTTACATCGGTTTGCTCGCACGCAGCATCTAGGCTTGGCAAACGCTATCGCGATCGATCGTCAATTCCAAGTGTTTTTTTGCTTTTGGTAAACCTCGTCCGCCAGAGCGCGATCTATTGCTCCGGCCCGTGCCTCGCGCGCAACACAGCGAGCGATACCACCAAGGTCATACCAGACATGGGCGCTACCATCGTCGTGGTCAAGGCCGTTGCGCAGGCAATTTGCG
This sequence comes from Hyphomicrobiaceae bacterium, assembly GCA_050250755.1. Taxonomy (GTDB): domain Bacteria; phylum Pseudomonadota; class Alphaproteobacteria; order Rhizobiales; family Hyphomicrobiaceae. Next base: position 4,717 of record JBFWOB010000012.1, read on the forward strand.
AGGATGGCTGTTACGTCATCGCTTTGGCCAACGCCGACTTCGACGGCGACCCAACCTCCTGGTGCGATACAACCTCGCAGGCCGTTCGCGATCGCCCGATAGGCCACAAGGCCGTCGAGGCCTCCATCAAGTGCCGCTTCGGGGTCGAATAGAGCCACTTCGGGCTCGAGGGCGGGGAGGTCACGTGTTGGAATGTACGGAGGATTGGAGACGATCAGGTCGAAGCGACTGTCGATTCCGTCGAGCCAGCTTGTCCGCTTGAATCGGGAGCGCCCGGAGACACCGTACCGTGCCGCGTTGCGCTCGGCGACGGCGAGGGCGGGAGCGCTGATGTCTGTGCCGAAACCGGAGGCCTTCGGAAGCTCGTGCAACAGCGCGATCAAGATGGCGCCTGAGCCGGTGCCGATATCGAGTATGCGGGGTGCATCTCCCCCGGGCACGCGGCCTTCTGCGACAAGTTTCAAGATGCCGTCGACCAGTGTTTCAGTGTCGGGGCGAGGATCGAGTGTTGCCGGTGCTATTTCCAGATCCAGGCCATGAAACGCACGTGTGCCGAGGATCCGAGACACCGGTTCGCGTCCCAATCTGCGAATCCGAGCTTCAGCAAGGCGCTGCTGCTCTTTCGCATCGAGCGGACGATCAGGCTTTCGGAGCAGCGCTGTGCCATCGAGCGAAAGAATTTCCAGAACGAGGCGTCGTGCATCGAGATCCGGCGTTTCCAATCCCGCGGCATGAAATGCGCCCGCAAGAGATCGGACCGCATCGCGGAGTGTCTCGGCCGGAGGCGATGAGTCAGGGAACTCGGTAAGAATGCGACGGCTCTGCATCAGATGCGCGCCCTCTGGTCGAGGGTCGCGAGAAGGGTGGTCTGATGATCGGTGATCAAGGCATCGATCAGTTCGTCGAGCGCATTGCCTTCGAGCACCTGGTCGAGTTTGTGGAGCGTGAGATTGATGCGGTGGTCGGTGACGCGACCCTGCGGGAAATTATAGGTTCGGATGCGCTGAGAGCGATCGCCTGAGCCGACCTGATCCTTGCGTGCCTGGGCGCGTTCGTCAGCGGCTTTCTGGCGCTCCATCTCGTAGAGGCGCGAGCGCAGTACCTGCATGGCGAGGCGGAGGTTCTGGTGCTGAGATTTCTCAGCCGATACGACCATGATGCCTGTCGGCAGATGGGTAAGGCGTATTGCAGACTCGGTCTTGTTGACGTGTTGACCGCCGGCGCCACCAGCGCGCATCCGGTCTACCCGGATTTCATCCTGATTGATTTCGAAGTCGAGTTCCGCGGCCTCCGGTAGCACCGCCACGGTGGCAGCGGAGGTATGTATTCGGCCGCCGGCTTCGGTGACAGGAACGCGTTGTACGCGGTGTACGCCGGATTCGAATTTCAGGCGCGCGAAGACGCCCTTGCCCGAGATCGACGCAATGATCTCCTTGTAGCCGCCGAGATCATTGTCCGAGAGCGAGATGACGTCGACTTTCCAGCCCTTGAGCTCGGCGTAACGGCTGTACATACGAAAGAGATCGGCTGCGAAGAGCGCGGCTTCGTCGCCTCCCGTGCCGGCGCGCACTTCGAGGATGGCGCTGCCGTCGTCAGCGGAATCCTTCGGGAGAAGCTGGAGCTTGAGCTGGTGTTCGAGTTGCTCGATGCGTGGCCCAAGCTCTGACAGCTCGGTTTCGGCCAGCTCGGCCATTTCTCCCGCGGCGGCAGGGTCGGCGACGATGGCCTGTAGATCCTGCTCCTCCGTACGAATCTTGCGCAAGGCATTCACGGTCGCGATGACAGGGTCCAGCTCGGAGAATTCGCGCGAGAGCGCGACAAACGTCGTCTGAGGCGGGCCTTTCGCCAGCTCAGCCTGAATGACGTGCCAACGCTCAACCAGCCGGTCGAGCCTTTCCTCAGGAATGCCTGTCATGGTTCTTCGTGGTTCATCCAACGGCGGCAAGGGCCGCAGAGTGGCGCTTATACGCTGATCCAGCGGTCGCCCGCAATTTGCGCATACGGGGAACGCCGGCCAAGTTCGCGCGGAACCAATCCTGCTCCAGGGAGAAGGCGAGGCCGCACCGCGGGCTTATCAACAGGTATTCAACCGCGAGGCAATTCCCAGAGGACGCCGAATCGGGTTCCCGATGCTGACGATCGCGTCGTTCTTCTCGAGGAGAGTCCGCATGGCCAATTTTCCGACGCACATCGCCATCGGGACCGTGGCCAGCGGTATGCTTGCAACGCTGACGCTCGCGGCAAACGTGGTGGGGCACGAGAATCTCGTGGCGGTGACGGCGGCCGGGGTTCTCGGCAGCGTCCTACCCGACATTGATCTCAAGGATTCCCGGCCAGGGCGTGCCTTATTCTTCGGGCTCGGCGCATTCTTCTCGTTCGTGGCTCTGTTCAATGGTGCGGGGCGTTATTCCATTGTGGAACTTTGGATTCTCGCGGGTTTGACGTTTCTATTTGTCCGCTACGTTGCACACGGTATATTTCATCGTATCTCGTATCACCGCGGCATTTTTCATTCGATCCTTGCTGCGGTGTTCTTCGCGCTCCTGACCGTGCTCGTCTATTGGATCATACTGGATCGTCCCGAAGGGGTCGCATGGCTCGCGGGTGGGTTCATGCTGGTCGGCTATCTGGTGCATCTGACGCTGGATGAGATCTACAGCGTCGATGTGATGGATACGCGGATCAAATCGTCTTTCGGGACGGCGCTGAAATTGTGGGATCGAAAACACGTCAAGCATTCAGTGGCGATGGGAGTGGCGACCGTGGGGCTTTTCCTCCTGACGCCATCGTCAAGGGTCTTCGTGCATGAGATGACGTCGCCGGTCCTGTGGAGCGGCTTGAAGCAGCAGATGTTGCCACAAGACAAATGGTTCGGCGTAATCGGCAATTTGGCTTGGCTGCGTGAATGGAAGGCGAAGCTGCCATTGCCCGACGCAGCGAGCGGCACGTCCGATGCGGTCAACACCATGTCGACCGGCACTATTCGCTCCGGCGAACCTGCCGAGCAGCAGCCTAAACCGGATGCCGGCAAGCCCGATCAGTGAGACGATGAGGTGCCGCCCAGCTCGGCATCCTTTTTCGGAATGAGATCGTAAGGCAACGCGAAGCCAGGCATAGCCTTCAAGCGGTCCGACCATGCGACGAGATTGGGCCACCGCGCAATATCGATGCCGCCCTCGGCCATGAAGACCATGCGCCCCCAGCACCCGATGTCCGCGATTGTGCACGTCTCGCCAACGAGCCACATCCGACCTGCCAATGCTTTGTCGACGAACGACAAAGCTGCCTCGGCCTGAGGACGAAAGTGCTCCATCACGGCCGGGTCGACGGTGCGAAATCTCGAAAAGTGACGGACCTTCGCCACGTTCGTGATGGCGTCGGATTCCCAGGATAGCCATTCCCGCGCGGTCCAGCGGTCTTGCCCCGTGGTGCCTTCAAGAAGGCCCGTGGCGCGCGCAAGATAATCGAGAATTACATTCGATTGGACGATGGTGAGGTCGCGGTGGCGCAATGCAGGCACCTGGCCGTAGCGGTTGATTGCCAGATAGGCTGGTTCGCGCTGCACGCCATTCTTGAGGTTCACCGTGCGGAACGAGAAGGGTAGCCCGCTCAGTGCCAGATAGAGCATCGGCTTGTAGGTCGAGCTGGAGGTGAAGCTACCGAATAGCGTCAGCCGATCGTCCATGTTGGGCCTCAATAAATGGGGATCGAGATGTGTAGTACGCCGACGGCTCAACTCAAGACTTACGCGTGTTGGCCGAGATTCCCGCGAGATAATTATGGATGAGGTCGCGGACGAGAAGATTTGCGGCCTCGGAGGTGACGTTGGAAAGCTTGTTGGCGGTGGCGAGAGAGGTGATGCCGTGTACGCCGGCCCACAGGACGCGGGCGGAGCGCTGGCGCTCAAGGGTAGCTTCGGGCGGGAACAGCGGCGCCATTGCGGCTTCTACGCGGCTCATCAACAACTCGAGCTTCTGTTGATACCATGCCGGCGCCTGTGAATCGGCTGGCATATAGTGCTCGAAGAGCAGGTTCCAGAGCTTCGGATGCTCGTTCGTGAACGTCAGATAAGCCTCGGCGAGGCGGGAAACCTTTTCCTCCGGCGCACCGTCTTCGAGCGCAACCGTCAGCCGCTCGTCCAGGGCATCCAGCACCCGCGCTTCGATGTGGAGCACCACATCATCGAGGTTCTGGAACATATTGTAGATGGTGCCGGGGGAATAGCTGATGCGGCGGGCAATCTCGCGCGCGGACAGTCCGGCAAGGCCATTGGTCTCGATGATCGCCTGGGCGGCGTCGAGGATAAGCTGGCGGAGCTGATCGGGAGTGTGTGTGGACCGGCGTCCCATGGCGCGCTCGAAACCCGTGACAAGTTGTTGATCGACGTCCAGTTTACGTGGGTCTCACGCTGTTCCGCAATTGCCGATCTCGTGAGGAAGGGCGAAACAGTTTCCTCGGCAACGTAGAGAAAACGTTTGATCCCGCTGCTGGTTCGCTGACGGGATCGGGACCTGGAATGTCAGGCTAGCAGCAACTAGTGCACCGGAGTCGCCTTTAGGAACGAACTCCACCTCCTACGCTTTTTTGTTTAGCTACAGATTGCTACAGATACCAGCTTGCTCATCCAGTTTCACGCAACCAAATTTAGTTTCCCCTCGAGGTAAAAAGAAGAAGCGATCCTCCATATCAAATGCCGATTTTATGAAATAATTAAATATTAATGGAGTATAATTGTATATAGCTTCTGCTACAATGACGCCCGCGCCTGGTTTAATAATATTTTCTGGCATGTTCGAATAATCAGAATTGCTCTCATATGGTGTGCCGCCGTGATTATCTTTTGACCAGTTGACTTTATATTCAACTGAGCCTTTCTTCCCTTTAGCGACTACGTTAACTATTCGCACCGTCAGAGCGCTTTCATCGTAGGGTCGGATGAGCTGCTTGATGATCTGCAGTTCGCTGTCCAGCTCTTCCGAAGTAATCCCTTTCTGCACTCGAGCGATGAGATCTCCGCTGGAACTCGCAGTCAGCGTAACGCGGCGATCGACTGCTAACGCCTGACCAAATTCGATTGTTCCGACGAACAGAAAAAACATGATCGGGAGGATCATGGCGAATTCGACGGCGGCGACGCCACGCGTGTCGCTGGTCAATCGATGCAAACGCGCCAAGACCTGGCTGGGAGCAGTGGCCAGCGCATTTCTTATCCTGACACGCATCGTCAACTCCATGTTCGCAACCGTTTGTGGAACGAATGACTTACTGTGCGCAAAGCTCAACTTCCAAAGGGCTCGCTTCGGAAGACGGCCGTTGCCTGAATGAGGCGAGAGCCACCGGCCATGTTGCCGAGATCTATGAACGGAATCTTCGAAGACAGCTCCCACTCGTAGCAGGCCCACACGACGACTATTTGGCTCGCTCCGCCAGGTACATACGTAGTTGCACCGGACAGCGTATTGTCGCCGTTTAGGCAACTCGGGAGCGAGCCTGACGTGATGTCACTGGCGTTTGGGAAGCTTAGAACGTTAACACGCACTTTTCCGGCGCAATCGATGTGGGTTGGTACGCGGTCGCAGATCTTCGTCTTGAACTGCTCTGCAGTGAGGCCGGCCTCTTGGGCCTCTCCGGTCCGAAGCAGGCGAGCCGCCTGCTCCACGGCGTTCTCGAGGCTGAAAGTCGTAAAGAAGAAAAGGCCGACGCCAATGATGCCGAACAGGAGCGCAAGGAACGGGGTGGATACCATTGCAAACTCAATGGCGGTGACGCCCTGAGTGTCCTGGCGCCAGCGAGCCAGCAGTCCGACATTGCTTCGGCAGTCGCACTCCGGGGGGCTGGTCTCGTTCATAACAACACGCCTCACTACGCTACGCGCTGAGGCTCAATAGATAGAAGACACGTGAACATTCAGTTGCGAACAATTTTTCGCAACTCATTTGCTTGTCGCCGGGTGAACTAAATAAACCGCTCGGTTACTAAAAACTTTATCGGGTGCTACTGCAGCGGCTTTACCGGGCGGTAGACACCGGTTGCCGGATCGAACTCCAGGGCACCTAAATCTTTCACCACAACCGAGGATGGTGTTGCTTGCGCGGCCGGTTGTCGGGCAGCCGCCTCGATTTCGGACCAGCTCGCCAGAATGCGCTGAAATGCCTTGACGCCGGCATAAGCTCCGGCTCCGACAAGCATGGCGGCAATCAGCGGCGGCATGACTCATCCCTTCCTTTGCTTAGAGACCGAACCGAGCCCAAAGAGCGCGTACCTCGAGTGCAGACAAGACATCATCCGCCAATCCCGCCGGCAATGCGGCGAAATCGGGCATCTGCCCGCCAATCGGGGCGCGGCGAAGCCGCGCGAGCAAGCCGCCACCACTCAGGGGCACGACACGCAGCTTGATCTTCTCTCCGTAGAGCTGTCTGAGCGTGCTGCGCATGTCTCCGATGCCGTCCACCAAGCCCAGCTCATGGGCGCGCGGGCCGGACCAGAATGCACCCGTGAATAGCTCGCCGTCTGGTGCACGAAGCTTCTGGCCACGGCGCTCCTTGACGACGGCAATGAAGGCATCATGAATCTCGCGCTGCACGGCGCGGAGGCGTTCTACGTCGTCCGGCTGCTCTGGAAGGAAGGGGTCGAGGAAGCTCTTCATCTCGCCGGATGTGTGGACACGCCGCTCGATGCCGAGACGTTCGATTGCCTTGGTGAGGCCGAATGTCGCCGAGATAACCCCGATCGAACCAATAATCGAAGACGGGTCAGTGTAAATCTCGTCGCCTGCGAGCGCGAGAAAATATCCGCCCGATGCCGCGACATCCTCGCAGAAAACATAGACGCGCTTGTCGTGCTCGTCGGCGAGTTGCCGGATCCGCCGGAAGATCAAGTGGGACTGGACCGGAGATCCGCCGGGGGAATTGATGGAAATCGCCACGGCGTGATGTCGCGACATGGAAAAGGCGCGCTGCAGAGCACCGGCGACGGTGGCCAGTGACAGACTTGGCCGCAGCGGAGCCGCCATGCCGATTGGACCGGACAAGCGCACGACCGGAATGACTGGGGCGCGTGAAAAGAACCACAAGCGCAGAGAACGTCCTCCTGGGCCGCGTTTCTGTATTCCACCCGAAACAGAGCTGATGCACCTCTTTCGCAGCCGTTTGTGCCACAGCGAAGGCGGACCGTCACGCAGACGCGCTCGAATGGCGTCTTGACTGCATGCGAGCGACACCGGATCGTTTGATGCTAACCGGCCGGCATGGAGAACACGATGACCGCGATCGACGAAGCGGCGCTTCGCAAGTACATCGGAAAAAAGACGACCGAAGAGGATGTTGCGACTGCGGCGCCCATCGCGATGCTGATTGCCACATTCGATCGCGACGAGCCTTCACCGCGGGAAGGTACGGCCATTCCGCAGGGTTGGCACATCGGCTATTTCCTCAACATGGCCCCGCAGGCGTCGCTGACCAACGATGGGTTGCCGACCAGCGCGGGTGTGCTGCCTCCCATGCCGTTGCCGCGACGGATGTATGCCGGCTGCAAGATCACCTTCCACGACGATATTCGCGTTGGCGATAAGCTCGTCAAAGAGACGACGCTTTCAGACATCCAGGTGCGTCAAGGCAGTACGGGAACATTGATCTTTGCGACGCAGACAAGACGGATCTCGACGCCGCGCGGCCTTGCGCTCACGGAAGAGTATCAGGGCGCCTTTCGGGAAGAAGTGAAGGAAGGGCAGAAGAGCGGGATTCCGAAGCGCGAGGAGGTGCCGACCGGCCTACCGTGGCGGCGCACCATCAAGACCAATGCTGTTTCGCTCTTCCGGTTCTCGGCGATCACATTCAATCCGCACCGCATTCACTACGACAAGCCATATGCAACCGGCGTCGAAGGATATCCGGGCTTGGTGGTGCACGGGCCCTATTCGCAGCATTGCCTCAGCGATTTCATTCGCGACATGAATCCAGGGAAGCGCATGGCGACGTTCAATATGCGAGCGCGGGCGCCATTGTTCGAGGATGCTCCGTTCGAGCTGGTCGGCCGGCCGGCCGAGGCCGCAAACGGTGCGGATGTCTGGGCGTTGACGCCATCTGGCACAATTGCCATGCAAGCGACGGCAACTTTCGCATGAGCGCACAGAGCTACGATGTCATCGTGATCGGGGCGGGTCCTGCAGGACTGGAAGCAGCGGCAGCGGTGGCCTCCGCCGGACTGCGTGTGGTCGCCATCGACAAGATGGGACCAGGTGGCCAGCTCATGAATCTTGGGTCATTGCAGGGCATGCCGGATCTGCGTCCGGACATCACCGGGCCCGACCTTCTCGCCGAGATCGCCGATCGCGCTATGTCGGCGGGTGCCGAGATTGCAATCGACGATGTCTCGGGTGTGCGTACGGATGGTGGTTTCGTCGTGGAGGCGATGGAAGGTCCCTATTTGGCTGTGGCCTTGGTCGTCGCGACCGGCCTTACGCCGGGCACGACGGGTCTTACCGACGAAAGCCGTTTCGACGGAGCAGGTATCTCGCATTGTGCCCATTGCGATGCACCGCTCTACGCCGGCCAGTCGGTGGTTGTGGCCGGTTCGGATGCCTGGGCCATCGAGGAGGCGATCGAGTTGGCGGAGCACGCCTCGGCCGTCTCGCTCGTGGCCGACGAGGAGCTGACGGCTTCGGATGAGCGGTTGGCGGTACTGACGGGCGGAGGCAACGTCACCATCGTCGAAGGGCGGATAACGGCGCTTATCGGTGCGGACGCACTCGATGAGGTCGTCGTTAGCGGCCCTCAGGGAGAGCAGCGAGTTCCGGCGCGCGGGTTATTTCTGCAGACGGAGCGGGAGCCGTCGCGCGGCTTCCTGCCGCCAGGGCTGGTCGGATCGGGCGGCGTGTTCCTCGCGGGAGATGTCCGTGAGGGGGCCAGCCGGAAAATTGCTGAAGCCATTGCAGATGGCGCGAAGGCAGGCCAAGATGCGATCGAATGGGTCCGCGCGCGAAAAGGCGCGTGAGACTTGTTGTGCATGTGTTCGTGCGAGCAAAGGGAAAGGATCCCAATGCGCATTGTTAACCCCAGTTTCGGACACGTCCCCGCGGGCGCCGAAACTCTAAAATCTGGCGCTGTGGACTGGAAGCAGGACCCAATCCTGCTGTTCTCGAACTCCAAGCCCAATGCCAAGGAACTACTCGAAGGCCTCAAAGCCAAGTTCGGCAGTGTACGGTCGACCGACGAGATTGATTTCATCTGGAAACCCTCGGCCAGCCAACCGGCGACCACGGACCAGATCGACGGAGCGGCGCGGCGCTATCGGGCCGCTCTACTCGCACTCGGAGATTGAGGATCCTGTTCATCGTGGAGTTTCCACGACAGCATCGAACTCGCTAAGCGCGGCGTGGCGGCTTACGTCATCACGACTGAAACATTCAAGCCGTTGATCTTGGCTCAAGCCAAGGCTCGCAAGGTCGAGCCGCGGATTCTCGTTGTGAAACATCCGGTCGGTGGTCTCAATGCCGCCGAATTGGAGGATCGCATCGACACCGCATGGAAGAGCCTGAAGGATATCATCGGTTAGGATCGATTCACGGGTCGCTCTCGCAAGGGCGGCCCGTTTGCATATCCAGTATCTTCTCCGCTGAATGACTTGGCGGTGGGCTTGGCCGCAGCACTGCGACCTGCCTACCAAGCGACTTCAGCGCGCGGACCAGCCCGGCATCGGGGAGGCTCATGACCGACACTACCGACTCCGAGATCGTGGAGATCGACGACCTCGACATCGAGGCTTGGAACGAATTTGCGGCAGCGCAAGGCTGGAGCGACGGCCTGCCGATGGTCCCGCCGACAGAAGAAAAGGTGGCGCGCTTCACCAATGCGGTGAAGGCCGATAACGAAACTTTCGCGCCCATTTCGCCTCGACAGGTGGTGCCGACGCTGCAAAGCCTCGCAGCGAACGCGGTGATGGCCGGCTGCAAGCCCGAGTACTTTCCAGCGGTCTTGGCTGGGCTACGCGCAGTGCTCGATCCCGCCTACAATCTGCATGGCACGCTAGCGACGACGCATCCGTGCGGTCAGCTCATGATGATCAATGGGCCGATCCGCACCGCCCTCGACATCAATTGCGGATCGAATTGCCTTGGGCAGGGGCGGCGCGCGAATGCGACGATCGGGCGTGCGCTACAGCTCATTCTTTTGAACATCGGCGGGGCGAAGCCGGGCGACATGGACCGGGCAACGCATGGCACGCCGGCGAAGTTCGCCTATTGCTTCGGCGAGAACGAGGAAGTGACTCCGTTTCCGCCGTTCCACGTGCGGCGAGGGTTCCGACCTGACGAGAGTACGGTGACGACGATGGCGGCCGAGGCGCCGCACAATATCAACGATCATGCGTCGAATACCGGTGAAGGGCTGATCGTGACCATCTCGGGCACGATGTGCGAAGCCGGTTCGAACAATACCTATCTGCAAGGCCCCTGTTTCGTCGTTCTGGGACCAGAGCATGCGCAGACGCTGGCGCGCGATGGCTGGACGGCGGAGACCATTCAAGCCGCCCTCTATGAGCGCTCGAAGATCCATGTCTCACGCATCTCGAAGGAGAATCTCGAGAGCTGGGCAGGCCAAGGTCGCCATCCAATCAACGATCACTATTATCCGGTCTCTTCGCCTGAGCACATCAACGTGGTGGTAGCCGGCGGCCCTGGAAAACACTCGATGTTCATTCCATCGTTCGGGAACACAGCCGCCATCTCGGCTCGAATTCAGCTTTGACGGTGCTTTAGGCCGATCGGCGACTGTCAGTGTCGGAGCGCGGCACCTCACCGCGTGCTCGGGACGACCGTTTGGTGGCGCCAATTGGTTCCAGTCAGCTCACGTGGCTGAGCGGATCTTTTCCAGCACCGGCATGATGTAGCCGCGAAACTGAGCGGGATTCTCGCTCATTGGGAAATGGCCGAGCTCTTTCATAACCGTGACTTCAGCGCCAGGGATGTTTGCGGCGGTGCGCTTCGTGTCTTCGGGTGTGCATGAGAAATCGTACTCACCCGTGAGCAGATAAAGGGGGCATTTGGCGGTATCGATCTGTGCCAGGACGTCTCGGAGATCCCCGTCCACCCGATAGAAATGCAAGTCACCCTTGAAAATGCCTGGGCCGCTGCACTTGTACATCCAGAGCGTCTCGTGGCGGCTCACGGCGGGACTTTGGGGCGCTATGAGGCCGGAGACAAGCGCTGCACACACCTCGCCACCGTGCACATCGGGCCGGTTTAACCACTCTGTATCATACCAGGGCTGCTGGTAGGCCGCGGACTCGAGGCCGATCAGGGCGCGAAAGCGGCTGGCGTGCTCGGCGGCCAGGTTGAGCACGATGCGGCCCCCGATCGAGCAGCCCATGACAACGGGTTTTTCCAGACGCATCGCGTCGCAAATGTCGACGACCATTTGTGTGTAGGAAGCTGTCGTCAGTAGGTACTCCTCGCGCTCGAAGCCTTCGGGCGGCAGCGATTTGCCGTGCCAAGGCATATCGAACGCGATGACGCGAAAATGCCGAGTGATGGCTTCGTCGTTGAGGAGATGCCGGTACTGTCTCGCATCGGCGCCCGCCGTGTGGAGGCAGACGAGCGGGATGCCTTGCCCCGCCTCTTCGACGTAGAGGCGATGCGGCCTGCCGGACAACTCGAGATGAAGGTAGCGGCCGGTAATCGGCTCGTAATGGGGTGTCACGACGTGGTTTCCGTCTTGGCTCGATTGCGCGGCAGGGCCAGCAGGTCTTTCACGTATTGTAGATTGCCCATCAACGGGGTGAGCTCGCCGGATACTCGCGCGCGGCCGGTCTTCGTGAGGGCGAGCAGGTCGTGATCGCCAGGTTCCGGCAACGGCTGGTGAAAGCGCACCCAGACGTCCGCCTCCGCTCCGATCGAGAAGGTGTGTGGTTTCAGGAGAAAGGGGCCGCGCTTCACGGATGCGACGCGGCCCTCGATGACCGAGACGGAGAGCGGCACCGGCCCCACTCCAATCTCGAAATCACAGGTCAGGAACCGGCCGCGCCGGATGAGGTCGGCGTCGCCGGCCGCCAGCGCTGGCAAGGCCTCGAAGGATTGGACGACGCGTTCGGTCACCACGTCGGTTGTGTCGGCTGGCGGCATGGAGGGCATGTCTCGTCAGTTGTGCGTGGGATCAAGCGGCAAGGTTGATGGCTAGCATCACGAGCCCGACGCAACCGACGACCGTGCCTACGGCACGCAGGCGTGAGTTCGCTGTTGTGTCGGCCGACAGGTATGTGCGCGTGATCGCCATGATTACCGCTGCGATGCAGGCTGCCGTGATTGCCAGGCCGACCAGATAGGCGCCGAGCACGCCGCGATCGGCGCCAACAATCGATTCACCGAGTGCGTAGCCATGTACGAGGCCGGCGATTGCGGCAAGTGTCAGCCAGGCTGCGCTGCCGGCCCGATTGCCGAATGCGACCAAGCCGCCGGCGACAACGACGGTGGCCGCGACGAGGACTTCGACCAGCGGCAGGTTCCAAGCACCGATGTGAAGGAGAATGCCGGCCGCAGAGGCTGCGAAGAACGCGCCGATCAATCCGATGCCAGCGGGAACAAGGGCCGCCGCAATGCCGATGGCGATGACGAAGGCCAAGTGATCAGGGCCCAGGATCGGATGAGCGAGGCCGGAGATCAGACCTTCCGAGAAGGTCGTCGGCAGTCTCCCGCCCATGGCGTGGTGCGCGAATGCCGGTGATGCAAGCGATGTCAGAGCGGCAATCGCAGGCAACACGCTGCGCAACAGTCTGGTCATGTCCTTATCTCCCTCGATCCGTCGAAAACGATGGCGCGCGAGTGTCCTTCAGATCGACAAATTCGCTCAGGGCACAGCCCCTGGACGGGGCGAATTTGTCGATCATCACACTAGCGGCCACGCGGGTGACCGTTCGTGATGGTGATTATTCGGCCGCTGCTTTCCGTTCCACTGCGGGGATTGCTGTGCCGATCATGGCGTCGCGTGTGATGAGTTCGGCGAGTTGGTCCTCGCCCCATCCATCAGTGCCGTCCGGGCGGCGAGGAAGAATCAGGTAGCGCAAGTCGGCGGTGGAGTCGTGAACTCGCACCTCGACACCCGACGGGAGATGCACACCGAACTCGGAGAGGACTGCGCGCGGATCGACGACCACACGGCTGCGATAGGCAAGGCTCTTGTACCATGCAGGCGGGACGCCGAGCAGGAGCTTCGGGTAGCAAGAGCAGAGCGTACAAACGACGACGTTATGCGTGTCGGCGGTGTTCTCGATGGTGCGGAATTCGGCGAGAGAGCCGATGTCGATATCCATCTCCAACAGTGCCGCGCGGGTGTCGGCGAGCAACCTTGCCTTGAAGCCAGGATCGGTCCAGGCGCGCGCGATGACCTTGGCTCCGAGGGCCGGCGTGCGGCTGTCCATGACATCGATTTGTGCCGCAATCTCGTCGCCTGTCAGTACACCTTTCTCGATGAGCAGCGACCGAACGGCCTCCTCGAGCACCTCGTAGGCAGTCATCGGTCCGGCATCATGATCTTTCTGAGGTGGATGGACGTGGCCGGGTCCGTGCGCATGGTCGTGGCTGTGCTCCGCATGATCGTGGTCATGATCTTCGTGGGTCATGGGGTGGCCTCCAACCAGTCTTCGTAGATGTCGGCTTCGAGGTGGTCGTCGGATGGACCACGGTAGGTCTGCCAGAGATCCGCCTGCAGGAAGCGGACCTTGTAAAGCGTCTGCAGCGGGAGCCCGGGCTTGTGATACGCGAGCCGCTCAGGATCGTGATATGCGCCGTGAATACTGGCAACGGTGCCCGACCGGCCTCGGAGGTACCACGGCGTGCGGCAGTGGCCGTGCGGGGGACGGCTGGCGACCACAACCCGATCGCCCACAGCGAAGCGCGCAGAAGGTGAGGCGCGGGTGCTCATTGTGGTTCACTCGCGGTCAGGTCGATGTGGTCGGCTTCGACCTCGCGTCCGGCGTCGCGATGGCGGGCGGCCACCTCACGCATACGCTGCTCGACCTCGGCGGGCGTCACGATCTCCTGCTCGACGATCAGATTGCGGATCGCCCGAATCCATTTCTCATAGTACGTGGTCCGATCGTACTCCTGCTGACCATAGTCCTCGATGACGCGTCGCATGGCGTCGATCCTGAACACATTCTTCTTTGCCGCGAGAAGGATCAGCATCGCGTCGGTTCGCTTTTCCCATAGCGCCAGATCGTGCTCGCCGCGGTCGATGGGGCCAAAGTCGAGGCCACCGACATCGTGTACCGCGCGTCCGTCAGCACCTTCGCGTAGAAACGTCTTGCGGATGGGAGTTGTCATGGAGCCTCGCATCAATCTGTCGTAACGAACCGGCCCATCATGCGCCCGTTGCCGGAGCTTGCAAAGCCCGTAGCCGGAGCAGTTTGCCACGTAGAATACGAAACGGGGCCCTATCGAGGCCCCGTGAGAAACATCGGATCGATCGGCGAGAAACTTCAAGGTTTGATGTAGGCGTAGCCTTTCCGTTGCAGCTCGATCAAATGCACAACGCCCGATGGAACAAGTTTTGCCTCGCTGATCAGATTAATAGGTTTTTTCTCAGCCTTCGACATATTGCTTTGCGTATTGCCGCAGGCGGTGAATGTGACGTTGGAATGAGCGAGCGCGATCTGCTCGATGCGCGCCTTCACAGGGCTGGTGTCTGCCCGGAACATGTGCAGACCGGGACCATAGGTGACGATTTCGATCTCGATCTTTCGGCCGGACTTCTGGAAGTCGGTCACGATGTTCTGCACGTTGTTAAGCGTTAGGTTCATTTTCGCGGGGTCGTTGTCGTCGACGTGCAAGGCGACCTTGTAGGTGCTCTTTTGCGTTTCGGCTGCCGACGGAAGCATCAGTGCGGCGATCGCGAGTACGCCGAGCGTCATCATACGCAGGAACTTCATGTGATCCTCTGGTCCCTTTGTGACGCAATCCACGATTGCGCGCGCTCTTTCCATAAGCGGCAAAAGAGCCATCTGCTGTAGCAATCGGATTTCGGCGGCTGTATGGCGGCCCTCGTCCATTACGACACGATTATGCAGGGAAACGGCTGCAAGTGCATCAGCGGGCTCGCAAATGGCGAATTTTGCGAGGCTCGTGCGGAGATGTCGGCAGTTACATGCGTACGAGGGAAGCGGCGCCCTGAGCGATATCGAATTCGCAATAGACCGGCCGCGGGACCATCTTCATCGGGAACATGAGATAAGGCGCCTTGTAGCGCGTCTCCCATAACGTATTGCCGATTTGCCAGATGGCGACATCGAGCGTGCCCTTACCGATCACCACACGGATGTCTTCGGGTGGCGCCCAGGATGCGGCCAGCTCGAGCCTCGTTGTGCGGGCGACGTCGCGGCAGGCGGCGACGGCTCGCTCGCGATAGGCGGCGATGATGATTTCGTCCTTCGTGGCGGAGACCAAATATTGCTGGGTGCCGACTTTGGCAGCGGCGAGCAGCAGCAGAACAAAAACGAGAACTCGCATGAAAAGCTCCGGCATACGCGCTGCCGCAGCTTGCCCGATCATGATAAAGGATCGGTTACCTATCGTCCCGAACCGCGGCGGGGGCGCGGCGCTCCGCTTTTCAGCCATCCATCAAAAGGCTGCCGATGCGTTCGATCGCCTGCTTAATGTTCTCGGTCGAGTTGGCATAAGAAAAGCGAATGTAGCCTTCGCCATGGATGCCGAAGCTGGTGCCGGCCACTGTGGCGACGCCTGCGGTTTCGAGCATCTTGTTCTGCAGGTCGCGGGCGTTCATGCCTGTGCCCGCAATGTTCGGGAACGCATAGAATGCTCCGCCAGGATCGACGCACGTGACGCCCGGCAACTGATTCAGCAGCGGCACGATCACCTTGCGGCGCTCGTCGAAAGCCGCAACCATTTTGTGAACTTCGTCCTGCGGACCCTCGAGCGCGGCGATGCCGGCAAACTGCGTCGGCGCATTGACGCAGCTATGGCTGTTCACGCAGAGGCGGACGACGTCGTCGACGATCGATTTCGACCAAACAGAGAAGCCAAGGCGCCAGCCTGTCATCGCATAGGTCTTCGACCAGCCGTCGAGTACGATGAGACGCTCGCGTATCTCGGGGTACTTGAGGAAGCTCTCGTGCTTGCGGCCCCCGTAAAGCATCTGGCTGTAGATCTCATCGGACAGCACAGCAACTTGCGGATGCTGCTCCAACCCCTTGATGAGCTTTCGAATCTCCGCCTCTGGCACGGCACCGCCGGTCGGATTGCCGGGGCTATTGATGATGATGAGGCTGGTTCTCGGCGTAATCTGAGCGAGCACTTCGTCGGCGTTAAAAGCGAAGCCGTTGACCTCGCGCAGCGCGATCGGCACAGGCGTGGCACCCGTGTACTGGATCATGGAGCGATAAATCGGGAAGCCTGGATCCGGATACATGATCTCCGTGGCCGGCGTGCCGAACATCAACATCGCGAAGAACATTGTCGGCTTGCCGCCGGGCATGATGACGATGTTGTCCGGGTTGACCTCGACGCCATGCCGACGATGGAGATCTTGGGCGACCGCCTCGCGCAGAGGCAGAATACCATTCGCTGGCGTGTAGCCATGATGACCGTCGCGTAGCGCTTTGATGGCCGCCTCGACGATGTGCTTGGGCGTCTGAAAGTCCGGCTGGCCGATGCCGAGATTGATGACGTCCTTGCCCTGGCGTTGCAATTCGGCAGCGCGTGCGAGTACCTCGAAAGCGGTCTCGGTTCCGAGCCGGCGCAGGCTCTCGGCTAGCAACATGGGCGACTCCTCAGGGTTCGTTCGGCGTGGTTATGCACCGGTGCGGGGCGGAAAGGGAAGCATCTGCTCTCGTCTTTTCCGGGTCGGAACGTGCTTCCATCTCGCGCGGCGAGGCTCTAGCCTCCTGCAAAACATTCCGATCGAGGAGATGCCAGTGCTCGAGCTTCACTATTGGCCGACACCCAACGGCAAGAAAGTCACGATCCTGCTGGAAGAGTCGGAACTGCCGTACAAGATCGTCCCAGTGAACATCCAACAGGGCGCGCAGTTCTCGGAGGAGTTCCTGCGCATGAACCCCAACCATCGCATGCCGGTGCTGGTGGATACGGCGCCTGCCGATGGCCGAGGGCCGCTGAGCGTGTTCGAGTCAGGCTCGATCATGATGTACATCGCCGAGAAAGCCGGCAAGTTCTGGCCGCAGGACGTGCGGGGAAAATACGAGGTCAACCAGTGGGTCATGTGGCAGATGGCCAATCAGGGGCCTAAACTCGGCGAATGCGGCCACTTCACACGGCTAGGGGGCCGCGAAGGCGATCAGTCCTATGCCCTGCGCCGCTTTCGAGACGAGGCCAACCGCCTCTACGGCGTCATGAACAACGTGCTGCACAAGCGACCCTGGATCGCCGGCGACGAGTACACGATTGCCGACATGATCTGCTATCCGTGGACGCTGAATTGGAAGCTGCAAGGGCAAGACCTCGACCAGTTCAAGTATGTCAAGCGCTGGCACGAAGCGATGGCTGCACGGCCAGCAGTGCAGCGCGGCATGGCGGTTGGGGCGGATCTGTCGGTCGATGTTACGAAGCTTCCGCCCGAAGAGCAGGCGCGCATCCGGAAGATCATGTATAATCAGCGTGCTATCCCGGTACGCGAATAAATCTGTGGTAGGAATCGAGACGATCATGAAGATACCCGAGAAGCAGATTCCAGGCGTCTACTATCGGCGCGTTGGTGACATCACGATTGCGGCAGTGTCGGATGGATTCCTCGATGGCAATCTGGATGTGCTGCGCAACATCGACAAAGAGGAAGCACGGCAGATCCTGAGCGATAATTTCCGGCCTGCACGGCGCACGGCGGTGAACTGCTTCCTGATCTACACGGCAGGAAAGCTGGCACTGGTCGAGACCGGCTGCGGCCGTTACATGGCGAATACGGGCGGGCAGTTACTTACGAACCTGGCAGCGGCTGGTGTTGATCCAGCCTCCATCGAAAGCGTGCTCCTCACGCACATGCATCCCGACCATTCTGCCGGCCTGACCGACATGACGACGGGAAAGCGCAATTTCCCGAACGCCGAGCTCGTGATGCACGAGAACGAGCCGAAGCACTGGTTCGACGATGCCGCGATGACGCGGGGTGACGATCGCGAGAAGAAGCTGTTCTTCCAGGCAGGCCGGGAGCAGGTGGAGCCGTACCGGGATCGGTGGCGGTTATTCAAGCAGGGTGAAGTGCTGCCCGGCGTGACGGCAATGCCGTTCCATGGGCATACCCCCGGTCACACGGGCTATCTCGTTACGTCAGGAAACGAGAGCCTGCTCATTTGGGGCGACATCGTGCACGTGCCGGAAGTCCAGACGGCCCGGCCCGAAGTGTGCATGGCCTTCGACACGGACAAGGCGCAAGCTGAAGCGACGCGGCGCCGTGTTTTCGACATGGTCGCGACCGATAAGATGCGGGTCACCGGAATGCATCTGCATTTCCCCGGCTTCACGCATCTGGTGACGGACGGAAGTGGCTATCGGTTGATTCCGATGGCGTGGGAGCAGGCCCTCTAGGCAGCCAGTTGTGCAATATCCTTGGCTCGCCCGCCGGGAGCGCCCGGTGTGGCGAGCTGATCTGGCGTTAGTCATATTTTTGTGAAGATGTTTAAGGTATGGTGTACCTTTAGGCGCTATCTTTTACTCTATTTCTACGAAGGTTTGCTCACGAGAGGGTAAAAGGGCATGTCTTCGTAGTTCGGATACGCGAAAGCGTCCGAGGGCGGGGAAGTGTGTAATGTTGTTCAAGCCTGTGTTGATGGTCGTACTCTGCTCGTTAGCAGGTCCGGCATTTGGGGTAGGCCTGTTTCTCCTCATAAACCATTGAGGTAGGGGCCAAGTTTCGAGTTTGAGTAGCCGCGAGTGTCTTGCGCGCGGAGATGGTTTTTATTTGCCGATTTTTGGAATATTTCACGAGCGGAAGCGCTGAAAACCACAGCTTAGCGATGCGCACCGGGTCAACCACCTTCAGCGGACGATGTCAGCGCAAAGTGGGGACTTTCCGCATCGACCACGCCGCTCACGAGATTGCTGTCATAGAGCCGCTCGAGGTCGGGACCATCCGGCCTGACCGTTGAGAGTCTTGCGGCGAGATTTGCCATGTCGTCCTCGAGCCGGCGTCGCGATGCTTGTGCTTCAGCGAGAGAGATGGCGCGGAAGCGAAAAGTGCTTCCCGGCAGCAGGCGGCCGGTAGCCGCAATGTCTGCGGAGATGACAGTAGCGATCTTCGGGTAGCCGCCCGCGGTTTGGCGATCGGCCAGAAGAATGATCGGAAGGCGGCTTCCCGGCACCTGGATCGAGCCCGGCGCGATGCCATCCGAGACGATGTTGTAGCCTTTACTGTGCTCAAGCGCCTCGCCCTCGAGCCGAAGCCCCATGCGGTCGGCCTCGCGAGAGACCGTGTAAGGTGCCAGCAGGAATCTCTCGACGGCTTCCGACGTGAAGTAGTCGTCCTGGGGACCTAGGATGACCCGGACCTCTGTCGCTGGGGCAAGGTCGATGCCCGTGAGGCGCATTTCGGCGCGGGCTTCGACCGTATCATTTACGAGGGGGATCCGGTCGCCTGCGGCGAGAGCGCGACCCTCGAAGCCGCCGAAGCCGCCGCGAACGTACGTGGCCAACGATCCCATGAATGGCGGTAACGCGAGCCCGCCCTCGATCGCGAGATAGGCAACGGAACTACCCGCGGCAGCGGCTACTCGGACGCGATCGCCGCACACAAGTCTCACACTCTGCAAAGGCGGAATTTCACGGGTTGTGCCATCCGCGGCCTCAATGGCGAGGCGTGAGCCGAGACCACTGACCGCGACGCGAACGCTCTCCGCCTCGATCTCAAGGACAGGGCCCATGACGGCGATTTCGAGTCCAGCCGTGCCTTGCGCATTTCCGACGACGACATTGCCAGAGCGGAGCGCAATCGGGTCCAGCGCGCCAGCGACTGGAATGCCGAGGTGCTGGGCGCCGATGCGGCCGAGGTCCTGCACGGTGGTATGAAGGCCCGGTTGGACCACACGCAAGGCGGCATTGCTCATGCCGTTTCTCCGGTGGGCTCAATGTCGAGGCGACCGGCGGCGGCGTCTTCGGCGAGCCGATGGTAGTCATCCGTGGAGATGGGCGCGAAGCGGACTTTGTCCCCTGGTGCCAGCAGGACCGCATTTTCGCGCCGCGTGTCGAAGAGGCGGACCGGCGTGCGGCCAAGAAGATGCCAGCCTGCCGGGCTTTCGAGAGAATAGATACCCGCCTGACGGAAGGCGATGCAGACAGAGCCCATCGGTACGCGCAGGCGAGGTGTCTCGCGACGCGGAAGGGACAATTCTGCGGGGCCGTCGCCCATGTAGGGATAGCCGGGCAGGAAACCAATCGCATAGACGTGATAGGTGACCGCTGTATGGAGGCGGACCACGTCGGCGGGCGTCAGCTGTGTACGCTCCGCCACCTCCTCGAGATCGGGGCCGTGCTCGCGATCATAGGAGACCGGTAGGGTGAATAATCGCTCCCGATGGCGGACCGCGCCGATCTCTCCGAGCAAAGGCGCGATGGCTGCCTCGAGCCCGTCGTGGCAGACCCGCAGGGGGTCGTAATGGACCATGAGTGAGCGGAAGGTGGGAACGAGCTCGACGATGCCGGGTATGCCGCGTGCTTTTATCGTGTCGGCCAGCGCGATGACACGGTCGCTGACCGCGCGGTCAACCTGATCGCCGAATTCGACGACGAGGGCTGTATCTCCGGCGGTCAGGAAGCGCGCAGGTCTCGGATGGGACGTCATCGGTTCGGCGGACATGGGCTCGCGAGAAGAGGGGCGTCGTACCGGAACTCTTGCGCATAGAGACAGCGATTGTCGCCGGCTGTCAAAGACCATAGCATCGGCGGCAGCGAGGCGGCCGAACAATTGATGGTCGTGCTAGGGTTGTGCTCGCCGTCGTACGGGCAGCAGTCGGGAGTGAAGATGTCAGCGCGCATCAATCTCAACGCGGACATAGCCGAGGGGTGGGGTGCCTACGATATCGGCGACGACGCCGCGTTGATGACTGTCGTCAAATCGGCGAGCGTGGCATGCGGCTTTCATGCTGGCGACCACAACACGATGCATCGGATTTGCATGTTGGCGAAGGAGCTGGGAGTCTCGATTGGGGCGCATCCGGGGTTTAACGACCTTTGGGGGTTCGGCCGGCGCCAGATTAAAATGGCAGCAAGCGAGCTCGAATATATGACCGCCTATCAGATTGGCGCCCTGCAGGCGATCGCCCGGTATGCTGGGCTCACCGTGACGCACCTCAAGGCGCACGGAGCGCTCGCTAACATGGCGGCTGTCGACGAAGGTTATGCGACGGCGCTCGGCGCGGCAGCCAAGGCTGTCGATCCGGACATCATCTATGTCGCCCTCGCTGGATCGGAGATGGAAAAGGCTGCGAATCGCCTGAGCTTGCGTGTCGCGCGTGAGGGCTACGCCGATCGGCAGTACGAGGAAGATGGGAATCTCGTCGCGCGGTCGATCCCGGGGTCTGTTCATCGGGAACCCGCGCAGGCTCTCGAGCAGGCCCTGCGCCTTGTTCAGAACGGAGAAGTGGTCGCTCGCTCCGGCAAGGTGATCAAGGTCGAGGTAGACACGATTTGTGTGCACGGCGACGAACCGAGCGCCGTGGCGGTGGCGAAGGCCGTGCGGGCAGGACTCGACAAGGCGGGCGTTCAAGTGATGACGCTGCCCGAGATGATGGCTGGACGGTGATCTCGTCAAGCAAGGCAATCAACATAAAGGTCAGGACCTAGACGCATGTCCGACACGAAACCAACGCTCGCAATCATCGGTGGAACGGGAGACCTCGGAACGGGGCTTGCGCGGCGCTGGGCCAAGGCCGGCTATCCCATCGTCATCGGATCGCGGACGGCCGATAAAGCCGAGGCGGCAGCAGCCGAACTCGCAGCGATCGCGACCGGCCCCAAGCCGCGGGGCATGGCCAATCGCGATGCGGCTGCCGCTGGCGAGATCGTTGTGATGACTGTGCCGTTCGCGACGGCGCCCGCTGTGCTGGATGACATCAAGGCGGCGGTTCAGGGAAAGCTGTTTGTCGACACGACGGTGCCCCTGGTGCCGCCGCGTGTCGCGCGCGTCCAGTTGCCGCCGGAGGGATGTGCAGCGGTTTTGTCGAAGACGCGCCTCGGTGAGGGCGTGAAGGTGGTTTCGGCGTTTCACAACGTGGCGGCGCATAAGCTTGCGCAGCTCGATCTGCCGCTGGACTGCGACGTGCTCGTGTTCGGTGACAAGCCGGAGGATCGAGAGCCGGTGATCAAGCTCGCTGAGGCGCTCAGAGTGCGCGGTCTACATGCGGGGCCGCTCGCGAACTCGGCAGCGGCCGAGGCACTGACGTCGGTGATTATTGGAATCAATCGGAATTACAAATCGGATGGCGCCTCGATCCGGATCACCGGGATCGAGCCCAAGTCGTAAGCTATCATGACAGAACCGGCCCTCAGTATTTGGCCGCTGCGAAATATCCCTCGGGTCAAGCGTGGGGATGATCTTGCGGCGTTGCTCATTCAGGCGATCGGGGCCTCCGGCGTCGTGCCGCAGGCTGGCGATGTGGTCGTCGTTGCCCAGAAGATCGTGTCGAAGTCCGAAGGACGGCTCTTCGATCTCGCGACGGTCACACCGTCGGCGCGCGCGCTCGAACTGGCGGGTGTGACCGGCAAGGACGCACGACTCGTCGAGCTTGTGCTGGCAGAATCGACCGAGGTGCTGCGTGCGAAAAAGAACGTCATCGTTGTGGCGCACCGACTTGGTCTGGTGATGGCCAATGCGGGCATCGACCAGTCGAATGTCGAGGCGGAGGGCATGGCCGAGCCGGCGTTGCTGCTGCCGGAAGATCCCGACATGAGCGCGGCCGCATTGAAGGCGAAGCTCGATGGGCATTTCGGTGTATCACTCGGCGTGGTGATCTCGGACAGCATCGGACGTGCTTGGCGGCTCGGCACGACGGGTACGGCTATTGGCGCGGCGGGCGTGCCATCGCTGATCGACCAGCGTGGCGATACCGACATGAATGGGCGTGTTCTGATGGTGACGGAGACGGCTTTCGCGGACAGCGTGGCGACTGCAGCGGTGCTGGTGATGGGCGAGGCGGCGGAAGGTACGCCTGCCGCACTTGTGCGGTTGCCGGCGCAATCTGCGCCCGAGAAACCGGCACGGGCTCTCGTCCGACCGAAGAGCGAGGACATGTTCCGGTGAGCATCGAACGGGCGTCAGGCGAGCATTGGGTGGCGCTTTGCGGTGGGATTGGCGGCGCGAAGCTGGCGCTCGGGTTGTCGCGCATTCTGCCGGCCGAGGCTTTGACGATCGTCGTCAACACGGGAGACGACTTCCAGCATCTCGGACTGCACGTGTCTCCCGACATCGATACGGTGCTCTATACGCTCGCGGGGCTTTCGAATACCGAGCTGGGCTGGGGGCTCGCCGGCGAGAGCTGGCGGTTCATGGACCGGATCGAGCAGTTGGGCGGCCCCGCATGGTTCCGCCTCGGCGACACAGATCTCGCGACACACGCGGTGCGAACGGAGCTGCTTCAGGAAGGTTGGACCCTTTCGGAAGTGACGGCTCACCTCGCGGCGCGGCTGGATATCAGACCGGCGATTATCCCGATGTCGGACGAAACCGTTGCGACGGTGGTTGAGACGGACGAGGGGACATTGCCATTTCAAACGTACTTCGTCGGCCGCAAAACAGAACCCCGCGTCAAGGCCATCCGCTTCGAAGGTGCCGAGACGGCGCATCCGGCACCCGCGGCAGTCGAGGCGATGCAGCGCCCCGATCTGGCGGGGATCATCATTTGTCCGTCAAATCCGTGGCTCAGCATCGATCCGCTGCTTGCGATCCCGGGCTGGCGCGAGCTGATTGCAAATCGTCGAGCGCCGGCAGTTGCCGTGACGCCGCTGATCGGGGGGCAAGCGATCAAAGGGCCGACGGCCAAAATCATGGGCGAACTGGGGCTGCCATTGGACGTGACGGCCATCGTGGATCATTATTCGAGGTCGATCGATGGGTTCGTTCTCGACGCGGTTGACGGTGATCGCGCTAGCGGACTCAATCTGCCGACACTTGTCACCAACACAATGATGCGCACGCTCGAAGACCGCACGACGCTTGCCGAGGATGTTCTCGGTTTCTGTCGCGGGCTTCGGCAGCGCGGGCCGGAGACTGCCCGATGACGTTAGAGCCCCGACTGCCGCACCCAGGATTTGCCCGGACATTTGCGATCGTGCCCGTAAAGGCATTGGCGCATGCCAAGCAACGCCTAGGCTCCGTGCTTCCGCCCGGGACGCGTCGGCGACTGGTGCTTGCCATGCTGGACGATGTGCTGGGGACGCTGGCGCTGATTCCGGCCATCGAGCGTACGATTGTCGTTACGCGAGACCCGGAGGTTGCGGCTGCGGCGTCAGGGCGTGGGGCGGAGGTCGTGCAAGAGCGCGATGGGGCGGATCTCAACGCCTCCATCGCGGCGGGCTTGACGATGGCGTCCGCCGCGGGTGCCGCGCGTGCGCTGATCCTTCCTGGCGATGTACCACTTGCTACGCCGACCGAAATTGAAGCGGTCCTGAGAGCGGCATCGGACGGAGGCGTCGTTATCGCTCCTGATGCGAAGGAGGAAGGTACCAACGCATTGCTTCTGCCGCTGCCGGCCCCGTTCGAGACGGTGTTCGGGCCGAGTAGTTTTGCGCAGCACAAGATGCGTGCCGAAGTAGTGGGCGCGCCGATCGCGGTCGTGGAACGCGAAGGATTATCGCAAGACATCGATTTGCCCGTAGATCTCGCGCGGCTCGATCAGCCGCGGTACGCCGATCTTGGCGTGGGCGCGTTCTGGCGGTTCGAGCCGGAAGCGGCCTATGCGCTGGAGCGTACCGATCTCGAAGACATGCTGGCGCGTGCTGAAGCCATGACACTCGCGGGCTTCGGGCGGACAGTCACCTATTCGCGCAAGGTGTTCATCCCGCTTACGCAGCTTTGCCGCGACGTCTGTCACTACTGCACATTTGCCCATACCCCCCGTCACGGAACGCCAGCCTACCTGTCACCGGACGAGGTTCTCGCCATAGCCCGGGCGGGCGTCGAGGCGGGCTGCAAGGAGGCGCTGTTTACGCTTGGTGACAAGCCCGAGATCCGCTATCGCGCGGCACGGGAGGCGCTGAAAGAGCTCGGTTACGAGAGCACGCTCGATTATTTGGAGGCGATGGCGCGGCTCGTTCTCAAGAAGACGGGGCTGCTGCCGCACATCAACGCCGGCATCATGGACGAGGACTGGGCGCGCCGCATGAAGGCGGTGTCGGCCTCGCAAGGCATCATGCTGGAGACGGCGTCGGATCGGCTCTCGGAGCGGGGTGGGCCGCATTTCGGATCACCCGACAAGACGCCCGCGGTTCGGCTGGAGGCCATCGCCGCCGCCGGGCGGGCAAGTGTGCCGTTCACGACGGGGCTATTGATCGGTATCGGTGAGACACGCCGCGAACAGATCGACGCGCTCCTCGCCATTCGCAATCTTCAGGATCAGTACGGACACATCCAGGAAGTCATCATTCAGAACTTCCGCGCCAAGCCGGGGACTCGGATGGCGAACGCCCCTGATCCATCACTCGACGAGCATTTGTGGAGCATTGCAGCGGCGCGTCTGGTGCTCGGGCCGGGTATGAGCATCCAGGCGCCGCCCAATCTGCACGACATGGGCGATCTGGGCGCGTTGATGCGCGCGGGCGTCAACGATTGGGGCGGTGTGTCGCCGGTGACGCCGGATCACGTCAATCCGGAGGCGCCCTGGCCGCATCTCGCACGGCTCGATGAGGCAACGGCCTCAGCCGGGCGTGCGCTTGCCGAACGGACGGCGATCGCACCGCGTCATGCACGCGAGCCCGCGAAATGGCTGGCGAAGGAGCTGATCGCGCCGGTGCTCGGCAAAGTCGATACGTTCGGGCTCGCGCGAGAGGATGATTGGGCGCCGGGCAGTGCGAACCGTCTGCCGCCGCAGCGCGAAGTCACGACCGTGCAACGGCGCGCCGCGCCGGTCAGTTCGCCCATCGCACGAACGCTCGATCGGGCTGTTGCGGGCAAGAGGCTCGGCGAAACGGAGATTGCTGCCTTGTTCGCGGCGCGGGGTGACGATTTCTCGGCGATCTGCAAGGCAGCCGACGACTTGCGTCGTGCGCGTTGTGGAGACGAGGTGACGTACGTCGTCAATCGCAACATCAATTACACGAACATCTGCACGTACGGCTGCAAGTTCTGCGCGTTTTCGAAGGGACGGCTCTCGGCGAACATGCGCGACAAGCCGTATGATCTGGAGCTCGAGGAAGTCGCAGAGCGTACGCGGCAGGCGTGGGAGCGCGGCGCGACGGAAGTCTGCTTGCAAGGCGGTATTGCGCCGAAATACACAGGCAACACTTACCTCAACATCGTCGAGGCGGTGAAAATGGGCGCGCGCGACGTGCACGTTCATGCGTTCTCGCCTCTCGAAGTCTGGCATGGCGCGGAGACGCTCAAGCTCGATCTCAAGGATTATCTCGCTCGTCTCAAGGCGCAGGGGCTTTCGAGTTTGCCGGGAACGGCCGCCGAAATTCTCGACGATGAGGTCCGCAAAGTCCTATGCGCCGATAAGATCCGCACCGATCAGTGGATAGCGGTGATGGAAGCCGCGCATGCCGTCGGGCTGAAGAGCACGGCCACGATTATGTTCGGACACATCGATCGCGCGGAGCACTGGGCGCGGCATCTGATCCGCATTCGCGATCTGCAAGAGCGAACCGGAGGGTTCACCGAGTTTGTCCCGCTCGCGTTCGTTCACATGGAAAGTCCGATCTTCCTGCGTGGCCAAGCCCGTCGTGGGCCGACGTTCCGTGAGGCCGTGCTGATGCACGCGGTCGGACGGCTGGTGGTCGATCCGGTCATCCCGAATGTGCAGGCCTCGTGGGTGAAACTTGGACCGGAAGGCGCGGCGGTCTGTTTGGCTGCCGGGGCAAACGATGTCGGCGGGACGCTGATGAACGAGTCGATCACGCGGGCGGCTGGTGCGGCCCACGGCCAAGAGATGGTCGCGACGGCGATCGAGGCGATGATCCGCGAGATCGGCCGCACGCCCCGTCAGCGGACGACGTTCTATGGCAATCCTCCGCCAGAACAGTACGACATTGCGATGGCAGACCGCGGTTCGCCAGAGACGATGGTGGCAGCGGAGTAGAGGTCCAACGGCGGGGCGCAGCTCCGATGATCGAGAAGCATAGGAGTAAGGCAATGGCCCCCTCCGTCGAGGCGCGAGATGCCCTTTTCAAGACGTTCGGCCGGGCGTGGTTCAAGCGCGATGCGGATTTGCTCTACGAAGCGGTAACGCCAGATTTCGTATGGCGATCACTGGATGGTGATGGAACCGTGCGGCTGATCGCTGGCAAGGACGCCGTTGCGGAGGCGCTGTCGGCGTCGGGCGGCGGGGCCGTTCAACGGCGTTTCGAGGACGTCGTCTATCATCACGCGCCCGATGCCACGTTCATGACGTTTCGACTGATCGAGACCGACAAGGCGACCGGCATCGCTCGCGAAGAGGCCGGGCTGGAGCGATATACATTCAAGGATGGGCGTATCGCGTTGAAGGACGTCTATCGCAAGCCAAGCGTCTAGGTGTCTCGCTGCACGGTTCGCTCCACCTTCGCGTGAGACGGGTATTGAGTGCGGAAATCGCCGCTTCATTCATTTGTGGATCGAGCTGACTCGGTCCGGCCGCTCGCTTCGAAGCCCCCTTTTTGTCACCATGGTGTGTAATCAGGGCATCGTGGGAGGTGCCGATATGCGCCTGAGAATCGGGGCTGCCATCGTTGCCCTGGCGGTCATCGCGATTGTAGTGATGGGATACTCCACTAGCTGGCAACGGCTGGTGGCATTGACGGTGTCCGACCGTGGACGGCCGGTAGGTGATAGGCTCGAAGATCTCGCGCATAACGTGCGCGTTGGGACGCCTGCTGCGGGGCAGATTGAAATTGCCGCTATCTTTTCGCAAAGCGGGCATTGGCGGCTTATAAACCCAGTGGGCGAACTGTTCACCGCGTCCGGACCGCAGGAGTTGGCGGGGGCACTTGCGATACTGTCTTCCAATGACGAAAAGCCCGATCAGCAGCTCCTCGTGCTTCTCGATAGCCACACTGTTTTCGAGCATGCTCAAGCCCTGCGCGAATTGCCGTCGGATGTCGCGATTGCCGTTCTGATCGAAGGGCGGCGCTTCGATGTGGTGCGGCCGGATGACGAAAGCGCGGACGCTCGAGTTCTCGCTGGGCCTGGCGTGTATATCGACGCGCGCGATCGTGCTGTTTTCCAAGAGGTGCTGCATCAACTCGAGCGTCCGCTTCGTCGTGCCAAAGTCCGCATGGTTGCCTTAGAGCCGGGCGGCGCCACAGGGCTGACGCGCGCACCGATCGTTGAACGAGGTGCGCGTCACGGCCGGCCAGATGTCGTCGATCCGGACCACCTGGGTCAGGCGTTGGGCAATATTGGTGGCCAGATCGCGATCGTTTCGGGCCGGCTCGAAGGAAGCAAACTGATCTACAAGCCCGGCTCAGGGGCGACCGGCGAAATCGCGATGGAAGCACTGAAGACATCCGTCAGATCAAGCGACACCAGCCTCGTACTGCTTGATGCCTCGTCAGCGCGGCAACCGGGTACGCGCAATTGGCTTTGGCAACGGATCGCACTTTCGAGCATGGAGAAGGCGCTGGGCGGTGCGACGCTGGGCGAATTTCTGCGCGCCCTCGCGGGTGAGCCAAAGACGCTGATCGTGCGCGCCGCGGTTCCTTCAGAAGGTCGTATCGACCTCATGCTCGAGCCTCTGGTGGAAAGTCCACCCGCGCCCGTCGCAAAGCTAACGCAGGTGGTCTCGGGCACGTGGTCCAATATCGTGTCCGAGACTGCGGGGGCGGTGTCGGTCCGGGCGCTGCGGGCTTCGATGCTGACGGTGGCGCGGCAAAATGAGATCGACCGGCGGATCGTGGCTGGTATTCCGTATGCGGTGCAAATGGGTTATCTTGTTGCCATGAGCGCAGGATTGCTGGCATTCCCGATTGGTAGCATGTGGTGGCGGCGGATCTGGCCTCCTGAGGTCGAAGCGGACTACCATAGCCGGATCGGCTTCTTGCTCGCACGCCTGACGAGAGCGCTGGCGCTCGTGCTGATTTTCCTGCCAGTCGTTGGTCTTCCAGCGCTATCCGTGCGTTTGACTCGAATGGCAAAATGCGCTGCTGCATCGGCCTCGGTCGTGACCAGTCCAGAATGAGCGCCATATCCCACCAAAAGTATGGTTTTTCGTACATCCAATGCAGCGCTGCCTCGAGTAGCGAAGACAAGCCGGAGTTTTGAAATGAACGCCAAGCCCCGCCCCATCCGTAAAGCCGTGCTTCCCGTTGCGGGATTGGGGACGCGATTTCTGCCGGCGACGAAGGCTGTTCCCAAAGAGATGCTAACGGTGGTTGATCGGCCAGTGATCCAGCACGTCGTGGACGAGGCGAGGGCCGCGGGGATCGAGCACTTCGTGTTCGTAACCGGCCGGAACAAGGCGGTGATCGAGGATCATTTCGATATGGCGTTCGAGCTGGAACGGACGCTTGCCGAACGCGGCAAGGAGAAAGAGCTGCAGGAGCTGGTGGCGGATCTACCGGCAGCCGGCCAAGCGAGCTTTACGCGCCAGCAAGCTCCGCTCGGGCTTGGTCATGCTGTGTGGTGTGCGCGCGAGATCGTAGGCGATGAGCCGTTCGCGCTGCTGCTGCCGGACATGCTGCACCACGGCGCCAAGTCGTGCCTCGCCGAGATGATCGAGGCGTATCGGCAGCAGGGCGGCAACTACGTGGCGGTGGCGCCGGTGCCTGAAGACCAAACCCACCTCTATGGGATCGTCGGGGTCGAGAAGCCCGATGCCAAGGTGAGCCGGATCACGTCGATGGTCGAGAAGCCGCCCAAGGGCACGGCGCCGTCTAATCTACACATCACTGGACGTTATATTCTGCAGCCGGAGATTTTTGGGCTGCTGGCGGAGCAGGAGCGGGGCACGGGCGGCGAGATTCAGTTGACCGACTCGATGATCAAGATGTCGAAGCAGGCCGAACATACGTTTCACGCAGTTCGCTTCGATGGCACGATCTACGACTGTGGCTCGAAAATCGGGTTCTTGACGGCGAATGTCGCTTATGCGCTGGTGCGCGAGGATCTGGGGCCGGCACTCAAGGCGGAAATCAAGAAACTGCTATAGCGAAGCGCCTTTTGCGTTCGGCATGGGCATTCATCGCCCTTCTCGGGGAGCTGTGCCGCTCGGTACCGGTCGTTGCATTGCAATTGCTTAGAGGTCTTGCGAAGCTTCCGCCAAACAGGCTCGGAGGCACCACATGACCCAGACGGCCCTCATCGTTGGCGCAGGTAGTGGGATCAGCGCCTCGGTCGCACGCGCGTTGGCGCGAGACGGCTATACGGTAGCGCTCGCCTCACGGCGTCCGGAC
Organism: Hyphomicrobiaceae bacterium; assembly: GCA_050250755.1. Lineage (GTDB taxonomy): Bacteria > Pseudomonadota > Alphaproteobacteria > Rhizobiales > Hyphomicrobiaceae. The sequence goes on from JBFWOB010000012.1 coordinate 35,243, forward strand.
AATTTTTCGGAGCTTGCTGCGGAGATCAAAGCGCATTCGTTCGCAGTCGATGCGGTGGAACCACTATCCGTTTCCACGATGTTCGCTGATCTCGATCGGACGTTTGGTCACTTGGATGTCGTTCTCTACAACGCGAGTTTCAGCGCCCGTGGACCATTGCTCGATCTCGTGCCGCAAGACGTCAAGACGGCGCTGGAGGTTACAGCTTTCGGCGGATTTCTGGTCGCGCAGGAAGCCGCGAGACGCATGGTGGCACTGGGCAAGGGCACAATTCTTTTCACCGGCGCATCGGCCAGCGTGAAGGGTTTCCCTCGGTCCGCTCCGTTTGCGATGGGAAAATTCGCGCTACGCGGACTGGCGCAGTCGATGGCGCGTGAGCTGCAACCAATGGGTGTGCATGTTGCACACTTCAATATTGATGGTGGCGTGCGAAACCCGTCGAAAGGGCGCATCGAGGCCTCTTCGGATGCGCCGGACAGCTTACTCGATCCGGATGCCATTGCGGAAACGTATCTTGCCGTTATCCGGCAGCCTCGCTCGGCCTGGAGCACAGAAATCGAGCTGCGGCCGTGGGTTGAACGCTTCTGAGACAATAGGGAGACGACAATGGCGGAAGAGCCGCAACTCCTCGGGAAGGGGTTCTACTGGCAGGATATGCCCGTTGGTAAGACATACCGAACGTACGGGCGAACAATTACAGAACCCGATATCGTCAACTTTGTCTCGTGCACCGGCATGTTGGAGCTTTTGTTCACCAATGAGGTGTATCGCCAGACGGAAAGCGCGATCAAAGGACGGCTTGTCCCGGGGGCGCTGGTCTTCTCGATGGCCGAAGGACTGGTGATCGGGGCAACCATCCAAGGAACGGGCATGGCTTTCCTCGGCATGGACCTGGAAATCAAGGCACCGACTTTTGCCGGCGATACAATTTCGGTGACTCTCGAAGTGACAGAAAGCCGGGCGGCGTCGAAAGGAAATCGTGGATTAGTGCGTACACGCAACACCATTGCTAACCAAAAGGGAGAGGTTGTCATGATATACACCCCCCTGAGGATGATGAAGGGGCGGCCGTAAACGACATCACGGTTCGCTCCGACCAGAGGACGGACCAATTTGGCTGCTCTGTGAGATACACTTTCTCGCGAGATGGCATTGTGGGTCGGCCACATCATTGCCATGTGTCTATGCGGCGGCGTGTCGAGCAGCGTGTGTAATATGCTCGTTTAGATCAAAAGGTTAGCGTAGCGTCTGGAGTGGGATCTATGCGACGGCGGAAATCATATTGGCGGTCTTTCGGCCACGGTTTCATGCTGGCGGGGTTGCCACTCCTGGCCTTTGCGGGTGCGGATTATTTGTTTGCGCCTCCGGCAGCTCATACGCGATCAGAGGCGATCGTCAGTGACGCGATGGTCGGTCGGCATTCAGATGCTGCGAAGGGCATGCGTGCAGTAGCTTCGGCGCCTCGTCACGCGGCAACTTCGGCTGCGTCGAACGATGCGGTCGGTAGGGTACGACTGGTGGCAGATCGGTCGGACCCGAAGGCTGACCGGGACGACTCCCACACCGGCCTGACTGCTTCCATTCAGCGAGAGTTGCGGCGCGTCGGATGCTATGCTGGCGAAGCCGACGGATCATGGAACGACCCTACGAAGACCGCCATGCGCGCGTTCAACGAGAGCGTGCATGTGAATCTTGGCACAGACCAGCCTGACTTCATTTTGCTGACGCTGCTGCAAGGGCACAGTGGTAAGGCCTGTTCTCGCTCCTGCAGTGGCGTGGTCAGTGCGACCGCTCAGTGCATCGACAAATCCATTGAGGCACGCGCTGTGCCGCCAGCAACTTTGGCTACTCGCCAGGCCGCGGTCGGCCGTTCCGGTCACGCAACGACATCATCGACCACGACTCCCGTTCCGACGGCACCGACCTGGTCAACCGCCGCGAGCCGCGTAGCTTCTGCGACTCCTCCTGTTCCCGTGCAAAATCCCGTCCGGCGTACGGAGCTGATGGCAGCAGCGGCAGGCGACTCCAGCCCGGCGGACAGATCAGAGCCGTTGCCGGGGCGGATGAGCGTGGGCGTCTCGCCTGAAGAAACTGCCCGCCAACCAGATACGCACGCGCTCGTGCCAGAGGCAGTGCCCGAGCCGGTCCATCAGGCTGTCCGTGCTCGGCCTGTCCCGGTTGCCCGTCCGGCTGTTGCAGCCGCGATCAATAAGTCGCGGGTAAGCCGGACGTTCGTCGAGCTTAGCCGCAACGCACCCTGAGTAGGCCACGGCAACAGATCCGGAAACCTTGACATTCCACATGGGCACGACTTCTCTCGGTTGCAAATTGCAACGGGAGACGCACGCCCATGGCCGATGCCACAGGACAAAGACCGAACACACTCAAGATCGCCGTTATTCCAGGCGACGGCATCGGCAACGAGGTGGTTCCCGAAGGGATCAAGGTCTTGGAGGCGGTCGGGCGCAAGTTCGATATCGCGTTCCAGTGGGACACGTTCGATTGGTCGTGCGAGGTCTTCAAGAAGACCGGCAAGATGATGCCGGACGATGGTCTCGACCAGATCCGCAAGCACGACGCGATCTATCTGGGCGCGGTCGGCTTTCCCGGCGTTCCGGATCACGTCTCGCTGTGGGGATTGCTGATCCCGATCCGGCGCGAGTTTCAGCAGTACATCAACCTGCGGCCGGTCAGGCTTTTCGACGGCGTGCCGTGCCCGCTGGCGGGGCGGAAGCCGGGCGACATCGATTATTGGATCGTTCGCGAGAACAATGAAGGCGAGTACTCATCCATTGGTGGGCGCATGTACGAGGGCACCGAATATGAAATGGCGGTGCAGCAGGCGATTTTCTCGCGGCGCGGCTGTGATCGGGTGATGCGCTACGCTTTCAACCTGGCGATGACGCGGCAGCGGAAGGAAGTAGCCTCGGCGACGAAATCGAACGGTATTTCGATATCGATGCCATATTGGGATGAGCGTTTTGCCGATGTGTCCAAGGCATATCCGCAGGTCAAGACCAGTCAGTATCACATCGACATCCTCACCGCTCATCTGGTGAGGAACCCGCAATGGTTCGACGTGATCGTCGGCTCGAATTTATTCGGCGATATCCTTTCAGATCTAGGACCGGCAACGACGGGTACGATCGCCATTGCGCCGGGCGGCAACATCAATCCCGAAAAAGAGTTCCCGTCGATGTTCGAGCCGGTACACGGCAGCGCGCCGGACATTGCGGGGCAGGGGATTTCGAACCCGATCGGGCAAATCTGGTCGGGCGCCATGATGCTCGAGCATCTCGGGCACAAGGAAGCCGCCGATGCGATCGTCACGGCCATCGAGAAGCTGTTGAAGGACAGCGATGTGCGCACGCGCGATATGGGCGGAAAGGCCATGTGCAGCGAACTCGGCGACGCAATCGTGGAACTCGTCAAGGCGGGCTAGGCGATTTGCGTATTGGGGCCATGCTTTTGGCAACGATGAGACGCGACGGGATCAACCGACATGCTTCTGGGCTGCATCGCCGACGACCTGACCGGCGCCACGGACTTGGCCATCATGCTGACGCGTGCGGGAATGCGCACGCTGCAGGTGATGGAAGTGCCGGATCCGTCAGGCAAAGGGCTCGATGGATATGATGCCATCGTCGTGGCCTTGAAGACGCGCACGTGTCCAGTAGCAGAAGCTGTCGACTTGTCGTTGAGAAGCGCCGATGCCTTGTTGGCGCTGGGCGCCAAGCAGCTCTTCTTCAAGTACTGCTCGACGTTCGATTCTACTGATGACGGCAATATCGGCCCGGTGGCCGAGGCGCTGATGGCGAAGCTCGGGACTGATCTGGCGTTGGCATGCCCCGCATTCCCCACCAACAAGCGTACGGTCTACCTGGGCCATCTTTTCGTCGGCGATGTTCCGCTCGCCGAGAGCCCGATGAAGGACCATCCTCTGACGCCGATGCGCGACTCCAGCCTCGTGCGCGTGCTGCAGCGACAGTCGAAAGGCGCGGTGGGGCTCGTGTCGTTCGCGGTCGTGGATCAGGGTGCGGAGGCGATCAAGGCTGCCTTCGATGCGGCGCGTTCGCGTGGTGAGCGGTTGGTCATCGTCGATGCCATCACGGATAGGCATCTCGTCGACATGGGCACGGCAGCGGCGGGGATGCCGTTGATTACTGGTGGGTCGGGCGTGGCTTTGGGATTACCCGCAAATTTCATCCGTGCCGGGTTGATGAAGGCTGCTGACGCGCCGCGTACCATGTCTGCGCCGAAGGGACGTGCGGCCATTCTCGCAGGAAGCTGCTCAGAGGCGACGCGAGGGCAGGTGGCGGCTGCGAAGATTGCCGGCATCCCGACGTTCGAGATCGATCCGCTGGCTCTTGCGGCCGGTGCGCAATCGGAGGCCGCGGTTCTCGCGTGGATCGGCGCACAGCCGGATGATCGGCCGTTTCTCGTCTATTCGAGCGCGGAACCCTCGGCCGTGAAAGCCGTGCAGGATAAGCTTGGACGTGAAGCAGCGGGCGCTCTCGTGGAGCGCACGTTGGCCGCCGTCGCCAGGGAGCTGGTGGCATCCGGTACGACGCGATTGATCGTTGCCGGCGGTGAGACGTCCGGTGCTGTGGTCAACGGCCTCGATGTGAAGGCATTGGAGATCGGACCGGAGATCGACCCAGGCGTGCCGTGGACGAGGGCGGTCGGTCGTGATCTCGTGCTAGCGCTCAAGAGTGGCAATTTCGGCGGGCCGGACTTCTTCGTGAAGGCATGGGAGAAGCTGGCGTAGACGCGGCTGCGATCAGATCCAATCCTTGGTCTGAGCGTAGCGGCCAGGAAGCGGGTGCGGGTGATCGGCGGAGAGCGGGTCGATGCGAAGGCGCGTCAGCCGCATATATGCGAATTTCCAGCCGTCAGCGGTGCGCCGATATTCTTCCTCATAGTGGCCCCAGCCAACAAAACCTCGACTGTCTGGGGCTTCGTGCGGGCCGTCGCCCTCCGGAAACTCGAGGTAGTCCATCATCGGCCATATGCCGCGCGCCGTGTCAGAGCCAGTGATTGCGATTTCGGGACTGGTGACGTGGTGGATGGAAATGACGCGGGCAAGGCGTTTGGAGATGCCCGCAACGAATTCCTCGGGCGTGCCGCCGTCACTGACTGAGCCAAATCCGAAAAGACGCGTCTCCGGCGTGAATAACGTGGCGAGCCGTTCCCACTGCTTGGTGTCGACGAAGCGGCAATAGCGGGCCTTCAGGTCCCTGATCGCTTCGACAGCGAGCAAGTCTTCGAGGGTTTCTGGCGGCATATGGCGGGGCTTCCATTGCAGTTGGCAGCCGCCACTATGGCATACCTGATCGAAGCCGGTAGGGTGCGGCTGTGCTACACTGGCAGCGGGACGCCAGTCGCCTCGAAAGCAGTCTTTTGACGAGCGCCAACCTCGGCAAGATCGAAGCCTTCGATAGTCTCGTTGAACATTCGATAGTAGTTGAGCCGCGCGTCTAGGTGCAGGAACACTCCCCCGAGGCCGATGGCTGCGCGGTCCATGAAGACGAACTCGCGCGGCACCTTCACCGGTCCCTTCTCGCGCAAAGCCTCGTGCACGGTGAATGCTTCGCGTCGACCGTACTCTCCGGGCGTGGTTCCTTCGGCAATGGAGCGGACACGGTCATCGAGCAACGGGCCGTATATAAAGCGGGCCCAAATGTTCAGAACATCGATGATGTCTTTCGAGAGGCCGCGAAAACCCCACGTTTCGTAGGCGTGTACGATGAGAGCTTGGTCGCCGCGCTCCAGGCCACGATAGAGATCGATGACGCCTTGCACGAATTTCGGCTGGAATGTGCGCATGCAGCCGTAGTCGAGAAGGTTGATGCCGGCGGCCTTCCCATCGCTTTCGAAGACGTTGTAGTTGCCGAGGTGTGGGTCGCCGTGGATCACGCCATAGTGCGAGAAGGGGAACCACCACGCGCGAAACATCGCGCGAGCGATCTGATTGCGACTCTCGAGCGGAGCATCCTTGTAGTCGAGCAAGCGGCGGCCCTCGAGCCAGGTCATGGCGAGAAGGCGTTTGGTGGATAACTCCGGCACGATTTCGGGTACCCGGATCAAGGGATCGCCCTTGAAAATGAGTCCATATAGCGCCGTGTGACGCGCCTCCAGCTCATAATCGAGCTCTTCTTTCAAGCGCTCGGAAATTTCCTTCAGAATCTCGCCGGTTTCGACGGCCGGATCCAAACGAGCGTGCAAGGCGAACACGACCCTCAGCTGGCCGAGGTCCGCTGCGACGGCGGACTGCATGTCGGGGTATTGCAATTTGACGGCCAGGAGACGGCCATCGTGCGCGACGGCTTTGTGAACCTGACCCAGGGACGCCGATGCCGATGAGGTGGCTTCGAACGACTTAAAGCGCGATTGCCAATCGGGTCCAAGCTCAGCCTGCATCCGGCGACGTACGAAGCCCGGACCCATAGGCGGCGCCTGCGATTGAAGTTGCGAAAGCTCCCGTGCGTACTCGGGCGGCAGCGCCTCCGGGATGGTGGAGAGAAGCTGCGCTGCCTTCATGATGGGGCCTTTGAGGCCTCCCAGGGCGCGGGCGAGTTCCGTCGCATTGCGGTTTCGATCGAGCTCCATGCCGAAGAGACGGTTTCCCGCCACCCTCGCTGCCACTGCGCCGACGCCTGTGCCCACTCGCACGTAGCGGGCGGCGCGGGCCGAGAATCGGTTCTGCTCGTCGTCTGGCACGGGTGTCCGCCTCGTGGTTTCGTTGGTCCGCATCATATCGGGTGCCACGGCTCCGACGTCCAGGCGCAAGGAGCAATGCTCTCATTGCCCGAGGTCGCGTATTCGGCGTAAGTTTGTCCGGACAATCTTGCGCATCAGCCGCGGCTCAGAATTTGATCTGGAGGAGATCCCCATGAAAGGTGTCGTATTCCTTGGTGACCGTAAGCTGGAACTGCGTGAGTTTCCCGATCCAACGCCTGGTCCACGTGACGTCGTGCTCGAAATCAAGGCGTCCGGCATGTGCGGCTCGGATCTTCATACCTATCGTGCGCCACCGCCGACAGAGGACACCGTGACCGGCGGAATCAAGCGCGAGGCCGGGACAATTGCCGGGCACGAGCCGTGTGGTGTGGTCGTCGCTGTTGGATCGGCGGTTACGCCGCGCGAGGCTGCCATTGGGCAGCGCGTGATGTGCCATCACTATGATGGCTGTGGTGGTTGCAAGCACTGCCGCGGCGGCTGGACGCAAATGTGCCTCGAGGGCACGACCGTCTATGGTTCGGGCGGGCACGGCGGGCACGCCAAATTCATGAAGGTCCCCCTGCATACTCTTGTGGCGCTGCCGGACAGTCTGTCATTCGAGACAGGCGCCGCCATCTCGTGTGGCACGGGTACGGCTTGGGGTGCCCTCAAACGCCTCAATCTTCAGGGCGGCGAGACGATCGCCATCTTCGGCCAAGGGCCGGTCGGTCTCTCGGCAACGCAACTCGCGACTGCGATGGGTGCGCGTGTTGTTGCACTCGACGTGTCTGAGGATCGCCTGAAGCTCGCCAAGGAATTCGGCGCTGACGTCACGATCGATGCGCGCTCGAACGACACCGTGCAGGCCATTCGCGACCTGACGCACGGCGAAGGCGCGCACAAGACACTTGACTGCTCGTCGGCACCTGAGGCGCGGGCGGCGACGGTGCGTGCCGTGCGGTCCTGGGGTATCGCCTGCTTCGTCGGCGAGCGCGGGAACGTGACGCTTGATGTTTCACCCGACATGCTGCGCCGTCAGGTCACGCTGGTTGGCTCGTGGACGTTCTCGAAGCAAGGGCAGGCAGACTGCGCGGAACTGGTTGCCGACAAGAGCATCGCGGTCGACAAGCTCTTCACGCATCGCTGGAAGCTGGAGCAGGCCGACGAGGCCTACAAGCTGTTCGATACGCAGACGACCGGAAAGGCCGTGATCTTTCCGAACTGAAGCTGCGCGCGCCTCTCTCTGTGCGTGTTGTGCACGCGCATGGGGAGAGGCATGCGGTGAAATCGCGAGATCCACTCAGCTCATGCCAATGGATCTGCCGCGTAGGTGGCGACTTCGATCAGATTGCCGTCGGGGTCCTCGCAATAGATCGACATCATCTGACCCTGGGCACCGCTGCGTGGAGCCGGACCAGCCGTGATCGCGATGCCGGCAGTCTTGAGCCGATCCATCACCGGCCGCAGGCTGCCCTGCGTGATGAAGCACAAGTCCAGCGAGCCGGGAGCGTCGACCCTGCATGTCATCCAGCCGGAATCGCCCGTCTTTCTGAGATTGAACTTGTGCGGGCCAAACTTCAGAGCGGTGCGTTGACCGGGCTCGGCTGGGCTGACGTAGGTCTCGCGCTTGAAACCCAACGCTCTCTCGTACCAGGATGCCGTCGCCTCGATATCCGTGCAGTTCATCACAATGTGGTCGATGCGCTCGATCTCGAACATCTTGCTCCTCACATTCGAAATACGCCGAACTTCGTATCCTCAACCGGCGCGTTAAGTGTCGCAGCGAAGGCAAGGCCGAGCACGCGCCGCGTTTCTCGCGGGGCGATGATGCCGTCGTCCCAGATCTGCGAGGTTCCGTAATAAGGGTGCCCGTCGCGCTCGTAGGCGTCGAGGATCGGTTGCTTGAACTTAGCCTCGTCTTCGGCGCTCCACGTTTTGCCTTCGCCCTCGATGTTGTCGCGGCGGACAGTCGCCAGAACGCTCGCGGCCTGTATTCCGCCCATGACGGAGACGCGAGCGTTTGGCCACGTGAAGAGGAATCGCGGCGAGTAGGCGCGGCCACACATTGCATAGTTACCGGCACCGTAGCTGCCCCCGATCACGACGGTGACCTTGGGTACGTTGGCGTTTGCGACCGTCATCACCATTTTCGCGCCGTTCCGCGCGATACCGCCGGCCTCCGCCTCGCGACCGACCATGAAACCGGTGATGTTCTGGAGGAACAGCAGCGGGATCTTGCGCTGGCAGGCGAGTTCGATGAAGTGTGCGGCCTTCTGAGCCGTCTCGGAATAGAGGATGCCGTTGTTGGCGAGGATGGCGACGGGAATGCCCTCGATGTGGGCGAATCCGGTGACGATAGTCGTGCCGTAATTGCGCTTGAACTCGTGCAACTCCGAACCGTCAACCAGGCGGGCGATCACTTCGCGGGTGTCGTACTGGGTCGCGAGTGAGGCTGGCACTACGCCGTCAATCTCGTCCGCATCGAAGGCCGGCAGGCGCGGAGTGCGCGTGAGGATGTCGGAGCGGTGTGGCGCGGTGAGCGTCGCCATGATGCCGCGTGCGATCTCGAGCGCATGGTCATCGTTGATGGCATAGTGGTCGGCAACGCCCGACAGACGTGTGTGCACTTCGGCGCCGCCAAGATCTTCCGAGGAGACGGTCTCGCCCGTTGCGGCTTTCACGAGCGGTGGTCCGCCGAGAAAGATTGTGCCCTGCCGCCGGACGATGATCGTCTCGTCGGACATGGCCGGTACGTACGCACCGCCGGCTGTGCAGCTCCCCATCACGACGGCGATCTGTGGGATGCCAGCCGCCGACATGCGCGCCTGATTGTAGAAAATACGTCCGAAGTCGTCCTTGTCCGGGAACACGTCGGTCCAGTGGGGCAGGTTCGCGCCGCCGGAGTCGACGAGATAGATGCAGGGCAGATTGTTCTCGACCGCGATCTCCTGCGCCCGCAGGTGCTTTTTTACGGTGAGCGGATAATACGTGCCGCCCTTGATCGTTGCGTCGTTGCAAACGATGACGCACTCGCGACCCGAGACGCGGCCTATGCCGGTGATGACGCCGGCGCCGTGGATGTCGCCCGAGTAGAGGCCGAGTGCCGCAAGCTGCGAGAGCTCGAGGAAAGGCGAGCCGGGATCGATCAGGCGCATCACGCGGTCGCGCGGCAGCAGCTTGCCACGGGCGATGTGTCGCTCGCGGAGCTTGTCGGGCCCGCCTACGGCTGCTTCGGCTCGCTTCGCCTCGAGATCGGCGACGAGTGTCTGCATGGCGGTCCGGTTGGCCTGGAAGGCTTCGGACGCAGTGTTGATCTCGGACTTCAGTATCGGCATGGGGTCTCCCTCGGCGCACGGGAACCCTATTCGGGGGGGCAAGAGCGGGCAAGGGGCGGGATTTGGAGAGAATGTATTGATACGAGTGGAGGGTGCGGTCTGGTTATTGTAGGTCTCTCGGCCACGGCGCTGGCGGTGAAAATTGCGGCATGCCAGAAACATCAGTTCTGCATCGAACCGGACCTCTCCCTTGACCCCATCAGATCAGCGCTCAGCCGAGCTCAAGGCCGTGGCGGTTGCCGCGATCGGCTCCATATCGGTCGGCTTCGTCCCGATGTTCATTTCGGGTCTGCAAAAGTCCGGCATGAATACGGTCTCGGCGCTGACATGGCGCTATATCGTGGCCCTTGCCGTCCTTCTTCCGCTGGCGCTGTGGCGCCACCGTTTGGTCGAGGAATGGCAGCGCGGCGGTAAGTGGCTGGTGCTCAACGGGTTGACGCTCGGGACGATGCAGGTGTTCTGCTACTTCAAGGCTGTCGAAACGCTGCCAACCAGCGTCGTGGTCACGCTCTTTTACTTCTATCCGGTCATGGCGCTTCTCGCGGATCGATTTCTGTTCGGATTGCCGATCCGTCGGGCGGCAGTTCTGGGCGTTGGGACAATCGTTGCGGGTGTGGCGTTGACCAGCTCACCGGGCTTTGCCAGCGCTACGCTCGACATGCGCGGAGTCATGTATGTCGGCATTGCGGCCCTAGGGTACACGCTCTATATCGCGGCCGCCTATCCCGTAACCAAGAGGGTGGCGCCGATCGCGAGCGCGGTCTTTATTTATGGTGCTTATCTGGCCGCATTTGGATGTGCCGCCGCCATGCAGGGATTCTCGTTTCCGTCGACACCGGATCTGTGGATCAACGTGCTGTTCATCGGCACGCTCGGTGGCGCTCTGCAGATCCTATCGTTCTCGTATGCACTGCCGCGCCTCGCTGCATCCGGTTATGCCGCGATTGTGTGCCTCGAGTTCGTCACGGTGGTGCTGGCGGGTGTGTTTCTCATTGGCGAGCGGCTCGAGCGGATTCAATGGTTCGGTATCGCGCTGGTGCTCGGCGGCATCTTCCTGTCGCGCGCGAGCCGCGGCATGAGCCGAGCAGTGCCGCCGCCATCCGTGGTGGCGACGGAGCGTGAGAGTTAGGTCGAATAATCGGCGATGAATTTCGAACGGCCGATCCCTCTGTGGGGAGAGATCGGCTATTCGTCGGTGAGATTAGTAGCTGCGCGGCATGCCGAGAACATTCTGGCCGACGAAAGCGAGAATCATATTCGTGGAGATCGGCGCGGTCTGATAAAGGCGCGATTCGCGCCACTTGCGCTCAATCCCGTATTCGCGTGCGTAGGCAAACCCGCCGAACGTCTGCATGCACGCCTCGCCTGCATGCCACGCGGCCTCCGAAGCCAGCATCTTGCCCATGTTGGCTTCGGCGCCGCAATCGCGCCCGGCCTCGAAGAGGGCTGCGCCCTTGGCAACCAGAAGCTCGGCTGCGGACAGCTCGGCATAGGCCCGTGCGATCGGGAACTGTACGCCTTGATTTTTGCCGATGGGGTTGCCGAAAACTTTGCGCTCCTTGGCGTATTCGGTCGCGCGGTGGATGAAATACTTCGCGTCGCCCAGGCACTCCGCCGAGATGAGGAGGCGCTCAGCGTTCATACTCGAAAGAATGTAACGAAATCCCTGGCCCTCCTCGCCGACGAGCGCATCGGGCGGCACCTCGAGATTGTCGAAAAACACCTCGCAGGTGTTGTGATTGATCATCGCGTCGATCTTCTTCATCTCCAGTCCGCGGCCCTTGGCTTCGCGGAGATCGACGAGGAAGACAGAGAGACCTTCGGTGCGCCGCTTGACCTGATCGACCGGAGTCGTCCGTGCCAGCAAAAGCATCAGGTCTGATTGCATCACCCGGCTGGTCCAGACCTTCTGACCGTTGACGACATACTTGTTGCCCTTCTTTTCGGCCCGCGTCTTGAGCTGGGTCGTATCGGAGCCTGTTGTCGGCTCGGTCACGCCAAAGGCTTGCAGCCTGAGCTTTCCGGATGCGATCTCCGGGAGATATTTCTTCTTCTGTTCCTCGCTGCCGTGCCGGAGAACAGTGCCCATGGTGTACATCTGGGCGTGACACGCGGCAGCGTTGCAACCCATCTCATGAATTGTCTCGAGAACGGCGCAACCGGCTGATAGCGGAAGGCCCGAGCCGCCGTACTCCTCCGGAATGAGGCAGGCTAGGTAGCCGGCTTCCGTCAGCGCGTTAACGAAATCCGTCGGGTACTCGTCCGCGTGATCCTGCTTCACCCAATATTCGTTCGGGAATTGCTCGCAGACGGCCCGCACGCCCTCTCGAATTTCGGTCCACTGTTGCTCGAGCGGCATGGTGAGCGGCTGGTCGGTCATCGATCTACCTCGGCTTATCAGATCCAGTTGTCGGCCCATGGGCGGTGCCGGGGCCGGCGGGAATTTGTGAATTCATCGATCTGGATAGGCGCGCATCCCAATCCGCGCAAGTCTCGGCCAACAGAGGGTTGCCGACGGAGATCGGTTGCGAACGGGGGTAGATAGGGCGGAGGTGAGGGCAACGACGGCCGAGAAAGGTTGCGAGACTGTAAGTCAGCACTGGTCGGCTTCTCGCGTATAAGGCCGTGTCGGCCACAGACGAAAGCACCTGCCGGTGTTCAAATCCTTCTTTCCGAGCCCAAGGCTCTTCTTTATTTCCGCGGTGATCTATGCCGCGTTCGCCATCGCACTTTGGTACGTCGTCGGCGACGGCCTCGCGCAATGGCTTGGCGCTTCGCCGGCCGACGCCGAGGTGATCGGCCTTGGTCATTTCATAACGCCGCAATTTCTCTCGTTCAGTTTCTATTATGCGATCTGCTGCGCGATCTTTGCGGGCGCTTGGTTCATCCTCGCCCCCCACCCCTGGCAATGGTGGTCCGTTGTCGGCTCGATGGTGTTGATCTTCTCCAGCTACCTGACAGTGCAGGTCTCGGTAGCCATCAACAATTGGCGCCGGCCCTTCTTCGATGCGGTTCAGAATGCGCTTTCCGGGAACTCGACGACTACGGTCAGCCAGCTCAACGGCTTGATCATTTCGTTTTCGGCCATCGCCTTCATGTGGATGGCCGTCTACGTGACCACTCGTTTCCTTGTCAGTCACTATATCTTCAGATGGCGGACGGCCATGAACGACTTTTATATGTCGCACTGGAAGACGGTGCGGCACGTGGAAGGTGCGGCGCAGCGCGTACAAGAGGATACGATGCGCTTCGCAACCATCATGGAGGATCTCGGCCTCTCGATCATCGAGGCGCTGATGACGCTGATAGCCTTTTTGCCGGTGCTCTATGTTCTCTCATCGCATGTGACTGAGCTACCTCTCGTGGGGCAGATCCCGGCGCCGTTGCTGATTGCATCGATCGTCTGGTCAGCGTTTGGGACAGGATTGCTTGCTCTGGCGGGTATCAAGCTGCCGGGCCTCAATTTCCGCAACCAGCGTGTCGAGGCGGCTTACCGGAAGGAGCTGGTCTACGGTGAGGACGACGCAAGCCGCGCGCAGCCAGAGATCGTCAGCGGCTTGTTCGGCGCTGTTCGCACCAACTACTTCCGTATGTATTTCCACTACGCCTATTTCAACGTGTTTCGAGGCATGTATCTGCAGGCGGACAACATCTTCGCCTACGTAATATTGATTCCAACGATTGCGGCCGGGAAAATCACGTTCGGCCTTCTCCAACAGATCCTTACGGCCTTCTCGCAGGTCTCGACCTCGTTCCAGTATCTCGTCAACTCGTGGACCACGATCATTGAACTTCTGTCGATACGGAAGCGGCTCGTCGCTTTCGAGGCAGCATTGGAGGGAGACGAGCTGGACGACATCGAGCACGAGAGCGATCCAGGGGGCGGACCGCCGCCGCCCGCCGCGGCCACAGTCGCGGCTTCCTCCGTCTGACATGCAAAACGCCCGGCACTGAAGGCCGGGCGTTCTATACGAGCAAACGCGTTCGAGGGAACGATTATTACTCGGCTGCCTCTGCGAAAGTGGGAGGGGTAAAGCCTTTTGGAAGACCTACGCGAAGGATGGTGCCGTAGAATTTCTCGTCGGGGAGGGCCTTCTCGGCGATCTCGCGGGCGGCACGATACTTCTCGAGGTCGATGCCAGTCCTTAGGCCCTCTTTCTCGAGCAGGAAGACGAGGTCCTCCATGACGATGTTGCCGGAGGCGCCCGGGGCGAAAGGACAACCACCGAGGCCACCGGTGGAGGCATCAAAAGCGCGTACGCCGGCTTCGAGCGCGGCGTAGACGTTGGCGAGGCCCAGTCCACGCGTGTCGTGGAAGTGTGCGTAAACGGGTTTGCCCGCGGCCAGCTTCACAGTGTGATGGAAGAGGTTCGAGATCTCGCTGGGTGCCGCGTAACCGACCGTATCGGCGAGCAGGATCTCGTCGGCGCCGAGGCTCAGATAGCGATCGACGCCCCTCAGTACGTCGTCGGGATCAACCTTACCCTTGATCGTGCAGCCGAAGGAGGTCGCCAAGCATCCTTGGATGCGGACGTCCTTCCATTCCGGATTTTCATTGCGAAGCGCCACGACGTTTTCGAATTCGGCAAACGATTGGTCGACGGTCTTGCGCACGTTGGCGAGATTGTGCTCTTCCGAGATCGACAGCACGAAGTTGACGTTGCGAACGCCAGCTCTCAGCATATTTTCGGCGCCCTTCCGATTGGGCGCCAGTGCCACGATCTTTGTCGCGGGAATGGAAAGCGCGCCTCTGGCCACGTCGGCGGCGTCGGCGAACTGCGCAATCACTTTCGGCGGCACAAAATTCGTGATCTCGATCTCGCGTACGCCCGCGGCGGCAACAGCTCGCGCCCAGGCGAGCTTCGTCTCGGTCGGCACGAACGATTTTACGAGTTGCAGGCCGTCGCGCAGGCCCACTTCGCGGCAAATGACATCTGGTTTGTTCATGGGATGCGTCCCTACTGCACCGATGACTTTCAGCGGCCCTTATACACGGGCTTGCGCTTCTCGTTGAAGGCATTGATGCCCTCGTGGCGGTCCTCCGTGCCGACGGTCCGATTGTAGGATTCGATCTCGAAGGCGTAGCCGGCGGCGCGATCAACATCCATCGCCTTGTCCATGGATTTCTTGGCCTGACGCACGGAAACGGGCGCGTTCGCTGCAATTTTGCGGGCGGTTGCCAGGGTGGCGTCCATCAATTCGGTGCCCGGTGTGACCTTGTTGATCATGCCCCATTCATAACCGTCTGCCGCTGTGAACGGTGTGCCGGTCAGGATGATTTCCTTGGCCCTGCGGACGCCGACGGCACGCGGCAGGTTCTGCGTGCCCGCCGCACCCGGCATAATCCCAAGCGTCACCTCGGTCAGGGCGAAACGCGCGTGCTCGGCCGCGTAGACAAAATCGCAGGCGAGCGCGATTTCCATGCCGCCTGCATAGGCCGCACCGTTGATGGCGGCAATGATGGGGATCGGACAGTCGAGAATAGCCCGAACCATTTGCTCGATAATGGCGTGCTGGCGGCGCCAAGTCTCGTCGGTCATGCCGCGGCGCTCCTTGAGATCGCCGCCCGAGCAGAATGCCTGGTCTCCGGTGCCGGTAATCACGATGCAGGCCGCAGCGTTCTCTTGCACATAGAACTGCTGGAAGCAGTCGCGTAGGTCCGTCATCATCTGCGAGTTCATCGCATTGCGAACCTCGGGCCGATTGAGCGTGATGAGGCACACCCTGTCGGCACTGATCTCGACCTTGATGGTTGAGAATTCGGTACGCAGGGGAGCATTGAGCGGCATTCGGATGTCCTCGGCTCTGGCGCGGCACTCTGGGTGGGGCGCTCGGTTGAAGTTGAGCCGGAGGTTAAGACGCGAGCTCCGGCATGGCTAGGTGCTGCGCTGGAGGTGCGTCAGCGACGCAGCCGAGCCCGAACCGGCACGCCCTTCCCGCAAGTTACGCGGTCTGTCGCTTGCCGCTCGCTCGCATACGGCTTGGGACCCTGCTTGACCCTGTGCGTCTCGCCTGCCACAAGCCCTGACCGGATAATCCCCTTTAGTGACCGGAAAGTATCTCTCATGGCAGCGAAGGCAGCGGCGTCACCGGCCCATTGGTCCGATGACGTGTTCCGCGAAATGAAAACGCGGGACATCAACACGGTCTGTACCATCCCGGATGGTGGGCTCACCCAGCTTCTTCTGAAGATCGAGAGCGATCCCGCGATGCGGTTGGTCACGCTTTCGACTGAGGAAGAGGGCATGGGGGTCGTGACGGGTCAATGGCTCGGCGGCAAGCGCGCGATGATCGCGATGCAGTCGTCTGGTGTCGGCAACTGCATCAATGCGTTGGGCTTTCCCGCGGCCTATCGGGCACCTTGCCTGATGCTGGTGACGATGCGGGGCCAGTGGGGCGAATTCAATCCATGGCAGGTCCCCATGGGGCAGGCTGTGCGTCCGGCACTTGAAGCCGTCGGTGTGCGCTGCTTCCCTGTCGACAAGCCAGAGGAAATTGCCGAAACGTTCGCCGCCGCGGCCGACATGGCCTTCAACAGCACCATTTCCGCCGCCGTGCTGGTCAGCCAGCGTGTCATCGGCGCCAAGGGCTTTGGGCAGAAGTGAGGGCATGATGAGCAAAGCTCCGAAAACAGCCGTTCTGTCGTCGAACAAGCTGCAACGCCGCCCGTTTGTGGCCGACGTCTTGAAGCATCGTGGGAACGGCCTCGTCGTGACTGGCCTCGGCAGCCCGACATGGGATTTGTTTGCTGCCGGAGACCGACCCGATAACCTCTACTCCTGGGGCGGAATGGGTCTCGCGGTGCCGACAGCGCTCGGCCTTGCCATGGCCCAACCGGATCGCCGTGTGCTTGCGATGACGGGCGACGGCGAGATCATGATGGGCATCGGCTCACTCGGCGTGGTTGCGGATCAGGCGCCGCAGAACCTTGCCATCCTGGTGCTGGACAACGAGCGCTTTTCCGAGACAGGCCGGCAGAAGGGCTTGACGGGTAACCGCGTCGATCTTTGTGCGGTGGCCAAGGGTTTCGGCATTCGGGAGACGATGTTCGTCACTGAGGACGGTCAGAAGGATGAACTGGCGCGCTTCCTTTTCGAGGCGCCCGGGCCGATCCTCGCCGTGGCCAAGATTGCTCTCAGCGAGGACCCTTGGCGGCTCCCCGAAAAGGACGGAGCGGCCATCGCGCGCCGGTTCAAAATCTCGCTCGGCCTTGAGAAGGCCTGACGCGCCGGCAATCCAGGGAAGTGTTGGTAGAACCTATTTGAGTTTTCAAGGCGGGCCCGGATTTCATTCGGGCCCGCTTTGCGTTGTGAGCTCTCCTATTGGGTCGGCTCGGTTCTTGAGTTTCGGCGACTTTTCGCCCGAAGGGCGCGATGTCTTCACGGCTGCAATCAAGTTCATGTAGCCGCCCAATTGATTTTGAACATCGTATATATAAATTCGAGACCTATCGATCACTAAGTCGGCTGACATGGTGCTCGCCACCGGGGATTCGTGCGATGTGCCGGAGCACCGGCGCGTTCGCTACTGCCGGCATCGTTGGTAAACGCTTAAGCCGATCCCCTTGGCGCGCTGGCGATCGTGTGGCGCCCTTTTTGCACGTGTCTTAATGTAATCCGGGATTCATTCCGATCATCGGGCCACGAGATGCGCGCGCCTTTGACATTTTCGTTGCTTCTCGCATACGGCGGGGTGGCCTGCCTTGCCCAGTGGTCAAGTGCGTTGGCCCGCGATGAGACTGCCCTGCGGGATATATCGCGAATCCTCCGTGTGGCGCAGACCCATCCCCAAGGCGCGCAAACGACCCGCCCGCGGCACAACCTCAGCGAGGACAGTCAGACGCCGGTTGCGCCGGCGCGGGCCTCGAGCAGTACGGCGACACCTCTGGACGCAGGGTCGACGGTGCCCGCGCCTGCTTTGCCACCGGAGATGGCTGATTGCAAAGGCGCGGCGATCCAAGCCGCCGTCGCGGCCTGCACGCGCGTGATCGATGAACGGCGCGTCTCGCGCGATGTTCTCGTCACAGCCTACGCGAACCGCGCCGCGACCTACTTCCAGCGGGGAGACGATACTCGTGCCATCGCGGATCTGGATCAGGCGATCCGTCTTGATCCCCGCAATTACCAGGCGATCAGCCTTCGCGCCCAAGCCCGTGCCCGTCAGGGAGACTTTGTGCGGGCGATTGCCGACGTCACCAGCACACTATCGCTCCGCCCAGACGAAGCCGCTGGCTTGCGCGCGCGTGGTTCTCTCCATCAGCGCAAGGGCGATACGGTTGCTGCTTTTGCAGACTTCGACGCGGCTCTTCGCGTCAATCCCGACGATGCAGAAACGCTTCAGCAGCGCGCGGCGCTCTATCTCGCGATGAACCGTCTCGATCAAGCCCGACGCGATGCCGACCGCAGTCTTGAGATTCGCGCGCAATCAGCGGCGTCACTGATGATGCGTGCCGAAATACGGTCGCGGCAGGGAGATCAAGCGGGTGCCCTTGTCGATCTCGACGCTGCCCTTCGGATCGAGCCAGGTAACGCGGATCTGCGCAAGCGTCGCGATGCGATCGGTGCGCCTACCCTGCAGCCGGTGGCAACGGCGGTCGACAATCCGCGAGCGAGGCTCGATCAGGCGATTGCGCGCGATCCGAACAACGCCGTGCTTCTGATGCAAAGAGCGCAATCAGCTTGGGCCGTTGGTGATATTCAGCGCACCATACTGGATCTCAATGAAGTTATCCGGCGGCAGTCGCGAAACGGTGAGGCTTTCCGCATACGCGGTCTCGCCCACGCGCGCCGTGGCGACGCCGTGCGCACGATCAATGACCTGACGCAGGCCATCAATCTCGACGTCCGGGACGCCAACACATACCTTTTTCGCGCCGAAGCCTACGTGCGCCACAATGATCGCCGGAAAGCGATCGCAGATTATCGGCAGGTGCTGCGGATCGAGCCCGGGAACCGATTTGCTATCAATGGATTGCGGCGTTTTGGTCTCAACAAGTGAGATCGGGCGTTATCGGGCCGACGAAAACTCAATTCATTACCGGGAAACGCTCTTAACAAGTCGTCCCGGACAACAATTGCGAGCAAAAAGCCCCTATATCTCCTTTGCTTGCTCGCGCAACACGAATTTCTGAATCTTACCGGTCGATGTTTTCGGGAGGGGGCCGAAGATGATGGTGCGCGGGCATTTGAACCGCGCCATGTTCGCGCGGCAGTAGGCTATGACGTCCTCGGCTGTCGTCGGCTTGGCATCCGGTTTGAGTGTGACGAAGGCGCAAGGGCTTTCACCCCACTTCTCATCGGGGCGCGCGACGACGGCGGCTTCCATGATCTCTGGGTGCCGATAGAGCACTTCTTCCACCTCGAGGGAGGAAATATTCTCGCCGCCCGAAATAATGATGTCCTTGGAGCGGTCTTTCACCTCGATGTAGCCGTCCTCGTGCCAGGCAGCGAGGTCGCCCGAATGATAGAAGCCCCCGGCAAAGGCTTCATGCGTGGCCGCCTCGTTCTTAAGGTAGCCCTTCATCAGCGTATTTCCGCGCAGCATGATCTCGCCGATCTCGTTTGCATTCCGCGCGACGGGGACGAGGGTTGCGGCGTCTGCCACCATCATGTCCTCGATCATGGCGAGCGGGATGCCCTGGCGGGCCATCAGCGCATAGCGCTCTTTCACATCCATGCCGGCGTCCCATTCGGCGGCGTGGGCGCAATAGGTCGAGGGGCCATAGCTCTCTGTGGTGCCGTAGAGATGGAGCACCTCGAAGCCCATTGCCTCCATGCGCTCGATGACGATGGCGGGCGGTGCTGCGCCGCCGGTCGCCACCTTCGGGCGGACGCTGAGCTTCCTCTTCACCTCCGTCGGGGCATGGACCAGCATGTTGAGGACGATCGGCGCACCGCACATATGCGTGACACGCTCCTCGGCGCATAGGTCGAAAATGCGCTTTGGATCGACTTTGCGCAGGCAGACATGCGTGCCGCCGGCGGCTGTGACTGCCCAGGTGTATGTCCAGCCGGAGCAGTGGAACATGGGCAAAGTCCAGAGATAGCGGCTCTCATGATCGAGCTTGAATGCCATCGCGTTGCCCATGGCGCCGAGGTAAGCGCCGCGGTGGCTGTAGACGGCGCCCTTCGGATTGCCCGTCGTGCCGGAGGTGTAGAGCAGGCAGATCGAATCCCATTCGTCGATCGGGCCTGGATATTTGAAGCTCGGATTGCCGGCCGAGATGAACGTCTCGTACTCGATGTTGCCAAGTTGGGGCGCATCGGCCGTCTCTGCGTCGGCGATATCGACGACGATTGGTGCTTTGGCCCCCATGCGCTCGAGCGCGGGACTTACCGTTGCGTGGAACTCGCGGTCGGCCAGAAGAAGGCGGGCTTCGCCATGTTCGAGACAGAAGGCAATCGCCGGGGCATCGAGACGGGTGTTGATCGGATTGAGGACGGCGCCGAGCATGGGGACGGCGTAGTGCGCCTCCAGCATGGCCGGGATATTGGCGGCGATGATGGCGACGGTGTCGCCGCGGCGAATGCCAGCCTTGGCCAACGCATGGGCTAGCTGGCGGGCGCGGGCGAAGAATTCGGTATAGGTGATGCGGCGACTGCCATGGACCACCGCGGTTCGGGCACCAAAGAACGTGGCGGCGCGTGCGAGATAGCTCACCGGAGAGAGAGGAACGTAGTTGGCGGCGGTCTTGGCGAGCTCGGGTCGGTCCATAGGGTCGGGTCCTCAGTGCCGTGTGGCATGCTGATTTGCTTCTGTTCTGCGAATAACATGCGGCGCAATCAGGCGCCAAGGGAAGGGCTTGTTCCGATTCATTACGCAAATCTGGGCGTTTGCCTCGCCGCATGTTGGCTGGCGAAGGCTGCCCATGGTTTGAAATCAGGTCGAACAACCTCTCCGGCGCCAGCGATCATCCCACACTTGGGATAGTCTCGCACGATGGCGAATCGCCAATGTGGGGCTTCATGGGGGCGGTGCTGCAAGGTCTGATCGGCTTGATCGGTATACCACTGACGGCCTATCTGCTGGCCTCACGCGGCTCGCGGATGGCGGCCAAGGATGCCGGTAAGGCTGTGTTGGTTGGTATTGGCTTGCAGGTGGCGATTGCGCTGCTTCTCCTGAAGCTGCCGGCATCGCGGATCGTGTTCGAGGGGGCTGCAGCCGTGGTTGCAGCTTTGCAGCGAGCAACCGAGACCGGGATGCAGCTTGTGTTCGGCTATCTTGCCGGCGGTCCGACGCCATTCGAGATGACGCAGCCGCAATCCCTGTATCTACTGGCGTTTCGCGGGCTCCCGCTCATCCTGATGATGAGCGTGTTGACGCGACTGCTCTATCATTGGGGCGTTCTGCAACGGGTCGTTGCTGTGTTCTCGGCTGTGTTCCAAAGGGCGTTTGGGATCGGTGGAGCGCTCGGGACGGCGGCGTCGGCAAATATCTTCGTCGGCATGGTGGAAGCGCCACTTCTGGTTCGGCCTTACCTTTCCGGTATGGGACGCGGGGCGCTGTTCGCGACCATGGCGGTCGGGATGGCAACGATCGCCGGTACGGTCATGGCGCTTTATGCGTCGATCCTGGAGCCGACTGTGCCTGGGGCGGCGGGGCATGTGCTTGCGGCATCGCTGATGAACGCGCCGGCCGCGCTGTTGCTTTCACGGCTCGTCATACCTGAGGGCTTCACAGGAGGGCCGGATGCCGTTGTCACCAGGTCGGACGACGGGGCGCAATCGAGCATGGATGCCATCGTAATCGGGGCGATGGACGGGGTGCGGCTACTGGTGGCGGTAACGGCGATGCTGATCGTGGCGACGGCCCTGGTTGCACTAGCCAACGGCGTGCTCGGTGCGGCGACGGCCCCATTCGGCGTCACGCTTACGATCGAGCGGGTGCTCGGTTGGCTTGCCGCGCCGGTTGCATTCGCCATTGGGATTCCGTGGAGCGAAGCCGTCACCGCGGGGGCATTGATTGCGAAGAAGGTCGTGCTGAACGAGTTTCTCGCCTATCTCGATCTTGCCCAATTGCCGCCCGACGCATTGTCGGCGCACTCGAGGCTGATCTTGACCTACGCGCTTTGTGGCTTTGCCAACCTTGGTTCGCTGGGGATCATGGTCGGGGGGCTGACGGCTATGGCACCGGAGCGGCGCAGCGAAATCGTGCGCTTGGGTCCGTTAGCCGTGCTCGTCGGGTTGATGGCGACGCTGCTATCGGGCGCTGTGATCGGGATCATAGCGGGGCTGTAAAGGCTGATGTCGCTTCTCGCCTTCGCTGGCGGCAAAAAGGTTCATGGCCAGATCGTCATGCTGGCGGGCGCCGGGGCGTGATAACAGAGGGTCGATCTCAAGCGCGGCCAAGAACAGAGGCGTCATATGGAGGGCTGGATGGGGGTGCTCGCCAACCTCGCGGGGATGAGCGTCGCGCTTTATGCCTTGGTCGTAGGTGCGGCTTGGCTTGGTCAGCGCCATCTGATGTACGTGCCGGATGCCACACGGGTCGCGCCGGCTGCTGCCGGTCTTACGGGTGTTGATGAGCAGGTGTTGAGGACTCCCGACGGCGCGCAAGTGATCGTCTGGCGTGCGTTAGCCAAGGCGGGACATCCGACTATTCTCTATCTCCATGGAAACGCGGGCAATCTCGCGGGGCGGGCCGATCGATTTCAGCGCTATCAGCGCCAGGGTTTCGGCTTGATGATGCTGAGCTGGCGAGGTTACAGCGGCAGTTCGGGGCATCCGACCGAGGTCAATAATGTTGCGGATGCGGGGCTCGTATACGACGCACTCGTGGCATCGGGTGTGCGGGCAGAGGACATTGTAGTGTATGGCGAGTCTCTCGGTTCGGGCGTTGCCATACAACTCGCTGGATCCCGGCGTGTGGGCGCGCTCGTGCTGGATGCGCCGTATACGTCGATCATTGATGTGGCGCTGCTGAGCTACCCCTATCTCCCTGTTCGACCATTATTGATCGATCGGTACGAAAGCGACAGACATATCGCGAAGGTGACGGCGCCAGTGCTGATTCTGCACGGTGAGCGGGATGCGATCATCCCGGTGCGGATGGGGCGGGCACTCTATGATCTGGTGCAGGGCGAAAAGAAGCTGGCTTTGTTCCCGGACGGTGGGCACGTGGATCTCGACAGCTATGGTGCGGTCGAACTGGTGACGCGGTGGATCGGCCACGTTCTTGGCAAGGGGGCGGCGAGGACGGTGGGGCGTTCCGATACGAGCAGCCCGCCACCCCGCTGATCCGGTCGATTTCCTGGAAGGGGCCCCCAAAGCCAAAGCAAAAGCCCGGCACGAGGCCGGGCTCAGGATTTTCAATGGCAGAAGAAGCTTAGGAAGAGCGGTTTGCGCCGCCACCGAAGCCTGCGCCCGGTGCGGGCGTCTTAGCGGGCTTGCCGGGGAGCAGTCCCTCACGCTGGGCGCGCTTACGGGCCAGCTTGCGTGCGCGGCGCACGGCCTCCGCCTTCTCGCGCACGCGGCGCTCGGAGGGCTTCTCGTAATAGTTCCGGAGCTTCATCTCACGGAAAATGCCCTCGCGCTGCATCTTCTTCTTGAGCGCTTTCAGGGCCTGATCGACGTTGTTGTCTCGAACGAGTACTTGCAAGCGGCTGCCTTCCTCATCGTGAGGCCAAGTGCAATTGGCCGTTCCTGTTGTGTCTTGATCGCTGGTCTTCGCTAGATAATGCAAAGCGCAAATCGCCGGCAAAGCCGGTAGCGTAGACCCATCTGTGCGTACGTGTAGCAAAGTGCGGTCAAAGTGTCCACCGTCCTTGCAGCAGGGCGTAAGCAACTGCCGAGGGGCGCGACTGCCTCTCGAGGTTGATCGTGCTTCGGTGAAAGGTTCAAATTATCCTATCAAAATATTGATATTAAAATATTTTTTTCTGATCCGTTTGTCCGATGACGCTTGGTTCAAACAGTGCTCAGCGCTCCACGCGGCAGGGCGTCGCCGATGCCGTGCAGGCGATACGCTTGCCGGCTTTGTGGCAGGCGTATCCCGCATTCTGCGCTCTCAGCCAAGCGGCGTAGTCTTTGCCCAGCCGCTTACTGCCGCGAACTTTCTTGATCCAAGCCGACCGGGCACGGCTCTTTGCCGTTGCCTCCATGAGACCATAGCCGCCGTTGGCGCGAACCGGCTTGGAATGGCATTCCTCGGCCCGCGCCGCGGTTATGCCTAGCGCGCAAAGCATGAGTAAGACGAATGCGACCGTCCGCAAACGCATGGCGCTATCTCCCCGACGATAAGACGCTCATCGATGCGAGGTCGATCGAACGCACGACCACGACACGATCAAGGCGTGCGCGCCATCGCCGACGTCAGCGCGCCATCAACAACGGCAATGTGCTGTGCGCGAGCAGATGACTGGTCGCCCCGCCGAAAATCATCTGACGCAACCGGCTTTGAGTATATGCGCCCTTGATGATCAGATCGGCTCCGAGCTTCTGCGCTTCGTTGAGTAGCACTTCGCCTGTCTTGCGGCCCTCATTGCCAACGCTGATCTCGCGCGCGTTGATGCCGTTCGCGGCGAGCCAGTTTTGGGCCTCCTGGGCGGATGGTCCGGCGACGGTCAGGCCCTCGATGGTGAGGATGGTAACGGTTTTGGCTTGCTTCAGGATCGGCATGGCCGCTGCGGTTGCATGGGCCTGTTCGGTGCTGCAATTCCAGGAGACGACAACGTTCTCGCCCATAGTGGTGGGAGGTGTCGGAGGTGCGACAAGAATCGGTTGTCCGCTTTCGAAGAGCGCGCTTTCGAGCGTCGTCATGCGAGGGCCACGACCGTTGGACGCGGGCCGGCCAATGATCGTCGCATCAAACACACGAGCGAGGCTGCCAAGTTCGGCGTCGTCGATTGAAGGCCCAGCACGCCAGCGATAGCGAAATACGGTCGAACTCTTGAAATTGTTCTCGAAGCGAGAGCGAACCTTGCTCACGAACTCGGCATCATTCCAGTCTGCGGGAGGAAATGTGACCGCGACGATCGGATCAGGAGCGACGATCTCAACGTGAACGGGCCGCAGGGCCACGCCCTCCGCGACCGATTCGAAGCGCTGCGCAAGAAGCGCGGTGCATGCCATCACGGACGGCATAGCGTCACTCTGGTCTACGGGTACCAGGATGGACTTCATAACGGTCTCCCCTTGTCTCGTCTCGACGGGATGCTTTCGTGGCCGTTTCCGGCTTGTCAAGCTAGCATGGTTCGGGGCGCCAGCCGAAGCATTCTCGATTCTCTACTGTCCGAAGAGTTTCTGACGTCGGCTCAAAAGAAACTCAAAAGCGCGTCGTTAAGCCAATGGACGCGTAGCCGCTCTCAATACCGTTGAGATTGCCGTCCAAGCCGCCAGAGACTGAAATCTCGGCACCTTGCCAGTCGTATCGGACAAATGCGCCTGCCCGACCGCCATCGTAATCGAGATTGCCGAATGCGGCGGCTTCGAGGCCTGCCGACCATCCACCGCCGAGGAATTGGCCAAGCCGCACGCGGCCGCTGTACGTCTCGAATGGCTGGCTCCAATTAGCATCGAGCTGGAAGAATCCCCAATCGGCCAGGCGGGTCCATGTCTCGATTACCACCTTGGCGCCAGTCTTTTGACCTTGGACGGCATTGTTATCATCGATGTCGAGATAAGATTCCGGGCGGGACGAAAGACGATGATCCTCGACTGCGACTCCGGCATAAACTTTGAGCGTGGTGGATCCGATTGCCCACTGGTATCCAAAAAGAGCATTGATCGAGGTTTGCTCGCCGAGGAAATCGGATCGGAGCTTGCCAGGGCCGGCCGGGTCCGCATCGAATCGGGCGTAGCGATAGTCGCCATACCCGCCTTGGACGCGAAGCCGGTACCCGTTCTCGCGAATATCGCCGTAGAGCGCGGTCGTCAGCGCACCATAGGTTGACCATGACTGGGCGGCCGCATCGGCACCTGCCGAGAATTCGAACATTTGACGGGCGGATGCGGGTGCAGACGCCTCCATCGGTAGGCTTTGCGCGTCGGCACGTGTCGTGGCGATGGCGACGCAAAAGAATGCGAGCAATGCTGCTCGCGCGAATAACGCGGATACAAGCCGTGACACTACATACACCCGAGACGCTACGCCGAGCCTCGGACCCCGAACTTAGGTCCCCGACGAGCATTATTGGGCGCGATCAAGGTATCATCAAACAACTACGGATTGTATTTTCGAGCGCTTCGCTTGGTGCGTCCAACTCAGGCGGTGTGCCGCTTAACGCTGCGCCACGCGCCGTTTTCGGGGCGCGGCAAGCCGAGGTTTTCGCGAAGCGTCGTGCCAACATATTCCGTCTGGAAAAGGCCGCGACGCTGGAGTTCGGGTACGACGAATTTGACGAAGTCCTCGTAGGTTCCGGGTACGGTGGTGGCGCCTACTACGAAGCCGTCGCAAGTCGGTGCGGTGAAGTATTCCTCGAACTTGTCGGCGACGTCCTTGGCTGAGCCTACCCAAGGGTTCGACAAGCGTCCGCGCCCCGTGACTTCGATGAAATCGCGAATTGTGGGACTGCGTCCGCCGGTTGCAGTCATGACGCGGTCGCGCATCGTTTGGAGGCCCGAGATGCTGTTCAGCTCCTCTTCCGAGAAGGGCTCGTCGAGTGGTTTCGAGCCAAAATCGAAATTCATGGCCTCAGTGAGAAGCAGCAGGCTGTCGATCTCCTTGGGCAAGGTTTCGATCAGCGCGCGCTTGTCCTCAGCCTCGGCGCGGGTCTCCGCAACGATTGGGTAGACCAGGGCTGAAACTTTCATGCTCTCAGGATCGCGGCCTGTGGCGGCACATGACGCCTTGAGGTCCGCATAGGCTTTCTTGCCGGCCTCAACGCCGAGATTATAGACGAAAATCAGCTCGCCCCACTCGGCGGCAAAGCGCTTGCCCCGTCCTGATTGCCCAGCTTGAATGAGCACGGGATGGCCCTGCGCCGAGCGCGGAACCGTGAAGGGACCGCGGGAGGAAAAGAACTCCCCCTTGTGGTCGAGACGCTTGACCTTTTCGGGGTGCGCGAAAAAGCCTGTGCCCTTGTCGATGACGAGTGCATCGTCGGACCAGGTGTCCCAGTGTCCCATGACCACTTCGAGGAACTCGTCGGCGCGCTCATAGCGATCGTCGTGGGCAAGGAGTGCCGCGTGGCCCATGTTGCGGGCCTCGGCATCGTTCAGTGAGGTCACGATGTTCCAAGCTGCGCGGCCGCCCGTGAGCTGATCGAGCGTCGCGAAGGCACGGGCGACGTGATACGGCTCGTAGTAGGTGGTCGAATATGTGACCCCGAGGCCGATGCGCTCGGTTGCCATGCCGATGGCCGTCATGCAGGTGAAGGCGTCCATTTTGACGCATCGCACGCCGTTGGCGACGGCGTCCTCGTACTTTCCGGATTGGAACTCGGGCATCGAGAGACGGTCGTCGAAGAAGGCGAGTTGGAACTTGCCCGCTTCCAATGTGCGGCCGATATGGCGGTAGAAGTCCGCCGTCATGAAATCGGTCCGGCTGTTCGGATGCCGCCAAGACGCGGAGAAGTTGGAGCAGTTCTGCGCCTGCAAGAACCCCACCAGAATCATCTGACGCATCTTCCGCTCTCCCTGATTTCCGGGCAGCATGTCGCTGGCTTCCGGTGCTTGACCCGGTATATGTCCGGACTTGAGTGTCTCGTGAAGTGTGCCACTGGGCCGCAAGCCCGCCAAACGAAAGCGACGTCACCCCTCCATGATGCCCTATTTCGAGACCCACGAGGGGGCCGATGGCCCCCACATGCTGATGGTGCACGGCTTCCTGTCCAGTCGCTCGCAATGGCGCATCAACCTGCCAGCGCTGAAGACATTTTCACATCCAGTCTTGCTCGAGCTTCTGGGGCATGGCCGATCGCCGGCACCGGAGGCAGCGGAGCCCTACACAGTAGCTTCTTATATTGCGGCGTTCGAGCGGATACGGCGTGAGCTCGGAGCCGAACGTTGGCTCGTCTGTGGCCAGTCGTTTGGAGCTGGCCTCGCGATTCAATACGCGCTGGAGCATCCGAACCGTGTGATGGGACTGGTTTTCACGAACTCGATCTCTGCGTTGTCGCCGAAAGATGATCCGGAGCGGGCACAGGCGCAGGCCGATCGCGCGCGCTTGATCGAGCAGGGCGGGCGGGACGCGTTGGAGCGTTTGCGCATTCACCCACGTCACGCCAAACGCTTTCCAGAGGAGATCAAGGCGGAGATGGTGGCCGATGCTGAACGTATCGCGCCCGAAGCTATCCTGCGCTCGATTTCGCTGACGTCTCCGGATCTCTCGATCGCGCACCGACTGGGCGAGGTCACGGTCCCGGCGCTGCTCGTCAACGGAATGTGGGAAAAGCGGTTTCAGCCGATGCGAGCGAAGGTCGCCGCCGAGATGCCGGGCGTGCGGGTGGTCGACCTCGAGGGCGGGCATTCGGTCAACATCGAGGCAGCCGAAGGTTTCGATCAGGCGGTGACAGAATTTGTGGCGCAGCTAGAGCCTTAAAGGCGTTGCTGGACCGACGCTCCATTCGTTGGCCTCGAGTTTGACGGGACCCGGCGCATGAGGGCAACGCCGTGGTCCCGTCTTGCGTCCGAAACGAAGGACGCATGCGACGAGTAGCCTCGCTCAGCGGGTCGTGCGAAGCTTGCCGTCGCTCTGACAGGATAAGACGTGAACGAGCTTAATAGGAAGCGAAGATTCACTGTGCGTAAACTTTAAGACAGACTCAGCGCCGCGGGCGGAAGCGACGATGCGAGAACGCATCGTCGTCATCGGGCGCTGGGGCCGGTTCACCGCGGTTTCCAGGCGACGCTGTTTGTGCGACCGGCGCATTACGAGGGTCGGCGCATGCAGTCAACCACACATCGAAGACAGGATGCTCAAGCGCGTGTAGGCCCGGGCTTTCCGCAAACATCCAGCCGGTGAAAATGCGCTTCTCCTTCCCGTCGAGCAGAACCTCGTCAATTTCGACGAAGGTGCTGGTCTTCGGAGGCTCGGTCGGCGGCCGCGAATAGCAAGCGCGCGGGGTCACCTTCAAGGCACCGAAGCGAACCGTTTCGCCCAGCTTTGCCTCGAGCTTCGAGATACGAGCAGTGACTTTGTCGAGCGCGGCGAAGACAGCTTTACGATTCTCGACGCGCTGAGATTCTGCAGCAGTCGCGAAAGGTGCCGCGGATACGGTCAGGCAGAGTGCGAGGAGACAGACGGCTTGCGCGGCGACAGGCGACCGTCGCGTGGCGACCAGTGCGAGTCTCGATAACCAGTGTCTCATGCGAGAAAGCCGTGCTCCCGTATGATCGAGCCGTCCTGGAGAAACTTCACGCCGAATCGGTATCGACGATAGCAACGGAATGATTCGACACGAGTTGGGCGGCAGCATGTCGAGGTCAGCGGAGATCCGTCAATCCGGTCGCCAAGCACTATAGTCGCCAGTTGCACGGGGCCGGGTGCCCGACGCGAGAATCGATCCCGACGGCCGGTAGGCCTCTGACGTTCCCGTCATGTTGGGGCGGTGAGGTTTTTGCCACGGACGCGGCTTGTAGTTCTCTTCGGTCGGTGGAGTGTCGACGGTGTAGTGCATCCAGCCGTGCCAGTCCGGCGAGATTTTCGAGGCTTCAGCGCCGTTCGCATAAACAACCCAGCGACGAGCTTTGCCGAGGGGGCCGACACCGGACTT
Organism: Hyphomicrobiaceae bacterium; assembly: GCA_050250755.1. Classification (GTDB taxonomy): domain Bacteria; phylum Pseudomonadota; class Alphaproteobacteria; order Rhizobiales; family Hyphomicrobiaceae. Next base: position 64,949 of record JBFWOB010000012.1, read on the forward strand.
CTGCACGTAATAGCGGTTACCCGTCTCGTCGGTGCCAACATGCTGGCCGCGCCACCATGTCGTCAGGCGCAGCGACCATGTGTTTCCACCCCACCAACTGAAGATCTCGCTGAAGATGCCCATCTGCCCCTGCCATCGTCCTTGGTCGGCCGGACCTACGACCGATCGCGCTCACTGGCATATGGCATCGCCGCTGCCTTCATGTCCAGCCGACCGGGCGCCGCGGCTTGGAGGGTGTGCCAATGCTCGGCCGCCCTTGTGACAGGTTTATGATGTATTTTGGCGACAACTGGACTGCTGCGTTGAGAAGGAGCAACTATCTCGTTACCACATGGCAACTCTGCTCAACCGGTTTTCAACACGCGTGCGCGCTGCTTGGACTGCCGCCACGACCCGCAAATATGCGGGTTCTCGCCATAATGCTCCACCGGTTGTTCCAGCGAGAAAGGCGCCATCTACATCTAGTGGCTTGGTCGCAGCGACAACCCCAAGGGCTCGTGACGAGAGCCGCGAATCGTCATAACTTGGGTCTTGTTCGGCGCGCCCCTCCCGGGTGCTGCGCCTCATCGAAAAACTCAAAAGCGCCCCTGTGGGCTGTCGCGTAAGAAACCGGCCGAAATAGTGGGAACGGCCGGCCAGTCGACGTGCGTCCAGCCAGTCTTCCATGACTGTTGCTTAGTTGCATAGCGTTCTGTCGCTAATAAGTCTTGGCGGCATCCGGAAGGGTAGGGTCGTCTGCTTCGCAGCAGGCGATGAGGATTTCAAACTTACAAAACGTGGCGGTCATGGCCGCTCGGTTCGTATTTGCGTCGAAGAGCACCTTAAGCCGCCCAAACGGGGCGCTTCATGAAGATCACGCGGCGGTTCACCGAGGCCGGCAAATCACCCTATGCGACGATCAAGTTTCGCCGCGCGACGTCCGAAATCCGCAATCCGGATGGATCAGTGGTGTTCCGGCTCGAAGGCTTCGAAGTGCCCGAGCATTGGAGCCAGGTCGCGGCTGACATTTTGGCGCAAAAGTATTTTCGGAAGGCCGGGGTGCCGCGCCGACTGAAGCGCTTCGAAGAAACACAGGTGCCGTCGTGGTTGTGGCGCTCGGTACCCGATACGATCGCGCTTGAATCTCTTCCAATGAAGGAGCGCACGGGCGGGGAAACGGATGCTCGACAGGTTATCGAGCGTCTTGCTGGCACGTGGACGTACTGGGGCTGGAAGGGCGGTTATTTCTCAACGGAAGAGGATGCGCGGGCCTTTTTTGACGAGCATTGCTATATGCTGGCGATGCAAATGGGTGCCCCCAACTCGCCTCAGTGGTTCAACACCGGGTTGCATTGGGCCTATGGCATCGATGGGCCTGGACAGGGACATTACTATGTCGACTATCAGACGGGGCAATTGACGCGCTCAGAGTCCGCCTACGAGCACCCGCAACCCCATGCCTGCTTCATCCAGTCCGTCGACGACGATCTCGTCAACGAGAATGGGATCATGGACCTTTGGGTGCGCGAAGCGCGCCTTTTCAAGTACGGCTCCGGTACGGGCTCCAACTTCTCGCGGCTTCGGGCCGAGAACGAGAAGCTGTCGGGAGGCGGACGCTCGTCGGGTTTGATGAGCTTCCTGAAGATCGGCGATCGCGCGGCTGGCGCAATCAAGTCTGGCGGGACGACACGTCGAGCAGCCAAGATGGTGGTGGTCGATGTCGATCATCCGGATATCGAGGCTTACATAGACTGGAAGGTGAAGGAGGAGCAGAAAGTTGCCGCGCTCGTCACCGGATCGAAGATTTGCCAGAAGCGGCTGAAGGCCGTCGTGGCGGCGATCGTCTCGTGCGATTCGGATGCCGCAGCGAAGGATGGCGTCCGGGATGAGCGTTGCTACGATCCGGCGCGCAACCCGGCCCTGAAGCGGGCGATTCGAGAGGCCAAGCGCGATCAGGTTCCGCAGAATTATATCCTGCGCGTGATCCAGATGGCGCGCCAAGGACAGACAGAGATCGACTTCGCGACATTCGACACCGATTGGGATTCCGAGGCCTACCTCACTGTTTCGGGTCAGAACTCCAACAACTCGGTGCGTGTGACTGACGACTTCCTTCGGGCAGTCGGTGAGGACGGCACATGGAACCTCACGGCACGACTCGACGGACGCACCGTCAAGACGGTCAATGCTCGGGAGCTGTGGGACAAGATTGGTTATGCCGCGTGGGCTTCGGCTGACCCCGGCATCCAATTCCATTCGACCATCAATGATTGGCATACGTGCCCGCAATCAGGACCAATCCGCGCATCGAATCCCTGCTCGGAATATATGTTCCTCGACGACACCGCCTGCAATCTCGCCTCGCTCAACCTGATGACGTTCCGCCGCGCTGACGGTACGTTCGACGTGGCCGCGTTCGAGCATTGCTGCCGGCTGTGGACCATCGTGCTCGAAGTTTCGGTCATGATGGCGCAGTTTCCGAGCCGGCAGATTGCTGAGCTTTCGTATCGCTATCGGACACTCGGTCTCGGCTTTGCGAACATCGGCGGCCTGCTGATGGCCTCGGGTATTGGATACGACTCGGCTCGTGGGCGAGCGCTGTGCGGAGCGATTTCGGCGGTGATGACGGGTGTCGCCTATGCGACGAGCGCCGAGATGGCATCCGAACTCGGACCGTTCCCAGGCTACGAGCAGAATTCGGCGGACATGCTGCGGGTTATCCGGAATCACCGACATGCCGCGCACGGCCATCGTGATGGCTACGAGCAGCTCGCAACACGGCCTGTGCCGCTCGATCATGCGCTCTGCCCCGATCAATCGCTTGCCACGTCCGCGATGCGGGCTTGGGATCGGGCGCTTGATCTCGGTCAGGCCTATGGCTTCCGTAATGCGCAAGCGACCGTGATTGCACCGACCGGTACGATCGGGTTGGTGATGGATTGCGATACGACCGGCATCGAGCCCGACTTCGCGCTGGTGAAGTTCAAGAAGCTCGCTGGCGGCGGCTACTTCAAGATCATCAATCGTGCGGTTCCAGAGGCGCTGCGGACGCTCGGCTATGGCGAGGCACAAATCGCAGAGATCGAGGCCTATGCCGTCGGACATGGCTCGCTACGGCAGGCACCTGCGATCAATCACGCGACATTGACCGCGAAGGGTTTCACCCAGGATGCACTCGATAAAGTGGAAGGCGTCCTGAAGAGTGCGTTCGACATCAAGTTCGTAATGAATCGCTGGACGCTCGGTGAGACCTTCGTTGTCGAGACGCTGAAGGTATCGAAGGAGAAGCTGGATGATCCGAGCTTCGATCTCCTGACGCATCTTGGTTTCTCGAAAAAGGATATTGAGGCTGCAAACGAACACGTCTGCGGCTCGATGACCCTCGAAGGCGCTCCGCATTTGAAGCCCGAGCATCTGCCAGTGTTCGACTGCGCCAATCCGTGCGGACGAAAAGGCAAGCGCTTCCTCTCGGTCGAAAGTCACATCCGTATGATGGCGGCCTCCCAACCGTTCATCTCGGGTGCGATCTCCAAGACGATCAATATGCCGAACGATGCGTTGGTCGAGGATTGCAAGTCGGCGTACATGCTGTCGTGGCGTCTCGCCCTCAAGGCGAATGCACTTTATCGCGACGGGTCGAAGCTCTCGCAGCCTCTGAACTCGCAACTTCTTTCCGACGATCCGGAAGAAGCCGAGGAGATTGCAGCGGAGCTCGCAGCCGATAAGCCCGCTGCGAACCGAGCAGCTTTAACGGCGGAGCGCATCGTCGAACGGATCGTGGAGCGCACTCGCGAGCGCGAGAAGATGCCATCGCGGCGCAAAGGCTACACGCAGAAGGCCACGGTTGGCGGGCATAAAGTATACCTGCGTACCGGCGAGTACGATGACGGACGGGTCGGTGAGATCTTTATCGACATGCACAAGGAGGGCGCAGCCTTCCGCTCGCTGATGAACAACTTCGCCATCGCCATCTCGCTTGGTCTGCAGTACGGCGTGCCGCTCGAAGAGTACGTGGACGCCTTCACCTTCACGCGCTTCGAACCGGCGGGGCTCGTGCAGGGGAACGAGGCCATCAAGAACGCGACGTCGATCCTCGACTACATTTTCCGCGAGTTGGCAGTGTCGTATCTCGCGCGGCACGATCTGGCGCATGTCGATCCGCGTGAGATCATTGGAAAGACCGGACTCGGCTCGTCGGATGCGCAGATCGAGGACGAGACGCCGCGCGCGATGCCGGCGACGAGGCTCGTATCGAAAGGTCTGACGCGTGGCCTGCAGCCGAATGTGTACGTGGTGCGAGGTTCCGCGGCTCTCGCAGCAGAGCCTATGAGTGAGGCCGAGTCGAACTCGGTCGGCGTGATGCAGACGAGTGTCAGCAAGGCGTTCCAACGCAACGAGACAACTCTGCTGGTGCGCGAAGTTGTCCAGGAGACGACAATCGGTGCAACTACTGCCGCTGCAGTCGGTGGCGCGGCACTGACTGTTGCGGAACGGCGCCAAGAGGCTCGCGTCAAGGGCTACGAAGGTGAGAGCTGCCAGGAATGCGGCAACTTCACGCTCGTGCGTAACGGCACCTGCCTCAAGTGCGACACCTGTGGCGGTACGAGCGGTTGCTCGTAATCGCCTGACAGCAAAATTTTACAAGCGTTAGCAGCGCGGGCGGCGGATGATCCCAGACATCCGCCGCCTTACTTTTTTGCCCTCGATTTTCTCTCGAGGTTTCGGACAGCAAAAAACGGCGGTCGCCTGAATGGCATCCGCCGCTTTTCTAAGATCCGGTGCAGCAATCTCCGTCCGAATTCAGCGACCGAGCACTGTCATCCGGATGCGGGCGACGCCCTGGCCGGTCATGCTAATAGCACTTGCGGCCGCTCTCGACAGATCGATGATCCGACCGGCAATGTAGGGGCCGCGGTCGTTGATGGTTACCGTAACCGAACGCCCGTTGCCCAGGTGCGTCACGCGTACGCGCGTGCCGAAGGGCAGTGATTTATGGGCAGCGGTCATGGCGTTTGGGTTGAACCAGCCACCTGACGCGACCCGTTGGGGCTGCCAGTAGTAAGACGCCACACCGACGCTACCGCCTCCGCTGCTGCCACCGATCGAAACGCGACCGTTGGATGCGCTGCGCGTGTGCCGAGAACGCGAATGACGCTGCGGACGATCCTCGTCGTTGGATCGGGAAACGCGCGCCCGTCGCCGGGATACCTGGCGATCGGAATCATAGGACTGGCGTGTAAGACCGCGACGAACATGGGATGTGGAGTCGGTCGATCGGAAATTGCGGTAGGATGTATTATCCGCCCAGTCGTCGGCTGAGGCGGTGGAAACGCAAGCAACGAGAGTGATGGCCGCTACCGTAGCAGCCGATAAGATGAAACGCATCGTGACCTCCTGTCGTCGGACGTCCCAGGAAACGGAACGTTCTGGCGCTGGCAGGGCCGCCACGATGAGCGACAACCGCCAGGTCCCCTGTTGCAGCATCGCAGCCCGGAATTCACCCTCGACTGCTTGCCCCGGCATGCGACAGCGCACGCCGGTAACCATGATCGACGCCCCGTGAGGAGGTCAGCCAGGCCGCCGGCAGCAGATGCCGTGAAGGTGGAGACGTCAACCATATTTTATGAACTAAATTCATTAACTATATGATCGCATGTGATAATTTCTCACCTTGCGTTGTTTGGCGTCGACGATCTCGGGTTCTCAACTCTCACCCGTTCAAGGGTTTTTTGTGGCAGATCCCTACGTGATTGGACCCTCAATGGCCTTTATCGCCGCTTCGTTATGCGGTATCGGCAGAGCTGCTGCCCTGATGCGCTTCGCGACGGAATTCGCCCGTGACGACAGAAGTCTCGCTCGCCTCGCTTGCTCGCAATCCTATTCCGAGTGGCGCAACGGTTGGTCATCTACCAGGAAAGGACGGTGTGCTCTTACGTTTCGCGCGTTGGGACGCGACGCGAGGTCCCCGGCGAGGCACGGCTTGTGTATTCTCGGGTCGTGGCGAAGCTATCGAGAAGTATTTCGAGACAATTGCCGATCTCAGACGACGTGGCTATGCCGTCGTGATTTTCGACTGGCGGGGGCAAGGCGGTTCAGAGCGACTGCTCGACAATCCGCGAAAAGGCCATGTGGAGACTTTTGCCGACTATGAAGCGGATGTGCATCGTCTCATGAAGGAGATCGTGCTTCCCGATTGTCCTGCACCCTACATCGCGGTCGGCAATTCGATGGGCGGTAACGTGCTGCTTCGCTTGTCCGTAGTGCACGGTCTTTGGTTCGATCGGATGGTGCTTTGCGCGCCCCTGCTCGACATTGCGCCGGAACGGCTGCCAGTTCCTTCACAAGTCGCGAAGGCTTTGTCTAAACTCACTGGCATCGGACCATTCGGAAGACTGTATGTTCCGGGAGGCAATGACCAGCCGTACGATCTTTGCCCATTCGAGGGCAATCCATTCACGTCCGACCGCGACCGTTTCGAGCGGAACCGCCAACTGGTCGAGCAATGCCCAGATCTTGCACTCGGATCACCAACGAACCGCTGGCTCAAGGCCGCATATGCTTCAAGTACCATGCTGATGAAGCCGGATACCGCGTTGCGTGTGCGTATTCCGATGTTGTTGGTGGCTGCTGGGAACGATCGGGTCGTTTCTTCATCGGCGATCGAGACATTTGCGAGTCGTCTCAAGATTGGCGCGCGCGTGGCTCTCGCTGGCTCACAACATGAAATTCTGCAAGAACGCGACGAGATCCGCCTCCGCTTCTGGGCTGCGTTCGACGCTTACCTCGGCACGAAATCGCTCGCCGCATGAGACTTCAGTGCCCCGTCCGGCCCCGCGCTTCGGTGTGCGCCAGGGCTCCCATTCGCGCAAAACTTCTCTAGAGTCGCGAGGCCTGACGCCGCAAGATTGCGGCGTGGACGCATGCAGCCTTCGGGAGAACTCCGTTGAAACCTCACAACTTGCCTCTTGGCCGCGGGCAACTCGCGCCGGGTGCGATCGGGCATAATCGTGGCGTAGTCTGCCCGAACTACGCATTTCTGCCGCCTGAAGGTGTTCTCAAAAGCCGGCTGCCTGCGTACGACAAGACTGTTGCGCGGTTTCTTGCGGCGCCCGTTCTTGGTGCTCGCTTCGTGCAATTCATCCTAGAGATCGAGGCTGGGGGAGGTGCAACCCGGCCTATCCAGGAGGATGGCGTTCAGCATTTCTACTTGGTGCTATCCGGCACGGCCGAGATTCAGATCGCGGGCGATGTAGCGCGTCCTATGGCGCAAGGAGGGTTTGCATACGTACCGCCGGGCGACGCTTTTTTACTGCGCAGTGTCGGCAACGAGACGGCACGTATTCTCGGATTACGGAAGCGGTATGAGAAAGCCGATGGCGTACCGCAGCCCGAAGCCATTGTTTCCAGTCTGAACGAGGTACCGATTACGAATCACACAGGGGCGGAGGGGCGCGGCTTCCAGCATCTCCTTCCCTTCGAGGATATCCGCTTCGACTTCGAGATGAACCTGATGCGGTTCAAGCCGGGGGCATACTTTCCCGACGTCGAAACCCATATCATGGAGCATGGCCTCTATATGCTTGAGGGACAGGGCCTTTATCTCCTCGGCGACGAATGGCACGAGATTTGGGTCGATGATTTCATCTGGATGGGTGGCTATTGCCCGCAGCAGTTCTATCCGACCGGCTTCGGTGAGGCCGCCTATCTGCTCTACAAGAATGTGAACCGAGACGTGCCTCTTTGACGTCTCGTGGTGGCATGGCGAAGCTCGATCCCAGATACGATGGGATCGAGGCGCGCGGCCGTTCGCACTCGTTGAAGTTAGCTGAAGCGTGTCGCTTCTTACTGCTTCTTCGACCGCTTCGTCGGGGCAGGTTGATCGGAACCGCCGAAGCCGGAGAACAGAGCCGAGAGGGGAGCGCCTTCGCTGACGCCAGAGTAGCTCGATACAACCCGCACCTTGGTGCCAACGCGCGCCAAGCTGGCCAGATGGATGACATGCTGGTTCATCATCCGGAAGCAACCCGATGATGATGCGCGTCCGATCGAGCGGTCGTTATTGGTTCCGTGGATGCGATAGATCGAATTGCCGAGATAAAGGGCTCTTGCGCCGAGTGGATTGACCAAGCCACCGGTGACGGTGATGGGCAAGCCCGGTTGGCGCTGACGCATCTCAGATGGTGGTGTCCAGGATGGCCAGGCTGCAATGCGGCTGATGCGTTCGGTGCCCGTCCAGGTGAAGCCCACGCGGCCTACGGAAATCGGATACGCGTAGGCGCGATTGCCGGGTAGCACGTAGTAGAGCTTGCGGCCCTGCGTGTCGACGATGATGGCGCCCGGCTGCTCCCTGTTGTCGAGATAGACGACGGGAGGTTTTTCGGGCGCGATATCCGGCTTCTCACCGCCCTTCATGTAGGCTGGATATTTGACGGGTTCGTACGACTTGGCGCGCGCGGCGCGCTCTGCCTCGAGTTTGCGGTTGCGAGCGTCGATATCACTCTGGAAGACCGGGCTGCTTCCCGACCAATGCGCCTGCGCATGAACCTGCGCCGGGGGCCATGCCAGGCTACCGGCCGTTGCGAGCACACACGTCAGCGATATGTGAGCGAATTTCATTCTTCTCCCCCTCGAGACGCAAGGTGCCGCGTCGATCCTGAGGCCCCGCTTCGTTCCTACTGAACATAAGGGGTATGGACAAGTTTCTCGGGCGCTCGGCGATGGGTCCGCGCAGCAAAAATGGTGCCGAGTGGCATATTTGCATATGCCCGTCGGCGCTGGCGCTCCTACCGGAAAGGCGGCTCGTCGAATGATCGCAGTTTTCGGGAATGGAGAGTGTCGCGACGTTGCTTCAACAATTCGATGGCGGCAAGACCAATCTCCAAATGTTGGGCGACGGCGGTCTCGTAGAAGGCGTTGGCGGCGCCGGGTAGTTTGATCTCGCCATGCAGCGGCTTGTCTGAGACGCAAAGCAGTGTTCCGTAAGGGACCCGCAGTCGGAATCCCTGGGCGGCGATCGTTCCGCTCTCCATGTCGACGGCAATGGCGCGCGAGAGATTGATCCGGCGGCGCTCTTGAGTGAAACGCAGCTCCCAATTGCGATCATCGTTGGTGACCACAGTCCCGGTGCGGAGCCGATGCTTCAGAGCATTTGACGACTGCCCTGTCACCTGGGCTGCTGCTTCCTGCAGCGCGACCTGGACTTCGGCCAGTGCGGGGATCGGTACATCCGGCGGGACGAGGGTGTCGAGAATGCGATCCTGGCGCAGATAGCCGTGGGCGAGCACGTAATCGCCAATCGACTGGCTTTCGCGCAGACCGCCGCAATGACCGATCATCAACCAGCAGTTGGGGCGGATCACAGCGAGGTGGTCTGTGATGTTTTTGGCATTTGGCGGCCCGACGCCAATGTTGACCAGCGTGACACCACCTCCATCGGGTGCAGTCAGGTGATACGCTGGCATCTGATAGCGATGCCATGCCGAGCTCGCGACGAGGCGCGACGCCTCCTCGGCGTCGGTCCCCGGCGCAATGACCACATTCCCAGGAAGGACCAGCTTTTGGTCCGAGCCGCCGTGCTTCAACGCAACGAGGCCCCAGCGGACGAACTGGTCGACATAGCGGTGATAATTCGTGAGGAGGATCCAGCGCTGGACGTGGCGCCAGTCGCTGCCCGTATAGTGCACCAGTCGTCGTAACGAGAAGTCCACGCGGGCCGCGTCGAACAATGCGAGTGGGCGTGGCTCGCCTTCGACGAGGTCGTAGGTGCCGTCAGCGATCTCGTCCCCGACCACGGAAAGATGGGGTGTCGGGAAGTGGTGAGCCAGCTCGGCTGGTGTCACGCCTGCATTGGCAATCTCCTCGGCACGTTCGAGTACGTAGGGATAAGGAATTTCCTGGTCACTGGCCGTCACATCGAGCGTTGCGCCGTAGTCGGCGACGAGCGGCTCGAGTTGCTCGAGGAGATAGCTACGAAACGCATGAGGGTGCGTGACCGTAGTCTCATAGACGCCGGGGCGCTGCAGCTTGGCATAGGCGCGACGAGTCGTTGGCGGAGGCCCGCCGTGGCCGGTGTAGCGGACCCTCAGCAGCGGATATCGGAACTGGGCACGCGCTGACTGAGACGGCGGCCGCCGATCTACCAGAAATGCGTCAAGCGCCGCCGCCAACCCGCTCGACGCGGTCTGATAGATTTCGGCCAATCGGTCGACGGCCGCGATGGGAGACAAGGGCTTGATATTGCTTGTACTCATGGCGGCGTCCTTCACTATCGCGTTCAACCAGCGCTCGTCCAATTGTCGTTGCAGTTCGAAGAGGTTGAAATGGTCAAAATTGGTGTCCGGACATTTGCTAAAATTGCGCTTGCGAGCGTCGCCGCATCTGTAGCACGCTAAGCCGTGATCGTAATCGAAAGCCGCGCCGGAGACGGCGCGTTTGTGTTTCTGCCACGACACGACAATGCGGGCGCATCCGCGACGAAGTTTGTGCGATGGATGTCCCGAGGACGCACATGATCATGGAGCACTTAATGACGCGAAGACGTTCGATCCCGACGATTGCCCTAGCGGTCAGTCTTGCGCTTGTGGCGGTAGGCCTGCCGGGAGCGGTGCGATCAGAGGAGAAGAAGCTCGTCTACGCTTCGTATCTCACGGAAGCCTATTCAGCCAGCAGGTCTGATCTTTGGCTGTTGAATGAGATTGAAAAACGATCCGGCGGAGAGATCAAATTCGAGCGGTATTGGGGAAGCTCACTGCTGAAGGCCGCCGATTTGTTCCCTGGCCTCGCGAGTGGCGCCGCCGATATCGGAATGAGTGCGCCGGCGACCTACAATGTGAAGGAATACCCGCTGGCCAATATCGTCATGCCCTTCATGACGACGCGCGGTGATGCTGTAACGCTTGCCTGGCGTGATCTTTACAAAAACAACGAAGCTTTTCGGAACGAATTCGAGAAAAAAGGCACGAAGGTTCTCTATTCCACAGCCTGGGCAGAGAACACCGTATGGTCGCGCAAGCCGATCGCCAAGCTCGCTGATCTCAAAGGCCTCAAAATTCGTGCGGTACCGACGATTTCGGATGCCATCCAGAAACTTGGCGGAACGCCGGTGGCTCTTGCCTGGCCGGATGGCCTTGAAGGCCTCCAGCGTGGCGTCGTGGATGCCATGTCATCGGCACCGTTCGATTCTGCGGTCCACGGGAATGTTCAGGAGGTCGCTAACCATGGCACGGACCTCGGTGGTACTGGCATATTCGCGATGGCGACGACCGGCATCAGCATCGCGACCTACAAAAGGCTCAGCGAGAAACATCGCAAGATCATCGATGACGTTGCGGCAGAGATGCCTGAGCAAGCAATCAAGGCATTGAATGCGAGTCTCGATGCGGCCGTCGAGAAACTCTGTGGCATGAAAGCGAAGCTGATCATCAGCGAGTTCAGCGACGCCGACAAAGCCGAAGTGCAAAAGCTTGCGGCGACAGGTCTTCAGGAGGACTGGCTGAAGCGCGTCAAAGCCGAAACGAAAGCCGACGGTCGCGCCATCCTCGATGAATTCCTCGGTTACGTCCGCAAGTACGAGAAGGAGAGCACGTACCTGCCGGGCTTCGATCGATATCGTAAAAAGTGCAGCTAAGAGCTTATTGAGGGGCGGCGCCACTCAATGAGGTGGCGGCGCTCCCCGACGAAGACAAGTATATAAAAAAGACGTTCCGGCCGGTTCGGCATGGGCGAGACCAAAAGGGAGAAGCGCCACAATGAAGACATGGAGACAAGTCTCAGCGTTACTTGCAGCCGCGCTGGCAACGGTGTGCATGACGTTTGCAGGTCCTGTGCTCGCTGCAGAAAAGCTGGTCTACGCGACATACATCTCGGAAGTGTATTCGGCGAGTAAGACCGATATTTGGATGATGAATGAGATCGAAAGGCGCTCCGGCGGCGAGATCAAGTTCGAAAAATACTGGGGAAGCTCTCTGCTCAAGGCGGCGGACCTTTTTCCGGGCCTTGCGAGTGGAGCGGCGGATGTCGTGCTCGGTGCGCCGGCTGGATATAATGTGAGAGAGTATCCGCTTGCCAACGTCATGATGCCGTTCATGTCAACACGGGGCGATGCCGTGACGCTTGCGTGGCGGGATCTCTACAAAAGCAATGCTGCTTTCAGAAATGAGTTCGAGAGCAAGGGCGCAAAGGTTCTTTACGCTGTAGCCTGGGCGGAAAACACTGTTTGGTCGCGTAAGCCAATTGCAAATCTAGCGGCGTTGAAGGGCCTCAAGGTTCGCGCCGTTCCCACGATTTCCGATGCGATCCAGAAGCTCGGGGCAACGGCGGTTGCTCTCGCCTGGCCGGACGGGCTCGAAGGGCTGCAACGTGGCGTCGTTGAGGCGATGTCGTCTGCGCCTTTCGATTCGGCTGTGCACGGTAATGTGCAGGACATTGCAAAGCACGGGACAGATCTCGGCGGTACCGGCATTTTCTCCCTCGCGACAACGGCGATCAGTCTCGCGCGCTACAACAAGCTTAGCGAAAAGCACCGTAAGATCATCGACGAGGTTGCGGCCGAAACACCGGACCAAGGCATAAGGCTCCTAAACGAGAGCCTGGATGCAGCCGTTGCGAAACTCTGCGGCATGAAGGAAAAACTGGTTATCAGCGAGTTCAGCGACGCTGATAAAGCCGAGGTGCAGAAGCTTGCAGCGACAGGTCTTCAGGAGGATTGGCTGAAGCGCGTAAAAGCAGAAACCAAGGCCGATGGTCGCGCAATTCTCGATGAATTTCTCGGCTATCTGCGCAAGTACGAGAAATCCAGCACATATGTATCGGGCTTCGATCGTTATAAGAAAAGTTGCGGATAAAATCTCGCGGAGCTGCCTTTGCAAATCTGCGCGGGCAGCCCCAACAAGAACAAAAGACCGGAACGGTCGCGTCTTTGCCTTATCGGAAAATGCGCGTGACAGGCAACTTGGGAGAACGCCAAAATGAGAAGATGGAACCTCGGAACAACTGCCGTCTGTGCCGCTGCGGCTTTGGCTTGGGGAGTGTCAGCAACCCCAGCCGCATCGGTCGAAAAGATGGTCTATGCGACTTTCTTTGCGGACTTTTATGCCGGCAGCAAGGCTGACATCTGGTTCATGGAGGAGGTGGAGAAGCGTTCCGGAGGCGAAATAAAGTTCGAGCGATACTGGAACCAGTCGTTGCTCCGCGCGCCGGATCTCATGCAAGGGCTGAGCAGCGGTGCCGCAGACCTCGTTAATTCGTCGGCGTCCGTTTACAATTCAAAGGAGTATCCGCTTTCGAGCGTGATGATGCCTTACCTCACGACGCGCGGCGACGCTGCGATGTTGGCCTGGCATGATCTCTATAAAAATAATGCCGATATCAGGAAGGAGTACGAGTCAAAGGGCGCCAAGGTGCTTTACGGCTTTTCCTGGTCCGAGAATAGCGTCTGGACAAAAAAGCCGATTTCCAAAATCGATGATTTCAAAGGACTCAAGGTCCGCGCTGTGCCGCCAATTGCCGGGCCGATCCAGAAGTTGGGTGCAACTGCAGTTGCACTGACGTGGGCGGAGGGTATAGAGGCGCTGCAGCGTGGTGTCGTTGACGGCGTTGGCTCCACGCCATTCGATTCGGCAGTACATGCCGGCATGCACGAGGTAGCCAAATATGGCAATGACTTCGGCGGCACGGGAATCTATTCGATGGGCGTGATTGCGATCAGTCTCAATAGATACAACAAGCTCAGCGAAAAGCTCCGCAAGATCATCGACGAAGTTGCGGATGAAATGCCAGTGCAGGCGGCGAAGGCGCAGAATACCAGTGTTGATGCTGCCGTCGACAAGCTCTGCGCAGCGAAGGACAAGCTGATCGTCACCAGGTTCTCCGAGGAAGATAAGAAAAAGATCTATGAGATTGCTGGTGTGGGCGTTCAGCAGGATTGGCTGAAACGCATTAAGGCCGAGACTAAGGTTGATGGCCAAGCGCTACTCGACGAGTTCGTCAGCTACATCCGGAAGCACGAGAAGAATAGTACTTACGTGCCCGGCTATGATCGGTACGAAAAGAAGTGCGGTCAAAAATGACACCTGATCAGGCCTGCGAGGCACCGCAGGCCTGATATCTCTTTCCCATAAACTTTTGCCAGAGACAGTTACCATATGCTCCCGCTTATCGAAGCAGTGGAATGGCTTCTCTTGCGCCTCGGCGTGTTGAGCGGCTTCGCCACTATGGTCGTCACCCTCCTCGTGGTTGCAGACGTTGCTGGCCGCGCGATCTTCAATGCACCCTTGCATAGCGCCACGGAGATCAGCGAGCTTTTGCTGGTGGTTCTCGTTTTTATTGGACTGGCCGGCGCACAACAGAAACGCCAGAACTATGCCATCGACGTTGCCACCAGACATCTGCCGATGGGTCTCCAGAACTTGCTCGAGGTGATGGGATATATCTTGTGTCTCGTTCTGACAGCAGGCCTTGCTTGGTTCAGTACCAAACAAGCCCTGTCGTCTTTCGATCGTGGTGAAGCGGGTTTTGGAATTATCGCGTTTCCGATCTGGCCAGCGCGATTCATCCTGGCGTTTGGGCTGTGGCTGCTATCGCTCCAATTCGTTTGCGACATTATTCGTTTCTTCACCGGAAATGTACGCGTGGTCGACACGAGCGATATCACCAGCGGGAGCCACGAATGACGCCGCAAGATTTCATTCCTGGCCTATCGATTATGGGCCTTCTGCTCGTTCTGCTTTTGCTGCGTATTCCGATCGCTTTTGCTCTGGGTGGAGCGGGCGTCGTCGGACTGGCGTATGCTCGACCGTGGCCTGCGGTCGAATACCTGCTTTCGACGTTCGCCTATGGAGCGACGGCGAACTTCGCTTATGTTGTGCTTCCATTGTTTCTTTTCATGGGGCACATGGCGTTCTCGGCAGGCTTGTCGAAGAGCGCGTTCGAAGCGGGACAGGCTTGGTTAGGGCGTATTCCTGGCGGATTGGCGGCCGCGACGGTCTTCGGCTGCGCGGCGTTTTCGACGATCTGTGGATCGAGTGTCGCGACCGCTTCGACGATGGCCCGTGTCGCGCTGCCGGAAATGCTTCGCCAGGGATACATGGCTCGTCTAGCGGCTGGCTGCATTGCCGCCGGTGGAACACTTGGCGTGCTGATCCCGCCAAGCGGCATTCTGGTCGTCTACGCCATTATGACCGATGTATCGCTTGTAAAACTCTTCATCGCAGCATTGGTGCCGGGCGTCATGACGGCACTGATCTACATCGTGGGGATCTATATCTGGGTGAAGTTGAAACCCGAGCTTGCACCGTCTTTGGAAGGCGTAGTGCCTCCAACGTGGTCTGAGAAGTTCAAAGCTCTCGCGAATACCTGGGAGCTTCTAGTTCTCTTCGCGGCTGTGATGGGCACGATCTACCTCGGTGTTGCAACACCGACAGAAGCCGCGGCTATGGGAGCATTCTTCTCCCTCATTGCAGTCTTGCGACGCCCGAATCGCCTGGAGAATGTATTGGCAGGCCTCAGGGAGACGGGTACGGCATCTTGTTCGATTTTTGCGCTGGTCATTGGAGCGGGCTTGTTCAGCCTTGGCCTTGCGACTACGCAGTTCCCAACAAAGCTCGCCGGACTTGTGACTGATCTGAATTGGTCACAAACAAGCACGATCCTCGTAATTCTGATCCCCTATCTCGTGCTGGGCTGTTTTGTCGACGGGCTGTCGATGATCCTGATCACCATGCCGATCGTATTCCCGATCGTTACTAAGATGGGTTACAGCGGCGTTCTATTCGGCCTTTTGGTGACAAAGATGGTCGAAATCGGTGCGATCACGCCGCCGGTTGGGCTCAATGCTTTTGTGGTGAAGAGCATGGCGCCCAGCGTACCGCTCTCGGAAGTGTTCAAGGGATGTCTGCCCTTTGTGCTCATGGAGCTCCTGATCGTGAGCCTCATGATTGCGTTTCCGCAAATCTCCCTCTTCCTCGTGCCGGAATGAGGTCTTCATAAGAAGTCTTCAATCCGTCGGCGCGACGATGCTTGTTTGCGTTGAGCCGCGGAACCACTCTTAGATCAAAAGCGGGCGACTTCGCCGGCTTTTGATTTGCTTTTCACTCGCGTGTCAGCGTGCGCTGGCCGATTACCATCGGCGCCAATCGTTCCCTCGGCGTCTCTTTCCAAACTTCAGCGAGCAACGAGCCCGCCATCCAGGACCAGTTCAGAGCCGGTCATGAATGCGGATGCGTCCGACAAGAGCCAGACGACAGCCTCTGCAATCTCGTTCGGCCGGGCCATCCGCCCGAGCGGGATGTCGGCGGACATGCGCTCCTTTGATCGCGCAGGATCGCGTGTCGCGGCGGCAATCCCATCCACCATCTCGCCTTCGACGAACGCTGGGTGAACCGAGTTGCAGCGCACTTTTGGTGTCTTTCGAGCCCCCGAAAGCGCCACGGACTTCGTCAGCAGCCGCACCGCGCCCTTGGACGCATTGTAGGCTGCGAGATTCGCACCACCGACGAGCCCCGAGACAGACGACAGATTGACGATCGAGGGCGCAGCCGACTTCGCCAGGAGTGGCATGGCGTACTTGCAGCCGAGAAAGACACCGTCGGCGTTGATTGCCATCACTCGGCGCCACTCGGCCAAACTGGTCTGCTCGACGTCACCCAGGCTGACAACCCCTGCATTATTCACCAGTCCATCGAGCTTGCCATGATTGCGTTCGATGGCTGCAGCGGCTGCCTGCCAATCGTCCTCTCGCGTTACGTCAAGCGCTAGATCCATGCCGCTGCGCACCGCGAGATCGCTCTTGACGATCCTGCCCCCTTCTGCGGCGAT
Source organism: Hyphomicrobiaceae bacterium (assembly GCA_050250755.1). Lineage (GTDB taxonomy): Bacteria > Pseudomonadota > Alphaproteobacteria > Rhizobiales > Hyphomicrobiaceae. The sequence continues at coordinate 81,740 of JBFWOB010000012.1, forward strand.
AGCAGCCGAAATCGCCGTCCCAAGAGTTCCGGCTGCACCGGTCACCAGGATGACCTTGTCGTCGAGACGCTTCGTCATGCCTTCCCCATCGATCAAGACTTGTACGACCACGCCCACCACTGCACCGTACGGTGACGGGGCGCCGCAGATGTAGCACCTCATACAACACGATTGGTGACGTTTGGTCCTGTCTGGCTCGCGTTGCTTGACGATCCACGTGGAGGCCATCACACCAATGCCAGCTAATAGGAAGAGGCAAAGCGACGATGAGACCGCTCGAAGGGTTGATGGCCGTATCGGTCGAACAAGCGATCGCCGGGCCGATGTGTGGGCGGCTTCTCGCGGATGGTGGCGCGCGCGTGGTTAAGGTGGAGCGGCCCGAGGGTGATTTCGCACGCGCCTACGACCGAATGCTCGATGGCGAAAGCATCTATTTCGTTTGGCTCAACCGCGGCAAGGAATCTGCGATCTGCGATCTCTCACAACCCGAAGATCGTGCGTTCTTCGAAGCGATGGTCGCCAAGGCGGACGTGCTCGTGCAGAACCTGAAGCCGGGCGCGCTCGCCAAGCTCGGCCTCGGAACCGACGTGCTGACGGCGCGGCACCCTCGGCTCATTGCCTGTTCCATCTCGGGTTATGGTGACACAGGTCCCTTCGCGCAGCGCAAAGCCTACGACATGCTCATCCAGGCCGAGTCGGGCCTCGCTTCGGTTACTGGAAGCCCAGCCGAGCCGTCGCGGGTTGGCATTTCGATCGTCGACATCACCACCGGCCATCATGCCTACGAGGCGATCCTCGAAGCGCTCGTTCGTCGCGGCATCACCGGCAAAGGTGCCGATATTCGCATTTCAATGTTTGACGTCATGGCCGAATACATGAGCGTCCCGATGATGCAGGGCCGCGCCGGGTATCCTCAGCCGCGTATTGGGCTGCGTCACACTGCGCTCGCGCCCTACGGGGTGTTCTCGACGCGAGATGGGCAGCCCGTCCTGATCTCGATCCAGAACGAACGTGAATGGCGAGCCCTGTGCGAGAAGGTGCTGGAGACGCCTGACGTTGCCCGTGATGCACGCTTCACCTCGAATTCTGAGCGCGTGGCCCATCGCCAGGAATGTGACGACCTGATCCAAGCGTGGTTCGCGCAACATGATGTCGCCGACGCTATCGCGCGTCTCGACGCAGCAGACATCGCCTTTGGCCGCGTATCCGACTGGGCCGCGTTGCGTGATCACCCTCACCTTCGCCTTATCGAAGTTCCCTACGCCAAGGGAACAACCACCATTCCAGCGCCGGCGGCGCTTTGGGATGGCGGGATGCTCGAAACGAAGGGGGTGCCAAAGCTTGGGGCCGATACCGTTCGACTTCGAAAGGAATTTCAGTCGGGCGCCTGAGGCCGCAAGCGGTCAAGGGCGACGAGGCCGCCCGATGAGCTGATTCTGCACACCACTCCCGAGTATCGGACGACGCGATGAAATCACGCCCGCGTTGACGCCAACCCAGCCGATCTCACCGGAAAGGCGGCCGTACTCGATCTTCGGGCAGCGGTTCATCACCACCTTGAGGCCGGCCGCCTCTGCCTCGGCAGCCGCCTCCTCATTGCGAACGGATAACTGCATCCACACCGTCTTGATCCTGAGACAATCCTTGAGCCGGATCGCCTCGCGCGTCACGGCCAGGGCGGCATCGGAGTTGCGAAAGATGTCGACCATATCGACGGGTGCCGGCACGTCCTCGAGCGCGCCATAGACATGCTGTCCGGCGATCTCTTTCCCCGCCAATCCGGGATTGATCGGATGGACACGATAGCCTTTGCCAACCAGATACTTGAGGGCAAAATAGCTCGGCCGGTTTATGTTCGCCGAGGCTCCGACCATCGCAATCGAGCGAGATTCGTTCAGAACCGCAGCGATATAAGCGTCGTCGTAACGGTCATGGTTCATGGCTTGTTTGTCGCGTCGTCGGCTTTGGAGCCGTTGGGAAGGGTCAGGCGTCCCTCGGTGTCGAGTGGAAAGAAAGGATTGTAGGCAACCTCCCAGAGGTGCCCGTCGAAATCTGAGAAATATGCCGTATATCCGCCCCAGAAAGCGCGTTGAGGGGGCTTGGTGATACGCGCTCCAACATTCACTGCCCGCGTTAGAACGTCATCGACGGCGGCTTCGCTTTCGACATTCCAGGCGAGGGTGATGGCGGCGAAGCCCGTCGGCGTATCCGTTACGGCTGCATCGGCGGCGAGGTCGGATCGCCCGAAAAGAGAAAGGATGACGCCGCCTGCCTCAAAAAACGTGACGCCGTCCTGGCTCGCGGGTGATGTTTTGAACCCGAGACCCTCATAGAATGTCCGGGCCCGCGCCATGTCATGAACGCCGAGCGTCACGAGATTGAGTCTCGGTGTGCTCATGTCAGCAGCCCTGCCAGTTGGGTGCGCGCTTCTCGATGAAGGCGCCAATACCTTCCTCGGCGTCTCGGTAGAGCATGTTGCGGACCATCACGGCCGACGCCTCAGCATAAGCCTCTGCGACGGGCAGTTCGATCTGCCGGTAGAAGGTCTCCTTGCCGATCGCCACTGTTGCGGGAGACTTGGAAGCGATGATCTCCGCCATCGCCATTGCTTCTGAAAGCGCCTTGCCCTCCGGTACGACGCGATTGACGAGCCCGTAGTCGGCAGCCGCCTCCGCCCCGAGCATTTCCCCAAGCAACAGAATTTCCATCGCGCGCTTGCGGGATACGTTCCGTGACAAGGCCACCATCGGAGTCGAGCAGAACAGACCGATATTGACACCAGGTGTCGTAAATCGCGCTGCGGAACCGGCGATTGCAAGGTCACACGTCGCGACGAGTTGGCAACCGGCCGCCGATGCAACACCTTCGATCGCTGCGATGAATGGCTTTGGCGAGCGCACGATGGAGAGCATCATGCGTGCGCAAAGGTCCATGAGGTGATTGAAATAAGCGCGCCCGCCATCCGCCTCAGCGCGGTGGGCAGTCATTTCCTTGAGATCGTGGCCCGAAGAAAAGGCGGGTCCGTCTGCAGAGATCACGACTGCCGCAACGTCCGAGGCTGACGAGGCTTTGTCGATCGCTGATTGAAGCGCCGCGATCAGGGCCTCCGACAGCGAATTTCGCTGTCGGGGCCTACTGAGGGTCAAAAGAAGGACGCGCCCTCGCACCTCTTCAATGAGAACGCAATCCGCTGTCTTGGCGGCAGCGTCCTCGGAACCTCCTTGCATTGCCTTCTCCTCTCGCCGGCTGGCGGGCAGCCGGCATCACCTCATTGAAGCACCTTCTCGATTTCGGCGCGGTGCTTCTTCACGGTCTCGACGTTCTCGGGATACTGCAGGGGTGGTGTATGCTTCAAGGCTTCGTTCAGTTCCTCGAGCATCTGCTTCTTGTCTTTTTCGGCGATCGTCGTATCCGCGGTGATGTCCTCAATCTCTTTCTTGATCGAGGTGACCGGATCGGTAAACGCGCCCTGTTCGTCGAGCCCGCCCATCACCATGGAGACGTTGAAGGCGACATCGTCGAATTCAACGAAGTTCTGGAAGCCGTGCCGTTTTGCGATAGCGTCAAGTTCCGCCTGGACCTTCGGGTCTGGGTTGTCTGATGGCTGTGTCCCTTGCTTTTGGGCAAGATCAGCCATTTCCTTTTGCGCCCCGATGAAGCCCGTGATGTGAGCATCCGTCAGTTTCACTTGCTTGAACTGCTCTTCATCCGCCTTGGGCTCTTCTCCCTTTGGCGCTTGCGCGCCAACCGGCCCTGCGAACACGAACGCCAAACCCAGTGCGGCAATGAAAGCCGCAAAAACATTCTTCTTCAGCCACATTGCAACAGTCTCCTGGATGTTCCGTCGGGCTCCGCTTCAGGCTATAGAGCCCACCTACTCTTAAGCGTACGACTGGGACGCCAATAAGAATGCCAAACGAAGCTCCTCATCACGCTCCTCTCAGCACCGAGGCTGTCTCTCGCATAATCGATGAGACTTTCCCGGAGATCCATGCAGCAGGACGACAAATAACAATTGAATCCGTCGGTATGCGTTGGGCACGGGTTCGCCTCACATTCGATCCGAGCCATCTGCGACCTGGCGGTACCGTATCGGGCCCCGCCATGTTCACACTCGCGGACTTTACCATCTATGTTGCCTTGATCGCCACGCTCGGCGAGATCGGCATTCCGGCTGTGACCAGCAATCTTTCGATCAACTTCCTGTTGCGACCCGAGCCCGCGGATGTCGTCGCAGAGGCCAAGTTACTCCGGATCGGCCGGCGGTTGGCGTATGCAGAAGTTGCGCTCTACTCGGACGGTCGCAGTGACATGATTGCGCATGCGACAGCCTCGTATGCAATTCCAAGCTCCAAATGACGAAGGCAATACGCCATCACGTTTGAGGTATTATAAGGCCTTATTTGTAAGTATTTGATTTTTCGTATTTATTTCCCACGTGATGTGCATCCTGTGGATTGACGCCTGGTCGTTTCATCGGTATTACGTTGCCGACTGCCACCTCGTGGTGTGCTGAAGGTGCAATGGCTCAAGGCCATACCGCGCCCTTCCAGGAGATATCGTTCATGAAGACCTACTCCGCCAAGCCCGGCGAGGTGGAAAAGAAATGGGTGCTGATCGACGCGAAAGGTCTCGTCGTCGGACGCCTCGCCACCCTGATTGCGACCCGCCTAAAGGGTAAGCACAAGGCTACCTATACGCCTCACGTCGACATGGGCGACAATGTTATTGTCATCAATGCCGACAAAGTGGTGTTTACGGGCAACAAGTACGAAGGCAAGAAATACTACCGGCATACGGGACATCCGGGCGGGATCAAGACTCGCACGCCGCGCCAGATTCTCGAGGGCAAGCACCCGGAACGTGTGATCGAGCTGGCCGTCGGTCGTATGCTTGCGCGTGGCCCGCTGCAGCGTAAGATCATGGGCAACCTCAAGGTTTATGCTGGCGGCGAGCATCCGCACGTCGCTCAGAATCCGGAGCCGCTGGACGTTGCCAAGATGAACCGCAAGAACGTGAGAGTCTGAGACCTATGGCAAACGAACCCAAGACTCTTTCAGATCTGAGCGAGCTTCAGGGCGAGGTCGTCGCCACGGTGGAGCCCTCTGCTCCGGTGCATGAGCAAAAGCTCGATTCCTATGGACGTGCGTACGCCACAGGCAAGCGCAAGAATGCTGTGGCCCGCGTCTGGGTGAAGCCCGGCGCTGGCAAGATCACGGTCAACGGCAAGGAATTCAACGCGTATTTCGCGCGGCCGGTCCTGCAGATGATCCTGAAGCAGCCGCTGGTCACTGCAAACCGCATGGACCAGTTCGACGTCACAGCGACTGTTGCGGGTGGTGGCCTTTCCGGACAAGCCGGAGCGGTTCGGCATGGCATCTCCAAGGCGCTGACGTACTATGAGCCCGAACTCCGCGGTGTGCTCAAGAAGGGTGGCTTCCTCACGCGCGACAGCCGCGTCGTTGAGCGCAAGAAGTATGGCCGTATGAAAGCCCGCCGCAGCTTCCAGTTCTCGAAGCGCTGATATATCGACAAAACGTGTATCGAATGGGCCCTCCGAAAGGGGGCCCATTCTTGTTTTGGGATGCTGCAACGCGCCGACCCCGAGGACTAAGCCGGCAGCGTCGAGCGATGCTTTATCGGACGGTTTGAGCGTGCGTACGGGCGAGACACCGTGCGATGCGTTCAGGTGAATGCAGCCGACAATAATGCTTGCCTGGGAACGTACTCTGGGAAGCTGCCGACTATTCAGCCGCCACGCTGGTAAGGAAAGCAACGCTCTCGGTCGAGGTGAAGGTCGAAGTGTTTCGCCAACACAGCGATCGCCATGCCGTGCTGGGGATAGGGGTCTGCGTTCGATTTCCCGACGATGATCGGACGAAATCCTGGCTGGGCCTTGCCGCCGGGCGGAAGCATGCCAGTCACCAGCGCCTCGCCGTCGTTCTGCCGTAGCGTGACGAACATTGGCATCGTACGTTTGATGTAGTCCTTGAGCCCGATGTTCTGCTCGATAAATCGGCCACCCGGAGGTGGCACATAGCTCCTTTGTGCGTTTTCGTAGGTCTCGCGGAAGTAGCGCTCCACGGCGTGATCCATGAGCCTCGACTCAGCCTGAGCCTCGGCGATCGTCTCGAGTCGGAACCACGTATCGCGAGAGGCATCGCAAATGTACTGCATGACGGCCTCCTGCCAAAAGACACGGAACAGTACGGCAGGCAGGAGAGCAGTCAACCTTTACCCGCGAAACTGTCGGTTGCTGGTGCGTTGGAAACGCTCCATCGCGTGGCGAGCGAGTCACGATCGTGTGAGGCTCTAGCGCCTAGTGGTGTGGCGTCGGTATCACGCTGGAATGAGTGCTTACTGATTCGAGAACAGTGCCGCCTTGACGTTGCCGCAGTATTTGTCGATTTCGGAGAGGCTACTGAGACGGTCATCCTATTCGGCGTTTGCACGTTGTGCGCCCTATCGGCACGGGCGCACGCCGTCGGCCTGTTCGTGTCTCACCGCTTCTTAGCGTTGCTGTAGCAGCGTGCGCATGATGTTTCTGTCAGGGAACTCAGACCTTGTCACCACGGATCACCTCGCCAGCCCTTTCCAAGGTTTTGCCGCCGCCATTGCCTCTCGCTCAGAGGGTTGAAGCCGCGCGAGCGGCAAACGCGCCCAGGCCTCCGGTGCGACGAGGTTGGTCGCTGGTGCGTCGAGCTTTGATCGGACTTGTGTTGATGATCGCGACGGCGGTGGGAAGCGCTTGGCTGCTCGATGCGTCCATCGACAAGAGCGAGGATCAGTCGATGGTCCCCGACGGCGGTCGTGTGGAGTTTACGAGAGTGAGGAGTTGAAGTCTCCGGCCGGAGAAGCAGAAGCTACCGCAGCCACCTGCAACGATAACTCATCTTATGCTGTCGGCGTACGGGAGTCGTATCGGTGATAGTCGTGCCCTCTGTCGGCACGAGAACGATCACGATCGTGTTTGGTCCGCGTGACGTTTCGTATCTAAGAGAATTCATTGTCGGTTTGGTGGGCCGTGTCCCGGTGTGTGCGGCCCACGCTGAGGTAGGTGAAGCCCAGGCGTGTCATTTCTTCCGGGCGATAGATGTTGCGCAGATCCACGACGATAGGCGACGAGAGCAAGGACTTTATGCGTCGAAGGTCCAACGCTCTGAACTCATTCCATTCTGTGACGATGACCATGGCGTCGGCGCCAGCGATGCAGTCGTAGGCACTTTCGGCGAGTACGAGGCCGGGTAAGATTGCCCGTGCTTGCTGCATGCCTTCCGGATCATAACCACGAACCACCGCCCCGGCGTCCTCGAGCGCCGTGATGAGCGCAATGGAGGGTGCGTCGCGCATATCATCGGTATTCGGCTTGAACGCAAGGCCAAGCACCGCGATCGTGCGGTCGCGTACCGAGCCACCGCAGGCTTGGATCACCTTGCGAGCCATGGCGCGCTTGCGCTGCTCATTGACCGCAGCGACCGTCTCGACGATGCGCAGCGGTGCGGCGTGATCTTGCGCTGTCTTGACGAGTGCGAGTGTGTCTTTGGGAAAGCACGAACCGCCATAGCCAGGCCCGGCGTGCAGGAATTTCGGACCAATCCGTTTGTCGAGGCCGATCCCGCGCGCAACTTCTTGGACGTTGGCGCCGACCTGCTCGCACAAATCCGCCATCTCATTGATGAAGGTAATCTTGGTCGCGAGGAACGCATTGGCCGCATATTTGATGAGTTCGGAGGTACGCCTATCCGTGAACATGATTGGTGGGTGGTTCAGATAGAGCGGGCGGTAGACCTCATTCATAACCTCGCGCGAGCGCTCATCCTCGCAACCGATGACGATACGGTCGGGGCGCTTGAAGTCTTCAATCGCGGAGCCTTCCCGAAGGAACTCGGGATTAGAGGCCACGGCGAGCGGCAAGTCGGAGCGCATCTTGCGAACAATGCGCTCGACCTCGTCGCCGGTGCCGACGGGAACGGTTGATTTCGTTGCGACGACGAGGAAATCACGTGCTGCTTCCGCGACTTCCCGCGCCGCCTGATAGACGTATGATAAGTCCGCGTGCCCGTCGCCCCGACGCGATGGCGTGCCGACGGCCAGAAAAACGACCTCTGCACTAGGTACACTAGCAGAGAGATCGGTCGAGAATGCGAGCCGACCTGCACGCCGGTTCGATTGGACGAGCGCCTCAAGTCCTGGTTCGTAGATCGGAATCCGACCGGCTTCCAGGTCGGCGATCTTTGCTGCATCTTTGTCGACACAGACAACGTCGTGACCAAAATCGGCAAAGCACGCGCCGGACACAAGGCCAACATAGCCGGAGCCGATCACTACGATGCGCATGTCATCTCGTCCCGCTGTTGCTTCCGGACGGAATTTAGCTGACGGTCAGCGCCTCTGCGCGGCCCTATCGGGAGCGGCCGCGAAGCATCGCTTCTCCCAGCAACCGATGGCTGACTAGCACGGACCTTGAATGCTGGCGGCGACCGTTGCGTGCGTCACGCCAACGCAGTGGCATCTTGGAGATCAGACTCAGGCGACGGTCTTTGCGGTGATCGGTTGATGGCATGTTGCTGGCTCACACTCTTGCTCCCTCGAGCGCATCAGGCGCAGTATTGAGCTAGGGTCGCATGCTCTTGGGGGAGTTCGCGGTCATTAGCGTGCGCACTCGCCACTCCTTTGGGGCGAGGAGACGGGGCAATCAGTTGAACCAGATCACCCTCATGCCGGTTGGCCGGCCACTGGACGCGCCAAGCCGACGGCGGCGTCGCTTTTCGTGGCCGCGGCAATCCTGTTCATTTCTAATCGTCGTTGCTCTGCCGACGCTGCTTGCAGGCGTCTATTACGCTCTCATTGCAGCGGATCGATATGAGGCAGTTTCCCAATTCGTCATCAGAAGCCCAAGCAATACGACGACCAGCCAAATAGCGAGCCTGGTGCAGGGCTCGACGATCGTCCGATCGTCGGATGATGCGTTCATCGTGCAAGCTTACCTCGCTTCGCGCGACATCGTGCGCACATTAGTCGATACCGCAGAACTCGGGGCTCGTTTAGCCAGACCGGAGGCCGATTTCTTCTGGCGTTACCCGTCACCGTTCTTTGCGCATAACGAGGAGCGGCTCTTCAAACACATGCAGAGTCTCGCCTCGGTCGAGTACGACTTTTCGACGGGTATCATGACGCTCAGAGTGCAAGCTTTCCGGCCGGAGGATTCCAAAGCGATTGCGGAAGCCATGCTTGTGGCCTCCGAGGGGCTGATCAATCGGCTGAGCGATCGTGCGCAGACCAACGCGATCTCCGCGGCTGAGCAAGAGGTGGAGCAGTCGCGTGCCCGTGCCCGGGAGGTCCAGACCAAGATTACCCACTATCGCAACACGATCGGCATGATTGATCCGGGTCGAGTGTCTGCCGCGGCGCTGGAGACGATTGCGCGCCTGGCTCTCGAGTCCGCCCAAACGTCAGCGCAGATCGCAGAAATTGAAAAATCATCGCCACAGAGCACGCAGATCGCTGCCCTTCGGCATCGTAAAGCGGCGCTCGACGATCAGATTCTCAGGGAGCAGGCCCGTCTCGCAGGTTCGGGTACCTCACTTGCGCCGATGATCGCCGAATATGAGCGATTGACCCTGGAGCGGAGCTTCGCTGAGCGTACTGCGGTTGGATACGGAACGGCAGAAGCTGTTTCTCGAGCGCATTTCAAATCCATCGGCGCCGGACTACCCGCAATATCCGAAACGATTGCTTGGGATTATTGCGATTTTCCTCGTCAGCATCACGCTCTACGGCATCGGGCGGATGCTTGTTGGAGATGCGCGCGAGCATAGAGATATGTGAATGCGGCGATGCAACTGAAACGCGATGATGTACCGCCGTGGGGTGAAGCACGCCGTGACTCTGGTGATGAAGGTGGCCGGTGCATTGCGGCCCGTGGCATCGTCAAGGAGTTTCGTACTGAGATCGGCCTTAGACGCGTTCTCGACGGTATCTCGTTCACTGTTGGCGTCGGGGAACGCATGGCCGTGCTCGGCCGTAACGGCGCCGGCAAGTCAACGTTGATCCAGATTCTTGCCGGGGTTCAATATCCGACGAGCGGCACCATAGATCGTGGTTTGCGCATGTCCTGGCCGTTGGCTTTGGGAGGGGGATTCGAGGGCGAGCTGACCGGTTACGACAATGTTCGCTTCATCTCGCGCATCTACGACGTTCCCTTTCGCGAGACATACGATTTCATCGAGGATTTTACGGAGCTGGGGAAACTGCTGCGCATGCCGGTGCGGTTCTATTCCTCGGGAATGCGCATGCGGCTCGCGTTTGCGCTGTCCCTTGCGATCGACTTCGATTGCTTTCTGATCGATGAGGTCATTCTCGTTGGCGACACGCGATTTCAGCAGAAATGCCACGCCGAGATTTTCGGGAAGCGTAAAGATCGAGCGATGATTCTTGCCATTCATAACCATGAGATCGTGCATCAGCATTGCACGTCCGCTCTGGTTTTGAAGGGCGGGCGCGGTATTGTTTTGAGGGATCTCAACCTCGCTACAGACATCTACCATTCGCTGTGAATCGTGCGGTAACGTCTTGGTTGGGGAATTGGGGCATGACATGAGCACACGGGAGCAATTTGCGCTATGGGCTAGCGCCCGTGGACTGCAACTCTGGCGAGCCTGCGCGCCGATTTATAATCTCGCGATTCGCGAAGGGGTTCGACGCGTGTTTCGTCCCGCGCGGACGGACCGATATATGACCGGACGTGATGTGCGCATCGTCGGCCTGCTCTCTACGGCGACGGGTGTCGGTCTATCCGCGCGGCTGTGCATCGATGAGCTTCAGCGAAGCGGCTATTGCGTGTCGACGTGCAATCTGTCGGGAATTTTCGGCGTCGATGACGAGATCGCATATTGCTCTGGTACGGTTGGTACTGGGCAGACCGGCGGCCTCACGATCTATCATCTGAACCCACCGCTGATGCTGCTGGGCATGCTGGCGGCGGGGCCGCGGCGCTATTATTGTGGGCCGAACATTGCTTATTGGGCTTGGGAGGTACCCGAGCTTCCGCCGGAGTGGATCGTGGCACTCGACTATGTCGATGCCATCATGACGCCATCCAGCTTCTGCCAGGAGATCATCCAAAAATACACGCCGAAGCCTGTGTTCTTGGTGCCCCATCCGATTCAGGTGGTTATCGAGCGAGAGAGGGGCATGTCAGTTACGGCGAACGGAAGTCCGTTTCGCGTTCTTTCCATCTTTAATTGCGGCTCCTCGTTGCAACGGAAGAATCCCTTCGCGGCGATTGACGCTTTCAAGCTGGCATTCGGCGATGATCCGGACGCCGAGTTGATCCTCAAGATCTCGGATGGCCGCCAGCATAAGTCCGAAGTCGCCGAACTCATGAAATACATCGGCGCCGCGAGAAACATCCGTGTTCTCGATGCACTGATGACAGAAGCCGAACTCGACGGATTGATCCGGTCGGCAGACGCTTACATATCGTTGCACCGCTCCGAGGGTTTCGGCCTCTCGGTCGCCGAGGCAGTCATGAGGGGCATTCCTGTCGTCGTGACTGGGTGGTCCGGGACACAGGATTTCTGCCCTCCGGATCTTGCCTACGTTGTCGATCACCAACAGGTCGGACTCGACGATCGTCACCCTGCCTATTGTCACGTTCGCGATGCGCACTGGGCAGAGCCTTCGATCAGTGTTGCGGCGCGACATCTTTTGGAGGTGCGCCGCGATCCCGCGCGCGCGATGGAGCGCGCCGCCAGGTTGCGAGAGCGATTGATCGAGCACATCGATGCGCATCGCTACTCAAAAGCAATCGATGCATTTGCGCACGGGAGCCGCCCAGTTGTCGATAGCGTGCCCGCCTCAGTTCAGCAATCTCTGGTATAGCTTCGCGAGCCGTTTGCTGTAACGGTCAGGCGAGAATTTTTGCGCTTGCACTCTCCCCTTGGTGACAAGTGCAGCGCAGAGATCGTCGTCGCTATCCAACGTGCGGATGCCTTTTGCAATGGCATCGACGTCATATGGATCGACGAGGAGGGCTGCGTCTCCGGCGATCTCCGGCAATGAGGACACATTCGCGGTCAACACGGGTGTTCCCGCAACCATAGCCTCTAGCACCGGAAGGCCGAAGCCTTCATAGATCGATGGGAAAAGCACGGCACGCGCGCCGCGCATCAAGGCGACGAGGTCCGGGAGCTGCAAATAGGCCAGCCGCCGAACGCGGCGATACGGGGTAATGCGCCCATTCCTCATGATATAAGTCAGGAATCGTTCGTCGCCGATTTTTTCCAGATCGCGATCGAACTGCCAAGCCGGCGCACCGACAATGACCAACGGCCGCGAGCTGCCCGATGATGCGTAGGCGTCGACCAATCTCGAGATGTTTTTCTTGGGCTCAATCGCGCCAACAAACAAAAAGTACCGCCCGGGCTCGAGCTGAAACACGTGCTCCAGTTCGTCGGCTACCTCACGCATCGGCATGGACAGCAGGGCCTCGGGGATCTGCACCGACTGGTAGGTATTGGTGACCCGGTATTCGGAGATCTTCAACAACTTGACGATGTCACGCTTCGAATGTTCGGAGACCGTTACGATATGGTCGGCATTCCGCGCCAAGTGACGTGTGAGCTCCAGAAAATACTTCTTGTCGTCGAGTGTGGCATAGGGAAGCCGCAAGGGGACAAGGTCGTGGATCGTATAGATATTCGGGCAACCCTCGACCCGCAGTGGGATTGGCTGCGTGGCATGAAAGAGATCGGGCTTGGTATCCATCTTGAGCTGCGGCCGCGATTTATAGCGGCGGAAGTGCAACCGAGCGACGTCGGGTAATCCGCGAACGGCGTGGATGCGATCGAAGTTAGCGAACCGACCGCCGGCGGGCTGCAATACGGCGTTGCCGAACTGCAATGCGGTGGCGGAGATGCCAAAGGGCGATCCCACGATGGCATGGCGGGCAAGCCCGGCTGCGCGCAGCATCCAGTGACGGTTCTTTGCGCGCGCGTCGAAAAAGGACACCTCGCTGAGGAGCGCATCGTTCGTGGCGATGTTGACATGCGTACCGATAACGGCCTCGGTCGCGTGGCCCAGCGAGCGGAGGGTCGAATTCAACATTCTTGCATAAGTCGCGATGCCAGTTCCCGTTTCAAGTGTAAGATTGTGGCCTTCCAGCAGGATTGTCTTGCGCGGCATCGTTACTCCAGGGCGCGGTCTCCAGTGGAGCCACACATCGTTCTCGGAATTAGCGGAGCAGTATCGCGTGATGGAATCTCGCGATGGCATATGACAATTCGCGCAAGTCGCTAATGGATGCGCTCTACGACGACTGCGTGCAGGATGAAGCGACCTTCGATTGCGCCCTCTTCGTTGGACAATCGAATTTGCAAGGGGAGCCTCGGCTCTTCGATGGCGATATCGAAGGACGAGGTAAAGCGTCCGTCACGAGGCAATCGTGCTACGCCTTCCTCGATGGTCCGATCGGTATACGCATCGATTTTCAAGATATTGCCGGACACGTTGTTCGCGATTTCGAAGTCGACGGAAACGCGCCAAGCACCGGATGGGAGATGGAAGTAGGGTCCGAAGGCAAAACAACGCCGCCCACCAATCAGCTCGATTGGCCCTGCAATGGGTTCGCCATGCGGCTTCGCTCCGAGAAAGACTCCGGTTGCCCAGGTAAAACGCTCGGCAGCCTTGCCATTAAGTAATGACGTATACCCATCGAGAGCAGACGCAGCGAGCGCCATGTCCGCGGTTGAAGAGCCGCCTAAGCCTGACGGCATGATGGCCTGCAACGTGGTGCCGTTGGCGTCAATGTGGAGCTTCTTCTTTATCACTTCTGCAAGACGCTCTTTGTCGAGCGATAGGCCGTAAATCCGCGCCAAGCCCTCGACGAGTCCGCTGACCTCAACGTTAGCTATCGACGGTGTCAATGTGTAGGTGGTGGCGTCGAGTGCGATATCGTGCAGTGTCCCGAGGCTTTGACTCGCGAGGCGGAGAGCGGGCAGTCCGGTCAGATCTCGCGTCTTTGCCAGATGGTCGACGATGGCCGCCGGTGGCTCCAGGCAGACCACGACTGGTATATTCGCATCGACCACCATGCGCGTGATGTCCTGCGAGGGGATGTCTGCAAACATCACGACCGGTTTCTCGCCGCGCTGCGCCCAGGCCTTACGCAGATCATCAGCAGTTCCGGCTGCAATCCAGTAATAGCTGCCAAGCGCAGTTTCGGTGAGCGCCTGCACTACTTTCAGGACGGCCGCCGTGAGTGGCGAGGGTGTGCCCAAGACAGCGAAGAACATTGTTTCAGTGTCCGCAACCATCGGCCTTGATTACGATCAGGCCGAAGCACGTGGAGGCGAAGCCGTCCAGCATCAGCTTCAGATGCTGGCTCCCACGCGCCCAATCCGGTGCGGTGTTCGCAAGGTCGTGATCATAGGGGGGCAGATCGGTAAATCGATCCATCGGACCGTTGCCGACGTTGAAGTCGAGATGAGCGACTTGGTGGCCTTGGCTAGTCAGCCTGTCGGCAATTTCGCGGAAATGCCTCTTCTGGAACAGCACCGTGGCCCAGTTGTCGATGGTCTCGGTGTCGTTCAGAAAGTTGAATTCCGTCGTGTGAACGGCGAGGCCGCCAGGACGAAGCGTTGCAAGGCTGTTTTCGATGAAGTCCAAGCCTTGGCGAATGGAGCCCAGGTGCTCGAGACTGCAAAGCGACCAGCAGAAATCATAATCTTTCAGCGACTCTGGAATGGCATTCATATCGACATATTCGAGCGTGACGTGCTCGAGGAATCTCTTCTTGGCGACGAGATGAGCGTGATGGCCTTTCTCGAGGCTCGAGGTATGCTGCCTCGTGTCGACCCATCCCTTCTGCGCAGCGATCTCCTGGGCTAGATCGGTCATTGTGATGTGGCAACCAATCGCTGCAAGATAGCTCGGGATCGGCTCCTCGCCACAACCGAAGCCGATACCGCGCTTTCCCGCCTTTAACTGACCGTGCTCGTGAAGGGCTTGAAGGAGGAAGCAGTATTCCCAGACCTTGCGATGATAAATCGGGGCAATGCCGAGTTCGGAGGCCCACCAGGCGACCCACGCCGACTCAATATCCGCCTGCGTGGATGCCTTCGATGTCAGCGATGCGTTGACAGGCCCAGTGGCCCGTACGGGCGGCCTTGCCTCCGACAGCCTGCGTGCAAGGTCATAACCAAAAACTTTTAGGTTAAGTTTTATTCCCTCGATGTCCTTCGCGAGTTGCCATAGCGGACCGATGTTGGGGTGGCTCTGCTCATCCACCAATCTCAGAAGGCTCGCCAACTTTGCCTCGAGTGGCGGCTCTGGCGGCGGTTTCCATATCATATCTCGCTATGCCCCCAAATTATTGGTTGGACTTGTCTTAGCGAAGTTCCGACCACGGTGAAAGCGCGCCGTCAGGGCGAGTAGTGGTTCGAATCAGCATCTTCCGAATGATCCGACTACGGTGCTGTACTGCGAACGTGACGGCGCGCGTTTGTGACTTGTGGGCTGTGGAGCCGCGAAAAGTTGTTCGCGACATTTGCTCGATCGTTCAGACATAGGTATGTTTTCGCCGGGGCAGACGGCCGCGTTCACTAGGGCCGTGGGGGAGTCATGTTGAGTCAGTTTGTTCGCGTCTTTGCGTTCGCATACATCACGTGCGTTTCTCTGGCAGGCTGCGCAGGCTCAGGGCCATCCGGGCGCGAATTGATCGGTGCTGCTACCGCACAGGACTCTTCATATGCACTCGTCGAAATCGATGACCGGAATCTCGGCGTGATCGCGCATTGGCATCGACCGACCTTAGGCGCGATGTTTGGCGACTATCGGGGGCCGCGGCTGCAACGGATCGACACCGGCGATTCCGTCCAGATCACGATTTGGGAAGCCGGTGCGGGGGGCGTCTTTGCGGCGCCGAGCCTCGATCGCGCCAATACAGGGTCGCGTGCGGCGCCCATTCCAGAGCAGGTCGTCTCGCGCGAGGGCTCGGTCAACGTGCCTTACGCGGGACGAATCCGCGTAACGGGCAAGACGCCGGCAGAGATCGAGGATTTGATCGTCAAACGCTTGCAAGGGAGGGCGACTGAGCCACAAGCCTTGGTGACGGTTACACGTAGCGCGAGCCAGGCCGTGACTGTGACGGGCGATGTGACAACTGGCGCCCGGGTTCCGTTGTCTCCGCGCGGTGATCGAATTCTCGACGTCATTGCTGGAGCCGGTGGTATTCGAGCGCCGATGCACGAAGCGTTTATTGCTATCACGCGAGACGGGACGACGTTGAGTGTGCCGATGCAAGTCCTGCTCTCCAATCCGACCGAGAACGTCTATCTGCGTCCTGGGGATGTCGTGACCGTTGTGCGGTTGCCTCAATCGTTTACCGCGGTGGGTGCCATGGGGCGGCAAGCGGTGGTGCCGTTCGACGCCGGCGGCATCACCCTCGAGGAGGCTGTCGGCAAGGCTGGTGGATTGATCGACGAGCGGGCTGACCCAAGATCCGTCTTTGTGCTGAGGTACGAGCCGACCAATCTTTTGCGGCAACTGCCGGACATGCCGCCGCACCTGCTGACGGCGAATGTCGTGCCGGTTGCATATCACATCAATTTAAGGGAGGCCTCGGCCCTTTTCAGGGCGCGTCGATTTGCAATGAGGGACAAGGATATCCTTTACGTTTCACACGCGCCGGTGAACGAGGTCGAGAAAGTGCTGAGGCTGTTTAGTACAATTGTCGCCCCCGCGGCAACGGCGGCCGCAGCCAGCAACGCCATGAACCGCTGGTGAGGCAGGCTTCATTGTCGTCAGCGCGTCGCGCGTGTGCTCTTCGATGCTACTCATCCCAAGTAATGACGCATGCTGATGGATTTGTTTCGAGATGTATTGAGGCAGACAGGCTGGCGATATGTGCGCCACTCGCCGTAAGGGATCCAAACTGGACTTGTTGGACGTGCTCACGCGGAGTTAAATGCGTGAGACCAAGGGGAACGGGGGGCGTTGTGTCTGGTGGTGGATTCTCTTCAGATTCGTCTGATGCTGCGTGTTCGTTTTCGGTGGTTGCTCAGTTTTCCACGCGGACTGACAAGAAGACCGGCAATGAGGAAACTCCCCGAGACGCGCCAACTGAGAACTGTCTCACGCGTTCCTACGCATCAGATGCAGCATTCGGTGGATTGCTCCGGGCGCGCGCCCATACTCGTAAGAACAACGGTGTTATCGCTCGTTACGAGAAACCGATTCTGGCGTTTCTCGCAGCCCGTACGCCGGATCATATTTCACCTAATCAAATGACGATGTTGGGCCTCGTCGGCGCGGCGCTGGCGTTTCTCGGCATGATGCTTTCGCACTTGGGAGCAGCGTGGTTGCTGCTGGCCGTCGCCGGATTGGTCTTGAATTGGATTGGGGATAGTCTCGACGGCACGATCGCCCGCTTTCGAAGGATCGAGCGGTCTCGCTACGGTTTCTTCATCGACCATATGACGGATGTCGCGGCTCAAGTGCTCATCGTGCTTGGCATGGGACTTTCGCCCTATCTGCGGTTTGATTTGTCGTGCCTAATTCTCCTTGTCTATTTGTCGATGACGATTTTCACGCTCATCCGACTTCATGTCGATCACACGCTGTGTCTGACGTATGGCGGAGTGGGGCCGACTGAACTTCGCGTCATGCTCATTGGCGGTATCGGTCTTGCGGCCACCTTGGGCGTGGAGTCAGTGGTGGTTACGCCTTATGGCTCGGTGGGGCTTTATAATCTTTTAGCCTTCCTGTTCGTGATTGTCGTCACGGCAGCAATCCTTGCAGTTGTGCGCGAGCAAGCGCTTCGGCTCAATGCGGAGGATCCTACGCCTCGTCCCGGCCTCGAGTGGGAACCGATTGGTCATCCGCAAGGCATAGGGGTGCTTCGCTTCGATAATGGGCGCGATCGAACGCCGATTGCTCTGGCTGCCTCCTATGGAGAGCCCGTACCCCGAAGAGCCGTCATCGCCCGAGGCGATCGGTTCTCAGGGGGTATCGGCGCTCGAAGTTATCCAACTCAAGATTGAGATGCCACGAGCTTGGTGTTTCAGCGGCTTTCCTACTCTGGTGGTGAGTTAGGAATTGTCGCGATCGTGGCCGTTATCGATACTGAAAGAGTGAGTGAGTTATGAGTGTGGGGCCGAGTCTCGAGCAGTATGCCAATCGCCGATTCTCTTTGGCTGGCGGCGGCCCGCTTGCCGATCACAATCCTTATTGCACTCCGGTAGACCTGCTGAAGGCCCAGTGTGAAAAGAATGGACTGAATTTTCTCAGCTTCGCGCACTACGACTATCTCGCGCTAGCCAACGATGACCGTGTCCGTACTGCCGCGATTCAGGCCATCGAGACCATGGGGGCGGGTGCGGGAGCGTCGCGACTTGTGGGAGGCGAGCGCAGCATTCATCGTGATCTCGAGCGGGATCTCGCGCGTTTCATTGGGTGCGATGACGCTCTGGCGCTCGTCAGCGGATACGGGACTAATCTAGCACTGGTCGGCCATCTTCTGACGACGGGTGACCTGATCGTGGTCGATGAATATGCGCACAACAGCATTTTGACTGGGACGAAGCTCTCGAGAGCGGAGACGTCGATTTTTCGGCACAATGACCTTGCGCATTTGGCGTCCATCCTTGCGAAGGAGCGGGGCAATTATCGGCGCGTTCTGGTGATCGTCGAAGGGCTCTACAGCATGGACGGTGATGTGCCGGAACTACCCGAGTTGATCGCTTTGAAGCACGCACATAACTTTTGGTTGATGGTCGATGAAGCACATTCGATCGGTGTTCTCGGGAACTCAGGCCGCGGCTTGTGCGAGCATTTCGGGATCGACACGAATGATGTGGATCTGATTGTAGGGACGCTTTCAAAAAGCTTTGGTGCATGTGGCGGATTTGTCTGTGCGCGCCGGCGTGTGATCGAGTGGCTTCGGTATACGTTGCCGGGCTATGTCTATAGCGTGGGTTTGCCTCCGCCGACGGCCGCAGCCGCCAAGGCAGCTCTGGGTGTGATTGCTCAAGAACCGGAGCGGGTTCACCGCTTGCGCGAAATTTCACATTACTTTGTAGAGCACGCTCGGAGGCTCGGGTTTCATATCGGAGCGGCAGTGGGTGCTGGTATCGTACCTATCATCTTCACCGAACCGCAGGTCGTCTTTCTCGCATCCGAGGCACTTCTCGCGGCCGGAATCTACGTTCCTCCGGTGGCCCAAGTTGGGGTGCCCAAGGATACTCCCAGGTTGCGCTTCTTTCTGTCGACCGCACACTCTTGGGCCGATGTCGATCGAGTCATGAGCGTCCTCTCAGACTGGCGCCGCCGCCATCAGGATCGTGTCGGCGCGATTGAGCGTGACGCTGAAATGATGCCGCGCTGCATCGATACTCAGATCGAGGTCGTTGGGGCGTTTAATCGGCTTTCAATGGATGCCTCTTGAAATAGACGCACCGACTCCGCTTCTGCTCAGTGCATGCTGGTCTATAGGTCTTTAGTAAAAACTCGATACCTCTTCACCGGCGGGCCGGCAGCCATCTCAGCCAAGGAGGTCATGGCTGTGTTCGTTTCCAGCACCCATGAGAACTCGACCCATTCCAGAGGGTAGTTCTTTGCTTCATCGATGAATTCAGAGACGAGCAGGGCAAGCAAAGCCGGAGCCATCGGTGTGCGGTGTAGGCTACGCTTGAGGCCGAGAAGCGGGATGCGGGCGGTTTGCCATTTGGCTCCGCGATAGGCCCGAAGAAGCTTCCACCAATTGAATGGCAGCAGCCGCCCGCCAAAACTGTGCATGACTTGGTTGATGTCCGGCAAGGCGAGCATCACACCAACCGGCTCGCCGTCTAGAAATAGTAGCCGGCCATATTCACCGCGAAGGAGAAAGCGGGTCTCGCTAATGAGCGCATTGATCTCCGCATCGGAGAACGGGACGAAGCCCCAATTCATGGACCAGGCATCATTGAAGATGTCCATGAGCATTCGAATTTCGGCACGGTAGTTGCCCATAGCAAACGGTCGAACCGATACGCGTCCTGTATTTGTAGCCAGACGCGTGAGGCGACGAATCACGGGCGGCACTTCCGAGGGACGGAGTCGGTAGGCGAACGTGTCGATCTCCTTCCTTAGTCCGGCCTGCTCCAGAAGGTGACACGTCCATGGCGGCGCATGGCCCATCAGGATTGCCGGCGGGGTGTCGAAGCCATCCACAAGCACCCCGACCTCTTCGTTGATCGAAAAGCTGAGCGGACCGATCATGTGAACCGCACCGCGACTTCGAAGCCAATTGGCAGCGGCATTGATCAAAGCTCGGGCGGCATCGACATCGTCGGCACAATCGAAGAAACCGAAGTGGCCAGTCGCGTCGTGGTGTTGCTCACGATGGCGGCGATTTATCTGCGCCGAGATTCGACCGACAGGCGCGCCATCATGCCACGCCATGAAAAGCTCGGCGTCTCCGAACTCGAAGAAAGGGTTGCTGCCACGTTGAATGCGCCGCCGTTCCAGCAACTCAAGCGGTGGAATCCAATTCGGATCCTCTCGCATGAGTTGCCTTGGTAGGGCTAACCAAGCAGCCCGGTCTCGCCGCGTGCTCAGCGGCCGAACCTGCAGGGATGCGTGTTTCGTTACCACCTCGCCTCCATTCGCGAGACGAGGGCTGTCATCATACGATCTCCGATACTAGGTGGTAGCCAGCGATCCAATCGGGCCGCCCAGGTGAGCGGCCAAGGAAAGCTCAATTCGCGCTTTCTCTTATCAATGGCTTGCACGATGCGGGACGCGGCGCGCTCGGCGGGGGCGAGAAAAGGTGTCGGGGTGGGGAGAGACGCGCTCATCGGGGTTGCAATGAAGCCCGGTGACACGACCGTTACATCGACGCCACTCCCAAGGAGATTGCGTCTGAGCGCTGTCCCATAAATATGCACCGCTGCCTTTGATGCGCAGTAGGCTGGTGTTTCGGGTAAGGCCGTGAAGCCAGCGATTGACCCAATGATGACAATGTGGCCGTGACGGCGTGCGATGAGACGAGGGAGCAAGGGCGTGATTGTATTGATGACACCAAGCACGTTGGTCGAGATGAGATTGCGCGCGACCGAGGCCAGTTCTCCCTCGCGAGTCGATAGAGCGTAAGCTCCGCCAATACCTGCGTTGGCAATGATCAAGGTCACGGCCTGATTGTCGTCGATACGGATCAGCGTTTCGCGCATGCTTTCGGATTCGCGTACGTCGCCGTAGAAACATTCGGCCCGGCCGCCAGTTTTTGCGGCAAGAGCTTGAACCGCTTCGAGGCGGTCGCGATTGCGCCCCATCAGGCTCAAGCGCGCATGTCGCGCTGCATATTGTGCGGCAAGGGCGGCTCCGAGACCGCTGCTCGCGCCCGTTATGACGACATGCGGCGCAAACCGCGCACGCGGCAAGACATTCATGATCATTTTTGGAAAGACGGGCTGCCTAGGTCGCGCCGATCAGTGGGGATATCGACGTTGCATGACGGTCCG
Organism: Hyphomicrobiaceae bacterium; assembly: GCA_050250755.1. Classification (GTDB taxonomy): domain Bacteria; phylum Pseudomonadota; class Alphaproteobacteria; order Rhizobiales; family Hyphomicrobiaceae. Next base: position 103,237 of record JBFWOB010000012.1, read on the forward strand.
CTGTTGGGGGCGTTCCAGTCAAGCCTCCGACACCAGCGCTCCTGTGACCAAATGACCGATGCTTCAGGAACAAGGATCTTCTTCCGCCGGGTCGCGATTTCGTAGCTGCGCTCGTTTTGCGATGGCGGCTATGTTAGCCGAGGTTGAGGGGAGGCGGGGGAGACTTCGGACATGGTGAGCGTCAGCGGCGATGACGGTCAGCCGTTGTCGCCCTTTCGGCCAGCAGGAGTTGCGCCGGAAAGGCGCACGGAACGCGTGTCAGGATCGCGGCGCCTCGTCTCGCTGCTGAAGAAGCTTTTCTTTGTCTCTCCGACACTTTTTGCACTTGTCTACTTCGGGATCGTTGCGAGTGATCGTTATGTTTCCGAGGCGCAATTCATCATCCGAACGGCATCGCGTCCTGTCGGCAGCACAGGGTTCGGGTCATTTTTGCAGATGGCTGGCTTCGGCCGCTCGCAAGACGATATCTTTTCGGTGCAGAGCTTCCTCGGTTCGCGAGATGCGGCGCGATTACTAGCCGAGCGCTTGCCGATCCGTGATTATTACGGGCAATCCGGCGGCGACCCCATCGCGGGTTACCCTTCCGTTATCTATGGGTCTTCGCTTGAGGAGTTGCACAAGTATCTCGGTTGGATGATCACGACCTTCTACTTGAGCAACACCGGGATCACGACGCTTCGCGTGCAGGCCTTCAGGCCGGAGCATGCGATGAAGATCGCCGACGCGCTTCTCGAGCTCAGCGAGATGATGGTCAATCGCATGAATGCCCGGATTCACAAGGATGCTCTGCTGGGCGCAGCCAATGAGGTGAAGCGGAACGAGGAGCGGATGGTCGCGGCGCAGGTCGCCATCACGCGCTTCCGGAATGCCGAGCTGACGATCGATCCCGGTAGCTCCTCCGTAATCGTGAGCGAATTGATCGCACGCTTGTCGAGTGAACTCGCGCAGGCGCAAACCCAGCTCCGCGAGATGTCTGCCTCGACGCCCGACAGTCCCCTTATTGCTTCGATGCAGCGACGAGTGGCGGCACTGGAGCTGCAGATCCAGAACGAACGAAAGAAGCTTTCCGAAGAAGAAGGCGGCCTCGCTACAAAGATTGCTGTCTACGAGCGGCTGGTGCTCGAGCGCGAGTTCGCGAAGAAGTCGCTGCAGAGTGCGGCGGACGCACTCGATGCAGCAAACACTGAAGCGCGACGCCAGCAACTTTATCTGGAGCGGATCGCCCAGCCTCTCGTCGCAGACTACCCTCTCGCCCCAGAGCGGGTGCGGATGATCCTGACCATCGCTGCCGCAAATCTGCTCGCGTTGCTGATGGGCTGGCTGATCTTCTCGGGTATCGAAGAACGTGTCGCCGAGATGGACGGATGACAGGCTCAATGAGACGGCTGGTGCGCGGATTTCAGATCCAAGCCAGGTCGATCAGGGCGCTGGTCATTCGCGACATGATGCTGCGCTATGGTCGAAACAATATCGGATTCTTCTGGGTGATCGTCGAACCCATGATCCTTACGGCCGGCGTGCTCTTCATGTTCTCGATCATCAAGTCGCAATACGAGCACGGCACCCACGTTCTTTCGATGGTGCTAACGGGATATATGCCGCTAACGCTTTGGCGACATACGTCCAATCTTGGTGTCGGTTTACTGCAGCGATCGGCGGGCGTTCTCTACCACCGCAACATCACGGCGCTGGACGTGTTCCTGTCGCGCATGATCCTGGAGGGGCTCGGCACGACAGCGGCTCTGGCTTTCGTCTACGCCGTGCTTTGGGTCGCCGGAATTGTCGCACCGATTGCGAAGCCTGGTCATCTCATCGCGGCGTGGCTGCTGTTGTGGTGGCTAGGTGGGAGCATCGCGCTAATTGTCGCCGCTCTCACCGAAGGAAGCGAAGTGGCTGAGCGCTTCGTTCAACCGTTTCAGTATTTGACTGTGCCGCTATCCGGCGTCTTTTTTATGGTCGATTGGCTTCCTCAACGCGCGCAACAGGTCATCGTGTACAACCCGATTACCAACTGCATCGAGTTTTTCCGGGAAGGTTTCTTTGGCGACGCCGTGCGAACTTATCACGATGCTGGTTACGTTGTGCTCGTGACGCTGTTTCTCTCGCTGATCGGCCTGATGTTGCTCGAATGGGCAAAGGCGAAGCGCTCGCCGGCTTGAACGCCACCGAGTTCGGTTCAGCGCGTTTCTTCGGGAGCGCGCTGATAAATGTCGTCGGTGCGGATGATATCGTCCTCACCCAGATACGTGCCGATCTGCACTTCGATCAGTTCGAGAGGAACCTTGCCGGGGTTTTCAAGCCGATGCCATTGCGTAGCAAAGATGTAAACGCTCTCGTTTTCTCGCACGAGCTTTTCGATCTCGCCAATAGCGACGTTGGCGGTGCCTTGCACGACGATCCAATGTTCCGAACGATGGTGATGCATCTGCATTGAAAGTTTGGCGCCGGGTTTCACGTGAAGGAGTTTCACCTGAAAGCGTGGGCCGATGTTGAGGGTTTCGAAGTATCCCCAAGGCCGATAGTTGCGAAGATGCTGTTCCTGCTCCTTGCGCTTCGAGGCTTTCAATCGCTTAACGATGGTCGACACGTCCTGGGATCGTGCTTTATCGGCGACAAGGACTGCATCAGGTGTGTCGACAATCACAAGGTCCTTCACGCCGATCGCGGCGACAAGCGAGTGATCGGAGTGAATAAAGAGATTTGAGCTGTCCTCGATCAGCGCATCGCCCTGGACGGAGTTGCCGTTCTTGTCGTGCGGCGCCATCTCCCAGAGCGAAGCCCAGGAGCCCACGTCATTCCAACCGACGTCGAGAGGCAGCATCGCCGCGAGATTGGTCTTTTCCATTACCGCGTAGTCCACCGAGATATTCGGTGCGGTTTCGAAGGCGGCGCGATCGAGCCGCATACAGCCGAGATCGGCCTCGGCCTTGGCCAGTGCGGTACGGGCTGCCTCGAGGATGCTCGGCTCTAGACGCGCCATCTCCTCAACGAAGGTCCTCGCGTGGAGCACGAAAATGCCGCTGTTCCAGAAATAGTTGCCTGAAGAGAGGTAGCTTGCGGCCGTGGCCGCATCGGGCTTCTCGAAAAAGGCGTCCACCGCAAACGCCTCGCCATCCGATTGAGGGAGAGGGCTACCCTGGCGGATATAGCCGAAGCCAGTGTGTGCTTCGGACGGTTTAATGCCGAACAGGACCAAGCGGCCGGCGGCTGCAACGCGAGCCGCCCGATGAACGGCGTCGGTGAAGGCCGGCTCATCTGCAATGACGTGGTCGGATGGCATTACAGCCATGATGCCGTCTGATCTGTCCTGCAGCACGGCCAAGGCTGCGACCGCGATAGCAGCAGCCGTATTGCGTGCCACGGGCTCCAAGTAAATCGCACCGGCTTCGATACCCGCCCGTTCCAGCTCATCCTTCACCAGAAAGCGGTGATCCGTGTTGCAAAGAAGGATGGGGTTCGCAAATCCGGCCGACGGAGAAAGACGCCGTAACGTGGCACCGAGAAAACTCGACTCGGAATCCTTGAAGAATTGAATGAATTGCTTGGGATACATGGCCCTGGACAAGGGCCAGAGTCGTGTCCCGGAGCCACCGGACAGGATGACAGGATAGATCTTGCTCATGGAATTAGACCTGATCTTGCGTCGCCGCTCATCGGATTGGGACGGGTCCGATGAGCCCATCGCTATAGCACTCGTCGTGCGATATGAAGGCAAATGCCTCTTCACTCGGCGGTGTAAATTATATTTACGATAAAGTTGATTACCGGGCCCTTGTCGAGCTTCTCGGCGGCTACGCAGGTCGGTTCGGATCCGCGACGACGGTTCATCTGTACTGCTTTCAGGGTCTTTCCACGGCCTATCCACTTGCGACAATCTATCTCGCGATGCCTGATCGCAAATGTGGCGATCTTGTTGCATGTAGATGCAGATCGCAAAGGGGGATGCTGAGCGAGAAGGCGGGACCGGTCGCTGGTTCACCGAACTACATATTGCGAGAATGATCGGTGCATGGGCTCGCATTGTTGAGACAACCCATCGGTCGCGTTGCCGCTTCTGCTCCCCTTAAGCCATCGGTTGTGCGTTGGTCGGGCCTATCAGGTCAGACGTTGATGCCGGCACGTGGGGCGGCTCGTGCAACGGACTGGCCCCCCAAGATACAAAGAACGGAAACATCGTCGTCGCGCCTGCTACCGATGCGGTGAGGCAGGTGTGAGACCGCTGCAGGATGATACCATTGACCCTTCCCAGTCATCTCCGACAGCTCGAGGCGGAAGCGATCCATATCTTTCGCGAATTGATGGCGGACTGTGAGAAGCCGGTTCTGCTTTATTCCATCGGTAAGGATAGCTCGGTGCTCCTGCACCTTGCGATGAAGGCGTTTTATCCCGGCAAGCCGCCATTTCCGCTTCTGCACGTCGATACGACGTGGAAGTTCAGGGACATGATCGCGTTTCGGGATGAAACGGTGCGTCGGCTCGGCCTGGAGCTAATCGTGCACGTCAATCGAGATGGGCTCGAACAGGGTATTTCCCCGCTCACCCATGGAAGCGGTGTCCACACCGACGTCATGAAGACGCAGGGGCTCCGGCAGGCGCTCGACGCGCACAGGTTCGATTGTGCGATTGGCGGCGCTCGGCGGGACGAGGAGCGCTCGCGGGCGAAGGAGCGTGTGTTCTCGCATCGTTCAGTCGGGCATCGTTGGGATCCGAAGGCGCAACGACCGGAACTATGGCGGCTCTACAATGGCCGGCATGCGGTAGGTGACAGCATGCGCGTGTTTCCGCTCTCCAACTGGACCGAACTCGACGTGTGGGAATACATCGCCCAGGAGGAGATTCCGGTCGTGCCGCTCTACTTCTCCGCTGAGCGTCCGATCGTTGAGCGTGACGGCCTTCTGATCATGCAGGACGACGAGCGGCTTGTGCTTCGCGATGGCGAGATGGTGCGCCAGCGGCTCGTGCGCTTCCGGACGCTCGGATGCTATCCGCTGACCGGTGCTGTCGAGTCCGAAGCGGCTTCGATCGAGGAAATCATCGCCGAAATTGCGGCTGCGCGGGCTTCCGAGCGACAGGGACGAGCTATCGACCATGACAGCGCAGGGTCGATGGAGAAGAAGAAGCAGGAAGGCTATTTCTGATGGCAACGGAAAAGAGTCTCCTGCGCTTTCTCACTTGCGGCAGCGTCGATGATGGCAAGAGCACGTTGATCGGACGCATGCTGTACGATGGTGGGCTCGTGCTTGACGATCAGCTCGCTGCGCTCACGGCTGACAGCCGCAAGCATGGAACAACGGGAGAGGCACTCGATTTCGCGCTTCTCGTCGATGGTCTGCAAGCTGAGCGTGAGCAGGGCATCACGATCGACGTGGCGTACCGGTATTTCAGCACACCGCGCCGCAAATTCATCGTGGCTGATACGCCCGGTCACGAGCAATATACGCGCAACATGGCGACGGGTGCGAGTGTTTCGGATCTCGCCGTGGTGCTGGTCGATGCTGGCAAGGGCGTGCTCACGCAGACGCGCCGTCACGTGGCGATCATCGGGTTGATGGGCGTGCGGCACGTGGTGCTTGCCGTCAACAAAATGGACATCGCCGACTTCAACGAAAATCGGTTCAACGAGATCGCCGCTGATTTCCGTGCCACTGCGGAGCGGCATGGCCTCGCAAACATGATCGCCATCCCGGTGATGTCGCGCGATGGCGATAACCTGGTCCACAGAAGCAGTCGAATGTCCTGGTACTCAGGGCCGACTCTTCTTGGGCATCTGGAGACAGTCGAGGTCGGTGAACGCGCCTCCAGTTCGATGCGATTGCCCGTGCAATGGGTTAGCCGTCCCAATCAGGAATTTCGTGGTTACTGCGGCACACTGGCCGGCGGAACGCTGGCGCCGGGCGACGATGTGCGGGCGCTGCCGTCAGGTCGCGTGTCGATCGTGAAACGCGTATTGATCGGCGACCGTGATGTCGAACGCGCCTCTGCCGGTGACGCTGTCACGGTGGTATTGGCGGATGAGATCGATACGAGCCGCGGCGATGTCCTCGCGGCGACAGATACTTCCCTCCGTGTTGCGGATCAGCTCGCCGCGCACGTTGTCTGGATGGCGGAGCAACCACTGCTGCCGGGCAGGCCGTATCTGCTTAAATGCGGAACGCAGACGGTAAGTGCGACCGTTAGCAGTATCAAACACAAGGTTGGTATTGACTCGGCGGAAGCTGTTGCAGCGCGGCGCCTGGAAGCGAACGATATTGCATCGTGCAATTTGTCGCTATCGCGTCCCATCGTGTTCGAGCCATTCGCCGACTGCCAGACGATGGGCTCGTTCATTCTGATCGACAAGCTCACCTATGCTACCGTTGGTGCTGGGCTCATCGACTTCGAATTGCGCCGGGCGAGCAACATCCATTGGCAATCGCTCGAAGTGTCCAAGGTTGCACGCGCTGCCGCGAAATCACAACGGCCCTGCTGTCTTTGGTTCACAGGTCTTTCGGGCTCGGGCAAATCGACAATCGCGAACCTGATCGACAAGCGGATGATGGCGCTTGGGCATCACGCGTATCTGCTCGATGGCGACAACGTACGACATGGCCTCAATCGAGATCTTGGTTTTACCGACGAAGATCGCGTCGAGAATATCCGCCGCGTTGGCGAGGTGGCCAAGTTGATGGTCGATGCCGGTCTTATTGTGATGGTATCGTTCATCTCTCCCTTCCGGGCAGAGCGGCGCATGGCGCGAGAGCTCTTCGATGACGGCGAGTTCGTCGAAGTCTTCGTCGATACGCCTCTCGAGGTGTGCGAGGCGCGTGACCCGAAGGGGCTCTATCGCAAGGCGCGTGCGGGACAACTGGCGAATTTCACCGGTATTGATTCTGCGTACGAAAGGCCAGAGAGCCCTGAAGTTCGCCTCGAGGGTCAATCAGCGGATGCAGATGAACTTGCTGAGAAGCTGTTGCTCGAGCTTGCGCGGCGCGGGCTGGTTTGATCCGGGCAGTCAACGTGCGTGGGATGCCGAATCCGGATCGGGATTCCAGTCCTATCCCGGGCCCTGACCGTGCATTCCGATCCCGGAGAACGTGTGATAGGGTGTGGTCGGATGCATCACCGCGCTCGCGGGGCGGAGTCCATGAGGAATCTTCGGCGGACGCAATCACTATGGCTTTGGGCTCTCGATACGTGAGGGCTTCCCCGGGGGGCATGGTCCTGGTCGCGGATTGTGGTCGCGGTTTCACATCGGGTGAGACCCAGGACTTGCGTCGCTCGACGCGAGTGATCAAGCTTGTGTGTGCAAGCAGCATGTTTTTTCGGTCGATGTGCGTTTACGGCCTCGCTTTGACGCTGGCCGGTTGCTCCGGTGCGTCTCTGCCGCCGCTCGCAAATGGTGCCGCGTCCGAACCCTCCGGCGCTGCGGCGGGCTCGAGCGTGGCATCGCCGCCTGCGAAGGGCGCTGGGGCGCCCGCCAGTCCTGGGGTGTCGGTTCATGCGGGCAATCATGACGATGGTTTTATTCGCCGATTCCGCGCTGCCTCTGTTGTGCTCTATCGGACGGAGACCGGACACGAAGGTCAACGCGTACCAACGTCGTTTCTTTCTTTGCCAATCCGGGTGAATCGCAGATCCGCCGATGGGTCACGCTTCGAGCTGATGACGGTGGAGGGCTCACGTTGGATCGCATTCGCCGACGTGGCGGGCGCACCATCGTCTGGGCGATCAAGTCAGCGATAGATGCTGGCCGCTACATGGCGTCGAAGTCGAGGACGAGGCGGGCGGTCTCTGGGATGGCCTGACAGGTCAAAATGAAACCTTTCTCAAGCTCCCAGGGCTCGAGGCTGTAGTTGACGCGCATCGTCGCGCGCCCGTCGATCACGCGGGCGCGACAGGTGGAGCACATGCCGCCTTTGCATGCGTAGGGTACGCGCACGCCGGCACGGAGTGCCGCATCGATGACGACTTCCTCGGGACGCGTCGAGAAGCGGTGACGCACTCCATCGATGACGGCGACTATCTCGCTCGCCGACGTGTCGGCCGCGGAGATGGCTGGCGCTTGGCCTTGCGGTCTCGCATTGGAATGTTGGTTTATCACGTCGGGCGGGGGCAGTGTGGTGGCCCCCGCTGGCGCGAAGAACTCGTGATGGATGCGCTCTCCGGATAGTCCCGCGTCGATCAGTGCATTGCGCAGATCACGGATCATGGTGCCGGGGCCGCAGAGAAATGCGTCGTCGATATCGGATACGTCGAACAAATGTCCGGCGAAGGCTTGCATCGTATCGGGTGTGATGCGCCCTTCGAGCAAAGGCGAGTCGCTCTCCTGATTACGGGAGAGCACGTGGACGAGCGTGAAGCGGTCCAGGTGCGCGTCCTTCAGATCCTCGAGGCGCTCGCGAAATATGATGCTGTCGAGGTCGCTATTTCCGTAGATCAGCGTGAAGCGGGTCTGTGTGTGACGTCGCATGGCGTGATCGGCCATCGCCATAATCGGCGTGATACCTGCGCCGACAGCGATGGCAAGGAAATGAGCTCGGTCGCCTTGCATGCGCGGCAGGAGAAAGCGACCTGCAGGTGGCATGACATTCAAAGTCATCCCGGCTTTCAAAGTATCAAAGGCCCAGTTTGAAAAGAGGCCGTCAGGGACGCGCTTGATTGTGATAGTGAGCGTTGGATCATCAGACCCTGAACAGATCGAGTATGTGCGCCGGATTTCCGCGCCTTCCAGCGCGGCTGCTATCGTAAGGTGTTGGCCAGGACGAAAGCGGAATATCGGCTGTATCGCATCAGGGATTGCGAACCTGACCGAGAGTGCGTCTTTCGTTTCTCGGTATGTTTCTGCGATGGTGAGGGCGACGAAGTCGTGCAATGCCGGGCCCTCACGCTAAAGACACTTGAAGACGTCGAAGGGCTCTCGGCAGGTTTCGCATCGCCATAGTGCCTTGCACGGCGTCGAGCCGAACTCGGAAATGCGGTTGGTCGCGAACGAGCCGCACCGAGGGCAGCTCACCACTGGCGTTTCGAACAGCGCACCGCTTCGGGAGCTGCGCGGCGGCGGCGCAATGCCGTAATCGCGCAACTTCCGTCGACCCTCCTCGGTAATGTCATCCGTGGTCCAGGGTGGCGAGAGAATGACGTGGACACGTGCGTCGCGTATGCCGGCAGCTCTGAGGGCCGCTTCTACGTCGCGCTGAATCGGCAACGTCGCGGGGCAACCCGTGTATGTCGGTGTCAGCGTAACCTCGATGGCGCTGCCATTGCGCTGGACGCTACGCAGGATGCCGAGGTCGGCGAGCGTCACAATAGGTATCTCGGGATCGGGAACGGCGGCCACCACGGCATAGGCGCGGGCCAGGATCTCGTCTCGATCGGTGTGCTCGGGATTGTGTTCGCTCTCGCGCGGGGCACTCATCACCAAGTTGCTCCCGGATGTGCGCGTGCAAGCGATTGCATGTCCGCCAGCATTTCTGCGAGATGGACGTGATGACCGGCTCGACCGCCGCTCTGCATGACGGTGCCGGTATCAGGTCGCTCAAGGCCGGCCTCTGCGAGCACTCTGTTGATCAGATCGTTCCAGGCGTGGCATTGACGAGCCCTGTTTGGGACGATGGCTGCGTCGACGAGATAACGCTCCGTATCGTCCATCTCGAAGAGCTCCGCGACATAGGGCCAAAGCGTCCGAAGGGCGGATATTGTGCGCGCACGGCTTTCATCTGTGCCGTCGCCGAGCCGGATCACCCATTCAGCGGAATGGCGCACGTGATAGGCCATCTCCTTGACTGCCTTCGCTGCGATTTCAGCAAGACTGCCGTTGGGAGACTGCGCAAGGTCCGAAAAGTACGGATGTACGAAAGCGGCGTAGAGAAGTTGACGAACCATGGTTTGGGCGAAGTCGCCATTCGGTAGTTCGACCATCAGCACGTTGCGAAACGCTTCGGGGTCGCGGAAATAGGCGAGGTCGTCCTCGCTGCGCCCTTTGGCCTCGGCCTGACCTGCGACGGTGTAGAAGAGCCGCGCTTGTCCGATCAGATCGAGCGCCAGATTCGAAAGTGCGATGTCTTCTTCCAACGTAGGCCCTCGACTCGACCATTGCGATAAACGATGGCCGAGCACCAACGCATCGTCGCCGAGCGATAGGGCATAGCTGGCGAGGGCAAGATCGCTCATTACATGTGCCCGACCTCGTCCGGGATGTCGTAAAATGTGGGGTGACGGTAGGCCTTCGTTGAGGCGGGCTCGAAAAGTTGGTCCTTTTCGTTCGGATCGGACGCCACGATGGCATTCGACGGCACGACCCAGATCGAGACGCTTTCTCCACGACGGGTGTAGACGTCGCGGGCAGCCTGCACGGCCATGGTGGCGTCGGCCGCGTGAATTGAGCCGCAATGCCTGTGGGGCAGCCCGGAGCGGGCGCGAATGAAAACCTCCCAGAGCGGAATCGGCTTTTCGATCATCGTGCTTACTCCGCCGCCTGGGGGGCTGCTGTCGCTCGTTGCCGGCGCTTTTCGGCATGTGCCAGAGCCGCCTCGCGCACCCAGGCGCCGCTTGCCTCGGTTTCGGCCCGATGGGCCATGCGCTGCTGATTCATAGGGCCGTCGCCTGAGAGTACGCGTTTGAACTCGGTCCAGTCGATTTCGCCGTAACGCCAGTGGCCAGTCGTCTCATCGAGCGCAAGGTCTGCATCGGGGAACCTCAGGCCGAGGTGATGTCCCTGCGGGACCGTCGCGTCGACGAAGCGCTGACGGAGATCGTCGTTGGAGAAGCGCTTGATCTTCCAGCGCGTCGAGTCGGCCGAATGAATGCTTTCCTTATCGGACGGCCCGAACATCATCAGGACAGGCCACCACCAGCGGTTCAGCGCCTCTTGGGCCATCTGTTTCTGCGCAGGGGTGCCACGGCAAAGCGTGAGCATAATTTCATAGCCCTGGCGCTGGTGAAAGCTTTCCTCTTTGCAGACGCGGATCATGGCCCGCGCGTAAGGACCATAGCTACAACGGCAGAGAGGGATCTGGTTCATGATGGCGGCGCCATCGACGAGCCAACCGATCACGCCGATGTCCGCCCAAGTCTCTGTAGGGTAGTTGAAGATCGATGAATACTTCGCCTTTCCGGAGAGCAACTGTTGGTACAGCTCCTCGCGTGCGACGCCCAACGTCTCTGCTGCGGCATACAAATAGAGACCATGGCCCGCCTCGTCCTGGACCTTGGCGAGAAGCGCGGCCTTCCGGCGAAGCGACGGCGCGCGGGTGATCCAGTTGCCCTCGGGCTGCATGCCAATCACCTCGGAGTGGGCATGCTGTGAAATCTGGCGAACCAATGTGCGGCGGTAGGCGTCCGGCATCCAGTCGTTTGGTTCGACTTTCTCCTCGGCATCAACGGTACTTTGGAAGATGGCGAGACGCGCGGCATCCTCGGGCGGAACTCGCCCGGTGTCATCTCTGGTACTGAGGGCCTGAGTGTACATGGGCTCACCTCCCTCATGACGGCGGCTTTTTGACAAAAAGCCTAGCACGAAGGCAGCGCTAGGCATAGCCGCGGGAAGCCCTCTAGGGCAGCGGAACCGCAGTTCGATCAACTCGACAGACGGAGACTGTTGATTTCCTCGGCGATCGCCCTGAAGGCATTGCGCAGGGATTGCGCATCGCTGGCGTCGTAGAACCGGTTCGCACTACTGGCACAGGCCGACAGCCTGGTCTTCGCTGCTTTCGAGACTTGGAAGCCGATGGTGTAGACGACCACGCCCTTGTTCTTCATCGCCGTGCAGGTGTCCGCGGCATACTGATTGGAAGCGTTGCCATTGGTCATGACGCCACCCACGGTATTGTAGTCGCCGTCCGTCATCAGGATCACGTACTTTTCAGTGCGGCCGTCGTTATAGGGCGCTGGCGCCGTGCCCCCCCAGATGCTGGACCACGCGGGGGACACGAGACCCCAAGCCCAGGCTGCACCAAGGTGACCTGCGGTGCCTCCGTTCGTGGTGAGACCATTGACGGCGGAGCGAAGCTCGTTCTTATCGTCCGTCATGGCGACGACCCGATTGCTGTAGCCTGGGCAGGCCGACGCGTCGCGCAACTCGGAGCGAACACGGAAGCGACCGGCGCCGGCGGGAGAAGTATCGGTCGCCTGCAATGAGGTGTCGGCGCGCTCGTAGACACAGCCATCGGCAGGATTGCGGCCACCTGAGACGGCCGTGATGTAATCGCCGGCATTGACCCCGACCGCGAAGGGGGCCAATCCGATGCGGACCTTATTCGTCGTCCCGTTGTCTGGAAGCAGAATGTCCAGCATTCCATCGGGACCGGCGACTGCATCCTTGAGCGCGGTAATCTTGGTGCACGGTTGGCACATCGAACCGGTTACGTCGAGCTGAACGCCTATCTCGATATCCTTGGTCTCGTAGATGGCGACCGAGTTCTTCGCGAGAGACATCTTGGAGATACCGCCGACATTGGCGAACAGCATGGGAACGTCGCTGTCGACGTTAATCGCGACGGAGTTGTGGTCGCGATCTATGTCGACCGAGAAGCCTTGCACGTTCGCGTAGCCGGCGCCGTTGCCCTTCATGTTCGCCTCGAAATACTGGCGGGCGATCTCTTTCGCCTCGGCATCGGTCAGGTTCTGAGAGCGAATCCCCTTCGCCGCGGCGAGCGCGGCCGCGTCAATGGCGGCAGAGAGGGTGCGTTCGGCGTGCATGACGCGACTGACGTCCACAGCCAGTCCTGTGACCATCAAGAGTACGAATGCGCTGAGTGCGAAGATTATGGCGACGGTGCCCTGCTCGTTGCGGACAATCGTGCGAGTCAGCGATCTTGCTCGTTTCGGCGCCACGGCGAACATCAGGTATCTCCCTCGGACCCTTGCGCGGTCGTGCCAGGGAGTGCAAGGCAAGTGCCGTTGCCTAGCAACGAACGGAAAAGGTGCTGTAAGTGCTTGAATTTGCACTCAACACACCTAATGAACCGCTAATTTGGGGCTTGCGGTGAGTTCGGCGCGCTTCTTTGCGCCTTGGCGAGTTCGCCCGTGGTGCGGGTTGTCGAGCTCAAGGCCAAGAACGTTCACAAGGTTGATCTGACAACTCGACTTTTTGTGTCATCAGGACCATCGAGGGGCGCGAGAACGAGACAAGTTCTGCAACGGGCCAGTTCAATTTGGTACGCTTTGTCATGTCAATTTGAGACGCAACGGCGCCGCGTTCATTTTTTGTGGAACCCAGGCGGTACGCCAATGTGCGGCTTGCGCAGAATTGATCCTCCTAACCGTGCTTTAGAAATCGGAAACGATGCCCCCGTTTTCCCAATCTCCGTAACGGACGGGATCAGGACCTTCGCGTCCACCTAGTTCCTTGGCGCGGGCTTGCTCTTGGCGTGCCGCGTCCTGCTGGCGGCGGCGCTCGTCGGCCTCGGCCAGGGCGCGTTGGGCGGCGGGTGTAAGTGGGCGGCGCTCGAGCTCCGCTGATGTCGCGGCCTTGGTTTTGTCGCTTGCGGCCATGGGGCCTCCTTGAATGTGGCGAGGCAGCAGCGCGCAACTCTGATGCAGCTCTGATCCTGTGGCCGATACTGCTCCCTTGTAGCTTCCAATACCATATACCATAAGCGCTTGCGCGGGGACCCTTTGCCCCGGCAATGCGGCCTGGAGATGCGTGATGCCGACAAATTTCGCGAAGACCGCGCTGCTCCTCGGCTTCCTGACGCTGATCTTCGTCGGTATGGGATCGGTGATCGGAGGACGCGAGGGAGTTGTTGTCGCGTTTGTGTTTGCTCTCATTATGAATGCGTTCGCGCTCTGGCGATCGGATAGTCTGGTTCTCGCGCTGCATGGGGCGCAAGAGGTTGGGCCAGCCGATGCACCGCAATACTACGGTATCGTTCAGGATCTCGCGTCCCGCGCCAGCCTGCCAATGCCACGTGTTTGCATCATGCATCAACCTCAACCGAACGCTTTTGCGGCCGGCCGTAGCCCATCACGTGCAACCGTTTGTGCTTCGACAGGGCTGCTCGAGACCCTTTCACCTGAAGAGATTGCGGGCGTCATGGCGCACGAACTGGCGCACGTGCGGAACCGCGATACGTTGACGATGACGATTGCCGCCACGATCGGCGGCGCCATCTCGATGTTGGCGCAGTGGCTGCAGTTCTCGATGATCTTCGGGGGCGGCCGACGCAACGGCAACTGGATCGCATCTCTAGCCGCCATGCTGATTGCTCCCTTCGCGGCGATGCTGGTGCAGATGGCGATCAGTCGCTCAAGGGAGTATCAAGCCGATCGGCTCGGTGCACTAATCTGCGGCAATCCACTTTGGCTGGCATCGGCGCTGGCAAAAATCGAATCGATGGTTCGCGGTATACCCAACGAGACGGCTGAAGCCGTACCAGCGACTGCGCCGTTGTTCATCGTCAATCCCCTCACTGGGCGCGGCCTCGATAGCCTGTTCTCGACGCATCCGAGCACGGAGAACCGAATTTCCGAGCTGCGGAAGCTTGCCGAGGATATGAGTGCGAATGGACAACTCCCGCAGGCGACGATCAGTCAGGGCCAGCCGAGTGGCGAGCCGTGGGGACACGATGAGGGGCAAAGTGGCCCCTGGGATCGTCCTCGGGGACCGTGGGGGTAGGAACGAGTGAAACAAACAAAACATCCGCCGCGCCGTAAGGGCCCTCGGACTGTGCAGCCGAGCGGGACTTTGAGGGCTTGGCGTTCCGATTCCGGCAAGGCCGATGCCAAGGCAAAGGCCGAGGTGCGCGATGGTGGCGAGCTACCCGGCCTTGCCGCGCGGCGCCTTGCGGTTGAATTGATCGAGGCGGTGCTCGTCTCGTCGCGTGCGCTCGACGATGCGCTCAATATGGCTGCTCAGAACGAAGCGTATCGTCGCCTCGAAGCGCGAGACCGAGGCTTTGCGAGACTGATCGCAGCAACGGTGTTGCGGCGGCTCGGCTCGCTCGATGCGGTGCTTGGCAAGTTTCTCGAACGCCCAATACCCGTAAGCCAACCGCGGCCGCGTTCCATTCTGCTAGCTGGGGCGGCGCAAGTTCTGCTCATCGGCACGCCGGTGCATGCGGCGATAAATCTGGCGGTCGAGCAGTGTCGGCGCGATAAGGCGGCTGAACGCTTCGATAAGCTGACCAACGCCGTTCTCCGGCGTGTCGCAGCTCACGGACCGGCCATCCTGGATGAGCTCGATACGCCGCGCATCGATATCCCCGGCTGGCTCTGGGATAAATGGGTTTCCGCGTACGGAGAGACGACAGCGCGCAGGATTGCGGCTGCAAGTCTCGTCGAGGCGCCTCTTGATCTGACCGCGAAGGCGGAGCCGGACGTCTGGGCGCAGCGGCTTGGTGGCGAGCTTCTCGCGACCGGGACGATCCGTTTGAAGGACGGGGGTCGTATTGATGAGCTGGAGGGCTTCAAGGAGGGCGCTTGGTGGGTGCAGGATGTGGCCGCAGCTCTTCCCGCCCGGCTTCTCGGTCCGGTCGAGGGTCTCGAGGTGGCGGACCTCTGTGCCGCTCCTGGGGGCAAAACGGCCGAGCTTGCGGTCGCCGGTGCACGTGTCACAGCGTTGGACCAATCCGCCGACCGCTTGTCGCGGCTCGCTCAGAACATCGAGCGGCTCGGCTTCGCGGGCAAGATCAGTGTCGTGAATGCAGATCTTCTGGACTACGAGCCAGACCGACAGTTCGATGCCGTCCTGCTCGACGCGCCATGCCTCTCAACGGGCACCATCCGAAGGCATCCCGATCTGCTGCATTTGAAGAGGCCCAGCGATCTCGGGCGGATTGTCGAGCTGCAACGGAAGCTGCTCGCGCGGGCGGCGGGCTGGGTGAAGCACGGTGGATGCCTTGTCTATTGCGTCTGTTCGATCGAGCCGGAGGAAGGTGAGCAGATCGTCGACGAGTTCTTGCAGGCGAACCGCGATTTCAGCCGTAAACCCCTTACTCCGAGTGACGTTCGCGGATCAGTAGACTGGTTAACGCGAGCCGGAGATCTAAGAACGCTGCCCTACCATGAGGCTTCGCCAGGGCAACCTGGCATGGACGGCTTCTACGCGGCGCGTCTTAGGAGAGGTTGACGAGACGGCACGCGAGATGGTCTTTTTCGCGCTAGGCATTGCGATCGTTAATGCCTTTTTGTTCCCGTGGAGGAAACTATGATCCGAATGAGATCGCGGTACGTCGCGATCGCCGGAGCGCTGCTTGCGCTCGCTACCGCACCTGCTGCCGCACAAAAGTCGGGCGGTGTCCTCAAGAGCTACGTCTGGGACAACCCGCCGAGCGCGTCGATCCACGAGGAAGCGACTATCTCGACCGTGTTTCCGTTCTCGCCGGTCTTCAACAATTTGGTGGTTTTCGATCAGACCAAATTGGATGCCGGGCTCGATACGATCGTACCCGAGCTTGCGAAGTCGTGGAGCTGGGACGCTTCGAAGACCAACATTACGTTCAAGCTGAACGAAGGCGTTACTTGGCACGACGGCAAGCCGTTCTCTGCCGAGGATGTGAAGTGCACCTTCGATCTCATTGCCGGGCTGCGCAAGGCGCCAGACTTCAGAAAGAACCCGCGTCGGGTCTGGTATCACAACCTGAAAGAGATCACGACGTCGGGCGCAAACGAAGTCAGGTTTCATTTGAAAGCACCGCAGCCATCGTTCATTGCGCTGCTCGCGTCGGGATATTCGCCCATCTATCCCTGTCACGTCGCGTTGAAAGATATGCGCGTCAAGCCGATCGGCACAGGCCCCTTCAAGTTCGGAGAGATGAAGCGGGGCGAGATCGTCCGTCTCGTCAAAAACCCGAACTACTGGAAGCCGGGTAAACCATACCTCGATGGTATCGACTATCGGATCATCAACAGCCGTTCGACGCGCATTCTCGCCTTCATCGCGGGCGACATCGATCTGACGTTCGTATCCGATGTGACGGTCGCGGGCCTCAAGGATGTCGAAGCGAAGGCGCCGAAGGCGGTCTGTCAGTTCGTGCCCTCGAACAATACGGTCAATATGATCGTCAACGCAGCGGCACCTCCGTTCGACAATCCGAAAATCCGAAAGGCGATGGCGCTCGCGCTGGATCGTGCTGCGTTCAACACCATTCTGGCCGAAGGCAAATCGTCGATCGGGGTGGTCATGCTGCCAGGCCCCGAAGGCAAGTGGGCGATGCCTGACGAAGAGCTCGCCAAAATCCCCGGCTACGGCAAGGATACGGCAAAGTCTCAGGCTGAAGCGCGGAAGATCATGGAGGAGTTGGGTTACTCGGCCGAGAAGCCTCTCAAGGTAAAGGTTTCGACGCGCGATATCCCGCTCTATCGCGATCCGGCCGTGATCTTCATCGATCAGATGAAGAAGATCCATATCGATGGCGAGCTCGAGCCGGTCGACACCACGATCTGGCACGCAAAGGTGCAGCGCAAGGACTACGCAATCGGTCTCAACACGACGGGTGTCGGTGTCGATGATCCAGATGTGAACATGGTCGAAAATTACACCTGCAAATCGGAGCGCAACTACACCGGATACTGCAATCCGGAAGTTGACCGGTTGATCTTCGCACAATCGAGCGAGGTCGATCCGACCAAGCGCAAGGAGCTTCTGTGGCAGGCTGAGCGCTTGATAGCTGAAGAAGTGGCTCGGCCTATCATTCTGCACAACAGGGCGGGCACGTGCTGGCAGGACTACGTTAAAGGCGTTACCAGCCATAATAACTCGCTCTACAACAGCTGGCGCATGGAGAATGCGTGGCTCGATAAATAGGCGAGTTTTCTGCGTGCGGCGCGTTCGCCGCACGCACTGCGCGTCGATGTTACGCGTGCTTCGTCGGCATACCGACGAAGGAGTGGCTATTCAGCTCGCGTGAGGCGTCGAGGATCGCGAGTTCGTTGGTCGCGGGAGGCAAACCGGAACCACTTGGCCTTCATCCGCGCTTGTCGGATGTGGGCCCAGCCGTTAGGTTCCGGGCACACCTTTTTTCGACCTTGTCATAATGCAACCGAAGGAGCAGTCCGGTGGCCTTCACTCTCCCCCCCCTCCCGTACGCCTATGATGCGCTTCAGCCCTACATGTCCAAGGAGACGCTGGAGTTCCACCACGATAAGCATCACAACGCCTACGTGACGGCCGGCAACCAGATCGCGGGCGACGGCAGCAAGTATGCCGGCAAGTCGGTCGAAGAGATCTGCATTGAGGCCTTCAACGCCAAGGATCAGCCGGTCGTCAACCAGATCGGACAGCATTACAACCATATCAACTTCTGGAAGTGGATGAAGAAGGGTGGCGGTGGCAATAAGCTGCCCGGCAAGGTCGAGGCGCTGGTCAAGGATTATGGCGGCTACGACAAAATGCGCACGGACTTCATCCAGGCTGGCGTTACGCAATTCGGATCGGGCTGGTGCTGGCTTGCGGTCAAGGGCGGCAAGCTCGAAGTCGTGAAGACGCCGAACGGTGAGAATCCGCTGATGCACGGCGCACAACCGATCCTCGGCTGCGACGTGTGGGAGCACAGCTACTACATCGATTACCGTAATCTGCGTCCGAAATATCTCGAAGCGTTCGTCGACAATCTGGTCAACTGGGATTACGTCGAGGAACTGGTCGGCAAGGCGAAGTAAGACGCCAGCGCTATGTGAGACTGTTGCCGCGGGGACCCACACAGGTCCCCGCGTTTGTTCGAAGAAGCAAGAACTGTTGGGTACACGGGGGAGTGCGATTACTGTTCGCAACGCGAGAACAGCAGGTCGCTGCGACTTGAGGCAGAGGGTGGGACCGATGTCGTCGAGTGGAGTTTGATTATTGGTGTTTCGGGGGAAGGCTCGTGCTCAGGGCGTGCGTTTCTTACGTCCATTCCGTTTTGATCATTGGACTTGCGCTGGCGCTCGCGGGGTGTGCGATTGCGCCCCGCAACGTGCCGCCCAATGCGATTGCGGCGAGCAAAGCAATCATTCCCGGCATTCCGTTCGCCCGTGTCTGGGGTGATGAGGCTCCGGCGCACCTGGTAGCCGAAATCGAGACGCATATGCCGAGTTTGAAGCGGCTCGCTTCTTCGGCCCGGACCATCGGCGGTCGGCCACACGTCTTCATTCTTGCTTTATCCGGTGGTGGGTCGCGAGGCGCTTTTGGCGCCGGATTGCTGACAGGATGGACAGAGAGCGGCTCTCGGCCGCGTTTCGATCTTGTTACCGGTGTTTCGGCAGGCGCCATTATTGCCCCGTTCGCATTTCTCGGGCCCTCTTACGATAAGGCACTCGAGCAAATATGGACGCAGTACGAAACGTCTGAGCTGATCGTGGCGCAAATCCTGCCCGGCATTCTGGGCGGTCCATCTCTTGCGGATACCACGCCGCTGGCTCATCTTATCGAGAAATATGTCGACCAAGCGTTTCTGAGGGCGATCGCTGCCGAGCACAGGCGCGGCCGGATGCTCATGATCGGCACCACGAATCTGGACGCTGAGCGGCCAGTTTACTGGAACATGGGTGAGATCGCCGCGAGCCGACATCCGCAGAAGCTAGAATTGTTCCGCAAAATCATCCTTGCGTCAGCCGCAATTCCTGGCGCGTTCCCGCCAGTCGAGATCGACGTGGAGACCGAGGGGCGTCTGGTTCAGGAAATGCATGTCGATGGGGGGACGACACGCGACGTCTTCGTGGCGCCGGCGCAGCTTCGACTGTCGGCGCTGGACCACCTCTATCGATCGCCCCCGAAGCGCCACATCTACATCATTATGAACTCGAAGATGACGCCCGAATTCGAGCCCGTCAAACCGACGGCAATCGCAATCGGTGCGCGGGCTGTCTCGACACTGATTAAATCGCACGATAGCGGAGATCTCTATCGGATTCGGCAACAGGCGCTCGCCAGTGGTGCAGATTTTTATCTGACGTCCATTCCTCCAGATTTCGATCAGAAGTCTACGCAAGCCTTTGATCCCATTTACCAACGAGCTTTGTTCGAGCGAGGACGAGCGCTTGGGCGGCGCGGTGGTGGTTGGCGAGGCGATCTGCCAGCCCCCACCCAGGGGCTTACGTCGCGTTGATCTGGTGCTGCGTTTGCCCGCCTTACCTTCGCCTCGCTAACGGCAGTCGGCGATTGGGCTCGCATTGGGGAATAGCGCCTGCTTCAATTGGTGCCGACGCAGGCCTCCGCTGGGGCCAAGCCATTAGCTCGCTCGGTGCTTATGTCGCAACGTGTGCTGCCAGCCGGGTTCGCCCGCATCGGCATCTTTGCCGATCTGACAGATGAGGAGCGCGCCGCGTTCGAGGCGGAGCTCGAACCCATGTCGCTTCAGCGCGGTGAGGTGCTCGTTTGCCAGGGCGAGGATACTGATGCTCTTTATATCGTCGTATCGGGACGCTTCGACGTCCGCGTCACGGGGCGGAACGGATCGATAGCTGAGATCGGGCCGGGATCGCCGGTGGGGGAGATCGCGTTCCTCGCCGGGGGAGTGCGAACCGCGACGGTAACCGCCGTCCGCGATAGCCTGGTTCTTCGGCTCGAACGCGGTGATTTCGATAGGCTTTGCCGACGAATTCCGCGGATATGGGAAACGCTGACGACGTCTCTGGCGCGTCGACTTGCCGATCAGACGACGGGACGTGCTCAACAGACTGTCAGCACTCCGCGCACCATTGCACTGATCCGGGCAGGGAAGGAAGCCGTTCCACTGGCGTTCATCGGAGAGCTCGCGGCGGCTTTTGAGCGGACAGGGCGCACCGTCGTGATCGATGGCCGTAGCGTGACGGCACTGATTGGCGACTGTGATCTTGGCAGCAGCCGCGCCACGGAGACGCTGAATTCCCTCGAAGGTCGGCATGACACCGTCATCTACGTTGCTGATCCATTGCTCACGGCCTGGTCGGAGAAGGCTATCAGGCAAGCCGATCTGGTGCTGAGGGTCGGTCTCGTCGATCGTGATGCGACGGCGACGGTGGCAGAGAATGTGCTCGAGACCTTCGCGGGGGCGCTTCTTGCGTCCGGGGCCCAACGCTTGGTGCTGCTGCATCCCAAGCGCCGGGGACCGCAAGGAACGCGATATTGGCTCGCGTCACGCTCAGTAGGGTCGCATCATCATGTGGCGTTGGGGGATCGGGCCGACGTTGACCGTCTGGTACGTTTCGTTACCGGAAGCGCGCGCGGACTGGTCGCCTGCGGTGGTGGGGCATTCTGTGCGGCGCACGTCGGGCTCTACAAGGCGCTTTCCGAAGCAGACGTGTCGTTCGACATCATGGGTGGCACGAGCGGGGGTAGCGCCATAGCGGCGGGATTTGCAATGGGCCGGTCGGTCGACGAGATCGACCGCATGGTGCACGAGATCTTCGTTCGGCAAAAAGCTCTCAGGCGTTATACGTGGCCTCGCTTTTCGCTTCTCGATCACACGCGTTTCGACCGATTGCTCGAGGATTGCTATGGCGGGATCGACATCGAAGACCTGTGGCTTCCTTATTTCGCCGTCTCGACAAACCTGTCGCGGTACGGGCGCACGTGTCACGCTCGGGGAAGCCTCTGGGAGGCCGTGCGGGCGTCGAGTTCGATTCCTGCGTTGCTGCCCCCCTATTACACGCTAGATGGTGAGATGCTGGTCGATGGCGCGCTGGTGGACAACGTGCCGGTACGTGTGATGCGCGAGCTCAAGGCGGGACCCAACGTCGTCATTGCTTTTGAGGTGCCGCAGGTTGAGCGTTTCGCTGTCAACTATCGAGCATTCCCATCAAGGACGGCGTTCATAAAGCGGGCGTTGCTCCCATTTTCACGAAATGTGCTGCCGGACGCACCAAGTCTCGGAGCGGTGCTGATGCGCAGCATGCTGGCCAACCGCAACGATTTCGAGCGCCATCTGCAGGAGAGCGATCTACTCATGGTGCCTCCCGTTCCCGCCGGCATGAGCATTCTTGACTGGGGCCGGCATGGCGAGCTGATGCAGGCGGCTTACGTGTGGGGCCTCAACGAAATCGGCCGGGCCCGGACGCATGGGCATCCTGCCGTCGAGATGTTCTCAGCCAGCTCTCCGATCGTGACAGTCCGGGGCCAATCGAGCAGTCGTGAGCAAATGTGATTGAGCAGACTGAGACGCGCTGTCCACTCAGCTTTAAACTGGGCTGTTCCAAGGTGTTTTTAGGTTATCATACAACTGAGTTTGCGAGGAGACGCACGATATGGTCTCACGGCGCGCTTTTGGTTTAGCCACCATTTCGACCTGCGCTGTCGCTCTGCTATTGCGGCAGGCTTCAGCGACCGATGCCCCTGAAGGAGTTTTTCCCGTGCAGAAATCCGATGACGACTGGCGGAAAGAGCTAACGAAAGAGCAATATAATGTATTGCGCAAGCACGGTACAGAACGGGCTTTCACAAGTCCGCTCGATAAGGTCTACAGCGCGGGCGAGTACCATTGTGCAGGCTGCGGGAGCCTGCTTTTCACGTCTGATACCAAATTCAACAGCGGTACAGGGTGGCCGAGCTTTTTCCGGCCTGTCGAGAATGCGATTGGCACGACAACCGATCGTAGTTTCTTTATGAGCCGCACGGAGGTGCATTGCGCGACGTGTGGCGGGCATCTCGGTCATGTTTTCCCCGACGGACCTCAGCCAACCGGTCTTCGGTATTGCATGAACGGAGTGGCCCTCAAATTCGAGGCGAAGAGCGACCCAGCGGTTGCAGGACCCGGCGCGGACGAGAAAAAGTCCTGATTTCAACCGGGTTGGAGGGTTCCAGATGACGAGATTGGCTGGCGTGGCGACGTCGATTCTCGTCGCACTTGTACTGGCTTTGGCCGTCGGCCAAGTTGCAGTCGAAGCACAAGCGCCGAGCCCAGGTGATTCCAGTAAATCCGGGCGGAAGACCGAGGTGGCGACGTTTGCAGGCGGCTGTTTCTGGTGTGTGGAATCGGATTTCGATCGAGTCGATGGCGTGATTTCGACTGTGTCGGGCTTTATGGGAGGAACGACGCCCCGTCCTACCTACAAGCAAGTGACGGCTGGCGGAACCGGGCACCGAGAGGTCGTACAGATTACTTTCGACCCTGGTAAGGTTTCATATTCTCAGCTTGTCGAACATTTCTGGCGGACTATTGATCCATATGACGCCGGCGGTCAGTTTTGCGATCGCGGAGAGAGCTACACGACGGCAATCTTTGTTCATTCTGCCGAGCAAAAGAAAATTGCCGAAGCTTCGAAGGCGACATTAGAGAAGTCGGGCCCGTTAAAAGAGCCGATTGCTACGGTTATCCGTGACGCTGGGCCGTTCACCGCTGCTGAGGATTATCATCAGAATTTCTATAAGACGAATTCCGTCCGTTACAAATTTTATCGCTACGGATGTGGTCGTGATCAACGCGTCGAGGCGATCTGGGGCAAGAAGGCCGACCATTGAGGTGGTCGCGTTATCAAGGGCAATTTTCATCGTCAGTTGGTTGCGACGGAAGTGAAGCCCGGCGGATCGAATATCGCGGGAAAGTCCGCCGGCTCGATGCCGTCGCGAGTTGGGCGCGTGACGTTTCCGACCGAGTGCCCGATCGCGTAAAGGCGACGCATTACATCGGAATCGGTATTGCCGAGCTCGCGTAGCTGTTCGAGGTCGAGTTTAGCATCCGGGAAGATGCGACGAACCAGCTCCTCTTCGAGGATGGCATCGTAGCGCTGAAATGACAGCAATTCCTCATCGCGGCACAGATGGCCGTCGAGATCGAAGATCTCGCTATCGATGTGCCACGGCTTGCGCGGATTACTCATCGCTTGAAGCGTGATGATGGCTTGGCGCGAGGCGTCCGGAACCATACCCAAAATAGCGGTTTTCGCCTTATCCCAATTGTCGAGCGCCATGAATTTGTGACGGTTGACCCTGGCCCGCCAAGTTCCAGTCCCGACCGAGACCATCAACAAGTTATCAGCGCCGCAAGGCCAGCCAAGTCCGTAGGGCTTCAATGTTGCAGTCAGGAAAGTCTGCAAGCTAGGATTGTTGAGACCTGCCACAGCGCCGTCGACGAATATACCAACCTCTCCGTCGTAGATGCCGTCTGCCGGCGCAATTTCGAACTCGAGCGGCTCGAAGAATAGGGGAGCTGCGGCACTCGCACGCAGAATGCGCCATAGTTTGTAAGCCTTGTTGCGGCCCTTTTCCCAATAGGCAGCGTTGGGCGAATTGGTCAGGATCCAAGGACTTCCGGTATCGAGGCGCTTCGTGCACACCATGAGGCCGGTCGCGATATCCGGAGACTGCAACTCGCGTTCGCCGGCGATCGAACGTAGCGCGGCCTCGATGGCAGCCCCGTTGTAGACTGGCTTCAAAATACCTTCCGGCAGCCAGCGACCTCTCAGGCTAGTGTCCTGCTGCTTGGCGAAAATGCCGGGGCACATCGTCGTGTAGTGCTGTCGGACCTCGTCAACCGACATGCCGAGAGCGAGCGCGGCTGCCAGGATGGCCCCGGTCGATGTTCCGGAGATCAAGTCGAAGTAATGGCAGAGGCGGAACTCTTCTGGCTTTCCCGGATAGCGCGGCGCCAACGTCTCCTCTATCCGCTTCAATATGCCGATTGTAATGAGGCCGCGCACGCCGCCGCCGTCGAGGCAGAGGATGCGTTTCCCCTCCCCGGGTCGGGTGTCGAGATGCCAGTCGCGGTTGATGTAGTTTGTCGTTTCGATCATGCCATCCCCCGTGACGGCGCTTCACCGCGAAGTATGCAATCATCTGCCCGCCAGACGGCGTCGAACTTCCCTGCGCAAACACCAACCCGTTGGACGGTGAGGCTGCCTCGCATTACGCTCGCAAAGCGACGCAATCGTGGTCAAGCCAGGAGAGTAGCGGTGAGCCAGTCCATCAGCCTCCCAAAGCGCAAGCTCGGTCGAACGGGCATCGAGGTTTCTGCGCTGGGGTTCGGCAGTGCCCCGCTCGGCGATATCTACGAGGTGCTGGACGATCAGGTGGCCATCGAGACGGTCGAGACGGCGGCCGAGGCTGGAGTGACGCTGTTCGATACTGCACCGCTTTATGGGCAAGGCAGCGCCGAGCATCGCGTGGGCACCGCGCTTCGGCGACGCCCCAAAGGCAGTTTTACGGTTTCAACGAAGGTCGGCCGGCTGCTGACGCCGGCGCCCAACGGGCGCGTCAAGACGAGCCGGTTCGTCGGTGGCCTGGAGTTCAACGTAACGAATGATTACAGTTACGATGCTGCTATGCGTTCGCATGAGCAGTCGCTGCACAGGCTCGGGCTGCCAGCGGTCGATGTGGTTCTGATCCACGATGCCGATGCCTGGACGCATGGTCCGGAAGATGGCCCGAAGCGGTTCCGCGAAGCGATGGATGGGGCCTATAAGGCGCTCGACAAACTCAGAAGCGAAGGTGTCATCAAAGGTATTGGTCTCGGTCTCAATGATCCCGGCTATATGGCCCGCTATCTGAGAGAAGGCGATTTCGACTGCATTCTGATGGCTGGGCGTTACTCACTTCTCGAGCAGCCGGCGCTTGCGGAAGTGCTGCCGCTCGCCGCAGCGAAGAGTGTCGGCGTCATGCTCGGTGGTGTCTTCAACTCGGGCATTCTGGCGACGGGGCCGATTGATGGCGCGCGATACAACTATACTCCGGCACCACCTGTCGTTCTCGACAAGGTGCGCCGGGTTGAACAGGTCTGCCGGTCGCATGGCGTACCTCTCGCCACGGCGGCAATGCACTTTCCGTTGGGCCATGCTGCCGTTTCGTCCCTGGCGCTCGGCGCGGTTTCGCCGGATGAGGTTCGCCGAAATGTCGCTGCGATGAGGACCAAGGTACCGCCCAGCTTATGGAGCGACCTCAAAGCGGAGG
Organism: Hyphomicrobiaceae bacterium; assembly: GCA_050250755.1. Lineage (GTDB taxonomy): Bacteria > Pseudomonadota > Alphaproteobacteria > Rhizobiales > Hyphomicrobiaceae. The sequence goes on from JBFWOB010000012.1 coordinate 128,990, forward strand.
GGCTGCTGGACGCGAACGCTCCAGTTCCGCTTTAGCGGGCTCGATCGGCGCGTGTCACCCGTCGATCTGTTCGCTCGCTATACCGATCGTGAAGGCATCTGGCGTATATTCATGCCGAAGCCAGTGATGGGCAGCAGGATGGCCGCCTATGTACGATCTCGCAATCATCGGCGGCGGCGTGAACGGCTGCGGAATTGCACGTGACGCTGCCGGACGCGGCCTGTCGGTACTCCTTGTCGAAAAAGGCGATCTGGCGAGCGGCACGTCTTCAGCTTCGACCAAGCTCATCCACGGTGGGTTGCGCTATCTCGAACACTATGAGTTCCGGTTGGTATCGGAGGCGCTTTCCGAGCGCGAGGTGCTGTGGTCTATGGCACCGCATCTCATCCGGCCACGACGGTTCGTGCTTCCGTATCATGCGGGATTGCGGGCGCGTTGGATGATCCGGCTTGGACTGGCGCTCTACGATCACCTTGGGGGGCGTCGTCTTCTGCCGAAAAGCCGTGGGCTCGACCTCGTGAGCGATCCGGCGGGCGCCCCGCTCAAAAGCGATTTTCGGCACGGTTTCGAGTACTCGGATTGCTCGGTCGATGACGCGCGTCTTGTCGTGTTGAACGCGATCGACGCGGCGCGGCGGGGTGCTGATATTCGCGTTGGCACGGAAATGATTTCTGCATCGGCCGAGGCGGACGCATGGTTGTTAAGGCTGATGGACGTGACTACAGGGGAGGCTGTCACAGCATCGGCACGGGTGCTCGTCAACGCTGCCGGGCCGTGGGTCGAGGATGTTCTCAGTGTCCGGATTGGTTGTACGGCCCGGTCGCACGTGCGGCTCGTCAAGGGTAGTCACATCGTGGTTCCACGCCTTTTTGAGCATGATCGGGCCTATATTTTCCAGAATGGCGACGGGCGCGTCGTTTTCGCCATCCCATATGAAAGCGATTTCACGCTGATCGGGACGACAGACGTGGAGTTTTCGAGCGACCCAGCGGCCGTCGCCATAGACGAGGGCGAGGTTGACTATCTCTGCCGTGCTGTCAGTGCTTATTTCGTTCGGCCTGTCAGTGCTGCTGATGTCGTGTGGCGCTACTCTGGCGTCAGGTCCCTTTATGACGATGGCGATGCCGCGCAGGCGGTGACCCGCGACTTCGTCCTCGAACTCAACGCGCTCGATGGAAATCCGCCATTGCTCAGTGTTTTCGGTGGCAAGATCACGACATATCGACGGCTCGCCGAGGCTGTATTAGACAAGCTCAGGCCTTGGCTTGGCGATGGGGGGCCGAAATGGACCCGCGGTGCGACCCTGCCCGGTGGCGACTTTCCAGCGCAAGGCTTTGAAGCGCTACTGAGCGAGCTTTCGTCCGCTTTTGACTTCCTGCCGCCCTCATTGCTTGGCCGTCTCGCTCACGCTTACGGAACACGCGCGTCAGAACTACTCGTCGGCTGTCGAGCGATAGCGGACCTTGGTCCATGTCTCGGAGCCGATCTTTACGCGCGCGAGGTGGAGTGGCTGATGAACGAGGAGTGGGCGCGCACAGCGGCTGACGTACTTTGGCGTCGCAGCAAACTCGGACTTCGCGTTACGCAAGCCGAAGAGGATGCTCTCGCCGCATGGATGGCCGAGCGTTTCGTCAGCGTGTCTCGCGTGCCGTCCCATCTCGGATGAGCTCGTCGACTTCTTCGTCGGTCATACCACCCAAGCTTTTCAGCACGTCGCGCGTGTGCTCCCCGAGTTCGGGGGCGCCCTGCGGAGACAGGTCCTCGGTGTCGTGCAGTCTCGCAGGCGTCCTGAGGACGGAATAGGGACCAGCGGATCGGTGTATGACGTCTCTCAGTGTGTTGCGACCGGCCACCAGATCGCTCGACAGCGCCTCCGCGACAGTGGCGACGGCGCCCGCCGGAACGCCAGCTTTTCTCAGGCCTTCGATCCAATGATAGCGCGACCTCGTCGCGAAAATATCAGAGAGGATGCGGCCCAGTTCCGCCACGTTGGCAAGGCGGCCGGTGCCTTGCGCAAAGCGTTCGTCAGACAGCAGCTGAGGACGCTGAATGACGTCGTTACACAGGGCTCGAAATTGGGACTGAGTGATGCAGGCCATGACGAAAGGTCCGTCTGCGGCCTCAAAGACGTCTGCCGGCTGCGCGACCTGGTTGGCGTTGCCAGTGCGCGTTGGGTTGTGGCCGGTCATGAGGTAGGAGCCTGCAAAATTTGCGAGCATGTTCATTGCGGTTTCATGTAGGGCCACCTCGATAAGGCGTCCATTGCCGCCGAGGGCGATATGGCGAAGAGAAGCCGCAATTGCTTGCGACGCATAAAGGCCAGTCACCAAATCGACGACCGATGGACCAACGCGCATGGGTGCAGCGGCGGGATCACCGATCATAGACATCAGCCCACTTTCGGCCTGGGCAATGGGATCGTAGCCGGGCACGTGGACGTTCGGGCCCGAGCGCCCGTAGCCCGAAATGGCGCAATAGATGAGCGATGGCCGAATGGCTTTGAGGGTTTCGTAGCCGAGATCGAGACGTTCCATTACCCCGGTGCGAAAGTTCTCGACGATAACGTCGGCGTTGGCGACGAGCTTCAGAAATGCTTCGCGGCCGGCGGCTGACTTCAGGTCGAGCGCGACCGAGCGTTTGTTGCGATTAACCGTCAGATAATAGGTCGAGACGCCGTGGAAATTTGGCTGCAGGAACGAGCGCGTATCGTCGCCGCTCTCGACGTTTTCGATCTTAATGACGTCCGCGCCCATGTCAGCGAGCATCAGGCCGCAGTATGGGCCGGCCAGGACACGTGACAGATCGAGCACAGTCACGCCCGCCAGTGGCAAGGGGAGTTGGCGGCTTTCGACGCTCATTGATGCCTCGTGTCACAACTTGGAGGCACCCGGTTCTCGCGCGTCATCGTAAGCTCCACTCGCTTAAGCAATACCATCGTCGGCCGTGACATAGGCCGCACAAGTAGGCGGTCTATCGGGGTGTCGGTCAAGGGGCGTGCCCAGAGCGCATTGACGAGCGGTGATCGGTTCCCACCAGCTTGTTGGCGCTCGCGAGTTGGAAGGTTGGGTACGACATACTGCCGGAGCGTTGGCGACGCCACTTTCTGGGAAATTTTGCGCTTTCAGGGGGCTTCTGCAGGTGCTGCTAACACGTCGTCGGGTGGGGAATGAGTTGCCGCCATTTCGTCTTGCAAACAGCCCCTCGACAGACTAAGAAAAGCCTCCTCACAAGCACGACGTGATCAACGTCGCTTGTTTGCCCGGGTCATTTCCGGGTGCGCGCCGGTAGCTCAGCTGGATAGAGCGTCTGACTACGGATCAGAAGGTCGTGGGTTCGAATCCTTCCCGGCGCGCCATATAGATCAATGGTTTAGATAAATTAAATGGGGCGAAGCGAGCATATCCACTTTTCTGACTTTGCCTCGTTCGACTTTCCCAACCGCCGACGCCACGGACGATTTATTGCTTCGGTACAATCTGCATCATCCTTTGGACTGTCGCGCCAGCCAAAATGCGAGTTGCGCCATGAGGCCTGCTCCCAGAAGCACAATGCCCGCCGACAGGGCCGGATTGCGGCCGATGCCACTGAGTGCCGCACAAGCGGCACCGATGGTCATTTGCGCAAAGCCGTAGAGGCCGGATGCAGATGCGGCGAATGAAGGATTGATGCTGAGCGCTTGCGCTAGCGCGGCCGGCGATGCGATGCCCGCTCCGTAACTGAGCAAGAGCATCGGCAGGACGGTCGACGCAACGCCGAGCGAGCCGGAAAATGCATAGAACAGAAAGATCAACGCACCCAAGCAGCTGAGCGCGTTGCCGATGACCATCAGGCGGCTGGCTGTCCCTATGCCGGCGAAGCGACTAACCGTCAGGCTGCCGAACCAGGCCCCCAGAATGTTTACGCTCAGATAAACGCCGACCTCGTGAGGAGGTCGGTGCAACTGATCTGTGAAGATAAACGGTGCTGCGCCGATATAGGCGTAAAGAGAGGTCGTCGCCAGACCACCGCCGATCGTATAGCCGAGAAAACTGCGCGATCCCAAAAGCTGCGCGTAACTGCGGCCCGCAGTCCTTGTGTCGTGTTTGCGTCCAGGAGCCGTCTCCGGAAGGCGGCGCCAGATCAGTACGAGATTGGCCAAGCCCAGTAGTGATAGCGCCGCAAAAATGGACCGCCATCCTGTCATCGAAGCGAGAGCAGAGCCGACCAGCGGCGATAGTCCCGGTCCCGCCATCACCATCAGATTCATCAGTGACAACCGGCGAACGGCATCGCCGTCTGTGGCGCTGTCCCGGACAATGGCCCGTCCCAAAACCAGCCCCGCGCATCCGCCGAGGGCCTGGACCAGACGCGTTATGATCAGGGCGTTGACCGTCGGCGCCAACATGGCCGCCAAGCTTGCCGCCGCATAGACAACCATACCTACAACTAGGACGGGCCTGCGTCCGAAGTAATCGGAAATCGGGCCGTAGGTGAGCTGCCCGAGCGCTAGCCCGACGATGTATGCGCTCAAGGTGAGCTGCATCGTGCTCGCACTGGCACCAAAGTCTCGCCCTGCAAGCTGCAATGCGGGTACAAAGATGTGCAGCGCCAGCGTGCCGCTAAGTGTGACGAGAGCCAATAACCAAAGCGGAGCGCTGGAGCCCATCTGTCGCGCTGGTGCTCCTGAATCAGATGGACCTTGCGTCACGATTGGCTGCCCTTGTCACTCATTTGCAGGAGCATGCGGCAGACGTGATCCAGTGTTCTGCGTGCGGCTGCTACTTCAGTTTGAGGCAGTCCAGCCAGTAGCTCCCGCTCCAGATCCTCTGACGTTCGCTCCAGTTTCTTGACGAGTGCACGACCGGCGGCAGTGATGACGATGGCTTTTGCCCGGCGGTCATCTTCGTTGGCGTTTCGCGCGATCAGGCCGGCAGTCTCCAGATTATTGAGCACCCGGACGACGGACGACTTGTCGAGCGAGAGCGCTGCGGCGATGTCCGTCTGCCGCAATGGACCACTTGACCGGGCCAATTGCACCAGCGGGGACCAAGTCGCTTCGGTTAGATCGAAGTCTTTCAGCCTGAGGTCGATTGCTCGGCGCCATTGGCGCCCAGCAAGACCTATGAGTGTGCCAAGGCGTTTCTTCTCAGCAGCTGCTTCCGTCTTTGGCCGACGCATGTCGCGCCTCGAATGAACAGTTTGCATGTCACCTAAATAGATGACATGCAAACTATCGTCAATAGCGAACGCAAGATGTAGCGAAGCCGCCGGAGCTAGAGCACGTTCACTTCAGGTGGACGCATAGCCTGCGTTTCGGAAGTAGTTGGCGCATTCGCCGGACTGGACGTTCGGCAGGATCCGGCCAATGGCCTCTCCGACCGCCTCGCAGGTTCGCACTCTGGCTTTGCGCAGCAGCGTCTTGAGCTTCGAGAACACCTGCTCGATC
>JBFWOB010000013.1:0-131560 GCA_050250755.1 Hyphomicrobiaceae bacterium
GCCTACGACGCATCGCTCGGAGCAGGGTCAACGTCTCGTGTGGTAGCCAACCGAACATCATACGTGATCACGCCGGACGGTAAGGTCGACTCAGTTCTCACGGCTTCAGACGCGGAAAGCCACATTCAGACGGCCCTCAAGTCAATTCGCACGTGGAAGGCCAAAAATATCGCGCGCTGAGCAAAAGCAGTTAAGCTGTCATTGGAGCCAGACCGGCCACAATGCCCGTTTCTCGCTCGAGGAACTGCTCGCAGGAATTGACGACCGAGTGATAATCGACGCCGGTCGCGCGGCGGGTTTCTCTTGTGGGTGGATTTACTCCATCGCCGCAATCGGCCCTTCGGCAGCCAGCACACGCTGTGTTTGTGAACTCCCAAGCCGAGCCCAATCCGCCTCTGTCAGCCCAATCCTCTTGAAAGGGTCGACAAGAGTGCCGGAAACCAACGCCGACAGTATTGTCGGCACCGGCGGCACCTTTGCCACCGTTGCCACAAGTCCATCGCGCAGCCACGGAATCAAGCGGCCATCCGACTGATAGAACGGTGTCAGCGCGCGCGAGGCGAGCTGAAAAAAGCGAACATGAAGACGCCGGCTTCGCGCGTACGTGGGGCCAATATCGCTGAGCGAGCCAGCTTGTGCGATCGCGTGAGCCAGTGCGCGCGCATCCAAGAGAGCCATGTTCGCTCCCTGACCCAATTGTGGACTTGTCGCATGCGCGCTGTCGCCGACATGAATGATGCGGCCATTATACGGGCGGCGCAGAGTCACATGCGCGTACTCGGCAACCGCGAGATCAGAAAGACTGGTGATTTGATCGAGAAGCGGCGTGGTGGCGGGCCATAGTTCATGCACGCGCGCTTTCCAGGCGGGCAGCCCCGCGTCCCGGACGGCTTGAACATGCGCCGTCTTCAAACTCCAGAAAAACGCGCACGTCTGTGGACTGGCTCGCGTAATTTGCCCGGCTGGCATCACGCCGATCATGACGCTTGCGTGCTGATACCGCTGTTCGAGACGGTCGAAAATAAAACCTGTGTCCGGCAAACGCAGCGTCGCCCGGAACGCACCATAAGCAAATGGTCGGAGCACCGCATCGGGGTCATTCGCGTCGCGCAACGGCGAGCGAACCCCCGCTGCATCGACCAGCAAGTCGAAGGCATCGTTGATGCGTTGTCCCTTGCCGTCGAGCAGCCAGACACGGGCCTCTGTCGCATTGGCGCGCGAGATCTCGTGCGCGGTCTCGATTGGAATACCTGCCGCGAGCACCGCATCGAACAACACCTGAAACAATGCTGCTCGGTTAACGCCGAGCCCGAAGCGTCCGCCCCGATACGTGACATCGAGAATTCTGCGGCCCGATCGGGCGTCATGTCCCAATAGCCCCGAAATCGGCTGGCCAAGCTGCAGTACTGAGTCGAGAAGACCTAGATCGTACAGCACGCTCATGCCGGTCGGCTGCAGCATCAGGCCGGAGCCAACGGGTTGTGCCTCCGGAAAGCGCTCGAAAATGGTAACTGCCTGTCTGAGCCTGGACAGATAGAGCGCCGACGACAGCCCTGCGATGCCCGCGCCAACAACCGCGATACGCGCCGATGTCCTGATTGGTTGGGTCATGACATTCAGGGAGTGGTTGCATCGGAGCTTTTGACGTTGGCGACTTGGCACGTTTTGATGCCCCGCTGCAATGCGGTGCAATCGCCGCGTCTGCGATGCCTGGCTTGCGGAACTTTGCTCACCGTTTCGCCGCCGCGATCGCGGACCAAACGCGGGCCGGGGTAGCTGGCATCTCGATTTGCGCAACGCCGAGCGGCCGCAGTGCGTCGCGGATGGCGTTCATCAATGCCGGCAGCGGACCGATGGTGCCGCTTTCGCCGACGCCTTTGACGCCCAGTACGTTCGATGTAGCAGGAGACGGCGCAAGGATCGAGTTGAAGCGCGGCAAGTCTCGTGCACGCGGCAGGGTATAATCCATCATGGAACCGGCAACGAGTTGACCGCTCGCCGGGTCATATACACCGTGCTCCATGAGAGCCTGTCCGAAGCCTTGCGCGAGCGCGCCGTGCACTTGTCCTTCTGCCAACTCATGGTGAATGACGCGACCGCAATCATCGACGGCGACGAATTGGGTAACGCTGGTCTCGCCTGTCTCGGGGTCGATTTCGACCTCAGCGATATGGCACCCTGACGGGAAGTTCGGTTCGCCCTCGATACGCATTTCGGCTTCCAAGGGAGGCGCATCGCTGGCGGAAAGCTCATCCATCCCGATGGCAAAGTTGGTGGCCGGCACGCTCAGGCGCCCGGCGTCATAGACGATCGTCTCAGGCGCGACGCCGAAGCGCTCGGCGGCACGCGCCTTTGCGACTTCGATCAACTTCAAAGCGGTCGCACGAATGGCGAGTCCTGCCATAATGGTCGAGCGTGATGCGGAGGACGATCCGCCATCCTCGAAGCCGGTGCTATCGCCCTGAGCAACTGCAATACTCTTTGCGTCGAGGCCAAGTTGCTCATTGGCAATCATGGCGAAGACTGTCTCGTGCCCCTGGCCGGTGGCACCGACGGGCGTGCTCAGGCGCACGACACCGTCGCCGCCGAGCCGCATACGGGCGCGCTCGTTCGGCACGCCGCCGGAAATCTCAACAAACATGCCGATGCCGGCGCCGCGATAGAGTCCCTTGGCGCGAGACAGGGCCTTGCGCTCGGCAAGACCCCGCCAGTCGGCTGCGGCGAGGGCCTGATCCAGAAGGTCGGGAAAATTGCCTGAGCAGTAGGTCATGCCGACAGCGGTCTTGTGCGGCATGGCTTCCGGACCGAGCATATTGCGGCGGCGGATCTCGACCGGATCGACGCCGAGTTGCGCGGCTGCGGCCTCGATTAGGCTTTCCATGATATATGCAGCCTCGGGTCGACCAGCACCTCGGTATGGGGCGGTCGGAACGGTATTGGTCATTACGCAAGTGACCGTGGAATGCACGGCGGGAATACGATAGGGCCCACTGAGGCACCGCGAAAAATTCGCCGTCGCGATGAAGTATCCGACGTGATGCAGGTAAGCGCCCATAGCGGCTCGAGCTTCTACGTCGAGCCCTAAAATGTAGCCATCGGCATCGAGAGCCAAGCGGCCGGACATAAGCGAATCGCGGGCCTGCGCGTCCGAGACGAAAGCTTCGGAGCGTGTCGCCGTCCAACGTACGGGCTTGCCCAGCAGGCGAGCCGCGTGAAGCAAGGCGGGGTATTCTGGATACGTGCCATTGCGAATTCCGAAGGCTCCGCCGACGTCGCGCGAAGTAACTACAATGCTGTGCTTGTCGACGCCGAGTATCGTCGCGATCTGGTCGCGCACGATAGTCATGCCCTGATTGCCCGTGTGAAGCCGATAGGTCCCACTGGCGTCGTCGAACCACGCGACCGCCGCGCGCGGTTCCATTGGACAAATGATCACGCGCTGGCTGGTGCGCCGGGTGTCCACGATGTGGGCAGCCGAGGCAAATGCAGCATCGACGGCTGCGCGATCGCCAAGCGTCCAATGGAACGCCACATTGCCCGGGGCAGAGTTCCAGAGTTGCGGCGCATCAGGCGCGATCGCGTCTTCGATCAAGGCGACAGCCGGCAGCGGAGCATAGTCGATCGCGAGATTTGACGCCATGTCTTCAGCGGCAGCACGGGATTCGGCCACGCACATAGCGACCGGCTCACCGACGTGGCGAACCTTGTCCTGCGCCAGCACGGGCCAAGGAGCGTCGCGTGGCGGGCGGCCATCCGCATCGGTGAGGCGTCGTTGCATCGGGACGCTTCCAAAGCCGGCCAATCGCCAGTCGTCACCCATCAGCACGAGACGTGCCCCAGGAATGCGCATGGCGCTCGCCTTATCGATGGCCTGCAACGTCGCATGCGCATGGGGTGACCGGGCGAATGCGGCCCAAAGCGCCCCCTCGGCTGGCGTATCGTCGGTAAAGGCTCCGGTGCCCGTGATGAGGCGGTAGTCCTCAACCCTCATGGCATCGCTCCGGACTAAACTGGCTGCACTGCCGCACGCGCGGCAGCTTAGTCTAGTCCGCGTTCCCGAGGCGAGCCAAGGACTGACCTCGGCGTACGGATCACGCTCACTCTGCCGGCGTCCAAGGGCAGCGACTTGCGCGCTGACTCGGAGCGGCGGGCTCCACGATCGGCATCGGTCTCCGGGTAATTCTCGTTTCGATCAATTGCGCATTGATCTGTGATAAACACCCGACGGGAAAAGTGGGCTTGCGTCCAGGGCGCCGCACGCGATCCACGTGATCCAGCCGGCCCATCGATAACGAACCGCGCGGAGGCAACGCGGTCGGAGCAGGGTGCCCCAGAAAGGACGTTGAGGACGGATTAGAGGGCGGCTTGCCTCTCGAACTTACCCGCGACCGTAGGCCTCGCATCACGCCGGAAGGCCTTGTCGAGGTCTGCCATAGGGCGCAACGTTGTCTTCAGAAACGAAGAAGGAGAACAGCATGACTGATCATTCGAACTCTCGCAAAGCGCATGGCTCGACCATGACGACCGGCGCGCCTGCGCCGAGTGACCGGAACTCCCTCACGGTCGGAGCAGATGGCCCGATCCTCCTTCATGATGTCCATTTCCTCGAGCAGATGGCGCATTTCAATCGGGAGAAGGTGATCGAACGCCAACCCCACGCAAAGGGATCGGGCGCGTTCGGCACTTTCGAGACGACCGAGGATGTATCCGCCTATACGAAGGCCGCGCTGTTTCAGAAGGGCGCTGCAACTGAGATGCTGGCGCGCTTCTCGACGGTGGCCGGCGAGCAAGGTAGCCCGGACACTTGGCGCGACGTGCGCGGGTTCAGTCTGAAATTCTACACCAGTGAAGGTAATTACGATCTCGTCGGCAATAACACGCCCGTTTTCTTTGTTCGCGATCCGATGAAGTTTCCGCATTTCATCCGAAGCCAGAAGCGGCTGCCCGACTCGGGTTTGCGCGACAATCACATGCAGTGGGATTTCTGGACGAATAACCCGGAAACCGCGCACCAGGTGACCTACCTGATGGGCGAGCGCGGCTTGCCTCGTACGTGGCGCAATATGAACGGGTATGGCTCGCACACCTACATGTGGGTCAATTCTGCGGGTGCGAAGTTCTGGGTCAAGTATCACTTCCATACCCAGCAGGGCATGAAGTTCTTTTCCAACACAGAAGCCGCGAACATGGCGGGCAGCGATGCCGATTTCCATCGCCGCGATCTGTTCGAGGCGATCCAGCGCGGCGAGTTTCCCAAGTGGACGATGTCGGTGCAGGTCATGCCGTACGAGGACGCCAAGACATATCGCATCAACCCGTTCGACCTCACCAAGACGTGGCCTCACGCAGACTACCCGTTGATCAAGGTCGGCGTGATGACGCTCAACCGCAATCCGGAGAATTTCTTCGCGCAGATCGAGCAGGCAGCATTCTCACCCGGCAACACGGTGCCCGGTATCGGCCTCTCGCCAGACAAGATGCTATTGGGCCGGGCCTTCGCCTATAACGACGCCCAGAGGAACCGGATCGGCACCAATTTCCATCAGCTTCCGGTCAATCAGCCCAAGGTGCCGGTCAATACCTATATGATCGACGGGCCGATGAACTTCCACCACACCGGCAACGCACCGGTCTATGCGACGAACAGCGGTGGGCGGCCGTGGGCCGACGAAACCGGATCCATCGACAATGGCTGGGAGGCCGACGGTACGATGGTGCGGAGCGTTTACACTCTACGTGCCGCTGACGACGATTTCAGCCAGCCCGGCACTTTGGTTCGCAAGGTGTTCAACGACGATCAGCGCAAGAAACTGATTGAACAGGTCGCCGGTAGCCTGCTGGGCGGCGTGCGCGAGCCGGTCTTAAGTCGCGCCTTCGCTTACTGGAAGAATGTCGATGCCGATGTCGGTCGGCGAATCGAAGAAAAGGTCCGCGCGGGCGCTGCGCCTCAGCCAGCCGAAGGTATGGGCGAACGCTGACAAATGTCTCTCTTGCCTCGCCAACAGTTTGGCGGGGCAGGAGGAGGACCTACAACGTGGCGGGCGTCTCTCCCAAGAGGTGCCCGCACCAAGCGACGGTAGTTACTTCGTCCGCCTCCGACTTCCCATTCTTATTCAGCGATGAGCGCCACAAGCTCCGCGATATGTTTGGGGCTTACCATCCGCTGGAGATCGGTGGCCGTCGCTTTCCTTTTCTGATGCCCTGATGCTCTCGCCATTTGTCTTGGTCGAGTCTGTGCAGGTCAGTTGCAATAAGCATCCGGAAAAGGACAGTGAGCAGCGTTGATCGGAGATGCCTCGAATGCGCAACGGTCGCGATGGTAAGAATTTGAATCGGCGAGATATCATAGCTATTGCCGGGTTAGCCGCGGCCGTATCTGCCAGTGGAGCAGGCCTAAACCCCGCGCAGGCGGCTGATCCCTCAGCGACAACATTGTCTCCCGATCAGGCGTTGGCCGCCTTGAAAGCGGGGAATGCAAAATACGTATCAAATCCGCAGGTTTGCACGCTGAACCTTGCAAATCGCCGAGCCGAGGTCGCATCCCATCAGGCGCCGTGGGCAACCATCATCAGTTGCGCCGATAGCCGCGTTCCTCCGGAACTGCTGTTCGGTGGATTGGGCATCGGAGAGCTTTTCGTCGCCCGCAATGCGGGAAATCTCGTGGATACAGCCACGATCGGAACGGCCGAATATGGTGCCGCCGTGCTGGGCTCGCCGGTCATCGTCGTTCTTGGCCATGGACGCTGCGGTGCGGTCGCGGCGGCTTGCAAGGTCGTGACTGAGAACGCGACGTTTCCGGGTTCGATTGGTCCAATGATCGAGCCCATAATACCGGCCGCGATCGCCGTTCGCGACAAGCCGGGTGATTTCGTCGAGAACACGATCCGGCAGAGCGCAAAGCGAACTGCGCATCGCCTCACAGGGGCAAGTACCATGCTCGCGGAGCTCGTGAAGTCTGGAAAGCTAAAGGTTGTCGCAGCTTATTACGATCTCGACGACGGCTCGGTCGAGTTCCTTTCCTAGGCGTTTCGCCAGCCATTTCCCTTTCCGCCGCACCGATTGACAGGCTTGAGGCGGACCCCAGTAGGGGGCGGTCCGCCCTTCAAGTCAGTTGGCAATGGTGTATCCGGTGCGATCCGGTTCGCAGCAGAAAGCCGGCGGGCCGTTGATCTGAATCAACGCTGGTGCGGTGGCCCTGGCGGATAAGTGGCACCCGTTGCGCCATCGCGCAGAGCGTCCATGTCACTCGCAGGTCCGATAAGGAAATGAAATTGAATGCATGTCACAGGCGCGCCTTTGACGGTACGATGACCGAGTCTGGTGCCCATTCCCTATCGTTGATCAAACAAAATAGATGAGCTCGGTATGGCTGCGACATTGACAACTGGCGAGCGCCAGCTCGCTCTGTGCGTTTCCATCCTCGTTGCGATCGCCGGTCTTATCTTGGCGGCGGCAAGCGGCCCGGACCCGATCGGGACGCAGGGTGTTATCATCCTGCTGTTCGGGCTTGGCTGCATGTTCGCCGTCATTCATGGCTTCTTCGACCCTGAGCCGTCCGAAGAGCGCCTGTCGCAATATTACGACGAGCCAACCAAAGTCGGCATCGTCCTGGCGATGGCGTGGGCGGTGATCGGCATGTTCTTCGGCGTATGGGTAGCCGCCCTGCTCGCCTGGCCGGAACTGACCTTTGTCGATGAAGCCTGGGCGAGTTTCGGGCGCATCAGGCCAGTGCACACCAGCGGCGTCATTTTCGGCTTCGGCGGCAATGCGCTCATTGCGACGTCGTTCCATGTGTTGCAACGCACGACGCGGGCGCGCCTACCTGACCAGTTCAGCCCATGGTTCGTGCTGATTGGCTATAATCTATTCTGTATCATCGCGGCCAGCGGCTATCTGTTGGGCATCACCCAATCCAAGGAATATGCCGAGCCGGAATGGTACGCGGACATCTGGCTGGTCATCGTCTGGGTTGTTTATTTCTTCATCTACATCCGCACGCTTCAGCGTCGGAAAGAGCCACACATCTACGTCGCCAACTGGTACTACATGGCCTTCATTCTGGTTGTGGCCGTGCTGCACATTGTCAACAACCTGGCTGTGCCGGTCTCGTTCGGGCACGCCAAGAGCTATTCGCTGTTCTCTGGCGTGCAGGACGCGATGACGCAATGGTGGTACGGGCACAACGCCGTCGCCTTCTTCCTCACGGCCGGCTTCCTTGGGATGATGTATTATTATCTGCCCAAGCGCGCTGAGCGGCCGATCTTCTCCTACCGGCTCTCCATCATCAGCTTTTGGGGCATCACCTTCACTTATATGTGGGCGGGATCGCACCACCTTCATTACACGGCGCTGCCGCATTGGGTGCAGACATTGGGCATGACCTTTTCTGTCGTGTTGCTCGTTCCATCTTGGGCGTCTGCTGGTAACGCGCTCGCGACTTTGAACGGTGCATGGCACCGCGTGCGCGACGACGCCACGCTGCGCTTCATGATGGTGGCGGCGGTTTTCTATGGGCTGTCGACTTTCGAGGGCTCGTTCATGGCGATACGCGCCGTCAACTCACTCTCGCATTACACGGACTGGACTGTTGGCCACGTCCATGCGGGCGCACTCGGCTGGGTGGCGATGATCACCTTTGGCTCGTTCTACGCGCTGGTCCCCTGGATGTGGAAACAGGAGCGCATGTACTCGTCGAAGCTGGTGGAGGTTCATTTCTGGTTCGCGCTTGCCGGTGCCGTCATCTACGTCTTCGCCATGTGGAACTCGGGCATCATCCAAGGCCTGATGTGGCGGACCTACAACGATAGCGGCACGCTCGCTTATTCGTTCATCGATAGCCTCGTGAAAATGCACCCGTACTACATTGCGCGCACCGTCGGAGGGCTCTGCTTCCTCATCGGCGCTGTCGTTGGGGCCTACAATATCGCCATGACCATCCGCATGTCGCGCGTGCACGAGCGTTCCGGCAAGATTGACACCGACGTTCCGACGATGCGGCCAACCAGCGCCGCGCTCCAGCCGGGGGAATAAGCAATGCCCAACTTCCACCGAAGACTGGAGCGCAACGCCATTGGCTTCGTGCTCGCCATCATCTGCGTCGCGTCGATCGGCGGTATCGTCGAGATTGCTCCACTTTTTACCATCCATGAAACGGTCGAAGAAGCGCCAGACATGCGTGTCTATACGCCACTGGAGCTGGCGGGGCGCAACATCTACATCCGCGAAGGCTGCTACGCCTGCCACAGCCAGATGATCCGCACTTTGCGCGACGAGGTGGAGCGCTATGGGCCGTATTCGCGAGCCGTGGAGTCCAAGTACGATCACCCCATGCTATGGGGATCGAAGCGCACCGGCCCTGACCTTGCGCGCATCGGCGGCAAGTACTCGGACGCGTGGCATGTCGCGCATCTCATGAATCCGCGCGACGTTGTGCCGGAATCGGTAATGCCCCGCTACGGCTGGCTGCAACGTAACGCAGTGCGGGTTGATGATCTTGGCCAGCATCTGGCGGCGCAAAAAACCGTCGGCGTGCCCTATACCGACGAGATGATCGCTAACGCTTCGGCTGACGCCTATGGGCAAGCCAACCCGGATAGCACCAACGCTAAAGGCGTCACCCGGCGTTACGGCAAGGCGACCAACGTGCGAGCCTTCGATGGAGATACACGCAGACTGACGGAAATGGACGCGCTCGTTGCCTATCTTCAGGTTCTTGGGCGGCTTACTGACGCGGCCCACCGGCAGACCGCCACTGCAGGGAAATAGAACATGGACTTCGACCATCAATCGCTTGTGGCGTTCGCGAAAAGTTGGGGCCTTTTCTATTTCATCGCGTTTTCCGTCGCCGTTTTAATTTACGTCTTTTGGCCTTCGAACCGAAAGCGCTTCGATCGAGCCAAGCACAGCATCCTCGACAAGGATGATCGACCGGGGAACTCGAACGATGGCGCATGAAACACGAGATCCCGTCACCGGCCGGATGACGACAGGGCATGAGTGGAACGGCATCGAGGAACTCGATACGCCGGTACCGCGTATCGTCCTGTTTTTCCTCGCCGCAACAATTCTGTTCTCTGTTGGCTACTGGGTTCTGATGCCAGCTTGGCCATTGGGCTCAAGCTATACCAAGGGCATCCTCGGTGTCGATCAGCGGGAGATCGTCACAAAGCAGGTGCAGGAAGCATCTGCCGCACGAGCCGTGTGGACCGATCGCATCGCGTCAGAGGACTATGCTGCGATCACCGCCGACCCTGCCCTGATGGGACACATACGCGACACGGGGCGCACGCTTTTCGTCGACAATTGCGCAGTCTGTCATGGCACCAATGGAACCGGCGGGCCCGGGTTTCCGAATCTGGCAGCGAAGGCGTGGCTGTGGGGCGGTGAACCGAAAGACATCGCCGAGACGATACGCGTCGGCATCAATTCCACGCATCCACAGACGCGCATGTCGCAGATGGTGGCCTTTGGACGTGACGGTATTCTCACGCCTCAGGCGGTTCAAGATGTCACCGCATACGTCCGCTCTCTCTCCGGTCAGCATCTCTCTGAAGCCGACCAGGCGCGAGTTGGCGCAGGGAAAGAGGCATATGTCAGCGCCAATTGTGCGTCCTGCCATGGTGAGGATGGGGCGGGCAGTCGTGAAGCCGGAGCTCCAAGCTTAATTGACAAGTATTGGATCTATGGTGGTGATGCCCAGTCGGTCGAGACGTCCATCTACGCCGGACGCCAGGGCCACATGCCGCATTGGGAAGGGCGTCTCTCACCCGTCGATATCAAGCTCCTCACTGTTTATGTCGGCACCCTTGGCGGAGGTGCTCAATGAGCTCCGCTTCGGAAGGTTCGGGACATTCAGCGGCCAACTGGCGTCTGATCGCGATTATGATCGCTGCCGCGAGTATTGTTATCCTCATCGCCGCCAACGCTCACTTGGTCTACGTCGCGTTCGTGTCGCAACCGGACTGCGTGACCCATACGAAAGCGGTGGGTGAGAAGGGGACGTATCGCGCAGCTCGATCAGCCTGCTGAAGGGAGTGACGTCATGGCAATGATTGAGAACGCTGAGAACACTCCTGGTCCCCTGGCGATGCAGAGGCGGCGAAACCTGCCGATGAAGGCCGCGTTCGGCTGGCTTGGCGCGGGCTGGCGCGACCTCTGGCAGGTGCCGGGGCCAAGCCTCGTCTACGGCCTCATCGTGTTTGCGATCTCGTTGGCCGTCATCTGGGGGCTGTTCCAACTGCAGGCTGACTACATCCTGTTCCCGGCACTCGCGGGATTCATGGTGGTTGGCCCGCTGATGGCGATCGGCCTCTATCAGAAAAGCCGTGACATCGAGGAAGGACGGGCGGTCAGTCTTGCACGAATGATTTTCGTCGATGCGGGTTCTGGCGCTCAGGTCTGGTTCACCGGCGCTATCCTTTGTCTTCTCATGCTGACGTGGATGCGGGCCGCCGTCATTATTTATGCGCTGTTTTTCGGTTTGCGGCCGTTCCCCGGGCTCGACCACGTCGCGCATATGCTTGCGACCACGCCCGAAGGATGGGCCATGCTCGTCGTCGGAACTGTCGTCGGCGGGCTGTTCGCTGCCTTCTCGTTCGCCATCAGCACGTTCTCGATTCCCATGCTTCTAGCCGAGCGGACGGATGCCTTCACTGCAATGGGTACAAGCATCTCGCTGGTCTGGAACAACTTGTCGGTGATGCTGACGTGGGGCGCGATCGTGCTGGTGCTCTTCCTGCTCTCCCTGGCTACGGGACTGCTCGGGCTGATCGTCATCTTTCCGCTTCTCGGACACGCCACGTGGCATAGTTACAGGGCGATCAGATGAGTTGCTGCGCGCACCTAGCGGGTTCTGACGCAGCCGCCAGGTGCTCGACGGCCCGTAACGAGATCTCGATCGCAAGCAGAGCACTCGGTGAAGATCTCTACCAAGTGGAATTATCGGTGCCCGGCGTTCACTGTGCAGGCTGCATCCGGGCGGTCGAGACTGGTCTGATGCGGGTCTCGGGCATCGAAGAGGCCCGGGTCAACCTGACGACGAAACGCGTTCGTGTGAAGTGGCGCGGCAAGCAGCCGCCCGATCTTTCGCGCGCCTTGGAGAACCTCGGGTTTCCGGGTCACCTCACTGATGCGGGTGAAGCCGGGAAAGATCCGGCGCTGGGGCGCCTGATCCGTGCGCTGGCCGTTGCTGGTTTTTCGGCCATGAACATTATGCTGCTCTCTGTCTCCATCTGGTCCGGAGCGGAGGCGGCGACGCGCGACATCTTCCATTGGATATCGGCGGTGCTGGCGCTGCCGGCTCTTCTCTATTCAGGCCGTATCTTTTTTATTTCCGCATGGGATGCCTTGCGCCGCGGCCGTACGAATATGGACGTGCCTATCTCCGTTGGTATCTGCTTGGCCTTTGGCCTCAGCCTTTACGATACGATTCACGGCGGCCCCCACGCCTATTTCGATGCGGCGACGTCGCTGATCTTCTTCCTTCTTATTGGGCGCACACTCGACCATGTGATGCGCGAGCGAGCACGGGTTGCCGTACGCGGCCTCGCGCGTCTGACGCCCCACGGAGCGACAATTCTGCGTGACGACGGACGCCGGGACTATCTGCCGGTCGATGAGATCGAGCCGGGAATGCGGATCGCGCTTGCCGCAGGCGACCGCATCCCGGTCGACGGTGTGATCAGTGAGGGAATGTCCGATCTCGACTGCTCCATCGCCACCGGCGAAAGTGCGCCGCGACGCGTCGAAGTGGGCTCTGCCGTTCAGGCGGGAATGCTCAACCTGTCTGGGCCTTTGATCGTAGTCGCGTCGGCGCGGAGTGAGGCGTCGTTCCTGGCGGAGATGATGCGGTTGATGGAGGCCGCGGAAGGCGGACGCGCCCGTTACCGCCGTCTCGCTGATCGGGCGGCAGCGCTCTACTCGCCCGTCATTCACGCGGCCGCTTTCTTGACGTTCCTCGGTTGGATGCTTGCGACGGGCGACTGGCATACGTCCATTACGGTCGCTATCGCGGCGCTCATCATTACCTGTCCCTGCGCGCTCGGTCTCGCCGTACCCATCGTGCAGGTCATGGCCGCGCGCCGCCTGTTCGAGAATGGTGTCCTGGTCAAAGACGGCTCGGCTATCGAGCGGATCGCCGAAATCGATGGTGTAGTATTCGACAAGACCGGCACGCTGACGACCGGTAAGCCACGCCTTGTCGTGAAGGACGCTGGCGTCACACACGATCTGGCGATCGCATCGGCGATCGCCAGCCTTTCGCATCACCCGTTGTCACGCACGATCGCTGCAGAAGGGCCAACAGCCGACGTAAAGCTATCCGAAGTGAGTGAGCATGCTGGCCTCGGCATCGAAGCGCGCGTCGGAGCGAACATCTATCGACTCGGGCGGCCCGAATGGGCACTCGCAGATAACGTACCCGGCCTGAAATCCAACACCGTGCTGGGCAAAGATGGGCAACTGGCTGCACGCTATGAGTTCGAGGACGAATTGCGGCCTCAAGCGGTTGAAGCAGTTGATTCCCTGCGCGAGGCGGGCTTGCACATCGCGATATTGTCGGGAGATGCGTCTGCCGCGGTTTCTGCAGTGGCAGCGAAACTGGATACCGGTGATTTTGCGTCAGGCCTCCTGCCGGCCGACAAGGTGAGCCGGCTGCAGGAGATGGCAGCGGTCGGTCGCAAAGTCCTTATGGTGGGCGATGGTATCAACGATGCCCCGGCGCTGGCGGCCGCATATGTGTCGATGGCACCGGCATCGGCTGTTGATGTTGGTCGTAACGCCGCGGACTTCGTATTCTTGCGCGAAGGTCTCGACCCCATCCCGACAACCTTGGCGATTTCCCAGGAAGCGGGCCGCCTCGTGCGCCAGAATTTCATTCTGGCGATTACCTATAACGCCATCGCATTACCCGTCGCGATCGCCGGTTTTGTCACGCCGCTGGTCGCGGCCCTGGCCATGTCGTTCTCGTCGGTGCTTGTCGTTGCCAATGCGCTTCGCCTGAAACCGGGTAAGCTCGAGCGTCGGGTGGTTAGCGGTTCGTCGGGCCGTGCGTCCCCGCGCCGGTTCGCTTTGGAACCTGCCGAATGAACAGTCTCATCTATCTTATCCCGTTGGCCTTGGTGCTCGGCGGCGCGGCACTCGCGGCTTTCATGTGGTCGCTGCGCAGCGGCCAGTATGACGACCTCGATGGCGCGGCGGAGCGCATCTTTCTCGAGGTGGATGGCGACCGCGCGGGTGGCGGAGAGAGCCGAGCCGCAACCTATGAAAAGCCACATGACGATGCAGCCGAAACCAAGTCGACAGATCAATCTCTTTCGCCAGGGTTGGGCTGACCAACAAATCGCCCGGCCTCATACCTCATCGCATCAACAGATTGAGCTATTGCTAGAAGAGCTTGGGAAGTCGCAATAAATCGCATTGCCTGCTCCGACGCTGGCCGCTAGGTTTCCCGGGCTACCGCGCGCCAATAAGCGGTATCTCTAGGGAGTGGAGCCAATGGGCACGAAGTTACGCCTGACGCGCCGGGCCGTTATGGCTGGCGCCGGTGCTGTTGTTGCATCGCCGTATATCTGGACGAGTGCCCAGGCCCAGGCGGGCAATAGCATCAAGATCGGCCTGCCGCTCGCATTGACGGGGCCACTCGGTTCGGTCGGCCAGCAGCAGAAGCGCGGCGCCGAATTCCATGCCAAATACATCAACGAGAAGGGCGGTATTCTCGGCCGCAAGATCGAGCTTCTCATCGAGGACACGGTTGGCAATCCGGCCACGTGCGTGCGTAAGACGCAGGAGTTGGTGGAGCGGCACAACGTCCGTCTGTTCACGGGCGTCACGCTGTCCTCCGAGGCCCTCGCCATCGTGCCGAAACTCGCTGAATGGGACTCGATTTTCATCTCGTCGGATAACGGCGACGGCCGCCTGACGGCCGCGAGCTTGGTGCCGAACTTCTTCCGAGCCAACACATCGGGACCGATGGGAACCCGTGCCGTGTCGCTCTTCCTGCGCGAGTCGAAATTCCAGAAATTCTACGCGCTGGGCCTCGACTATGCCTGGGGGCACAACAGCATCCAGGTGTTCGAGGACGAAGTGAAGCGGATGGGGCGCGAGTTCGTCGGCAAAGTATTCGCGCCGACCGGGACGAAGGATTACTCGACCTACGTCACGAAGATCCGCCAGTCCGGGGCGGATGCGGTTTACTTGGTGCTCGCGGGCGACGACAACAACGCATTCATTTCCCAGGCGGCGCAATATAAGCTCGCCTCGCGAATGGCGATCTTGTCTGAGCAACTCGAACTCTCCACAATGCGCGCCGTGGGCGACGCCTGCCTCGGCATGATCGTGTCCTCTCGTTATGCCTTCACTATCGACAATCCGAAGAACGCAGAATTCGTCGAAATGTGGAAGAAGGAGTATGACGGCCAGGTGCCCGATCAGTTCGAAGGCGAACAATGGCAGTGCCAGCAGGTATTCGCCGCTGGTATTGCGAAGGCCGGTGGTATCGAGGCGGACAAGTTGCGCCCGGCGTTGGAAGACCTGACGATCGACGATATCAAGGGCAAGGTCCACATGCGCAAGTGCGACCACCAAGGTGTCCAGCAGGGTTTCGTTATCAAGGCGGCGAAGCGCGAAGGGTACTCACATCCAGTGCCCGAGATCCTAGCGGCCTATCCCGGTGATCGGGTCACTCCGCCATGCAATAAGATGACCTACGACGACTGAGAGACGAACTTCTCTGCAGTCCCGCGCCGGAGCGATGCTTGACGCAAAGCATAGCATCGGCGCGGATCGCCTGTTCGACATCATGATCGTCGAGGACCATGAGTACGCTCGCCTTTTTCCTTAATCAGAGCGTCAATGCTCTGTCCCAGGCTGCCCTTCTGTTTTTCCTGGGTGTCGGACTGACGCTGATCTTCGGCATCATGCGTATCGTCAACTTCGCGCACGGCTCGATTTACATGCTGGGCGCGTTCGTCGGCTTCAGCGTCGTGCACTGGACGGGAAGCTTCTGGGCAGCGCTGTTCCTCGCGCCGCTTGCCGTGGGCCTCTTTGGCGCGGCATTTGAGGTCGGCATACTGAGGCAACTCTACGGTCGCGAGGCGCATGCCTTCCTGATGGTGACATTCGGCCTCGCGCTCGTCGTCGGCGATCTGGTGCGGTTGTTGTGGGGCTCGGACGCATTGCAAGTGCCGGCACCGTCCGCACTTTCCGGCGTTGTTTTCCTACTCGATGAACCCTTTCCCGTTTATCGCCTGTTCCTGGCAGGAGCCGGTATCGTGATGGCCGCTGTCCTTTGGCTCGCCCTGGAGCGGACGCGGCTCGGTCTCCTCATCAGGGCAACGTCACAGAATGCCGAGATGGTGCACGCGCTGGGCGTCGACGTGAAGCTCATCCGTTCAGCCGTTTTCGGCATCGGTTGCGGGCTGGCGGCGCTCGGCGGCGTCCTTGCCGCCCCCCTTGTCACAGCCTCACACGGCATGGCTTTCGCCGCAGTCATCGATGCATTCGTTATCGTTATCATCGGCGGCATGGGCAGCTTCCTCGGCTCCCTGATTGGCGCAGTTCTCGTCGCCTTCGTGCAGGTGTTCGGAAACTACTACTTCCCGGATCTGGCGCTTGCCTTCATGTACCTCGTGATGCTGATCGTGCTGATGGTGCGGCCCGGCGGCCTGCTCGGCAAGGAGGCCTGAGCCCATGCGCGCTGCTTGGATCGCGGGACTTGGGGTACTGCTGCTGTTGCTGGCGGCGCCGTTCGGCCTGCCGGTGTTCGCGATGACGCTGCTGACCGAACTCGTCATCCTTGGCCTCTTCGCTATGAGCCTGGATCTCATGGTCGGCTATACGCGGCTTGTTTCGTTCGGCCACGCTGCCGCCTACGGCTTCGGCGCCTACGCATCCGGCTATATGCTGCTGCACACGGATTTGCCGCTTCCCTTCGCGGTGGTGCTGGCGGCAAGCCTCGCAGGTGTCGTCGCGATCGGCGTTGGCTGGGTGTGCACGATGGCAACGGGCGTCTCGTTCTCGATGCTGACGCTTGCCTTCGCGCAACTTCTTTATGCAATCGCCTTCAAGTGGACTTCCGTCACGGGCGGTTCGGATGGTCTGGCTGGCATCCCGCGGCGCGCAGGGCCATTTGGTATCGAAGCACTCGCCACCAAGACCGGCTTCTACTACTTCGCACTTGCCTGCTTGATCGGATCGTTTTTCCTCTGCCGTGCGCTCGTCGCCTCACCCTTCGGTGCCGTCCTGCGTGGTATCCGCGAGAATGAGCCGAAAGCTCTGGCGTTGGGTTACAACACACGCCTTTACAAAATCGCGGTCGTGGCGATTGCCTATGCGCTTGGCGCGCTGGCTGGCGCGCTCTATGCACCATTCGCGGGCTTCGCGAACACCGAGTTGCTATTCTGGCTTCTTTCGGGCCAGGCACTGATCATGGTGATCGTCGGCGGCTCGGGCACCCTGATCGGACCTATTCTCGGAGCGGCCTTCTTCATGCTGCTGGAACATCAGCTCTCGTCCTACACAGAGGCGTGGGCACTATTTTTCGGCCTCGTCTTCATCGCCTTCGTGCTCTTCGCGCCACAGGGCATCTGGGGGCTGGCGACGGAATGGTTCTCACGCGGCAAGAGTTCGAAGGAGATCCGGCATGGTTGAGGCCGGCTCGGCAGCGCGGACGTGGGCCGGAGCCGGGGCGCCGCTGCTTGAGGTCAGCGGGCTCACCAAGCGGTACGGCGCACTCGTCGCCGTCGACAACGTATCGATGCAGGTCGCGGATGGCGAAGTCCGTGCCGTCATCGGCCCCAATGGCGCGGGCAAGACCACGTTGTTCCATCTCATCACCGGCGTCGTGCCGCCGACGGCAGGCCGTGTGCGGTTCGCCGGCGAGGACATCACGGGGCGCCCGGCCCATACGATTTGCCAGAACGGCCTGTCCCGGACCTTCCAGCTCACGTCGCTCTTTCCCGAAATGAGTGCGCGCGAGAACGTGAGGCTCGCCGCGCAGGCGCGCCATCCGCGCCGCTGGCTCCCGTTCGGGGGCGCCGACGTGTTCGCCTCGTCCAACAACGCTGGCGATCTGGCGCTCGAGCAGCTCTCGCTGGGTGCCATTGCGGATCGCCCAGCAGGCTTGTTGAGCCATGGCGACCAGCGACTGCTGGAGATTGCGATGGCCATGGCGCAGCAGCCGAAGGTCCTGATTCTCGATGAGCCAACGCAAGGCCTTTCGGTCGAGGAAACCGCAGAGGCAGTCGAGACGCTCGCGCGCTTTCTCGAGACCACGCGCATGACCGTACTCCTCGTCGAGCACGATATGGAGGTCGTCTTTCGCCTCGCCAATCGGATCACGGTCCTGCATCGCGGCGGTGTGATCGCGGACGATGCGCCGGAGGCCGTGCGGAACGACGCGCGGGTCCAAGAGGCCTATCTCGGAGGCATGGACTGATGCTTGCGATAGAAGGTCTCAACACACACTACGGCGCGAGCCACATCCTTCAGGGCGTCAATCTCGAACTCGCCGGTGGACGGATCGCTGCGCTTCTCGGGCGCAACGGAGTTGGCAAGACGACCACAGTCAAGTCGATCATGGGTCTCGTGCCGCCAAGCGGAGGAAGCATTCGTCTCGACGGAGCGCAGATTGGCGGCTGGCCGGCGCATCGCATTGCGCGAGCAGGCGTCGCTTACGTGCCGGAAGGGCGGCTCATTTTCCCGGACCTCACGGTTATTGAAAACATCAAGGTGGCTGAGCGGTCGCAAGCGGTGGCGTGGCCACTACCTCGCCTGCTCGAGATCTTTCCGTCCCTCGAGGCACGCCGCCGCAACAAGGGCTCCCAGCTTTCAGGCGGCGAACAGCAGATGCTAGCCATTGCGCGGGCGCTGAT
This sequence comes from Hyphomicrobiaceae bacterium, assembly GCA_050250755.1. Taxonomy (GTDB): domain Bacteria; phylum Pseudomonadota; class Alphaproteobacteria; order Rhizobiales; family Hyphomicrobiaceae. The sequence continues at coordinate 18,870 of JBFWOB010000013.1, forward strand.
CAGCGACCCAAAGCTGCTACTGCTCGACGAGCCGAGCCAGGGACTGGCGCCCCTGGTCGTGCGTGAGCTCGCCGGCGTCATCCGGTTACTGCGGGATGCCGGCGTCACCATCCTCCTTGTCGAGCAGAACATGAAGCTCGCAGAAGCGGTCGCCGACGAGCTGCACATCATGGTCAAGGGACGCATCGTCTACTCGGCCGATCCGCACACCTTCCGCGCCGAGGAAAACGAAATCCGCACGCGTTTCTTGACCGTTTAGGGTGGTCCGGTCCGGAGTTCCCGACTGTCGATTGGCGGTCGGGAGCCGGCTGCGTTGTTCGGCCTATTCCGAAATCTCGGGCTCGACGAGTTCCGCCAGTTGGCGAAGCGACTGTTGCCAGCCGAGATAGCAGGCTTCGACGGGAATAACCGGCGGCAGGTTCGCCTGCGTGATATTGATCTCAGTGCCGACGGAGACGGCCTTTAAGGTGACCGTAACCTCCATAATTCCGGGCAGGTTCGGATCGTCGAACTGATCAGTGTAGCGAAGGAGCTGGTTGGGTACGAGCTCGCGGTATTCGCCACCGAACGAATGCGAATGGCCGGTCGTGAAGTTCGTGAACGACATCCGGAAGGTGCCGCCAACTTTGGCGTCGAAGTGAGCGACCGTACACGTAAAGCCGTTTGGAGGCAGCCACTTGGCCAGCGCCGCCGCGTCGAGAAACGCCCGGTAAACCTTTTCAGGTTTTGCGGCGAGGACGCGATGCAGCCTGACCGTGTTCGTTTCCGCGGCACCCTGCGATTGCGGCGTCTTGGACATGAGAATGCTCCACATTAATGGAAGAGGACGATCCGTTCTCACTCAGCACAGGCGCTGAATAACTGGAAGACGGATGTCCCGCGCGGGATCCGACAGCCAATGAAAAATTTAGCGCTGGCGATCTGCACCGCCGAGAGAGGAGGTGAGACGCTCGGCAGCCATCTTCAACTCGGCCCCGATCGCTTCTGCACCCGAGGTTGAAACCTGCTCTGTCAATCCAACGGCCACAAGAGCGTGGGTCATCCATCCCTCGATCCCGAGAACAGGTGCTGCAGCGATCGTGACGCCACGTATGTAGTTGTTCTTATCGATACCGAATCCAGCGCGCCGTGTGGCGGCCACCTCGGCGCGCCATGCCTTGTAGTTCGGTGCTGTATCCCAACGGAGCGCTTTGAACGCGCGCTCGATTTCCGGCCCAGAGTGATTGCCGAATGCGGCGAGACAGCGTCCCGTCGCGCTGATGAGTGCTGGAAAGCGGCTGCCGATGTCGACATGCAGGCGAAAACTCGCCTCTGAGCGCGAGATGGCCACCACGATCATGTGCTTCAGACCAATCACGCGCACGCCGATTGCGGTCACGGGGAAGCGGCCCGCGAAAGCGTCGAGCACCGGCTGCGCGAGCCGCGCAAATCCGTCTTGCCGGAGCGCACTACGAGCGAGCGTGAGCACGCCCGCATCGAGAACATAACGCTTCGAGATGGGATCGAACGCGACGAGACCCTCGGCCGCGAGCGCCCGCAGGATATGCAGGCATGTGCTTGGCACAATATTTAGCGCGCGTGCGATGGCATTGACACCCAGCGGCTCCTGGCTTCGTGCCAGATAGCGCAACACGGCTACGCCGCGCGTGACCGCGGGCACCGCCCGTATCGTCGGGCCGGGATCGGCCGTTGCGTCCATCATGCCATCGTTGGATTGCGGAGATTGGACCTTCGAGCGCTTTGTCATATTGTATATATACAATATTAATTTCAGATAGACAATGAAATGCCTGAATGAGTATCATTCCATGACGCGCACATAATCGCTGACTGTCGCCGGCATGACGCGTCATGCTGGTGTCGCTCTCGATGGTTGAGGAAGCGGTCTTGTGAAGCTGACCGAGCTGATAAATTACGCTGACGCACAGCGTCACTTCTCGAGCGAAAAACTCTGGGATCTGTTCGACGGTGATCGGGAGCGGCTCAATATCGCGCACGAATGCGTCGACCGTCATGCAACGTCACCCGACCGAGTCGCGGTGCGTATTGCCTATGCCGATGGACGCGACGAGCACATCACCTATGCGCGCTTGAAAAAACTCTCCTCGCAGATGGCGCATTTTCTGCAGGCGCGCGGCGTCGAGCCTGGAGATCGCGTTGCCATCATGCTCGAGCCGACGCCGGCGTTCTATGCCGGGTTGTTCGGAGCCATCAAGGCCGGTGCTATCGCGGTCCCGCTTTTCACTTTGTTCGGTTCCGACGGGCTGCGGCTTCGGATCGACGACTGCACGCCAAAAGTGCTCCTGACAAACGCGGAAAAGGCGCCCATTGCTGCGGGAATGAGTGGGGTCAACGTCGTTGTGGCCGATGACGCGTTCATGGCTACGCTCGCTGGGCTCCCCGCCGAGTTCGCCTGGGACACGAAACCCAATGACTTGGCGGCGTTCCAATACACATCCGGCACCACGCGCGAGTTGCCCGACGCCATCAAGCACACGCATCGGGCGATCGTAGTCGTCATGATGGCGGCGCTCTACGCAACGGGCGTACGGCCAGGAGAGGAATTTTTCTGTCCATCGTCACCCGCCTGGGGTCATGGCATGTGGCACGGCACGTTGGCGCCGCTCGCGCTTGGGCTGACCATCGGCGCCTACTCCGGCCGGTTCGATGCGGATCGTCTGATGCGCGCGCTGCAGGATTTCCGCGTCACCAACCTCTCCGCCGCTGCCACTCACTACCGCATGATGAAAAACGCAGGGACTGCGGATCGCTACCGCTTTTCGCTTGAAAAGTTGACGTTCACAGGTGAGCCGCTCGACACGGAGACGCGCGAATTTGCTATCGCGACGTTCGGTCAGCCGCCCGCCAGCTTCTACGGCACCACCGAGATCGGCGTTGTTCTCGCGAGTTATCCGGGCGCCAAAGACATCACGATGCCCAGCGGTGCGCTTGGCCTGCCGATGCCTGGCATGCGGGTCGAAGTTCACGATGGCAAGGGCGAGCTTTGCGCGCCCGGCGTCGTTGGCGAGATCAAGGTGCAGCGGAGGGGTCGATGGGTTGCCACCAAGGACCTCGGTCGGATGGACGAGGCGGGCTGGTTCTATCACGCAGGCCGCGCCGATGATGTCATCATCTCGGCGGGATGGACCATGAGCGCGGTGGAGATCGAGGACGCCATTCTCAAGCATCCGGACGTTGCGGAAGCGGCTGCCATCGGCGTTCCCGACGAGGTGCGCGGACAAGTGGTCAAGGCGTTCGTGGTCGCGAGCAAGCCGGGCGACGATGCGCTTGTCGCCGAAATCCAGCAACTCGTTCGTCAGCGTCTCTCCGCACACGAGTATCCGCGCCAGATTGCTTTCGTCGCCGAGTTGCCGAAGACGCCAGCTGGAAAAGTTAACCGAAAGGTACTGCGCGACCGCGAGGCCGCCAGCCGTACCGCAAGCAAGATATGAGGTCACACATGACGCCAAGCGGACGCCTGTTCCCAAAGATCACGGACGAAACGCTGGCAGATTTACGCCGCCGTATCGGCGCCCCGATTACGGACACGCTCGAGCCGTGGTGTCACGAAGCGACGCGCGATAATATCCGCCATTACGCGCACGGCATCGGGGACGACAATCCATTGTGGTGTGATCCGGCCTATGCCGCGAAAACGCGGTTCGGCACCATCGTCGCACCGCCATCCTTTTTGTTCGCGTGCGATCGGATCATATCCGGGTATGTCGGTGGGCTGCCGGGCGTCCACGCGATGTGGGCCGGCGCGGACTGGACTTGGCATCTGCCGCTGAAGCGCAACGACGAGATCCACACCGAAGCGAGCCTCAAGGATCTGATCGAGCACCAGACGAGATTTGCTGGGCGCGCCGTTCAGCAGATCTATCACGTCAAGTTCTACAATCAGGCGCGCGAGCTGGTCGCGGAGGCCGATAGCTGGTGCTTCCGCACCGATCGCGACCATGCCCGCGAGGAAGGCACCAAGTACACGGAGCTGAAGGCAAAGCCGCCGAGGCGCTATACGGAAGCCGAGCTCGAAAAGGTGTGGAGCACGTACGCCAACGAGGACGTGCGAGGCGCAACGCCACGCTACTTCGAAGACGTAAGCGTCGGCGACGCTCTGCCGACGATGGCCAAGGGGCCAATGACCGTCACAGGCTTCATCGCGTTCGCGCAGGGCTGGGGTGGATTATATATCCGCGCCAACAAGCTCGCTTGGAAGATGATCCATCGACACAAAGGTCTCGGCATCCCAAACCGCTTCGGCATTCCGGACTGCCCCGAGCGCGTTCATTGGGAGCCGGAATTTGCGCACATGGTGGGCGCGCCAGGAGCCTACGACTACGGTCCCGAGCGTTGCTCCTGGCTCACGCATCACATGACCAACTGGATGGGAGACGACGGCTTCCTGCGTCGCGCTACATGTAAGATTCGCCGCCATAATCCGGAGGGCGATCTGCTTTTCATCAAGGGCAGGGTGACGGCAAAACGCATCGAAGGGGGGCGCTATCTAGTCGACATCGAGCAGGAAGCGCACAACCAAGACGACGAACTCTCCGTGATCGGCACCGGCACGGTCGAGCTTCCTTCGCGCGCCCAAAAGTAGAGTGGCGACAATTCGTGGGTGTTCTATCCAACGGGCCGCCGCGCCGGCGGCCCGTCCAGAAGGTTTCTCCGATGGAAGAAACTTAACCTTCGAGTAGAATTGGCAAAGCTTGTTGATAGGCAACCTCGGCGCGTGCCTTGAGCTCCGCCGTCGTGCAGCTGCCTATCGGGTGCTGCACTCGGAGGAACGGATACGTCGGCAGGCCGAGCACCCGCGCGATATTCTTGGCCGTAACCTCGAACGGCTGCGTGCACAGCACCACCGCCCGCTTGCCCATCTGCTCGAATGTAATTCCGTCGTGCAAACTGCACGTTGAGCAGGACCCTCAATCACCCAGGCCGGTGATCAGAAAATCCACCTCCTTCGAAGCGGTGATGAGCGTGTTCTTGGGCGCGGGGGCGCTGGCATTCGCCTTGTGATAGACGCCCTTCACCGTGCAGCCGTGGCGCTGCTCGAATAAGGCTGCCACTTCGCGCAGCATCTCGATCGCATTCAGCTTTCCGTTGTCCAGGATACCGATCGTTTTTCCTTCCAGGGCCGCGAGACGCGCAGCGCGTGTCAGGTTTCTCTTCGCCGTCGCTGAGGTAGGGTCATAGAGCCGCATCGGATTGCTCCTTTCCTTCAGGGCTTGCTCGCGCCGTTCACATTTACGCCGATCGCCTTGTGCTGCATCAGAGAACCGCGGCCTCGGCTCCATGACGGAATAAAGCATGAATGCCCGCCGGCGTCGCCACCGCCCATCGTGATAAGAATATCGTCAGGACCCATACCGCGGTGCACGAAGCCGGCATCGACAAGGCGGTGCGCTCCAGCCGCGTGCTGCTTATCGTACTCGCTGTCACGGTACTTTCCGACGCTCTTCATGCCATCGACCGACCGTTTGGCCTGCGTGAACAGGAAGTCTTGCGTCTTCTCTCGGCTCCAGCCCGCGTCGCCGATAATTTGCATGTGCTCGGGAGCGAGGACGACAATACTTTGCCCGAGTGTGATGCATCCGTAATTGGCCATCGCATCTGCAATCGTGCCGAGTAACTGCTCCGGCGTATTGCCGCCATGGTTCTCGACATTGCAGAAGCCGCCACCTGCATAGACGGTGACGCTCGAAGCGCCGTCCGGATAGCCTTGCGCGGCGCAGAGCAGGGGCCACGGATTGCCCCGAGAGCGTTCCGCGATGCAGAAACTATACTTCCCGGGATTGCCTTGGGTGGATTTGTCGGAGACGCCAGGCATCATCTGGAAGACGTTGCGCAGGATCAGCCTGCTCGCGCGCCCGATGGTGGCGTTGGCCCGGTTGCCAGGGCCGAACAGGTTAACGTCCGCATTCATGCCGATCTCGTCGGCGATGGGGCCGCTCACGATGATCAAGGGAGCCGATCCACCGGTGCTGGCGGTCGAGCCGTGAAAGTTGAAATCGGGCCTGTCCATCGCCTCGAACGCGGCAACGAGCACGGGGAAGTATTCGGGCAGGCATCCGGCCATCACTGCGTTCGTCGCGGCCGCGTGCAACGAGAGGGTGAGGCCCGTTGCGGGGTGCCGCGCGATGACTGTTTCGGGAGGCCGCCCGTCGCGCGCGGCCATGGCGTCAACCCGATCGACGACCGGTGGCACGACAGGAAGGCCATCGGTCCATCCCTGCTGAAAGCAGAAGTCGATCGCGGCCAGCAGATCGTCCGATACTTCGTGGATGCGAGCAGCAGCGATGGACATGGGGGTTCACCTAAAAGTGCATTGTGCGAGCACGACACCTACCGCCAGTTTAGCGCCGAGAATCTAGCTTGGCACCCGTCATAACTGAGGAGCTAAAGCAAAATACGCCAGATAACATCGTCGCGAGCGGAACAATTAGCGACGCGAAGCATGATATACAAATGACGACAACGCATCGTCGGACGGCATGATAACTGAACCAATGAAGACAAATGAGGAAGTCGGTTATGCTGATCCGAACTGCCGGTGACATCCGCGCATCGGAGATTACCGATCGCCGGGCTGTTTTGAAGCGTCGGGAGTTCCTCGGAGGCGCACTCGCGCTGGGCATGGCGGCCGCTATGCCGCTCGATGTGGGGGCGACGACACTCACGGCGGCCAGGAGCCCATACTCGACCGATGAGCCTATAACGTCACTCAAGGACGTAACGAGTTACAATAATTTCTATGAGTTCGGCACGGACAAGGAAGATCCGGCAGCGAATGCTCATGCGCTCACCATCAAGCCATGGAAGATCAGGGTCGATGGTCTCGTCGCAAAACCGGCTGACTACGATCTCGACGACCTGATCAAGGATATTGCCCTGGAGGAGCGCATTTATCGGATGCGTTGCGTGGAAGGCTGGTCAATGGTCATTCCATGGATCGGCGTCCCCCTGGCGAGCGTGCTGAAGCGGGTGGAGCCGGCTGGAAGCGCCAAATTTGTGGCGTTCGAGACGCTCGTTCGCCCGTCCGAGATGCCTGCACAGAAAGGCTTCTTCCAACCCTTGCCGTGGCCGTATCTGGAGGGATTGAGGATCGACGAGGCGATGCACCCTCTGACGATCCTGGCCGTCGGTTTATACGGTGAACCCTTGCCCAAGCAGAACGGCGCACCGGTCCGGCTCGTGGTGCCGTGGAAGTACGGCTTCAAAAGCATCAAATCCATCGTTCGGATCTCGCTGACCGAGGCCCAGCCCCAAACGACATGGAATCTGCAGAATCCGCGAGAATACGGCTTCTACTCAAACGTCAATCCATCGGTTGACCATCCACGTTGGAGCCAAGCCTCGGAGCGGCGGATCGGCGGCAGTGGGGGCGGCCTCTCGGGCTTGTTCGCCAAACGCCATCCGACGTTGCCCTTCAACGGCTATGGAGAGCAGGTCGCGCATCTCTACGCCGGCATGGATCTGAGAACGTATTTTTGAGAATGTCGGCACAATCCGGGCGGCGTAGCGGTTTGAGTTCCACGTTGCTCGGTATCGATCCCGTGCGGCGTGCGCTCTATATCGCGGGTATGGTGCCCGCAGTCCTGTATTTCCATTGGGGCGTGACCGACCGGCTCGGCGCCGATCCACAGAATGTACTCGAGCGAGCCTTGGGGCTTTGGGCGCTGCGCTTTCTGATCGCGACCTTGGCCATTGCGCCTATCAGGACGATCGGTGGTCCAAACCTGGTTCGTTACCGTCGCGCCCTTGGGCTGCTCTCGTTCTACTATGCGATGCTCCATGTCGCCGTCTATGTGCTGCTCGACAAGCAACTCGATGTTTTCTCGATTGCCGCCGATATCGTGCGGCGACCTTATATTACAGTCGGCATGCTGGCGTTCGTCGTGTTGGTGCCGCTTGCGGTCACGTCCAACGGTCCGATGATCCGAAAGCTGGGCGCGCGGTGGCGAAAGCTGCATCGTCTAATCTATCTTGCCGCCGCCGCGGCCGCGCTGCATTTCATCATGCTGGTGAAGGCGTGGTCACCGGAGCCTTTGATCTACGCGGTGCTTGTTGTGGCCCTGCTGCTTTTCCGTGCCCTCCCGTTGAAAGTACGGTGGGGTACGTAGCATGGCGTCAAAAGAGTCATTGAGTAGGCATCAATCGCAGGCTAAAATCTCGGCACGCGCGGAAGCGCTGTGACTCGGGTTTCAAGCCAAGGGAAGCTGCAAGCATGCCGGCTACCGCTACAACGCTCGCCGAAGCGATCTCGCAGTACGGCCGCGACGCTTATCTGCTGACGGTAAGCAAGGGAGGTCCGCACACGAGCAGTGTATCGACCGTCCTACGTGGCGATATGATTGATTGCGCAATCGGCACGTCCGCGGCGGCCAATATCTCGAGCGAACCGAATGTATCGATCTTCTGGCCGCCGTTAGAAGCGGGTGGTTATGCAATGATCGTCAATGGGGTCGCCACCGAAAAACGACAAGAGAACGGCGTAATCGTCGCTGAGATCAAGCTGACCAAATCGGTCCTGCATCGCCCTGGCCCCAAGCCCGACGACAGCGACGGCCCATGCACATCTGATTGCAAGCGGCTCAAGAGGTCGGCGTAAGCCGTTGGGCCGGCAGCTCAGTTCTTCGCGTGATGTTTGCGTGCGAGGCGATCAGTGACCATGTCGCGTAATACGACGGCATTATTGTGTGCCGTGTCGCGAGCGGCGTAGACCAGAGTCACGTTCCCTTTCCGCGCTTTCTGCTCGAGGGCGGAGACCGCGTCGCTGGCAGGTGGCGCTTCGAGCTCAGCCAGGTATCGTTGGACGAACTCCTGCCACCGCGCCGCGTCATGGCCGAACCACCGGCGCAACTCATCGCTGGGCGCTATATCCTTTAGCCAGTCATCGAGGGCGAGAGTGTCGCGCGGCACACCTCGCGGCCATAATCGATCCACCAGAATGCGCGAACCGTCATCAGGCGATGGTTCGTCGTAGGCGCGCTTGAGATGCACCGTGTGGGATTTCACTTTCGATGCCGCGCCAGACTTCGATGAACCCGTTCGTGGCATGGCACGACGCTCCTCGGCAGGACGGCTGCACCGGTCGGTATCGGCAAACCGTATGGCAATCTATTTCACGCGATGAGTCTGATGTCGATGAACATCCAGAGGATTTCAAGCCCAGCTATTCCTTTTCGGTGACCATGCGCAACTCGCTCGGTCTCGCCGCATGAGCGATGCGGCTTCCCAACCCGATAAGAACGACAGCTCCAGTCACGACGACCATGCCCAGGAGTTGCACCGGTTTCAGGTCTTCCCCAAGGAAAACATACGTGAGTGCGGCAGATCCGGCGGGGACGAGGAAAAATACGGATGAAGCACGCGAGGCGCCCCGCGCGCGGAGCATGAGAAGAAGAAGGACCACCGCACCGATAGATACGACGACCGATTGCCAGATGAGACTTCCGATCATCAGCGGCGCCCAATCGATAACGCGCGTCTCAAAGGCGAGCGCGCCGAGCCCGGTCACGATGACGGCGCCGACATGCTGAATGCAGGTCGCGGCGACGGGCGCGACGTTCGGGGCAAATCGCCTCTGGAAGACAGTGCCCGATGACATGAACGGCAGCGCCAGGACGCAGAGTATGAGGGCACTCGACGGAACGGAGCCTGTCTCGAGGTCGAGCTTTGGCCATAGCACGAGCAGGGCACCAAGGACGCCGAGCACAAATCCGAGCCACCCCAGCGCAGAAATGTGCTCGCCAAGCACAGCGCGGGATGTGAGCGCTGTCGTAATAGGGTGCAGGCTGACCGTTAGCGCGACGACGCCGGCCGGCAAGCCGAGATAGATGCTCCAGACCACGCAGCTCAGATAGAGCCCTTGCATCAGGACGCCGGCGACAAGCGTCGCACGTGCTTCGGGGCCTGATGGCCGCGTCTTGGCAAACAGAACGAACGGCATCAACGCGACAAGGACGATCGTGAAGCGCAGGAAGAGGAAAGTGCAGGGCTCTGCAAATGGAACGGCAAGTTTCGCCGCGACGAAGCCGCTCGACCAGAAAGTCACGAAAAGCGCGGGCGCGAGTGCCAGGATGAGGTTCATCGCGTGCGAGTCGCTTCCTCGCTAGTGTGTGTCGTTGCAACCTTCACGGGGAGCACGAATACGAAGCCGAGTGCGCCCAAGGCCAACGCCACCATGATGCTGCTCGTATGGCTGCCCCAGTAATCGACGGCAAAGCTCGCCAGCATCGGTCCGGCAAGCCCCGCGATTCCCGTGGCGGTGAAGAATGACCCGAGCAGCGCGCCTAGCTGGCCGATACCGAAAAGCTCGATCAGCACAGGCGCGACGAGCGCGATCCGAATGCCGTACGCGAGGCCCAACACAGCGGCGAAGATAATGAGCCAGCCGTACGCCGGCAATATCAGCCAGATCAGATAGCTGAGCGCCATGGCAAGGATGGAGCCCTTATAGAGCAGCAGCGTGCCGCCGGCCGACTGCACGTAGCCGATGCCGAGACGGCCGATGATGCTGGTGCCGCCAATGATCGAGATGAGCCATGACGCCGCGACCGGATCGGCGCCATTGTTGACGGCGAACGCCGGCAGGAAGACGAACGGTACGAACAGTGCCATCGTCCCGAGCACCCACGAAACGTAGATCAGTCCGAATGCGTGTGAGCGCAGGGTTGCCCCGAGCGGCTCGCTTGCAGGGGCATTCGCCCGCGGCGGGGCGGAACGCACGAGAACTGCGCTGATCGCCAGAACGATACCACTGATCGCGGCCAAGGCCATGATGGCCACCCTCCAGCCGAACCGCTCTATGAGTACCGCCGACAGAGGCGGCAAGGCCAGCATGCCGAGCCCAGTGCCAGCGACTGCGAAGCTCAGCGCTCGTGTCCTCCATCGATCGAACCAGCCGCCGACGATGGCAAAGGTCGGGATATACGTGCACGCGGCACCGATGCCGACGCCGATCCCGTAGGTGACGTAAGCCGTACCGATGTCGCCAACGAATGCGGTCGCGGCGAGACCTGCCGCCATCGCGACGGCGCCGACGGCGCCAATGACACGCGGGCCGACTTTGTCGCCGATCCATCCGGTGACGGGACCCAAGAAGTAGAACACCGAGCTCGATATGGCATAGAGCGCGGACGTCGCAGATCGACCCGCCCCGAGATCCGCCATGATCGGTTCGAGGAATACGCCAAAGCTGTAGACGACGCCGAACACAATGAAACCGACAGCGAACGCGACGCCGGCCATGCGCCAAGCCAGCGCGGAATCGACAGAGGATGTTGTCACGATGAAGGGCTCGCTGCGGAAAACGGGATGATCTGGAGCGGCCAAGTCAGTCACCGCCCCGATGAGCAGACAACCCGATTCTTGCGCGCTGGGACGTTTCGTTATGAGTGATGTTGTCCGGCAGCCTGCCGATCTGCGATTTTCCCCCTTCCTCGACGCAAACGAAACACGACTGGTCAACGGCCCGCCAAGCCCAGCCGTCCGAGGGATTGTTCGACCTGTGATCGGATAGGCCCGGGTGGCAGTGGGAAAGCCTTCAGGAAATCGCCCGAAGTGAAGCCGGGATTGAACGACTTGATGTGGGCGACAAGTGCATCGGCTTGCGGTCGCTGCCCAGCCAGCTCGTTCGAAAAGGCCGCGATGGCGAAGATCTGGATGTGGGCATTGGGCGAGCGGACCGCTCGGTTTCCCCACTTGGCCGCCGTCGTGAAATCGCCCCGGACCGCATGTGTGAGCGCGCGCGTCGCCAACATCGCATAGCTCAGCGGGTCGATCGGGCTCAGCGCAATCGCTTTCGTGACCCTTGTCTCGTTCGCCTCGCCATCGCCAAGCAGGGTGCCGACCAAAGCGCTGTTATAGATCGCGAACGCGTAGTTCGGGCTCAGCGAAATACTGCGCTCCATCCAGCTCAGGCCCGCCTCGAGTTGCCCGTCGATCCAGTCAGCCCGGCCCATCGTGAGGTTGACGAACGGATCCAGCGGATCGAGCACCATGCTTCGCTCGGCATAAGAGCGTGCCTTTCCGCGTTCGGCGTCGATGTCGGACGAATAGCCGATCAGCGCAGACTGGAAATGCGTGAACGACAGCCCCGCGTGCGCCCGCGCGAACGATGGATCGAGCGCAATGGCGCGCGAGAAGAGCCCGGCTGCCACATCATTGTCGCGCATGTTGAAGCGATACATGTGCCACAGCCCGCGATGGTATGCCGCCCACGCATCCAACTGCTCGGTCGGGACCTTGGCGGCAGCAATGGTTTCGTTGAGCTGTATGCGCGGCTCGAGCGCGCCAACGATTTGAGCGGCAAGCCTAGACCGCATGTGCATCAAGCCGTCGGAGGCCGTGGTGATGCTGTCGGCCCAGATCACGTTGCCGCTATCGGGCCGACAGAGCTCGACCGTGATGATGCAGTCGTTGCCGGCTCTGGCGATCGTTCCCGTGACGAAGTAGTCGGCGCCGAGAATTGATGCGGCTCTTGCCAGATCAAGCTCCTGCCCCCGGAAATGAAACGAGGAACCACGCGCAATGACGAACAGCCAATGCAGACGTGCAAGCTCGAGGATCACTTCCTGAGAGATGGCATCTCCCAGCAATCTCAACTCGTCGTCCATTGTGAGCGGAAAAAGCGGCAGAACCGCAATGCGCGGCGGTGAGGCGAGTGTCGATTTTGCCTTGTCCGGCTCGTCCTCTGGATTTTGCGCTTGCTCGTTCGAATGAGCAGAAACCTCAGCGTCAGGTGGAGCAACGCTGAGCGCCTCGACGGTAAACTGAAATCCACGCCCGCGAATGGTGCGGATATAGGTTTGTGTTTCCCCGCTGTCGCCAAGCGCCTTACGGGCAGCCTTGATGGCGCTGGAAACCGCAGCATCGGAAACAAACCGGCCGCGCCAGACCTCGGCAATAATTTCGTCGCGAGAAAGAACGCGGCCCGCATTCGCAATGCAGAACCGCAGCAGATCGAAGACGAGGGGCTCGACATGCACGAGCTTTTCGCCGCGCCGCAGTTCATAGGTGTCGAGATCCAATAAGAAATCGTGGAACTGATATTGCACGCCCAGCTCCGCTCTCTGACGCGCCCTCAATATTTCCCTACTAAATCCTCAAGCAGTCTCCTTCCCATACTCAAGCAGAAAATCCGCGTCCAGGCGATATGGGTGTCGCTGAGTGGGCGTATGGGGCTTTACCTCGGCGGACTTATTTTTGGCACCGTAATTTTACTGAGCGCAAAATATCAGGAGTTTAGCTGTGAACGATATGATCCCGACCAACCCTGACTACGCTGCCATCAAATCCAAGCAGAATGCGGCGTGGGCTTCTGGCGACTACGCGCGAATTGGCACGACGCTGCAGATTGTCGGCGAAACGCTGGCCGAAGCAATGGACATCGACTCTCGTGCCAAAGTCCTCGACGTTGCTGCCGGCAATGGAAATGCAACTCTCGCATTCGCCCGCCGCTTTTGCGACGTGACGTCCACCGACTATGTCGAGGCGCTGCTGGCCAAAGGCGGCATTCGGGCCGACGCGGAGGGATTACCGGTACGCTTCAAGGTCGCCGATGCTGAGCAACTGCCGTTTGAAGATGGATCGTTCGATGCTGTCGTCTCGACATTCGGTGTGATGTTCACGCCGAACCAGAAAAAGGCCGCCGGTGAGCTTCTGCGCGTGTGCCGGCCGGGTGGCCAAATCGGACTCGCGAATTGGACACCCGCGGGCTTCATCGGACAGCTTTTCAGGACGCTCGGGGGTCACGTTCCGCCACCGGCGGGTGTCAAGTCGCCGGCACTGTGGGGCGACCGAAGCTGGATCGACGAAACATTTGGCGGTGCGGCTTCGGCCGTTGAGGTGAAACCATTGATGTTCAATTTCCGATACCGGTCGCCGGCGCATTTCGTCGATATTTTCCGGCAATATTATGGGCCCATGCACAAGGCCTTCCAGGCACTTGATGCGGCAGGGCAAAAGGCTCTCGAGGCGGACTTGCTCGCGTTGATGGAGCGGTTCAATAGAGCCACAAACGGCTCGTTAGTCATTCCGAGCGAATACGCGCAGGTTATCGTCACCAAGCGGTGATGCGTGGTCACCGGTATCGGCGAATCCGAATGCCGCATAAATGATATGATTGTGAGTGCGGGCGGCCGAAACAATCAGCCGCCCGCATTTCGTATCAAGGTTCAAATCGCCAGATCCTTGGTGTTGTAATCCTTGATCCAGCGGTCGCGGGTTTCGGGAGTGTAACGGAACTCAAAGGCGCGATCGGCGAAGGGGTGATATTTGTACGGTACCTCGGCCGGATAGTGCTGGTGGCGCGCATCGACGGCGATGGGGATCACGGCAGCGCGTTCGAAAATGCGTTGCTCGTCATAGACCACGTTCTGCTGCGTCATGGAAAGCCCGGCCTTGGCGCCGAGTACCGACCGACGACGGTGGAAGCCGAACGTCAGCGAGATGCGGATGTCGGGTGACGAGTTGGCAAACGAACCGTGCAGGCATTGACGGTTGACCATCGTCACATCGCCGGCATTGCAGATCAGTGGCACCGCCTCGGGCAGCCGGTCGTCGCCTCCGTTCTCAGCGATACGCCTCTTGATGTCGATCTTGCCGAGCTTGTGCGAGCCGGGCACGACCCAGAGGCAGTTGGCCGCCGTCGTCGGGAAAAGCTGAACCTGGAAGTTGAAGCCGTGAATCCCTTCATCCCAGTCGGGCGCGTTCCAATGCGTGACCCCGTCCTGGTGCCACGCCACCGACCCGCCGACGCCGGGTTGTTTCACGAAGATTGCGTCGTTGAAGGGCACGAAGTCGGAACCATTGATGGCAGCGGCGATGGCCAACAGGTGCGGGTGGCCGTAGACGCGAAGGCCGGCAGGCATGCCCATGCACATGCCGTACATGAGGAAGACGACGTGCTCCGGTGCGTCAGAGTCGGCCTTTGCCTCGGCCATCTTGCTGGGGTGTCGCCCATTGAGTTTGTCGGTGCCGCCCCACGGGTCAGAGAGCGGCTTGATGAACGTGAAGGGCTCGCGCGCCCAGTCGCGCCCCATCGCAGGCCGACCCTGCGTGTCGAGCTGGCCACCAGGTGCTGCAGGCGCGCGTTCGAGCATGTTCAACGCATCGGCGCGCAACGCGGCGACCTCGTCTGGGCTGATGACACCCTCGAAAATGTAGAAGCCATGCTTCCAGTAGGCCGCAACGATATCCGGATGGAGATTGCCATCTGCATCGAAACGGACGGGCCCTTTGTTGCCAAGGTCGCGAGCACGCGCCTCGCCGGCTTTCAGGTAATCGGCCATGCGGGCCTGATGCTCGGCCCGCGTCGGCGCCGCGGTGGCTTGGTCGTTCATGGGCGTTCTCCCGAGGTGGCGAATTTTACGATTGTTTCGACCGGGATCGGTAGCAGTGTCCGGGCCGTGCTCACGCTCGGGTGATAGGATGTCGAAGGGAGAGTGGGGGCGTCAACGTGAAAGGTGGCCGGAGAACCTCGGTTAGTGCGTGCCGTGCATGGCAAGGCGTGCGATCTCGACGGCCTTGTCCCAGGTGATGCCCTCGCTTTGATCGATGTAAAGCGGGTGATCGCACGGGCGGACGATAACCTTGGGACGACGGCCCACAGGGCCCCACTCGACGTCGCAGGCCAGGTGCTCGAGGTAATCGCCGGGGGACGTGCGGCGGTAGTGCGGCATCACGACGGCGAGCCAGCCGAAGGCGCCGTCATCGGTCTGGTCTCGATCAAAGGTCGCCTCGTAGCGGCGGAAGGCCTCTTCCGAGTGGGTAACCCAGACGCCCCAGCAGAAAGGCGCGTCACTGTCGACAATGGGAATATCGAGGGTGGCGCGGATGCAGTAGATCGCATCGGAGCCATCGGGCTGGGTCGGCTCAATGCGGCACAGGTCGTCGTTGATCTCGATTCGAGCCGAGCGATCGGGCTCGGGCACGTCGAAGTAGTACGGCGGTCGCTTATGGGCGAACGACGGCGGGCCTTCGTGCATACCGTTGCACAAGCCGCATTTGAAGCTGAATGTCTTCCGTTTGGCATCAATGCCAAGCAACCGCACCATCCCTGACACCCTACATTACCGGGATTGAGCTGGCAGACTGCCACAGAGAGATTAAGCGAGGCTTGTTTTGGGCGCGCGATCCGACTTCGTTGCACGGAGCCGGCCGGATCTCGCGATATGGGAGGGCAAGGGCTGGGAGATCAGGCGCCTTGCCTCAGGCTGCGCCCACGGTAAGAGTGTGGCAACACAGTTCTTTCGCATGGCCGAGCTTTCATGACAGCACCCGCAAATACCCTCAAAATTGCGCTTGCCCAGCTCAATCCCGTCGTTGGCGATATCGCAGGCAACGTGAAGCTGCTGGAGGCCGCGCGTACGGACGCGGCTGCGCAGGGCGCCGACCTTGTGGTTTTCCCCGAACTCTTCATCTGCGGCTATCCGCCCGAGGATCTGGTGCGCAAACCGGCCTTCGCGGCGGCCTGCCGTGAGGCGGTCGAGGAACTGGCGGAGCGGCTCGGGCCGGGGCCGGCTCTGCTGATCGGCACGGTCTGGCCTGATGGCGATAGTGTTTATAACGCTGTAGCAATGGTCGACGAAGGGCAGATCACGGCCGTCCGCTACAAGGTCGATCTGCCGAATTACGGCCCCTTCGACGAGAAGCGGGTATTCGATGCTGGACCGTTGCTAGGTCCGATCAGTTTTCGTGGCGTCAGGCTGGGCGTGCCGATCTGCGAAGACATTTGGAAAGAGGACGTGGTCGAGTGCCTCGCCGAGTGTGGGGCCGAAATCCTGATCGTGCCCAACGGCTCGCCATTCGATTGGCGCAAGATCGATGTGCGGATGAACGTCGCCGTCGCGCGCGTGACCGAGACCGAGCTGCCGATGGTCTATGTCAACCAGATCGGCGGCCAGGACGAGCTGGTGTTCGACGGCGCATCGTTCGTCCTGAACTCGGATGCGAGTCTCGCCGTTCAAATGCCGGCCTGGGGCGAGGCTATCGTCCTCACCGAGTGGGAGCGCGGCGCGGAGGGATGGAGCTGCAAGCCGGGGCCGAAAGCAGTGGTCGAGGAGGGCGATGCAGCGGCCTATCACGCCTCGATGCTCGGCTTGCGTGACTATGTGAACAAGAACGGCTTTCCCGGAGTGGTGCTCGGTTTGTCCGGCGGTGTCGATTCGGCTCTCGTGGCGGCGATCGCTGCCGACGCGCTGGGTGCTGACCGCGTGCATGCGGTAATGCTGCCTTACCGCTTCACATCGAATGAGAGCCTTGTCGATGCCGCGGCCTGCGCCGAGGCATTGGGCATCCGGTACGACACGGTCCCGATCGCACCTGCTGTGGACGGGCTTTACGGGATGCTCGAGCCCCTGTTCGCCGGGCGCGAGCGCGATCTCACCGAGGAGAATATCCAGAGCCGGGTCCGAGGCACGACGTTGATGGCCGTCTCGAACAAGTTCGGTTCGATGCTGGTCACGACCGGCAACAAGAGCGAGATGAGCGTCGGCTATGCAACTATATACGGCGACATGAATGGCGGGTTCAACCCGATCAAGGACCTCTACAAGATGGAGGTTTTTCGTTTGTGTTGCTGGCGGAATGCAAATGCCCCGAAGGGCGGACACGGCCCGGCCGGCCTGGTGATCCCGGAGAACATCATTACGAAGCCACCCTCCGCCGAGCTGCGCGAGAACCAGAAGGATCAGGATTCGCTGCCGCCCTACGAGGTGCTTGACGATATCCTGCTGTCCCTGGTCGAGAACGAGATGTCGCTGGCAGAGATCGTTGCGCGCGGCCATCCGGTCGATGTGGTGAAGCGCGTCGAGCGGCTTTTGTACCTTGCCGAGTATAAACGCCGTCAGGCGGCGCCCGGCGTAAAGATCTCCTCGCGTAGTTTCGGCCGTGACCGGCGGTATCCAATCACGAACAAGTTCCGCGAGGATCCCACGCGGCCGCCCCGGATCGCGAAGTCGTCGGTGCCGGCGATGGCCAGCCCGCGCGCAGATGGTGGCGATGTCTCATAGTCGCGTGCGCAGTATCGATCGCTTCTGCGCACGCGGAGCAGCCGATCGCCCGATCGGATGCCTTTGTCGGCGTTGACCTAAGTCTTCGGGAACATCGCGAAGCCCTTGCCAGCCGTTGACACGTTGGCAGGCCAGCGTTCCTTTTCGACCGCGTGGATGAAGTCCCCCACGACAGCGTTGAAGCCGGCGGGCTCCTCGAGATTGATGCCGTGCCCCGTCTTGGGGAACACCATGAGGCCGCACCTGGGAATGTTGCGTTTCATGAAGACCGAAACGTCGAGCGTGGCGTCATCTTCGTCACCGCAGATGATGAGTACAGGGTCTACGATTGCGCGCAGTTCCGCTTCGCGATCGAAGAACGGAACCCGGCGCGCTTGCACGCCGCGCATCGTCAGCGCGCGGCCTGTCGAAGCGCCTTCGATGAACTGGCGTTTGAACTCGGCATAACCCCGCGGATCTTTCGTAAGGAGCTGAATGCGCGACGGTCCCGAGAGATAAACATCGCCTAGGGCCCCGATGCCTTTGCTTTCGATCAACTCGGCCATCGCTTGGGCCTCGCGCTGGAATCGGGCGAGGGTTGTAGCATCGCGCGTGGCGCCAGTACCAGCACCGGCTGCGGCGATTGACAAAGCTTTGCCGGGATGGCGGATCGCAAACTCGATCGCGGCTGTCGCACCCATCGAGAGGCCCACGATGTGTGCTTTCTCGAGGCTCAGCCCCTTCATGACATCCGCGATATCGTCGGCCGCTCTCGCCTGGGAATAGCTGTTGACGTCGGGCGGAACGTCCGACGGCGGCCAGCCGCGCGCTTGGTAGGTGATGCAACGATAGCGACGCGAGAAATAGCGAACCTGCGTCTCCCACGAAAGATGATGGCCGGCGAATTCGTGCACGAAGATGATCGGATCGCCAGTGCCCGTTTCCTCCGTATAGAGGCGGACGCCGTCGCTTGTGGTTATATATGCGCGCTTCGTGGCTCCACTCATGACGTGCGTCTCCTGCTTTCTGGCGTTGCCGGACTGGTCCGGGAAATGGCGCCATATTCGACCACCGCCATAGGAATGATGTCCAGCGCGGTAGAGCGACGCGTGGACCTCATGCCTTGATTTCCTGGCGTAGACCGCGCGCATCGATTGGCGGCTCGGCCGGAAATGTGCGCGCGGTGCCGGCAAGAATGCGTGCGGCGGTCCACGCACACGCACAGGCATCCAGGAAATCGTCAGGGCCGGCTGCGGAGGGTCGAAAGTGCGTCGCTGATACGAACTCCGGCGCAAAGCCTGCTTCGATCAGCAAGCGTCGGCGCAATACAAGCCCAGGCTGATAAGGACGTGACTTGACTTTCTTCGGCTCACTGAGAGCGCTCTCTCCGTTCATCGCCCAAAAGGCGACCTCCGGGTGGCACTCGAAAACGCGTTCCTGCAACGCTGGCGTCATCAGCGCGTCGATCTCGCGGATGCGGGGAAAGAGGTGCCACGTCTGCTTCGAAATCTTGCGCGGCGGATCGGACGTTTCGAGTGCCATCGTGCATGCAGCGGCATAATCGTTTGTCATGACAGCAGCGCGCGACGGAACCGCGAAGACCGAAGATTGCCGTGCACCGAGATTGGCACGGGCGGCAATATCTGGCGCGCGACCACCGATTGTCGTGCGGTCAGGAAGACCGATCGGCATGTCGATCGCGATGATGCAGGGCGCTTCTGGAAGTGCCAGCAGGTCGGCGAACGTCGGGGCGATGCGGGCCAATGGTGAATGTTTGCCACTGAGCTCGCGCAGTACGACCAGCCATCCTGCTGGGCAGCCGTCTGCTCCGGCAACCCAGATGTCAGCACTCAAGACACGAGATCCTTGAGCGTGCCGATGAGCTGAAGCTCGTCCGTATCGATGCTTCGGGAGAGGACAAGTTCGACCCCGGCAACGGCGCGCTCGAAGGCCTCCGCATTGGAGCACGGTCGCAGACGATGGCCGAGCCAAAGCGCTCCGAGCAAGTCGCCCGTGCCGTTGGGCACGCGATCGCGGCGGTTCACCTCGCGCGCGAGTGCCGGCACAGTACCGTCCACCAGCACGTTCGCAATTGAGCCCGCGTGTTGTGAGGGCAGCGATGTGATGACCGTGGTATGCCACCGACGCGCACGGGCCGCTCTAACGAAGTCATCTTTGTCGTTGAACTCACATCCGCAAAGCCATTCGGCTTCGAAGCGGTTCATTTTGAGCATATCGGCAATCGGGAGAAGCCGGTCGCGGATCGCGTTGGCGGCATCGTGCGCGATGTAGAGTCCTTTTGGATGGTCACCGAGGACCGGGTCGCACAGGTAGACGGCGGAAGGAGATTGCCGCGTCACGCGTTCGACAGCGGACTGGGCAAAGGCGACATGATCGACGCTCGGGAGATAGCCGGTCAGCACTGCGTCGAAGCCCGCAAGCCAGCCGTTGGCTTCGAGTGCGTCCATCATGCGCCCGAGAAGCTCAGGTGATATGTGCTCTCCTGCGAAACGCGCGTGACCGGGATGGTTCGAGAGAAGGATGGTTGGAAGCGCGATCACCTCGTGGCCGAACGCCTGCAGTGCCGGCACGGCGGCCGAGAGCCCGATGGCGCCTCGCGCGACCTGAGATGAGATGGCGAGAACGCGAGCCATGCAATCCTCAATAGACGTTTGCTTCACGCAGCGGCGCGTTGTTCTGAACGCGCGCGAAACCAAGGCGCGTCAGATCGATCGTCCGGTACTCACCGTGAATAATGAGTTCTGCGATGGCGCGCCCAACGCCGGGCGAGTGCTGCAAACCATGCCCTGAAAAACCGCACGCGAGCAGGAACGATGGCAGCTCGGGATGTGAGCCGAGCAATGCGTTCTGGTCGAGCGTGTTCACGTCGTAGTGGCAGCACCAGGCATTGCGAACTTTGAGTGTTTCCATCGCCGGAACCCGCTCTGCCAAACGCGGCCAGATTTCGCGCTCGAATTGGTCGTGATCGATGTCGAAATCCTCAGCGTCGGGGTCCTCGTCCTCGGGCGGTGCGATGCCGGTCAGAAAGGTTGTTCCCTCCGGTCGGAAATAGAGGCCCGACGGATCGATCATCAGGCCGGCACCCGGCAGCGGCGTCGGGCAATCCACCACGAACACGTTGCGCTTTCTCGGGCGGACGGGAATTTCGAGCCCCGCCATCCGGGCGACCTTGGAGGAATGCCAGCCGGCGGCGCAGACGACCGTGCCCGTCGCGAGACGGTTGCCGCTTGCAAGACGAACGCTGCCGATGCGGCCTCCCGCACTATCGATGCCCGTAACTTCATCGGAAAGGTAGTCGACGCCGCGCGCTATTGCGGATTTGCGCAGGATTTGCACGAGAGAGGCCGGGTCGATCCAGCCCTCGCCTGAGCGCCCCCAACCGGCAGCTCCCAGGCCCTCGATAGAAAGCCAGGGAAAGCGTCGGACAATCTCATCCGGTTCGAGAAGCTCCGTATCGGCGCCGAGACGCCGTTGCAGCGCGATATTGGCCTCGAGGATCGACCGTCCTTCGGGCGTCGCCATCACCATATAACCGCGCTCGCGGAAAGCGACATCGGCGTCGTCACCGAATTCTGACTTGATGCCTCTGAAGAAACCGACGCCAAATTGCGAGAGACGAATGTTCTCGAGCGTCGAAAACTGCTGGCGAATGCCGGCTACGGCTCGCCCGCTGGCGCACCATTGGTAGCTCGGATCCTTCTCGACGACTGCGATACGCCCGCGAAAGCCATCGCGCTTCAGAAAATAGGCGATGGAGCTGCCTATTGCCGCGCCGCCGATGATAACGATGTCCGCCGAGCGATCTGTCATGGCGTCAGAGTGGCGCATGCGGGCTGCCGAGGGAAGGCCCACGGACGAGCAAATCCACTTGGCGAAGTGGTGCGAGTGATGCGATAGCACCGGTCCGCTGGCGTGGCACGTTGCTCGCTGGAAACCAAGTCGCGCGGCTTGCACCTCTCGCGCGGTCGGATCGTGTATTGATCCGGTCGGTTTTCTTTCCTAACCATCCGTGGCATCGGTGTGGCCGGATTAACAGCCACCAGGAGAACCGTATGATCATTCGTCCGCGCCGTAGCGCCCTCTACATGCCGGGTTCGAACGCACGGGCCATCGAGAAGGCGCGTTCGCTTCCAGTGGATGCCGTCATCCTCGATCTCGAGGACTCGGTGGCGCCGGATGCGAAGGACGCCGCGCGGGACCAGGTCTGCGCCGCGGTAAAGGCCGGAGGATTCGGACCGCGTGAGGTGGTTATACGGGTAAATGGGCTCGATACGGCCTGGGGCGAAGCCGATGTAGCTGCCGCGGCCGCCGCGGCTCCGGACGCCGTGTTGCTCCCGAAAGCATCGAGCGCTGCGGATATAGATGGTCTCGTCGCACGCCTGCGCCGGGCCGGCGCGCCAGAGACGACCAGCGTCTGGGCCATGATCGAGACGACACTCGGCATCCTGAATCTGAAAGAGATTGCAGCGACCGCGCGCCAGCCCGGCGGACGCCTCGCGTGTTTCGTCGTCGGCCTCAACGATCTCGTTAAGGAAACTCGTATCGAGCTAGATGCGCATCGGACGGCAGCCCTCTATTGGCTTTCTGCAAGCGTGACCGCTGCGCGCGCCTATGGCATCGATGTTCTCGACGGGGTTTGGAACAACTTCCGCGATATGGAGGGTTACCACCGTGAGTGCCTGCAAGGGCGCGCACTCGGTTTTGACGGCAAGACGATTATCCACCCCGATCAGGCGTCGACGGCGAATGCTGCGTTCCAACCAGAGGCAGCCGAAGTCGATTGGGGACGCAAGATCATCGCCGCGTTCGAGTTGCCCGAGAACAAGGGTCGGGCAGTTATTGGTCTCGAAGGCAAGATGGTCGAGCTGTTGCATCGTGACGCGGCGTTGCGCATGGTGGCGATTGCGGAAGCCATCGCGGCGCGTAATGGCTGAGCTTTCGGACCACAGCCGAAGCTGCATAGAAAACCAGCAAGTTCAGGAGTTAAGAAAAAATGGCTACGCGCGACGCTGAAGCGCTCGATCGCACGCTCGCCGCACTCGCCGATCCAACGCGACGTGCAATGGTGGAGCGCCTCGCCAAGAGCGGCCGAATGGCAATCTCGGATCTTGCGACGCCGTTCGCAATGTCGTTGCCGGCTGTGCTGAAGCACGTTGGCGTACTCACGGAGGCGGGCCTCGTCTCGCGCGTGAAAGTCGGCCGCACGGTCTACTGTCACCTGTTGTCCGGTCCCATCCGGACCGCGCTCACATGGCTGCGCAAGTACGAAAACTATCAGGTTCCAGCAGAATCCGCGGCAGCCGCGCCGCGAGCTACAGCTTCGTCCGCACGTCGGCCGGGTCGTCAAGCGGCCAAAAGCGAGGCGCGCACCAAGCGTCCTGCACCGAAGGCTGCACGTAAGCCAGCAGCGCGCCCCGTAGGGCGACCATCGCAGTCGAAGCCGAAAGCGACGCCCAGAAGATCGAAGGCTGTTGCCCCTGCGCCGACGGCCACCACAAGCAAACGCGGCGCTGGCGCGCTCACCAGCGCGGTGCGGCGACGGCCGAGCAAGGTTGCGGCGGTCCGGCGGCCGCGACGCTAGAGCAAGTTCAAGTAGGATGGACCCGACTGTTCGTCGCGAGGATTACGTTGAGGCCACGAGCGCCACCACTCCCCTCCCCTTGACGGGGAGGGGCGGGGGGTGGGGTGAACGTCTCGCTTCATCGCTTGCGATAACGATCAAATCAGGTCGGATGCCTTGCCTCGTCATCGGCAATCGAGCAGTTCATTGGCCCCCCCCCCCCCCCCACCCCCCCCCGGGGGGGGGGGGGGGGGGGGGGGCCCACGTCTCGCTTCATCGCTTGCGATAACGATCAAATCAGGTCGGATGCCTTGCCTCGTCATCGGCAATCGAGCAGTTCAATCCCCCCACCCCTAACCCCTCCCCGCCAGGGGGAGGGGAACGTGCCTGTCGCCAAGCCGAATATACGCAGCCCCGCAAGGGACGTTACGCGTCCATCCAAAGTGAACGCGCTCTAAGGGGCGGCTGTCGAACCTCGAGGTCTCCGCAGATGTCGGCGGCACAATGAACAAGGGGCGGTCTTGTGGCCGCCCCTTCGGATTTCATCAAATCTAACGATGGCTCACGACGACGACACGAGCAATCCAGACGACGTCGCTTCTCAGGCTTTGCCGGCTTTGACGAGCGACCCACCTTCTGTCGCCAACCGCTCGATCAAGGGAGCGAGTGTCCAGCGCGGACCGTACTTCGCCTCGTAGCTACGGATCTTCTCAGCGGTCGCCTTCAGGCCGATCGCGTTCTCGATCTGCCACATCGGGCCACCCCGCCAAGCCGGGAAGCCGTAGCCGGTGAGATAGATCGTGTCGATGTCGGAGGCACGCAGCGCGATCTCCTCGTCGAGAAGCTGAGCGCCCTCGTTGGCGAGGCGCAGCAGACACCGCTCGACGATCTCCTCTGCCGGAAGCTTACGGCGGTTGATCTGCTGCGCCCGCGCTTCCTCCTCGAACATCGCGACGACCTCTGGATCGGCAATACGCGTTCGCCCGTCATATTTGTAATAGCCGATCCCGGTCTTCTGGCCGTGCCGCCCCAATTCGGCGATTTTATCGGTCACGCGATAGAGTCGGCGACGCTCGTCCGAGATCGGATGCTCACGACGGATCAGGTAGCCGACGTCGATGCCGGCGAGATCCATCATCGCGTTCGGCCCCATGGCGAGTCCCCACGCTTCGAGCGCCCCGTCGATGTCGGCTGGCGTTGCGCCCTCCAGCAGCATGGCCTGCACTTCTTCGAGGTAGGCCTCCACCATGCGGTTGCCGATGAAGCCGAAGCACACGCCGGCTACCACGCCAACCTTGTTGATGCGCTTGGCGACGGCCATTCCGGTCGCGAGCGTGTCTTTTGCGGTCTTGGCGCCACGCACGATTTCAAGCAGGCGCATGATGTTGGCTGGCGAGAAGAAGTGCGTGCCGAGCACGTCTTCCGGGCGGCTTGTCACGGCGGCAATCTGGTCGACATCGAGCGTTGAGGTATTGGTCGCGAGCACGGCGCCGTTCTTCACAACCGCATCGAGCTTGCGGAACACCTCCTGCTTGACGGCCATTTTCTCGAACACAGCCTCGACGACGAAGTCCGCGTCCTTCAGGTCGGCGAGATCCAGAGAACCGGTGAGACCCGACAAAAGCCCATCTGCCTTCTCTTGTGAGAGACGGCCTCGCTTTACATTGGAGGCAACTGTCTCGCGGATGCGAGCGAGGCCTCGCTCGAGAGCCTCTGGCTTCGTTTCGACAACTGTGACCGGCAAGCCCGCCTGCAGGAACGCCAGCGAGATGCCGACGCCCATCGTGCCTGCCCCAACGATGCCGATTTTCTCCACCGGCCTCGGCTTCACGTCCTTGCCGATGTCGGGAATGTCGGCCGCCTTGCGCTCGGCGAAGAAGGCATACTGCAGCGCCTTGGCATACGGGCTGGCGGCAAGCTCGGCGAAAAGCTCCCGCTCGCGCGCGACGCCCGACCGGTAATCGCTTCCGACTGCGGCCTCGACGGCGGCAATGCAATTTCGCGCAGCGAGCGGTCCCGAAGGATGCTTGGCGATGGACGCGCGTCTTTTGGCGAAAAGATCAGCGGGGATGCTATTCGGCTCGATCTGCTTCGCCGATGTCGAGCGAGGTCCTTTGCCGGACTTGACCAACTCTTCCGCAAAAGCGACCGCGGCCGTTACCACGTCACCGTCGACAACCTTGTCAGCGAGGCCATTTTTCTCGGCAGTCGCAGCGTTGATGAAATTGCCCGAGACGATCATATCGAGCGCCGACTCAACGCCGATCACCCGCGGCAGGCGCTGCGTGCCACCTGCTCCCGGCAAAATGCCGATCTTGACCTCGGGGAGTCCGAGTTGGGTAACGGCGCGCGCAACCACCCGATAATGGCAGCCGAGAGCGACCTCTAGCCCGCCGCCCAGGGCGAGGCCGTTGACGGCGGCGACGACGGGTTTGGCGCTCGCTTCCATCTCGTCGATCACTTCGGGCAGTCCAGGCTCCTTGAGGCCGCTCGCGAACTCCGCAATGTCTGCGCCTGCCGAAAATGCGCGACCTTCGCCCGTGACGACGATGGCATCGATGGCAGGGTCGTCGTTCGCCGAGCGGATCGCCCCCTGGAGCCCTGTGCGTACGCCATGTGCCAGCGCGTTCACGGGCGGATTGGAGAGACGCACCACCAGCACGCGGCCATGCGTTTCGATCTCGACCTTTGCCATCTTCGATCCTTCCTGACTTTTCATTCCGGCGCCGAGTGCAACGCACAAGACACTGGACACCAAATACGGCGCGCCGCGCTTGGCTCATGGGCCCCGCGCGGCTACGTTTCGGCCCAAGGTTATCCGGGAGGAGATAAGAATGCTCAAGGGGCAGATGATGGACCGGCCGTTGCTGGTCTCAAGCCTGATCGACTATGCGGCCGAGGTTCATAGCACCAGCCCGATCGTCTCGGCCACCGTCGAAGGCCATGTCCACCGGCAAACCTACGCCGAGACGCGCGCCCGGGTGGCGCGTCTGGCCAACGCGCTCCTGAAACTCGGTGTGAAACCCGGCGACCGCGTGGCGACCCTAGCCTGGAATACCCATCGCCATTTCGAGCTCTACTTCGCCATCTCGGGCATCGGAGCGGTTTGCCACACAATCAACCCGCGCCTCTTTCCGGAGCAGATGACGTTCATCGTCAATCATGCCCAGGATACGATACTGTTCCTGGACGCGACATTCGTGCCGTTGGTGCAGAAGCTGAAGCCGACCTTCGGGCCAATCCGGACATATGTGGCGCTGACCGATCGAGCCCATATGCCGGCCGAGGACGTTATTCCCGGACTCCTCTGCTACGAGGAGCTTCTGGCCGGCAGCGCCCCAGACATCGTGTGGCCGGAATTCGACGAGAACTCCGCCTGCGCCCTCTGCTACACGTCGGGCACCACGGGCGATCCAAAAGGCGCGCTCTACTCACACCGATCAAATCTCCTGCATACATTCTTCGTCCTTGCCTCCGCCCAAGGATCGTTCATGCCGACGAGGCCGATCCTTCCGGTCGTACCGCTTTTCCATGCCAACGCCTGGGGATTGCCCTTCATCGTCACGCTGACCGGCGCCCCCTTCGTTATGCCGGGGCCGAGGCTCGACGGCACGAGCCTGTTCGAACTGATGGACGCCGAGAAGGTGTGGGGCGGCTGGGGCGTGCCGACCGTCTGGCTGGGCCTCATCGAGGAGATGAAGAAGCGCGGCCGCAAGCCCGAGGGCCTGTCGCGCATCCTCACTGGCGGCTCGGCCGTTGCCCGTTCCACCCTCGAAATCTATGAACGCGACTACAAGGTCGACATCGTGCACGGCTGGGGCATGACGGAGATGAGCCCCGTTGGCACCCTAACTCAGATGACGCCTGAGGAACGCGCGCTGCCCTTCGACGAGCAGATGGACATCAAGAGCCGGCAAGGCCGCCGCATGTATGGTGTCGAGACAAAGATCGTCGATGCGGATGGCAATCGATTGCCGAACGACGGCGTCTCTCAGGGCGAGCTCTTCGTGCGGGGCGGCGCGGTGATCTCCGGTTACTTCAATAATGAAACCGCGACGAAGGCGGCGTTCGATAAAGATGGTTGGTTCGGCACGGGCGACGTCGCCACCATCACCTCGGACGGCTGGCTCGTGCTCGTCGATCGCACCAAGGACCTCGTCAAGTCTGGTGGCGAGTGGATCTCCTCCATCGACGTCGAGAACGTCGCGATTGGTTGCCCTGGCATCGCCAATGCGGCCGTTATCGCCATACCACATCCGAAATGGATGGAGCGCCCCTTGCTGGTGGCAGTTAAGGCTCCGGGCGCAGACCCGACGAAAGCCGATGTATTGGCGCATGTGGCCGCCAAACTCGCGAAATGGCAGGTGCCGGACGATGTCGTGTTCGTCGACAGCCTACCGCTCACGGCGACGGGCAAGATCTCGAAGAAGGATCTCAGAGCTCGTTTTGCGGAGCACAAGTTGGGAGACTGAGTTGCTGTATCGTCTTGCGGCAACCCTTTGGAGCGTTCCGAGGAATGGACTGCTCCGCCTCAAGCGAAGAAATTGTTGGACCATTTTCAACGTCTGGCACAATGCTGGGCCGTTCGGTAATTTGCTCGTTCAAGTGACAAAAAGCTCCCACAATCGGGGTAGGAGACGACTGAGAATGGAACTGAAGCCACTTGCCTTATTCGCGGCTGTTGCCGCGGTCGCCGCCGCGATGGGCGTGACCCAGCCGGCCGCCGCTCAGACCCGTACACTGAACATGCAGTCCAGTTTCCCAGCGAACTCGACAGCGCACGACGCCTTCAAGATGTTCGCAGAGCGCGTCGACAAGCTGACTGGCGGCACGCTCAAGATCAATCCTGCGCCGGGAGGACAGATCGTTCCGCCCTTCGAGGTCCTCGATGCGACACACAAGGGCGTGCTCGATGGATCGCAGTCGGTCGATTACTACTTCATCGGCAAGAACAAGGCCTTCACATTATTCTCCAATACGCCCGCCGGCATCGTCGGCATGGACCATTTCGATTATCTCGGCTGGTACTATGAGGGTGGCGGCAAGGAACTCAACGAAGAGTTCTTTCAGAAGGACATGAAGCTCAACATCGTTGCGTTCCCACTTTGGGGCCCAGGCCCACAGGCGCTGGGGTGGTTCCGCAAGCCGATCGAAGGACTGGCCCAGTTCAAAGGCATCAAGTGCCGCCAGACTGGTATCACGGCCGAGATCTACGCCAAAATGGGCATGGCCGTCGTCAACATGCCAGGCGGTGAAATCGCGCCGGCTGCCGAGCGTGGCGCCATCGATTGCGCGGAATGGGTCGGCGGCATCGAGGACTTGCGCCTCGGTCTGCATTTGATCTGGAAGAACCACTACACCCCGGGCGTCCACGAGAGTGCACCCGTCGCAACGGTGATGTTCAACAAGGCCGTGTGGGAGAGCCTCACCCCGGTCCAGCGCGAAGTCATTCAGTCGGCGACCTCAGAGGTCTTCTTGCGCTGGGCACTCTGGTATCAGAAGGCCAATGCGGAAGCGCTTGCCGAGATGCAGGAAAAGCATGGCGTGAAGATCCTGCCGACCCCTCCGGAAATCAACATCGAGGTGATGAAGGCTTGGGACGCGATCGCCAAGGCCGAGTCGGACAAGAATCCGGTATTCAAGAAGATCTATGAAAGCCAGAAGGCCTATGCCGCGAAGGTTGTTCCAGCTAAGCGCTTCATGTTTCCGCCCTACAATCTCACGGCCGATCATTACTTCCCGCCGAAGCAGTAAGGCCGGCGAGGCCTAAGCTTTGGATTTGGGCGGATACGTGTCCGATTTGGGTCCCCGGGCTCTCAGCCGTTGCGTCAGCGGTGGCAGAGAGTTCGGGGGCGCCCGCATGAGATATTTTGGGTTGGAGTTTCAGCGTACCTCGTCATCATCTGGGACAGCACACGAAACATAACCTAAAGCGCTCCCACCACGCCGAGCACGGTCACAAGCTCGTCGGCTGTCAGACCGCCGTGATGGCCATGGAGCTTGTTCTCCATTAGGCCCGGCGAATGCCACCAGACGAAATGTCCCGAATGCGGAAGGACCAGAACGTCCCCGAGCCGGCGGCGTAACTCGTCTGAAACGGAGCTCGGTGGGCCAAAGAGGCCGCATGCCACGGCATCATCGATGGGAAGCACCGTCGCGATGTCGCGCAGGCCATTCGAGAGAAGTGCCAGCGCCTCGTCGCGGCGCTCTGGCCGTATGTGCAGGAACATATCGCGTGGACACCCCCCGGGCAGGATCGGTTGACCCGTCGGACTCTCGGCGAGCATCTCATCGAGTTCCGGCCAACGGTGATTGACGTAGATCGTGTCCTCGGCCCGCACGCCGACGTGCCCGTGATCGGCGGTGAAAAGCCAGAGCGTCCGCGACGTCTGCCCGCGGGCGAGCAACTGGTCGAGGACGGCCCAAAAGGCGATGACCTCCGCATCATGCTCGGCAGAGCCGGGCCCGTAGATATGTGCCGCCGTATCGAGCCCCGCCCAGTAGAAGTTGATGAAGGCTTTGCCGGGCACGTCGGTGAGCAGGCGATTGAGAGCGACCATGCCTTCGGCAAGCGTGCTGTAGGGGACGATTTCGGCACCCTCGGAGGCGATCACGTTGTAGGGCGAGTTCGCGTACGAGCGGTGGGCAATCTGGAACGAGCGAACCCCGTGCGCGGCAAGCCGCTGGTGCGCCGTCTCGAATGGGTGCGCGAACAACTGCGCAGCCTCGAAGCCTTTCGTGGCCGCCGTGCCGGGGCGCTGGCCAAGCAATGCGAACGGCAGCGACTGGATCACCTCGCCAAACGCCGGCACGTACATGAACCACTCGTAGATCGCGTGCCGAGCCGGTAAGACTCCGAGGTTCATCGTGGTCACCGATGCCGATGTCGTGGACGGGAACAGCGCCGAGATCGGTGTCAGAACGCCGTCGCTCACCACCCGCCGCAGCGTCTGGAAACGATCGAGATAACGCTGCCAGAACTGCCAGCCAAAGCTGTCGACGAACACAAGAACGACCTTTTCCGGTGAAGGATAGCTGCCGCCGAATGCGTCGGGCGGGATGAGCGGGCCGGTGGTTTCGCCCGTCAACAGGCGGTGGGCGGTCGCCGGAATGTTACCGAAAGAATAGTCGTCATAGATCGGCTTGAGCAGGTTCTCGTTGAGAGCCTTGAATCGCTGCAGCGTATGGTCGTTGATCACGTCATTCGCCTTCCTTGTCCGACGACCGGGTTTGTTCTATCGGGCTACCCGTGCCCCTTATCTGTGCTAAGCAAAGCCAAATCTGACCAGAGCCGAAAGCTAACAGCATGACAAGCAAAGCAGCTAGGGATTGTGCCGATATGTCGGATGTTCGTGCCGAGATCGATCGGTGCGACAAGGCCCTCGTCGACCTGATCGGCGAGCGGTTCGGATACGTCGAGCGTGCATGGCAGATCAAGCTAGGTTTGGGCCAGGAAGCGAACGTGCCGTGGCGCAATCAGCAGGTGATCGACCGTGTTCGGGAGCGCGCTAGCGAACGCGGAGTTCCGCCTGACTTGTGTGAGGCGCTTTGGCGACAGATGATCGGCTGGTTCATCCAGTATGAGGAAGAAAAGCTCAAGGATGAGATCGCCGCGAAGGCCAACAAGGGCTGATCTCGTATCGTTCCAATCCCTGCACCGAACGAAGGCGAGATATGCCTCCCGAACTGCAAGATGTGCTGCTGCTTGCCATCATGAATCCCGCCGCCATCATTGCAGGCTTTCTGGTGGGGCGTCGCGCCGACCAGGTTCAGAAGATCGTCGTGGCGGGCTTTGTCGCGGGAATCGCCGGCGTGATGTTCGCCGGTCTACTGATGTTGACCGGCCTGTTCCCCCCGAAAGTCCGCTCATTGAGCGGCGTGTTCGTGGCAGCCATGGTCGTCGGCATCGTGTTTGGCTGGATCGGCTTTGCGACCCGGCGCAAGGGACCGGACGTGCGCTGAGGCGCCAGTATCCGCCCGGAAGCGGCGTTTCACGGTGTTACGTTTTTCCCGGCCCCGCCAGAGCCTCGGACTCGGTTGCTGAGATTTGAGTGTCCGCCGCTGCGGTCTTTTTCTTGGTATTGCCCATCAGCAGAATGAGCGGGATGGTCACGGCGCAGGCGGCCGTGAACCAGCCGAAGGCATTGATGTAGGCGATCAGCGCCGCTTGCCGCGAAATCTCGTTCGAGATTTTCTGCAGGCCGGTGAGCGAGTTGAAGTCCCAAGCGCCCATGACCCAGGGTAGCGACAATGATGGGTTGAATAACGAAATGCCTTCGACCATGCGGCTGTAGTTGACGCCGGTCGAGCGGACGATCTCGGCCACGCAGATGGAGATGAAGAAGCTCGAGCCGAGGTTGCGCAGCAGGTGGAAAATCGCACTGGTTTCTGGGCGATCAGCCTCGGCGACGTCCGAGAACGCGACGACTGTGAGAGGAACCCAGATGGCACCGATCGCAAGCCCCTGAAGTGCTGCATTGGCCATCAGCTCGAACGGGGTGACATTGAGATCCACCGTCATCAGCCAGAGGCCGGCAACCATCAGCATCCCGAAGCCGGTGATCATCGAGACGCGGGCATCGATGCGATTCGCGAACCCTGCGATCAGGAACCCGATACAGCCGCCGACGCCACGGAAGGCGACGACCTCGCCAACGAGCGTATCCGGGAAATTGGCGTACGACTTGAGCAGTGGAGGGAGCAGAACCACGGGT
This sequence comes from Hyphomicrobiaceae bacterium, assembly GCA_050250755.1. Taxonomy (GTDB): domain Bacteria; phylum Pseudomonadota; class Alphaproteobacteria; order Rhizobiales; family Hyphomicrobiaceae. Next base: position 51,164 of record JBFWOB010000013.1, read on the forward strand.
GTGAAGTTCAGCATCCCGTAGAGGGTGACGAGCAAAAGCCCTATCGCGTAGTTGCGGTTGCGAAGATGGCGCGGATTGAGGAAAGGCTGCCGCGCCGTCGCAATGTGCATTGCGAAGATCCAGAACGCGACGACGGCAACCAACGTCTCAACCCTGATCTCTACGCTGTCGAACCAGTCGAGCCGCTGTCCGCGCGAGAGAACAAGTTGCGTGGCAGCAAGCGCCACCGAAAGCGTAATAAAGCCTGTCCAATCGAGCGGCTTTCGTGAACGCGAATGGTCGACTGGCAGGAAGGCCCGCAGCCCGAGCACCCCCACGACGCCGACGGGAAAAATAGCGTAGAAGGCGTATCGCCACGTATAGATCTCGGCCATGTAGCCGCCGAGAGTTGGGCCGATTACGGGGCCGATGACAACGCCAAAGCCGAATAATCCCAGCACGAGGGCATGCTGGCGGGGCGGAAAGGTATCAAGCAGGATCGATTGCGCCAGCGGAGTCGACGGGGCGCCGAACGCACCCTGCATGACACGCCAAAAGACCAGTGATTCGAGCGAATGAGCGAAGCCGCACATCAACGTGGCGATCGTGAAGCCGAGCACGCTCCAGATCATCGTATTCCGAATGCCGAACCGACCCGTCAGCCAGCCGGTCATCGGCGTGACGATGGCAGTCGCAAGGATGTTGAACGTAATGACCCACGCGACTTCATCGGCGGTCGCAGACAGCGAGCCCTGCATTTGAGGTAGGACTGTCGAGACGATCAGGATTGTGGTCGAGTAGAGCGTTGTCGCCAAGACCACGGACAAAAGGATAAGCGCCCGCCTAAGAGGGGGCAGCTCTTCCACAGTTGATTTGTCCGGACTCATTTCTCACTTCTAGCCTACTCATAGAGGTGCACAACCGGCTTTGAGCGGCGGAATACCATGCATACCGCTTAAGCATTGCTCGTCTCTGGGAGCTGGCGGTATTCCAGGCCATGCGCCGATCGAACTAGGCGTCGATGCAACTTTCCGCCATCTCCGCGAATCGCTGTGCGTCAGGGGATAAATCCCTTCGACAAGCTCATCGCGAGGCGTTGCAACTCGCGGCCGCCTGCGTCGAGGCGGGCAAGGGTCCAGGCTAGGTCGGTCCCTGCCTCCTCCGTCGAACGCGAGCGGATTTCCGCGACCAATGTCTCGCCTGCGTTGAACACCAGCGGCTCGAGCGCCGGGAAGAACAGTTGCTCCCAGTGCGTAGCTTCGGCGAGAGGGCTCGTCGTCAGCGACACCTCAGGAACCAACTCGGCGGTCCACCAGACCGCAAGACCATGAACGGTCGTTGCTTGCGAAATCGGCCACTTCAGAGTACCGCGGCGCGCAACCCGGTTCTTCTCGTAGAAATCGATCCGATCCCACCGTTGAGCGCTTTCGCCGTGGTCCAGCAACTCATCGGGCCTGAGGGTTCGGATGTAGACGTTGTTGAGGCTCATGTCCCGCGCCGCTGCGAGGTCGAGTCCGTAGCCGACATTGTCCCACACGCAAAGCTCGTCTCGAAGGCGCGGTCCGGTCACAGGGCAGGCGAACTGCTCGACCCGCCCGGGAATGAGCACGCCACCAGGATTGAGGTAACGCGCGCGAGCATCGTTCATGGTCTCGACCAGGAACTCCTCGAGCGCGAAATTGCCGAGCGTCTCGGTGACGACGATGTCGGCGCGATGCGGTTCGAGAATCTCCGTCGACCGGCCGGGCACGAGCTCGACAGCGCGCATGCGGTTAACGGCCTTCAACTTCTCGGCGACGGCTCCGATCTCGGCCGTCTCATACGCCCAGACCTTCCGTGCGCCGAGCTTGGCGGCGAGAAAGGCGAGGAGGCCGGTGCCCGTCCCAATGTCGGCGACAGTGCTGCGGCCTTTGACGATGGTCCGCGCCAGGGCCTCGTGGAAGGCGGTGATGCGAAGGCGATCGGCAACGAGAGTGCGATGATATTCGATGCGCATGACGGAGCACTAAGCGACGGTTGTGGGGGAGAGCAAGCCCGAAGCCGCTTTGCCCCGTATTCGATCGTCGTCTAGCTTGCGCCACGGCATCGTCAGGATAAGTCTATGGTTGGCACTTCCTCGATCAAGCGCAGACGATGGTATCAGCCGCGCAACTTGGCGCGCAGTTTGATTGCCCGGCCGAAGGTGATCTTCGCCTTCGTCACGGCTGCACTCGTCGGTTTGCTCGAGCCGGCGACACTTCCGCTCAGCGTCCGCTCCACCGGCGCATGGGTGACGGGAGCCATCGTCTATCTCTCGCTGGCGTTTTCGATGATGGCGAGCCATGGCGCCGAGCGCATCCGCCGCACGGCCGAGGCAGAAGACGAAAGCCGCTTCGTATTCTCCGCCATAATCCTGCTGGCCGTTCTGTCGAGCTTCGTGGCGGTATTCGCACTGAGCTCGGACGCCCGCAACGTCCAGGGGTTGGAGCGCGCCGCCTACGTTGCGCTGGCCGTCGCAACCATCGTCTCGTCGTGGCTGGTCATGCAGGTGATATTCACACTGCATTACGCGCACGGCTACTATCGAGCGCGTTCTGACGGGAGCGGCCCAGTGGGTGGCCTCGACTTTCCCGGCGACGACGTACCGGATTACTGGGATTTCTTCTATTTCACGACATCGATCGGTGCGACCGCTCAAACGGCCGACGTGAGCATCGTTTCGAAATCCGCCCGCCGTCTCGCGACGTTCCAGGCTGTGCTCTCATTCATCTTCAACGCGGCCATTCTGGCTCTCGCGGTCAATCTGGCCTCGAGTTTGTAAGGACCGGTGGAAATCGAGTGCGTCAATCGCCGCTCTTGATCCGCTCCAGCGCCTCGGGAGTGTCGACATCGAGGAATATGCGCCGTGACCCGATCTCAACCTCGGCCACCTCATCCCCGTGCTGACCAATGACATGCTTGGCGCCGACATCTCCCTCGACCTCAGCAAGCTCGGGCACGAGGTGCATCGCAAAGAGGACGGGATTGCCGCGCTTGCCCTGATAGGTCGGAACCATGATGGAACGACCTTCTTTCGGCGCAAATCCCGCGATGAGGCGATCGATATCGGATCCCGTGACGCCCGGCATATCGCCAAGGGCGACGAGTACCCCGTCGATGCCACCGCGTGGAACGGCCGCGAGCCCGGCCTTAAGAGATGAGGAAAGCCCGTCACGATAGGCCGGATTGGCGGTAAACGAGACATCGAGGCCGTCGAGCGCCGCCCGCACCTCGTCGGCCATGTGTCCTGTAACGACGACGACCGAAAGGACGCCACTCTCTTTCACCGCAGTCACTGTGCGACGGATAACCGGAACGCCGTCGAGATCGGCGAGCAGCTTGTTGGATGGCCCGAAGCGGGTCGAGCGGCCAGCCGCCAAAACCACGGCAGTAATGCGAGGGCGATGCCGTGCGCCGTTACCTTCGGTATGGTCGGTGTTTTCCGGTCTGCCGTCACGCGGCTGCGGCCGGGTTACGATCTCTTTCAGCAGCCCGCCCAAGCCCATGGCCGCGACGTCACTCGTGCGCACCTCGATGCCCGCAAGCCGCCGTTCCAGCACGCGGTCGAACCCGTTCGGCTTTGGACTGGCCGCACAACTCGGCGCGCCGATTACATCGATCTGATTGAGCCGGCCGAGAAGCATCAGGTTGCCGGGGTCGACGGGCATACCGAGGCGGATGACCTCGCCGCCAGCCTCCACGAGAGCAGCCGGAATGACATCGCCACGGTCGACGATGGCGGATGCTGCAAAGATCAGGATCGGATCGGCGCCGGTCGCCTTCATGCGCGAGATGGCAGCAGCCACGTCGGCCTCTTCGTGGGCCACGGTTTCGACAGGTCCAAGCTCCGCACCGAGGGCCTGAAGCCGGTCTTGAATCGATGCTCGCCGCTTCGCAAGCACACTCGCCTTCGTTGTCGGCAGGCGCGTCAAGACCAGACCTGCGGTGCGTGGCGCGAAGGCCTTGACGACGACGAGGGGCGGACCATCCGTCAGGATTTTCTCGGCTTCCGCCACAACCGCCCCGGAAAGCGCAAACGTGATCACCTTGACGGTCGCGATCATCTGCCCGGCGGCGACGCGTTCGAGATTCGGAGCCGTTGCAACCGTCAGACCCTCATCAAGGTCATTGATCCGGGCAATCGTATCGGCGTCGATCAGCGTCAGCCCTCGGGCCGCGGCGAAGAGATTTGACCTACCGGTGAATGGTGCTGATACATGTGTGTTTGCCCCCGCAGCCACCCGCGCGATCCGTGCGGCTGCGTCATCCTCCCCCACATCTCCCGGTTCGAGCTGGGCCGCGACGACCGTGGTTCGGCCGGCAGCTCTGATCCGCGCAACGTCATCCGCGCTGAGTACACGCCCTTTCTTGAGCATACCCTGCGGCGTGGCGATCGAATGCGCGAGGATCGTGCCCTCGGCCTTTGCAAGCGGGAATGTGGCGAATTTCATGGCATCTAATGTCGTGGACAACGGGTTGCGGCACAAGACCCGATGATTGGCTTGGCAGGCGCCTGTCGGGCGATGGTTGGGTCGTCGAGCCGGGAGGAGTGGCTCAATAAGGCCGGTAGATATTGAAAAGGTCGATACGATCCGCAAAGCGGCCGAAAATGGCCAGGTCGATATCGGCGAGAGGAACACGCTGCTCGACGAATGCCATGAGATCGACCGCCTCCTCTCCAGTATTATGGGCAAGCATGCGAAGCTGCAGCGTCTCGGGGCGCGCTTCGAACACCTTGCGCGCGGCCTCGACGACCTCCGGCGCCGCCGTCGATGGCAAATTACGAAACCGCACCAGGAGGACAGCCGAGCCGCCCTTCGTCAGTTCGCTTCCCGGCCAGATCTGGTCGCCGGTTGATCGCCACGGCTTCACGCGACTGGTCACGCGCTTGGTCCAGGGGCTTGCATTCTCGTACCCGACGCGGACGTACCCGGGCGACTGCATCACCGCGTGGCTTTCGAGATCGTACATGGCGAGGAATTTGGGGTGCCCGTCGGCGCAAACGTAGCGCCGCGCTGTGAGAATGCCCGGCACCGCTAGCCGCTCGGGAATGTGCTCGCTGTCGTACCAGGCGTTGAACTCTTCCTCGAAGGCCGGCGCCGGCTGCATGGTCACCAGCAGAAAGCCTTTATTGGGCATGGGATGTGTCCTCGCAGGCGGTCAACCGCCAAGAAGCGGCATCTCTCAGGCTAAGACTTTTCGAGCTTGAATGGAAAGGCGTCATCCGACCGAAGGAGCTTTGAGGCGCGATGGGTCGCTCGGAGCACCGTTCGCCGATCGTCAGCTTTTCATCCGGTCGGGAATGACAATTTCGAATGTGGCGCCCGGAGTGGTGTCGAGCAGGCGAAGGGTGCCACCATGCGCCACGATCAGCTCATGGGCGATGGCGAGGCCGAGGCCCGAGCCGCCTCTCCGGGTGGTGGACTGAAACGCTTGGAATAGCCGCTCGCGAGCTTTGGGAGGCACGCCGGGGCCGGTGTCTTCCACCACGATGCGCACTCGCGCCTGGGCACGGTCTCCAATCACGCGGATGACTTGGAGAGCGTCGCCAGCGTGGTTTTCCAGCGCTTGCACGGCATTGCGGACGAGGTTGTTCATGACGCGGAACAGGTGCTCGCGATCGGCATCGACCACGAGATCCGGCGTCACGGCAACTTCCCATCCGATCGCGCCTTCACGAGGCAACCCCAGACCATCGCCGACCTCTTCGACAAGCCCGAGCAGGCGGAAGGCCTCCCGCCGTGGTGGCTGCTCGGCGGCACGGCCGTACTTCAGAGTATCATTGCAGAACGCAATGGCGCGATCGAGCGAGGCCATCAGCTTCGGCGCAAAGCGCTGCACGGTCGGATCGGGGCTCGACGTGAGGCGGTCCGAAAGAAGCTGGGTGTTGGCGAGCAGGTTTCGCAGATCGTGATTGATCTTGCTAACCGCGAGACCGAGCGCGGCGAGCCGGCTTTTCTGGCTCAGCAGTTGCGACAGCTCGGTCTGCATATGCGCCAACTCGCGCTCCGCCGTGCCGATCTCGTCACGTCTCGCGCCGGGCTCGATGATGCGGCTCCGGTCCTCGGGGTTCTCCGCGAAGCGCACCATGTTTCGGGCGATACGCTCCATCGGCCGCACCATGAGATAGTTGAGCGCCAAGTAGACCAAAGCGGCCGTGAAGATCGAGATGATTACCGAAAGGCCAAGAATATTCAGTGCGAAACGGTGCAACGCGGCCCTGAGCGGAGCCTCGGGCAGCACCATCTCGATGAGATCGCCGGCGTCATCCGTCGGCTTTCCAAGGATGCGCAGCATCCTCTTGTTCCGCGAGAAGAAGACGCCGAGCGTGTCTCCGATAGACTGCAATTTTGCTGGAAGCCCGCCGTGACGCAGCTCTGTCAGGTCGTAGGTCTGGTCGATGGCAACGGGCATGTCCGATTGCAGGACCAGCAGCCGTTGATCGTTTCGCTTGAGCGCCACGGCCTTGACCTGGGCCGTGCGCAAAAGCTCCGCCCGGAGCTTGATTGGGACGTCGCCGGTTGGCGTGGCTTCTGCGGCGAGTGAGGCAAGCTGCGCCGACATCAGCCGGTCCATCAGCCAGGTGTTACGATAGTTGGCGACTGAGGGGACGAAAATCAGCACTTCGGCCAGCATGACGAAGAGGGTCGTGAGCACCAGAAGCTTGGAGGATAGGCTGAGCGTACGTAAGCGACTGAGCGCCCTGCGCCGCGGTGCGCGAGGCGGCATCGATGCCCCAAATTCGATCGACTCGTCGACCCGTTTATCCAACCAACGCTCCCATACACCCGTCTCGCTCGAGGACTCGTTCCAGGCCCGCGCCTAGCCGAGCCTCGAGAGAAACGAGATGATGCTTCGCAGGACGGGACTGCCAGCCTTCGCTGCATAATAGCGCAAAGCGGACCGCTTGTTGACCTCGCCGAGTGTAGGGTAGGGCGAGATCCATTGGGTGAGGTCGGCGATCTTCATACGTTTCTGCACGGCAAGCGACCACATCTGGATCAATTCGCCGGCTTGCTCACCGACGATCGACGCCCCGACGACACGGTCGCGCTTGTCGGTCACGACCTTCAGGAAACCCTCGGTAGCTCGCTCCGTCTGCGCCCGATCGTTCTCATGGAAAGGCCAACGATAAATGTTTACCGCGCCGAGACGATTCTTTGCTTCGTCCTCGGTTAGCCCGACGTTAGCAAGCTCGGGCTCGGTGTAGGTGACCCATGGAACGTGATCCGTGGTCGCCTTTGCGGGCATGCGGAAGCAAATGCGTTTCAGGACCACACCGGCATGATAATTCGCGACATGCGTGAATTGCTGGCCGCCGGTCACGTCACCGATCGCATAGACCCTCGAATTGCTGGTGAGCAGGCTCGGGCCGACTTTGATGCCGCGCTGGTCGTAGGCAATGCCGGCGGCTTCCAGGTTCAGACGTTCCACATTTGGCGTACGGCCGGTCGCGACGAGAATATGGTTGCCTTCGATCGTTTCGAGACCGTTCTCCCCCGCGATCTGCACGCGCACTACACCCATCCGGTGATCGATGCGCTCCACCTTCGCACCTTCGCGAATCGAGAGTCCTTCCTCGACAAGCTTCTTCAGCACCACCTCGGCGAGCTCGGGATCGTCCTTGCCGAGGGCCTTCAGGCTCTCGAGCACGGTCACCTTGTTGCCGAGCCGCAGATGCGCCTGGGCAAGTTCCATGCCGACCGGCCCACCGCCGATGATGATCAAATGCCCCAGAGGCCGCGCATTATCGAAGATCGTTTCGTTGGTGAAATGCGGCGCGGAGTCGAGGCCGGCAATAGGGGGGACGAGCGGAGATGAGCCGGTAGCGATGCAATAACGACGTGCGCGGACTAGCGTGTCGCCGGCCTGCACCGTGCTCTTGTCCAGGAATGAGCCCTCGGCCTGGATCACGGTGACGCCGAGCCCGGTGAAGCGTTCGACCGAGTCGTTCGGCGCGATCGCGGCAATTACCTCGTGGATGTGCTCGTGGACCCGGCCGTAGTCGATCTGTGGCTGGACTGGCGTGATGCCAAAAGCACCCGAAGAGCGCATGATATGTGCTCGACGCGCTGCTGCAATCAGCGCCTTGGAGGGCACGCAGCCGTAGTTCAGGCAATCGCCGCCCATCTTGTGGCGCTCGATGAGCACGACCTTCAGCCCGAGCTGAGCCGTCGCTGACGCGAGCGAAAGGCCACCTGATCCCGCGCCGATAATGCACAAGTCGGCGGTGACTTCATTACGGGCCGGCCGGTCGTCACGCTCTACAGCTTGGTTCGGAGTAGGATTAGACCGCTGCATTGCGCGCTTTCCATTTCTTGAAGGCGACGGGAATGAGGGCGACGATGCCGAGCAGGGCGAACGCGAGAACCAGCTCCTTCGTCACGAGCGCACTCGTATCGAGAGTATAAGGGCAAGCGGCAGAATTGGCACCGGTCCGCTCGAGACATGCGCGGTGGCTCGCATTCTGGGCCGCGATAACACTGGCGAGGCCGGCACCAGCCACCGCGTAGGCGGCGGTCCCTGGAATGATGCCGAGAAACGTACCGATGATAAAGGTACGCAGAGGAACGCCGAGCAGAGCCGCGGCCAGATTGACAAAAACGAACGGGAATACAGGCACCAGCCGGAGAAACAGCAAATAACTGAGCGCGCACTCCTGGAAGCCCGCTCGAAGTCGCGCGACGGCCGGGCCGGCGTTCTCCGCGAGCGTTTCACCCAAGGACGATCGCGCAACCATAAAAAGGACGGTTGCTCCGGTTGTGGCGGCAATAACGGTCGCTGGCAGGGCAATCTGCCATCCGAAGAGCAGGCCGCCAGCAAGCGTCAGAACCAGGGCACCGGGCAGAGAGAGTGCAACAATCGCGATGTAGGTCAGCACATAGATTGCCAGCGCACCGATGCAATTGCTTGCGATATAGGCGCGCAGAGCCTCGTAATTGAGGCCGATCATTTCGAAGGAAACATGCTTGTGCCACCCCATTGCGAAGGCCAGCCCCGCAGCAGCCATGATCACGGCGAGAGGCAGCCAGCGACGGACAGGGCCCGGCATAGGATTGCGCACACAACCGCCAGCATTACCCTCCGTCGGGCAACGTGTTTCGGGCCGCCGATCCTTGGATGGTCTGTCCGCGTCGGGGATCATTGCGATCCGATCATAGTAGGGGCCTCGATCTGCAACATGACGTGACGCGCTGTATCAAGGGCAGACGGCTGGTGATGCCAGGACCGAGCATGCTTGCGGGTGAGCCACTGATACCGGGTTAGGGCCGTGCGACGTGGTGCGGAACTGCTAATTTACCATCTGCCGATATTGTGCCGTGCAAAAGGTGCCGGAGGTGTGATCGCTGGAGTTGTGATCGGGATGAGGCCAGCGCCGCGGCATCTACGCTCGAGCACGTCGGAAAGTACGCTCGAGCACGTCGGAAAGCGCCTTTTGTGTATATCAGGGGGCCGCCAAGCGCATCATGGGCTCAACCAGACTTGATGAACTGTGGAGAACTGTGACCGCCGGTGACCGCTCGCATGGTGACGTTCCGCAGACGGCCATGCAGCAAGCGTTGACGGCGGCGGCGGTGCACCCTATAAGCGCGCCATCCTGTGACAGGCCGTCTCCGGCGACGCGGGCGCGCTCTCTGCGTCCCGAACCGGCTTCCTCTTGCAGCGGCATCGTGGCCTGAAAAGGCCGAGACCGCTTTCAAGGACGAGGCGCCCGTCATTCATTGGGACACCGATTTGCCCGGAGCAGGCGCCTCAGCGCCGCAGGGCCGCGATGGCGACGGAGATTGAGACGTGAAGAGGACTTATCAGCCGAGCCGGCTCGTTCGCAAGCGCCGCCATGGTTTCCGCAAGCGGATGTCGACTGTCGGCGGCGTGCGAGTTCTGGCGCGTCGTCGGGCCAAGGGACGTAAGCGGCTCTCCGCCTGAGGCCCGTGAGGACGGTCACCTGTCCTCGTGTCATCTAGCGCGCTGCGGCGACGATCGCACCGGGGATGCCGGAGCGGGCGGCACCGATCAGGCGGGCGCGTCATGAAAATTGAAACTCTGAAGCGTCCGGCGCAATTCAAGCGGGCCCGCGGTCGCGCGCGCTGGGCCGGACCATTGTTCATCATGGAAGCGCGGCAGCGCCAGCCATCCGAGCCCGTTGACGCTGGCACCGAGGCTCTCGGCCCCCGCTTCGGCTTCACCATCACGCGCAAGATCGGCAATGCTGTTGTCCGCAACCGGGTTCGCCGCAGGCTGAAGGAAGCGCTGCGGACGATCGGGTCTGGGCATGCGCGGCACGATTATGACTATGTTGTGGTTGCCAGCCGGGCAGCACACGACTATCCATTCGCCGGGTTGCAGGATGCGTTTCGAGAGGCGTTCGAGCGGCTCCATCGGCAGGCGGACAGCGGACAGGGGCGCATAGGGCAGGGGCGGCGGCACACGAAAGGCCAGCGCGACAGCGCGCCGGCATTGGCCGATAGCACTTCCAATGCTGACCCGACGCCCGGCCCGGGCGATGGACAACGGTCTCGCCCGAGGGCGGACCGGTCGAAATCCGGTAACGGTCGCGGTCGGCGGTGAGCCCGCCGAGGCAGGTGAAGCACACGAAGGCCGAGGCTCAATGCAGCAGGACGATCAACAAAAGAATCTCATCCTCGCCGTCGCGTTGTCGGCAATGATTCTGCTCGGTTGGCAGTTGTTCTTCGTCAATCCGCGGATCAAGGACGAGCAGAGCCGCAAGGCGAGCCAGGAACATTCCCAGCAGCTACCGTCGACGCCGGGGTCACCAAAGGACGTCGTGCCAGGCAGATCTGCGACACCTGGCGCGACCGTGACGCCGGGCGGCTTACCATCAGGAATTTCTGGACCTTCGGAGATGAGCCGCGAAGCGGCGCTCGCCATGTCGCCGCGTGTCGCCATCGACACCCCGTCGATCAAAGGCTCGATCGCGTTGAAAGGCGGTCGTATCGACGACGTGAGCTTGGCGCAGTATCGCGAAACCACTGACCCGAAGAGTCCTCTGGTCATGCTGCTCTCGCCGTCCGGCTCGGCGGCACCTTATTACGCGGAATTCGGTTGGCTCAGCGATGGTGGCGCCACGCTCAAGCTGCCGGACGCGGGGACCGAATGGCGTCAGGTCGACTCCAGCAAGTTGACCATGACGACTCCAGTCACGCTCGAGTGGGACAATGGCGAGGGCCTCGTCTTCACACGCAAGATCAGCATCGATCCGCGTTACATGTTCACGATCGAGGATGGGGTCACCAATAAGGGCACGGCGCCTGTCGTTCTGGATCATCGCTCGGTGATCTCGCGGCACGGAACGCCCAAGATTGAAGGCTTTTATATCCTGCACGAGGGCCCGATCGGCGTCGCTGGCGACAAGGGACTGCAGGAGATCAAGTACTCGGCCGCCATCAAGGATCTCAAAGAAGGTGAGCACCTCACCAAGAGCTTCGACAAAGTCACCGGCGGCTGGTTCGGCATCACGGATAAGTATTGGGCAGCTACGCTCATTCCCGACCAGAATACGGCGATCGACGCTTATGTGACCGGCTTCGCCAGGCAAGGGCAGCAAAAAGAGCGTTACCAGATCGATTATATCGCGCGCGGTGTATCGATCGCCCCCGGCCAGCAGCGCAGCGTCGAGGGCAAGCTGTTCGCCGGCGCCAAGCAGGTTTCGGTTGTCGAGCAGTACGCCCAGAGCCTGAACATCAAGCAATTCGATCTGCTGATCGATTGGGGCTGGTTCTATTTCATCACGAAGCCGATGTTCCACGTCATCGACTGGCTTGCGAGCTTCTTCGGAGGCCTGGGGCTGAAGGGCAACTTCGGCATCGCCATCCTCGTCACGACTGTTCTGGTGAAGGCAGTATTCTTCCCGCTCGCCAACAAGAGCTACGAGTCGATGGCGAAGATGAAGAAGTTGCAGCCGGAGATGGAGAAGCTGCGGGAGCGTTACAAAGACGATAAGATGAAACAGCAGCAGGAGCTGATGGAGCTCTACAAGAAGCAAAAGATCAATCCGATGGCGGGTTGTCTGCCGATGCTGTTGCAGGTTCCGGTCTTCTTTGCGCTCTACAAAGTTCTGTTTGTGACCATCGATATGCGTCACGCCCCGTTCTACGGCTGGATCAAGGATCTTTCGGCTCCTGATCCTACATCGCTTTTCAATCTCTTTGGATTACTGCCCTTCACTGCGCCGGATTTCCTGCATGTCGGCCTCTGGCCGATCATCATGGGCTTCACGATGTGGGCCCAGATGCAATTGAATCCGCAGCAGCCGGATCCCGTGCAGCAGCAGATCTTCACCTGGATGCCGGTGGTCTTCACCTTCATGCTGGCGTCGTTCCCGGTCGGCCTCGTGATCTATTGGGCCTGGAACAACGTCTTGTCGGTGTCGCAGCAGTATTACATCTCGAAGAAGAACGGCGCCGAGATCCATCTCTGGAAGAACATGGGGATCAATCGCTTGCAATCCTGGCTATCCGCTCGGAAGTCCGGCAGCCGAAGTTGATGGCGGCCGGCGGGGGCCATTGAAGCTTCGCCGACACCACAGCGATCCGATGAGAGACGTGCCGATGTCGAGCGCAGGCAACGAGATTCGGACCGACGCCAAGGTCCGCGACGAACCGGTGCCAGGGCCATTTACGCGGTCCTGGCGCTTCCTGAAGAGCGTGCCGGCCCTGGTTCATCTCCCTGATACCGGGCCGCTCGAAATCGCACTCGCGGGACGATCGAACGTCGGCAAGTCGAGCCTGATCAACGCGCTCGTACGGCATAACGGCATAGCGCGGACGTCGAACACGCCGGGCCGCACCCAGGAACTCAACTATTTCGAGACTGATTGGCAGCCGCGCTTCTATCTCGTGGACATGCCGGGTTACGGGTTCGCGAAGGCGCCGAAGGAGAAGGTCGAGGCCTGGACAAACCTCGTCAAGGATTACCTCCGGGGGCGCCAGACGCTTGTACGTGTGTTGGTGTTGATAGATGCGCGCCACGGCCTGAAACCCGTCGACGACGAGATCATGGCGCTCCTGGATGGGGCGGGCGTTACGTTTCAGGTGGTGCTGACCAAGGCGGACAAAGTGACGCCGAAGGCATTGGCGCATGTCGTTGCGGCAACGGAAGCGGCGCTGAAGAAGCACCCGGCCGCCTTTCCGGAGATCATCGCCACATCGTCGGACACCGGCCTCGGCCTGGAGGCGCTGCGCGGGATCATCACGGTCCTGCTCGACGAGCGACGCTGAAGCAGATCAAGCCGCTCAACTCACGGCGTAGAAGCGCCGCGCCGGTCCTGTGATACCCGCGACGGAATGGCTGCCGAGATCGCGCAGCGTAAATGAACCCGACAGTTGCTGCCGGGCTTGCTCGCTGGCGAGCAGATCGCAGGCCAGCTCGCTCGCAATTTTTTCCATGCGGAATGCAATGACGACGTCGACGCCGGAAAGGCTGTCCTCGCCGTGCGAAGCTGCGCCGCCGAACGCGACGGTTCCGTAATGGAGCGCGAGCCGGAAACGCGGACTTGTCGTGTCCGCCTGCAACGTCTTGAGCGCGCGAACGGCCGATACGATCTGGGTGGTCTCGATCGCCTCGGCCATCCAGAAGGCAAGGAAGCCGTCGCCGAGATACTTGTTGATGGCCCCTCCGTGGCCGTCCACGATCTCCTTGCAACTGCCCATCCAGCGCCCGACCTGCATGGCCATTTCCGTCGAGGAAAGGCGGGCGGCCATATCGGAAGATCCTTTGATGTCGGCCACCAGCAACCAGCAAGGCACATCTTTGATGCTGATGATGGTCTGTGCAGAAATCTGACTGCCGCGAGGGTCGGAGATGGACCGGGCCGTGATCTGATGAAAGGACAGGCTGTGATCGCCAACCTGCAGGGCATCGCCGTTGGAGAGGCGTGTCGGCTGAATCACGCGGCGGCCGTTGAGATATGTTCCATTGCCGCTGCCGAGGTCGATGACCCAATACTCGGCATCGTCCTGCTTATGGACGAGGGCGTGTCGCCGCGAGACCTTGCCGTCATCGATGATGATGTCGTTGGTTGCCGATCGGCCAAGCGAACACGTCGCGGCAACAGGCCAGCGCCGTCCGTCCCCGCTTTCAAGCCAAACCGTGGCGACACCCATGTGATGAACCTCTCGCGGGCCGAAGTGTAGCAATACTGTAGGATCGGAGCCAGACGCTCTACACACGATCAAACGTCCGATGGACTGCAGATAAAACTCAAGCTCTCACACTCTCATCCCGGAGTTCCCATATAGCCTCGCAAATGCGTGCTGAAGGGGCTCGGGAGAGTCCTCGTCGGCCCAATCCGGGAGCATGGGGCTCCTGAACAACTCGGATGACCATGACGCCGTTTCTCAATTCCGACCGCCTGGCAGAGCATCGACGTCGCAACAGGCTGCAGTCGCTGCTTCTGGTCGGCGGCATGAGCTTGATTGTCATGGCCGCGTCTGCGCTGATCTGGTCGTGGTCGGGAGCGCTCGTCCCGGGCCTTTTCGTGACGGTGCTGGGTTTGCTCGGTCCGCGCGTGCCGCCGGAGGCCGTGATGCGCCTCTACAATGGTGTGCCTGTCGATGCGCGCCATGGCGCTGAGCTTCATCGGCTGATGGAGGTGCTGGCCGACCGCGCGGAGCTCGAACGCCATCCGCGCCTCTATGTCATCCCCTCGACAACGCTCAATGCTTTCGCAGCCGGGTCGCGCTCGAATGCTGCCGTCGGAATCACGGAAGGGCTGCTTCGCCGTCTCGATCTTCGCCAGATCGCAGGCGTCATCGCTCACGAGATGAGCCATATCCGTAACAACGACCTGCACGTCATGGCGATGGCGGATGCGTTGACGCGCTTCACGCAAATCCTGGCCTACTTCGGGCTGTTGCTCGGCTTCATGAACCTGCCGCTGATGATGATGGGCTTCGAGACGTTCTCGTGGCTGGCGATCTTGTTGCTGTATCTGGCGCCCACGCTCTCGAGCCTGCTCCAGATGGGATTGTCGCGAACGCGTGAATACGACGCTGATCTCGAAGCGGCTGGGCTCACGGGCGATCCGGCGGGCCTTGCATCGGCGCTCGGAGCGCTCGAACGGTATCAGGGCCGCTTCTGGGAGGATCTCATGCTTCCGGTGCCGGCACGGCGGATTCCCTATCCGTCGATGCTGCGATCACATCCCGACACCGCGGACCGGATCGCACGCCTGCGCGAGCTGGAGGGGCGCTCTTCGCAGGCTCGTCCTATCGCGATCGGGGACGGACCTTTGTTTACGCTCGTCGGTCACGGGCCGTCCGGCATGGCGCCCAGACATCGCGCATTGGGCCTCTGGTACTGACACGAGAACGCACCGGCAGCACCGAAGCTGGGACGCCAATCGGCGGGCGAGGCCATTGCTTCGTGCCCAGGCGTCGCCTATTGACGCCCGATGCCCGCTTTGCCGACCGATCCCGCAGCTCTCGTCAGTCGCCTCGTCGCGGCCGATCGGCGAGCTGTGGCCGAGGTCTTGACGCGTCTCGAACGCCAATCCGCCGATGCCAAAGCGCTGATCGCCGGCTTGATGCCGCACCTTGGCAAAGCTTTCGTCGCTGGCATCACCGGACCGCCCGGCGCGGGCAAGTCGACGCTCGTCAACGCCCTGATTGCGGAGGCCCGTGCGGCTGGATACCGCGTTGCTGTTCTTGCTGTTGATCCGTCCTCACCGGTCTCCGGCGGCGCCATTCTCGGCGATCGCATCCGCATGACCGCCGCGCATGACGATGACGGTGTACTCGTGCGCTCCCTGGGCTCTCGCGGCACGCTCGGCGGTTTGACCCCTGCGGCCGTACGCATGATCGATGCGCTCGATGCGGCGGGTTTCGGGCTCATTCTCCTCGAGACGGTCGGCACTGGTCAGAGTGAGGTTGACGTCGCCGAAATCGCCGACGTGGTGGTTGTCGTTTCGGCGCCCGGCCTCGGCGATGGCATTCAGGCCATGAAGGCGGGATTGCTCGAGATCGCTGATATCCTGGTGGTGAACAAGGCAGACCGCGAAGGGGCCGAGCGGACAGCCGATGAGCTGGCAGCGGCTCTCGCTCTGCGCGCCACTCCGGGCGATGTCCCAGTGTTACGGAGCATCGCTGTGACGGGTGTCGGTGTGCCCGAGGTATGGAATGAGATGGCGGGGCGGGGGCGCACGCGGCGGGCGGAGCCACTTGAGACGCGCCGTCGGAGACGGGCGCGCTATCTTATCGCGCGTGCCGCAGCCGATCTCATTGCGGCGCGGGTGCGAAGTGGCGATGTGAGCACGGATGCGTTGGCGGATGCCGTGCTCGGCGGTGAAACGCATCCCCTCGACGCGGCGAAAAGCTTGCTCGGTCCCGCATAAATCGCGTGAAACCTGAAGTCGACACAGGCTCTGTGTCCGAATAGACCCGCTGCTCGGCGCAATGTGATGTCTTTGCATCGGTCGAGATTGACAGCGCAAAGCATGCTGAGCTTCATGCAGGAGTGCCGGTTTTCGTGATCCGATTGGATCGCGAGTGAAAAGGGAACGCGGTGACGGACAGGCTTGCAGCCAAGCCTTTGCCCATACCGCGGCTGCCCCCGCAACTGTAGGCGGCGAGCCTGCGACCATTTCGTGCCACTGGCGGCGCCGTGAGGTGCTGTCGGGAAGGCGGGTCGGAGGCGCTTGAGCTGCAAGCCAGGAGACCTGCCGGCACAAGTCGCCCATCTTCCGCGCGGGGCGTGCGGAAGAACGGACTTGCCGTCGTGGCGACTGTGCAGTGGTGGGAGCAGTCGCGTGGAAAGCACCAGCAGGCCGGGTGAACGGGGTCCTTGGTAATCCGGTTTCGTCGAGCGGATTTCGAGCCGCGTGCGCGAACCGTTTGAATGGGTGCAATCGGCGGCGCTCCCGCAGTCATCATGCGGGAGAAGACAATGTTTCGTTTGAAATCGGCACGTCGCCATCGCAGCGCGCTCCTGGCGGGAGCAGCTTGTGCTGCAATGGTTGGCGTGTCTTCGGGAGGCGCGACGGCGCAGACCGCGTTGCCGGGGATCGTCGTCGAGGGCGCGACGCTCTCGAAGCCAGCGCCGCCTCGGCCGCAACCGCCCCCTCAGCGGGCCCAGCGGGCGCCAACCCCGGCGCCAGCCCAGACCTCGGGGGACCCCGCGCCGGCAAATGCGGATGGTGACGTGTCGTTCGCCGACGTTGCCGCCGATAACGCTGTCAGCAGCGATCAAGAGGGCTATGCAGCGGATACGGTCGGCTCGAGCGTCACGGTCGTGACGGGCGCCGAGATCGAACGGCAACAGATCCGAAATGCGGCTGAAGCGCTCCGTGGCCTGCCAGGTGTGTCGGTGAGCAGAAGCGGCAGCGTTGCGGGCCAAACTCAAGTCCGCATTCGTGGCGCCGAGGCCAATCATACGCTGGTTCTCATTGACGGCATCGTCGCCAACCAGCCGGGCACCGGCGAGTTCGACTTCTCGAACCTGACGGCCGATCAGATCGAACGCATCGAGGTGATTCGCGGCGCGCAGTCGAGCCTCTATGGTTCGGGTGCGATCGGCGGCGTGGTGAATATCATCACGAAGCGGGGGCAGGGGCCGGCCAGCACCACGGTCTGGGCAGAGGCCGGGTCATTCAAGACGGCAGAAGCCGGCGCCACCGTCTCCGGCGGCAACGATCGCGCCCATGGGCTTATGTCGTATAGCGTGCGCAACTCGAACGGCTACAACATCTCGGTCGACGGAAATGAGACCGACGCGAGCGCAATCCGAAGCTTCATCATGAAAGGCGGCGTCTCGCCGACCGAGAATTTCTCGGTAGACGTGGTGGTGCGCAACGTGGACAAGCGCGGCGATCGCGACGGCGATCTGTTCGCGCTGTCCGGACTGTCGCGGCAGACGGATACGTTCAGCCATTTCGCTTCGAATGTCTGGTTGGCGGGTATCGAGGCAAAGTTGGACACGTTTGACCGTCGCCTCCAGCACCGCGTCCGCTACAACTATGCGGAGACTGTGCTCGAGGACACGGACGTCAGCGATTTCGGCTCGCTCTATGCGCGCAACGACAACGTCCGTCGCAATGCGGCGTATATGGCGACGTTGGATCTCGGCACGCCTTCGCTTTCCGGCATTCTGCGGCACAGCGTGACCGGCCTCGTCGAGCACGAGAACGAGACATTCAATCAGGTGACCGGAGACAACCTGACGCGCGAACGGAGCCGCCTTGCGTTCGCCGGCGAATATCGCGCCGATCTTTTCGACCGGCTGACCGTGACCGGCAACGTGCGTCACGATGACAACGACACCTTCGACGATTTTACGACCTGGCGCGCAGCGGCATCGCTGCGTCTCACCGATAAGCGCAGCCCGTGGGGCCTGCGGCCACACGCGAGCTATGGCACGGCGGTGAAATTGCCGACCATGGTCGAGCAATTTGGTCAGTTCGCTGGGTTCGTGCCCAATCCAAACCTCAAAGCTGAGGAGAGCACGGGGTGGGATGCCGGTATCGAGTTGTCGTTGGCGCGCGGCGCGTTCGTCGTTGATGCAACCTACTTCAGCGCCAACCTGGAGAACGAGATCGTCACGCGCTTCCTTCCGTTCTTCCAGTCGACCGTCGAGAACCTTGTTGGCGAAAGCACGCGCGAAGGTGTGGAGCTTTCGGCGCGCTGGAACCCGCTGAAGTGGCTGTCGCTCGGTGCGGCCTACACGTGGCTCGACGCACGCGATGATGCGGGGCTTCCGGAGATCCGGCGAGCACGTGACTCAGGCCGGCTCGATGCAACTATGGCGTTTGCTGGCGGTCGCGGCAGCGTGACGGTCGCGGCAATCTATAACGGCACCACCCCGGACTTCGCGTTCGGCCTGCCGAATTTCGATACCGTACGCGTGCGCCTCGACGATTACTGGCTGGGTACGATTGCCGCCCGCTACGAGCTGCGTCCGGGCGTCGAAGTCTTTGGCCGCATTGAGAATCTGTTCGACGCCGACTACCAGGAGGTCTACGGCTTCGAAACGGCAGGGATGGCCGCCTATGCCGGCCTGAAGGTCAAATTCGGCGGCAACGACGGCGTCGGCAGCCAGCATCGAGATCGTGAGGAGTGAGGACGAAGTGGGTGGTGTTGCGCGAGTAGCGATTGCCATCGTGGCGATGATCTTTCTGGCGTCGCAAAGCCGCGCCGCGCCGCGCCGCATCGTCTCGCTGAACCTATGTACCGACGAGATCCTGCTGGATCTCGTCCCACCTGACCGCATCGCAGCCGTCAGTCATCTGGCAGCCGATCCGCTCGTTTCCGCGGTGGCGGACCGCGCATTGTCCTTGCCGTCGACGCGTGGCGAAGCCGAAAGCGTTTTGGCGCTCGATCCCGATCTCATCCTCGCCGGAACGTGGACCACCCCGGCGACCCTCGATCTCCTCGAGAGGATAGGGCGGCGCGTCGTGCGGGTTCCGTCGACCAGCGACCTTGATGGCATTCGGGACGCCATTCGCCAAGTTGCAGCCGTTGTCGACGAGGTCGAGAAAGGCGAAGCCCTGATCCGTTCCTTCGAAGCGGACCTGGAAGCAGCCCGCGCCGGGCATCGCACTGGGCGGCCACCGCCATCTGCGCTGGTCTATCAGGTGAATGGCCTGTCTGCGGGGCCGGGAAGCCTTGCCGACACGCTCATTCGCGCCGCTGGGCTTACCAATCATGCGGAAACGCTGGGCCTCGGGGCCGGCGGGGCACTGCCGCTCGAGGTACTGGCGGCAAGCCCGCCCGATCTCGTCATTCTCTCGGGGCCGGCCGACGAATATCGCACGGTGTTGGCGGAGAACCTGCGACACCCGGCGCTGGCCGCGGTGCTCGCCACCCATGCTTCCGTCACCATACCTTGGCGCTTGTGGCTCTGCGGAACACACTACGCGGGCAAAGCCGTGCGGCGGATGGCCGACGCCCGACGCAGGCTCGACGACCGAGGCCGAGCAAGATGAAGGCTCAGCCGCTCGTTTCGGGCGCGGCCTCCAGGGATCGCTCCGCGGCGACGATTCCAGTGTTGGCTGGCACAGTCGTTTTGCTCGCCGTGCTGTCCATGCTGGTCGGTGCCGCCGGCCTCGGTGTGCCACCCCACGCTGCCGATCTCATCCTACTGGAAATCCGTTTGCCGCGGACGTTGCTGGCGATTTTGGTGGGCGGTGGGCTCGGGCTGACGGGCGCCGTACTTCAGGGCTATTTGCGTAATCCGCTCGCAGAGCCCGGTATCATCGGCATTGCCGGGGGCGCAGGCCTCGGCGCTGTTTTAGCCATACATTCGGGTGCTTCCGCTGCGTTCGTCCTGGCGCTGCCGTTGGGCGGTCTTTTGGGCGCCGCGATCGCCATGGTGGGCGTTCTGTTGCTTGCAGGACCGCGCAGCGGCGGCCTCAGCCTCATTCTCGCGGGCGTCGCAATCTCGAGTCTTTCATCGGCGCTGATTTCCGGCGTGCTGGCCCTGTCGCGCAATCCCTTTGCGGCCGTCGAGATCGTGTTCTGGCTTCTGGGCTCGCTCGCCGACCGGAGCTTGACCCACGTCTGGCTGGCTGTGCCTTTCATCGTTGCGGGATCGGCCATGCTGCTCACGTCCGGCACCGCGCTCGATGCGTTGACGCTCGGCAGCGACGTGGCCGCCAACCTGGGCATCGATCAGGCGCGGCTCAGGTTGAAAATAGTGACCGGTGCGACCCTCGTTGTCGGCGCCGCGACCGCAGTTGCCGGCATCATTGGGTTCGTGGGGCTCGTCGTGCCGCATTTGCTCCGCCCGCTGGTGGGACACGTTCCGTCGCGGCTGCTTCCGGCGAGTTTGCTCGGGGGCGCCGCCCTGCTGCTGGCGGCCGATCTCGTATTGCGCATCGTGACACCGGCAGGCGAGCTGCGGCTTGGTGTGGTCACCGCCTTGATCGGAACGCCGTTCTTTCTATGGCTCGTTGTCCGCTCGCGTCGGGAGCTCGAGCCATGACCCTGCGCGCGCGCGATGTGGGGGTGGCCTTGGGCGGCCGACGGATCCTGTCTGGTGTGACCCTTGCCTGCGGAGCGGGCCGGATTACGGGGATCATCGGGCCGAACGGGGCGGGAAAGTCCACGATCATGCGCGCGCTCGCGGGCCTCGTGCCGTTGATCGAGGGCGCGATCGATTTCGACGGAACGGAAATTTCGGCGCGTCCGGTCGCCGCCAGAGGCCGTCTTCTGGCCTATCTGCCGCAAGATCGCGCCGTTCACTGGCCGCTATCGGTGCGTCGCGTCGTAGGGTTGGGTCGGCTGCCAATCCGCAATGACGGTGGCCGGGATGCGGTGGCGCATTCTGAGCGCGTGGTCGATGCTGCACTGCGGTCGATGGACGTTGACCATCTGGCGGATCGCCCGGTTTCCGAGCTTTCTGGCGGTGAGCTTGCGCGTGTGCTCTTTGCCCGAGCGCTGGCGCAGGAGGCGCCGGTTATTTTGGCCGACGAGCCGACCGCCGGGCTGGATCCCGCCCACGCCCTGGGCCTGTTCGAGGTTCTCGGCCGGCTCGCGGCAGACGGCCGCACCATCGTCGTGGCACTTCACGATCTCTCGCTTGCGGCTCGCTTCTGCCATGAAGTCGTGATGATGGCATCCGGGAGTGTGGTGGCTTCGGGATCGCCAGCCGAGACCCTGACCGACGCGCGCCTGCAAAGTGTGTTCGGCGCGCGAATGGCGGTCGGGTCAGTAGGAGGCGTTCCTGTCGTGGTGCCTGTCGAGCCGTTGTCGTCGAGGGAATATCCTCCGCGAGTATGACGAGGTATGACCGGGCGCCCGAAGAAGCAAATTGGCGACCAAACAGGTCGGGGTGGCGGGTGTGCTGGGCTTTCGCAAACGCGGCTTGAAAATCAATCTTGCGTTGCAAGGCGGTGGGGCGCACGGCGCCTTCACATGGGGCGTGCTCGATCGGCTGCTTGACGAGAGTGATATCGAATTCGGATGGATCAGCGGAACGTCGGCCGGCGCGGTCAACGCGGTGGCGCTGGCCGATGGTCTAGCGGAAGGCGGTCGCTCCGGCGCACGGGATAAGCTACGGGCCGTCTGGGAGGCGGTTATCGAAGCCGGCGTTCCCGACCTCCTCCGCCTCAATCCGTTCCTCTACGGCATGAGTCGTTCGCCGACGATGGGTCAGGTTGCGTCGCTGTTCTCGCCCTATGATTTCAATCCGCTCGGCTTCGATCCGATGCGCAAGCTGCTCGATTCAGCCATCGATTTTGAACGTTTGCGCGCGTTCAAGAAAGTAGAGCTGCTGATCGCCGCAACCGACGTGGCAACCGCCCGCCCGAGGCTCTTCCGCCGCCACGAGATGTCGATCGAGGCCGTGCTCGCATCGGCCTGTCTGCCGCAGGTCCACCACGCCGTGGAGATCGAAGGGCGCGCCTATTGGGACGGCGGCTTCTCTGCCAATCCCGACTTGGCAACGCTCGCCGGCGAAAGCCCCGTAGGCGACACGCTGCTCGTGCTGCTCAATCCGATCGAGAAAACCGAGCGCCCCCGGTCCGCTCGCGAGATCGCAGCCGACGTCAGTCGGGTGACGTTTAGTCAGCCGCTGATCCGGGATGTGATCCAGATCGCAGCGTTTCAAGCGGGCTTTTCCCGCTCGCGGTGGCGGGGGCCGCGGTCTCGTGCGGAGCGCGTCGCGGTCCACAGATTCCACATGGTCGAGGCGGGGCGGCACACCAACACGCTGGCGCCGGAATCGAAGATGCGACCGGAACGCGCCCTGCTCACCTATCTGCACAATGCCGGCCGCGAGGAGGCACGCCGCTGGCTGGCGCGATCCAAGGGCGATATCGGGCGCCGCTCGTCCGTCGATCTTGCCGCACGGCTGTTGGGGCCGCTTCGATCGGTGCCGCCGGAGCCTGTCACTGCCAGCCTGCCGGATGAGATGCCGGCGGAGGAGCGGGAAGTGAGGCTGTAGGCAGCCCTTCCCGCGCCGATCAGTCGAGATCGACCACGGCCTTCACGAGAAACGTACGCAGCGAGCCATCCTGCTCTTTGATGGAGACGTACTCACCGGGCGCAAATTTGTGCTCGTTGAAGCGATAGCCTGCGTCGTCGTTGTTCGGATCGCCATGGACGTCGTAGTGGAAGGCCCATGACCCGCCCGGCTTGTGTACGAGGTGACCGACCTCGGGGGGCTCGTCACCGCCCATACGTTTGACCCGGCACCGCTCACGGGTGTGCTTCCAAGCTTCGGCATCGACGTGGCCATCGGCATCCAGCGGCGCAACGAACTCATATCTGTGCTGCGCACTGCCGGCGGGATGGTCATGATCCCGCGCCAGCTCGAGGTGGATATAGCGGAGCAGTTTCTGTGCTGCTGCGTTGGTCATAGTGTGGCTCGGCATCTCGGTTTCCTCGCCGCGGAGCTATCGCGTGTCGCCAACTCGGATTTCAACTTGAGGCCGTATGGGCATTGTAGCGTTGACGGGCATCAACTCGCCAGCCTCTTGAAGAGACGAGGCTGCGCACGTTTGTCGGCGAGAGCAGCCAAAAATGAGAGAGCTCGATGAGCGGCGAAGCAGGAGAGATCGGCGCGAGGTCAGCCCATCTGGCGGAGGCGCCGACACTGAGGCGCGGGCTTGGGCTCGGGTTGCTGGTTCTTTACGGGCTGGGCGTAACGGTCGGCGCCGGTATCTATGTGCTGGTCGGTGCTGCCGCAGCGCGGGCGGGCGTGCATGCTCCGGTCGCGTTCCTGATAGCCGCGGCCGTCATGGCGCTTTCCGCCGCGAGCTTCGCCGAGTTGGCAACGCGCATGCCTGTCAGCGCGGGGGAGGCGGCCTATGTCGAAGCTGGGCTGCGCTCGAAAGTCGTGTCCTTGCTGGTCGGGCTGCTCGTCATCGCCGCGGGTGTGATCTCGGCAGCCGCGATCAGCCAGGGCGCAGCGGGCTATATCGGCGTTCTGGTGCCGCTGCCACCAACTGCACTCGTTGCTGGTGTCGTCATCATGATGGGCATCGTCGCTGCCTGGGGCATTACCGAGGCCATTGCGCTTGCTGCCGTCATGACGCTGATCGAGGTGGGCGGTCTTCTGGCGATTGTGGCGGCCGGTTTGTGGCGCGATCCGTCAGTTCTGAGCGACCTGACGCTGGCGTTTCACGGTCTCGGCACGGCAGCCCCGTGGCATGGGATATTGGGTGCCAGCCTCGTCGCGTTCTTCGCATTTATCGGCTTCGAAGGCATCGTGAATGTCGCGGAGGAGGTGAAACGGCCCGAGCGCACCTTGCCGCTCGCAATAGCGGTGACATTGGTCGTCAGCTCTCTGCTCTACCTTGCGGTGGTATGGGTGATCATTCGCTCCGTTCCGGCATCGGAGCTTGCTACAGCAACCGCCCCGCTCAGTCTGGCGTATGAGCATCTGACCGGCGCATCGCCCATCGTGATCTCGCTGATCGCGATCTTCGCCACGATCAATGGCGTGATCGTGCAGATGATCATGTCGTCACGCGTCGTCTACGGGCTGTCACGCCGAGGCATGCTTCCCGCGGCGCTCGGACGTGTCGATAAACGCACGCACACGCCACTGCTGGCGACGGCGCTGGTCGTGGTTGTCGTTCTCGGCTTGGCCGTAGCGTTTCCGATCGATCGTCTTGCCGACGCCACCACGCGCGTGATGCTCGTCGTCTTCGCGTTCGTCAACGTGTCGCTGCTTGCTCTGAAGATGCGCGGTGACACCCCGAAGGCTCCCTTCGAGGTGCCGGCCGTCGTACCGGCCATCGCGGCCCTGAGCTGCATCGCCCTGCTGATTGCTGATCTTCTGAGCTAGAAAAGCGAGCTGCAGGGGCGGGGTTTTCCCCGCCGCACGAGTTGACCGATTTCAGTGGGACAGGAGCACAGGCACGGTCATGTGCTCGAGGATGTCGCGAGTCGCGCCTCCGAAAACGAACTCTCGCATCCGTGAGTGACCCCACGCGCCCATGACGAGCAGATCAGACGAGTCATCGGAGACGCCGGACAGGAGAATGTCACCGACCCCAACCTCACTGGAGGTCGTCGACGACACCTCGCATTTGACATCGTGGCGCGCCAAGGTCTCCGCGATCGCGGCGCCGGGCACGTCTCCCGCCATCTCCCGCTCGCTCTGAGGATTCACCCAAACAATACGGACACGCTGGGCTTCCGTCAGGAGCGGAAGCGCATCGAAGACGGCGCGCGTGGCTTCCCGGCGCCCATTCCAGGCGATCGTGACTCGTTCTCCGATCGTCGGGAAGCGTCCGCTATGGGGGATCATCAGCACGGGACGGCCGGATTCGATGATGATCCGTTCCGGCACGTCGAGCACGCCCGAAAAGTCGAAGCTGCTGTCGCGCTGCCCGGCAATGATCAGATCCGCGCAGCGCGCTTCCTCGATAACGCAATCCACAACACTTCGGCCGCCGGGTTCAGTGAGGCGCCATTCCGGTACGATGGAGCGTCCTCGGCTGGCATCTTCGAAAGCCTTGCGAACGCGATCCGCCTCATCGCGGAACGTCCTGAGGCCAGCTTCGATGTAACCGGCCCCGAACGCGTTCGGCCCGTAAACCGGGATCGGTGGCATCACGTAGAGAGCGATGACGTGTGCGTTGAACCGCTGGCCGATGTTCGTCGCCGCATCGATGAGACCTGCAACCCGGCGCTCATCGTTCAGGTGAATGACAATCGTCTTGTAGGACATCAGTTCTTCTCCTGCTTTGCGTCGCTGGGGTGGATTGAGGGCGCAGCGTCCCGATCGATTACGTTAGGCAGCCGCCGTCACGTGAGGCCTGCCTCAGGTTAGAAGTCGCATCTCCGGTATCGAGGTCCATTGATCTCTCGCAACATTCTCGATCATCTAACTCGCGCGATTGATCCGCAAGACAGCGAAACGGCTCGAAAACCCAGGCCGTGCGGCAGCGATGTCTGGCAAGGACGTTGGCCGAACCCCGTCGCGACCGTCTCGCCAATCCGCTAGAGTTCCCGATAGGAGAAGCCTCGTCGGACACACAATTTCTCGCGTTTCGGTGACGCGAATGATCGTATCAAGACGATGTGACCCGAAATGACAAACTTTTAATGGCACGTACGTATCTAAAGGATTGAGCTGCGAAAAGCGTCGAGGAAATGGATTACCGAGAGGTCTTGAAAGCGCAGACGGTGCTTGACCGGAAGTACCGCATCGATCGAGTGATCGGTGCCGGCGGCTTCGGCATCACCTATCAGGCCTTCGACCTCGGCCTCGCCGCGCCAGTCGCGATCAAGGAATACTATCCCGCTCAGTTCGGCATGCGCGACAGCACGCTCAGCATTCGAGCGCGCACGGTTGGCGATCGTCCCTTGTTCGATCGCCTCAGGGCTAGCTTCCTGCGTGAGGCCCGCACGCTCGCGCAATTCGATCACCCGGCCATCGTTCGCGTTCTGAGCGTGTTCGAAACGCACGGCACCGCCTATATGGTGATGCGCTTCGAGAGCGGGCCGAGCTTGAAGGTTTGGCTGAAGTCTCTCGATCGCGTGCCACTGCAACATGAGCTCGACCGACTGGCTGGGCCGTTGCTCGATGCGATCGAGCTGATGCACAAGTCCGATTTTCTGCATCGCGATATCGCGCCCGACAACATCATCGTGCGTGCCGACGGAACCCCCGTCCTGCTGGATTTTGGTGCATCCCGTCGTGTCATTACCGATATGAGCGGTACCCTCACCGGTGTCGTGAAGCAGGGTTACTCGCCGCAGGAACAATATTCCAGCGACGTCCGTGCCCAGGGACCATGGACCGATATCTATTCCCTCGGCGCGACATTCTATCTCGCCGTGACTGGTCGCGTTCCGACAGAAGCGACAGCCCGCATGCTTGACGACGGCATGACGCCGGCGAGCGACGGCGCACAAGGCGACTATCGCCCGGAATTTCTTGCGGCAATCGACTCGGCGATGCGTCTGCGGCCGCGTGACCGCCCGCAATCGGTCGCCGAGTGGCGAGCGATGCTGTTCGAGGACGCCGATACGACCTGGTTTCACGAGGGCAGGGACGGGTTCTCCGGAGCAGCGACGCAGCCAGGTGGCCTTCGGGTGTCACAGTCCTCGCCACGTTCGGGCTCGAGCGATCAATCGATGCCCCGCGGCCAGTCTTTACCGCGCGTATCCTCGCCTCGCCATCCCGACCGGACCAGCCCCCCATCGGCGCCCCGTTCGGCACCTTCCGCGGGAGGCGCGTCTGATACGTCGGCGCGACATAATCAACTCACGCCCGTGCCCTTCGCGACACGGGCTGCCGATTTTGCGCTGAGCACACGCGGCGCGATCATTCTTGGTGTAGGTGCCATATTGCTCGGCGGCAGCATGCTGCTGGCGTTTGAGAACCCCGATCGTCGCCAACCATTGCCGCCGCTCGCGGAATTGAGTGCAGCCGGCACCGGTGCGAGACCGGTCGACAATCGAGCTGAAGCCGAGTTGGCGCGCCTCGAACTCGAACAAAAGGCCGCGCTTCGGCTTAGAGAGGCAGAAGCCCGTCGTCAGGAGGCGGCGCGTCAGGCCGAGATCCTTCGGCAGCAGGAAGAGGCCCGCAAGGCCGCCGAGGCAGAAGCCCGTCGTCAGGAGGCGGCGCGTCAGGCTGAGATCGCTCGGCAGCAGGAAGAAGCGCGTCAGGCTGCTGAGGCGGAAGCCCGCCGCCAGGAGGCGGCGCGTCAAACCGAGATCGCCCGGCAGCGAGAAGATGCCCGCAAGGCTGCTGAGGCGGAAGCCCGTCGCCAGGAGGCTGCGCGTCAGGCCGAGATCGCTCGGCAGCAAGAAGAGGCCCGTCAGGCTGCTGAGGCGGAAGCCCGTCGCCAGGAGGCTGCGCGTCAGGCTGCGATCGCTCGGCAGCAAGAAGAGGCCCGTAAGGCCGCCGAGGCGGAAGCCCGTCGTCAGGAGGCGGCGCGCCAGGCTGAGATCACTCGGCAGCAAGAAGAGGCGCGTCAGGCTGCCGAGGCGGAAGCCCGTCGCCAGGAGGCGGCGCGTCAGGCCGAGATCGCTCGGCAGCGAGAAGAGGTCCGTAAGGCTGCTGAGGCAGAAGCGCGTCGCCAAGAGGCGGTGCGTCAGGCCGAGATCGCTCGGCAGCGAGAAGAGGCGCGTCAGGCTGCCGAGGCAGAAGCGCGTCGTCAGGAGGCGGCGCGTCAGGCTGAGATCGCTCGGCAGCAGGAAGAGGCCCGCAAGGCTGCCGAGGCAGAGACCCGTCGCCAGGAGGTGGCGCGTCAGGCCGAGATCGTGCGGCAGCAGGAAGAGGCCCGCAAGGCCGCCGAGGCCCAGGCCGAAGCGGCTGCCCGGCAGCGCGTCGCCAGCGCTGCCGCTGCGATCGCCGCCGAGGAGGCACGACGTGTCCGCGAGGCCGAGGCGTTACGTTTGCATGCGCCCATCGCCACGGACGTTCCGGCAACGAGCATTGCCTTCGCCGATCCAACACGCGAGCCCGCTCAATTCGCTCAGCGTCTGATACCAATGAAGACCGGTATTCTCGCGGCTGGGACGAACGGGCGGCTCAGATTTTGGACGCCGGGAAGCACCGTGCTGATCGATTTTCCCGCGACTGATGAAGCCGCAATCACGAGTTTGTCGCTGTCCGCGGACGGGGATCGGCTCGCCACTGGCTCGCGCGACGGCACGCTCCGCATCTGGGACGTGCACCAGAAGGCGGTCCTGCATACCGTGCACGGCAGCGGCTCACCGGTCATTGCCGTCAGGTATCGCTCGGAGAAGCGCGTCGTCGCGCTCCATGCGGATGGCAAGTGGATCATCATAGAGCCTGGCAGCGGCGATGTCCTGTTATCCGGCATGAAGTCCGGTGTCGCTAGCGTTACAGCCGCGCAGTTCTCCGAAGACGGCAAGATCGTCTTCGCCGCCCTTGCCGAGAACCCAGACGGGAACGTGATCGAGAGCTGGGTGCCGTCAGATGGCAGCATCACGCGCGTCTCTGGACGGTTTGTTGGACACACGGGCCGCATCAATGCGGTAGCAGCGTCAGCCAACGGCGAGATGATCGCGAGCGCCAGCGAAGATGGCACCGTTCGCCTATGGAAAGTGGACGGCCATCAGGAATTGAGGCGCTTGGCCCCTTCGGGCACGGGTGTGCGGGCGCTTTCCTTCTCCGCGACTGGTGCCTACGTGGCCGGCGCGGGTGCCGACGGAACGGTTGATGTCTGGCAGACGAGCGACGGTAAACGTGTCGCCAGCTACCGAGGCACGACCAGGGCTCTCCAAGCGGCGATCTTCAGCTCCGACGGCGCGAGTGTTGTCGCCTCAGGTGAGGACGGCATGATCCGGCAATGGCTGTTGCCAGCCGGCTTGGTCATCGCGCCACCGACGGAAGCGACGAAACCGCAGCCTGCCCTTGCGGTGCTGCCAAAGCCGCACATCGAAAGACCGAACCGGGAAGAGAAGTCCGAGCCGCGGCGTCATAGGCCGAAACGCGAGGCACAACCGGAGCGTCGCCGCGTGCGCGAGCGTCGGGAGGCAGCGCCGCATCGTCGTGCACCGTCCGGCGGTGGTGGGGGCGGCAGGGGCGTGACGGTGCGCGTACCCTCATTCTGAGCCCCCTTATCCGAGTTGAATTTCTCTAAGTTTCGACGATGGTGGATCGCAAACCGGCGTGCACACGCCTTTTCATCATCACGCCAAAGCCGCCGCCATTGCGCGGCCGGCCGGATCGCCGGCCGAGTGTCGCGAGAAGGATCTCGAGACTTCCGTCCACCACATCGTCCCAAGTCAGACGGCCCGAAATCCGAGGCTCGCAAGCTGGGCGCCGCTCGTTGATGAGACTGGTCGGCAGATGGACGAAACCAGTGCGCGTCGGAGCATTCGACCTGCGCGCGATCTCGAGCGATCGATAAAGAAGGGCGTTGCACAGATATCCGCCTGCGTCTCGCGAGATCTGAGCTGGCAGACCGCGCTGGCGGAGACGCATTACGATGTGTGCCGCTGGCAGCGTTGCCGGAAGGAACTCGGGTCCTCCCGCAGACAAACATACATCGGTGGGAAGCCTCCCCGCCGCATCTTCGCTGAGGCAGCAGCGGTTACGCCCGCGCGTTTCGATCTCGAACCCCGTCGCCCGGCCCGAGACGCCGAAGTGCAGCGCCACGGCCGGCCTCAACCGCTGCGTGAGCACATGGACCAGGCTGAGGCTCGTCTCCCACTCGGTCGGGAGGATGTGGGCGGCGATAGCGACGCCCGGGATGGCTTGCCGCGCCGTCTCTGCGATTCGCGGCACCAGAATAGACGTTGCGTTGGCGGCCACCGTCGGAAAAGGGCCAAACCCGGTGATGAGAATGACGGGGCGGTCCTGGGGTCCGGAATGGGTCGGCATGAGTGGCGCTCGATCGTTGAATCAGGTCTTGGCCGGGTCGCGTCCAATGGCCAGCCGGGCAAGGATCTCCTCGACCGCGACACTCGGCGAGAGGCGTCCTTCGGAGACCTCGACTTCGATCTGCGGGAGCCGGTTCTTCAGCGCCGGTAGTATGCGGACGGTTTCGAGTAGGCGGTCCGTGAGCATCTCCCGCATCCACGAGACGGCTTGCCGCCGACGCCGAGCCTCCAATTCGCCACTGCCGGACATGATGCGCGCATGCTCTTCGATGCGCTCCCAAAGCTTGTCGAGGCCGCTGTTGGCGAGCCCCGAAATCGTGAGGACAGGAGGCTGCCAGTTCGGCGAGGATGGCGTGAGGATATTGAGGGCACCGCGATATTCGGCGGCGGCGCGCGCTGCAGGCTCCATGTTCGCCCCGTCCGCCTTGTTGATCGCGATCATGTCCGCAATCTCGATAATGCCCTTCTTGATGCCTTGCAGATCATCGCCGCCACCCGCCAGCAGGAGCACGAGGAAGAAGTCGACCATCTCAGCAACCGCTGTCTCGGATTGCCCCACGCCCACCGTCTCGACGATCACCACGTCGAAACCAGCGGCTTCGACCAGCGCCATTGTCTCGCGCGTGCGCCGCGCCACGCCGCCGAGCGTGCCTGAGGTGGGCGAGGGGCGGATAAACGCGTTGCGTTCCTGGGAAAGCCGCTGCATGCGGGTCTTATCACCGAGGATCGATCCGCCGGTCCGCCGCGATGTCGGATCGACCGCCAGCACGGCGACGCGATGCCCGGCCTCGATCAGGTTCATGCCCAGTTGGTCGATCATCGTCGACTTGCCGACTCCCGGTACGCCCGTGATCCCGACGCGGCGGGCTTTCCCTGTCTCCGGCATCAGCAACTGAATGAGGCCTCTCGCCTTGGCCTGATGGCCCGGAAGCGAGCTTTCGACGAGAGTGATGGCTTGTGCGAGCACCGCACGATTGCCGGCGCGGATGCCGTTCGCGAGCTCTTCGATCGCGAGGGTCGGGCGGCGGCCTTCCCTTGCAGTCTCGCCGGCGGCCGTGCGGTCGATGCTCATGGACGATTTCATGGACCCGAGAATGCGAGGGTTTGTGCGCTCCGGCAAGACCGCGACTCGTCGCGTTTCCAGGATCGCGCCGGGTCGCGGAGATCATTGCATCAAGATGTGCATATACCGCGTGGCGCCTTGTGCGCGCCGTAGTCTCATTGCAGATCCATGGTTAAAATCTGCCATTTGCAGGTCGGGGATGAGTGTCATGTCTGGGTTGATTGCTCGTGGGATGTGGGCCATTGCCCTGGTTCTGGGGTTGTTTGTGTTGCCTGACGGCGTTCGGGCGCAGACATTCTTCGAAAAAGCCGAGAATAAGACGCTAAAGGGCAACGCATTTTCCCGTTTGCGAAACCTGTCGTACCAGCAATGCGAGCAGCGCTGCCTGCAGGAGACGCGTTGCATCGCTTTTGAGCACTATCGCGGCGGCGGTCTCCCGCAGCGTTCATCTAACTGCGCGCTCTTCAGCTCGATCGAGAGGACGACCGAGTCCAAATCCTCAGACGTCGGCTACAAGCGGCGCTCGGTGGCCGGAGCGGGCGGCGGCGCCCTGCAGAAGTCTTCGCCACGGGTTGGCTCAAGCCGAGAGGGTACCGCCAGACACTGGTCGCCTCCGGAGTCAAAAGGCGTCGCTTCGCCATATGCCGCAGAAGCGCGTCGCCGCGAGTTCGCCCGGCAGACTGATCTCGCCCGTCGTCGACAGGACGAGGCACAACGCGAATTCGAAAGCCAAGCCCGGCGCCGCGCGCCCGGTGAGGCTGCGGCTCCCCAAGCGCCGGCCGCAGCGCCACCGCCTCCGCCTGTGACCTCCGTCCAGCCAAGGCCCGCGACGCGTTCGCTGCGCCCACCCTCCACTGTGGCGCCCGCTCCAGCGTCTCCGCCGGCGGACACCGTCCCTCCTGGCGTTGCGCCGGGCCCGAGCGATCGCTTCCACATCGTGCCGGTTTTTTATGGAACCGATCGCAATCGCATCAAGCAGGAAAAGCGGCTCGGTTACGCGAACGATCGGGCCAAGCGGCTCGAGATGGGCCGCGCACTGGTAAGTGTGCCGCTCGACCACAAGGTGCCCAATATCGAGCGTCCGCGCGCGTGGACGGTTCCGTACATCGGCACCATTCAGCTCGAGAAGGAAGATCCCAACAAACACTTCACCGTGCGCGACATCAGGGTGCTGTCGAAAGCGGAGCTGCTGGCGATCGTCAAGGAGCGCCTCGCCGCCTCGCAGACGTTCCGCGCCCAATCGATCGTGTTCATTCACGGCTACAATACGAGCTTCGACGATGCGCTCTTCCGAACCGCGCAGATCAGCTACGATCTGCAATTCGATGGTGCCGCGTTCACATATAGCTGGCCGTCCGGCGGCGGCCTCGCCAGCTACATCTATGATCGCGATAGCGCACAGGGTGCCGAGCGCTATCTCTACGAGTTTCTGCAGATGGTGCAGAACGAGACTGGCTCGCAAAGCATCAACATCATTGCTCACAGCATGGGCAACCAGATGCTGCTCCAGGTCCTTCGGTCCCTGAAGCTCCGTGCGCCGCAGGCGATTTCCCGCATCAACCAGATCATCCTCGCAGCTCCCGACGTCGATCGTGACGTCTTCGAGGCGATCGCCGCCGAATTGACGGGGATCGCCAAGGGCATCACGCTCTATGCGGCCGCAAATGATCGCGCTCTTGAAGCTTCTCGCTTCGTGGCGGGGAACAAGCCCCGCGCAGGCGACGTGCCGGAAGGCGGACCCATTATCGTCGCCGGCATCGATACGATCGATATCACCCGGCTCTCGACGGGTTATCTGGCGCTCCACCATTCCGGGTACGCTGAGCACACGGATCTGCTGACCGACATCGGGCAAATCATCCGCGCGGGCACGCGACCCTGGTCTCAACGCTTGAAAGCCTACCGCGAGATCAGCCTTCCGGCCGGAAAGTACTGGCGCTACGAGAATTAAGGAAAGTCCGGCCAACTCGTGCTTCGCGAACCTCCATCGAGCATGTGGACAGACTGCGCCCAGTCTCGTCGAGGGGCGATTTCCGGCGGTTACCCGACAGATCTCAATGCGAGTCTTCGTTCTCGAGATTCTCGACCTGCAATCGCTCGAGACCACGTGGCGCGAAATAGGGGATGAAACCTAGCTCCTGCAACTCGGTGCGGGTCGTCGCGATAACGCGCGGATCGCTCAGATATTCGACGACCATCACCTGTTTTCCAGCCTCGCTGGCATGCTTGAGCTGCTGTGTGCTGTCGCGGATCATCTCGGCATCGTTGCGCTTGCCTTCGCCGTCGACGCCATAGAGCAGATCCTCCTTGGCGATCCCGTCGATTGCCTCGAGGTAGCTGCCGTCGTCGAGGAGCTCTTCCGCGTTCTGCGCGACGATCAGAAAATCAGGCTTCAGTGTCTTGGCCTTAGCGGAGAGCGCGCGCACGAAAGCCACCATCTGGCGACGCGTGTTGATGCCCGCGCCCTTTACCTCGCTATGCACATCGATCCGGTCGAGATAGACGCCATCGAAGCCGGCATCGATGATGCGCTTCAGGTAGGAATCGGCCGCCTCATAGATGATCGACTTCCAGTCCGGGTGCCAGAACTGCACGCGATAGTTGCCCTTCCAGCGTGCGTTCTCGGTCAGCACCCATTTGGGTCTGTTGCGGCCCCTGCAGCACTGGGCCCAGTAATAGCGATAGACCTCGGCCTCTCCGATCGAGAGGTAAGATAGAACGATGCGCCGCCCGCCGAGCGGTTTGTGACGCAGTTTCGCGAGCTGCTTTTGCCCACCGCCGAAGAAGGCATCGATCACGACGACGTCGTACGCCGTACGGGTGAGATCAATCTGGCGTGCATCCTGAAGCTGATAGGTCCAGCTCGACGCCTCGAGAAAAAGCTGTCGCATGTTCGCGTCAGCATCGCGCGCGCTGGCGCTCGATGTCGCCAGCACGATTGCGAGTAGTGCTCCCATGAGCCGCATGACGCGCCTCGGCAATGTCCACTTAGCCCTTCACGGCAACGAATGAAGTTTATTCGTCGCCGTGATTCGCACTCTTCGGATCATTACATGGATGCCGTTGGCTTTTGCATGGCGGACAAGCCGCTGCAGCGTGGGGGCGGTTCGCGCGTCAGGCAGCCCGCCCCGGCCTCACGTGAACACCAGGCGCAGGCCGCTCCAGCAGAACTTCTCGCCGGAAGCGATAGGTCTTCGCAGGACGGCCACCTGTGTTGTTGCGCACGTCGCCCGTCGGCTCAACCAAGCCAGTCCCTTCCACAAGGCGACGGAAGTTCTGCTTGTGCAGCGTTGGTCCAAGCACTGCTTCGACCGCCCTCTGCAACTCGAAGAGCGTGAATTCAGGCGGCAGCAGTTCGAAGACGACAGGCCGATAGCGCGTTTTGGCTCTGAGGCGACCGAGACCGGCGGCGACGAGCCGCATATCGGCTGGGCCGAGCGGTAGCGGCGCGAGCTGGTCTATCAGTCCCGCCTCCAACAGAAGATCGAAGCGATCGACAACCCTTTGGTCGTCCCAGGTGCGGCCCGACAGCCCGAACGAAACGGCGACCCGTTCGCTGCGGCTCATGGGTGTTTCACCGTCAGCAACGGCTGCCGTTTCGGTGCCCGTATCCGCGGACCACTTCTGCAAGCCTGGAACGATCTGATTGGCGATGACCGCTGGCCGTCCGCCCCTGAAGTCCTCCCACGGTAGCAACTCGTAGCAATCGAGCCATTTGGCGCCTGGGAGCAAAGGCGTCGTTTCCGCCCGTGTCAGGGCCATGTAGCTGACCGAAAGCTGATGCTGCCCCGGATCGGCGTCGGCGTCGGCGGGGCCATAGTCGGTGAGCAGTTGCTCAATGTAGCCGAGATCGAGGCCGGCGGCCTCAACGACGACACTGCGCAGCTCGCTTTCCAGGGACGCCTGTCCCTTCGGTGAGAAACGGCCAGCCGGCAGTCGCGAAGGGGCGGACCGGCCATTGAGCGTCGATACCGCGACGTCCGGATTGACCGGCCCGGTCAGGACGACCGGTTGCTCTTGGTGTACCGACAATACGACGGCCGTGAGTCCGACCTTGATCTCGTCAATCATCGATCGGACCCCCTGTTGTCGTGCGACCTGTCCTGTCTGCCAATCCGCGCCGTCGGCATCGATTGGGGCATACGCCCCTCGTGTCACGTCATCTTGCATGGGCTCTCTCCTATGAGGAAAGTCCCTGTCGATTTCGGCGCTTTTCAGGAGGGATCGTGGCCTGGTTGCAACTACATGCCCCAGTTCGGACACGATTTCGCCAAGAGAATCAAAGCACGAGAAGTGCAGCATACCGATCAATGAAAGCGCGCTGCGCCTCGGCAACCGGGAGTGGTACGAGCCCGACAAGCGCGGCAGATAACGGCGCAGGCAGCCTATCTACGGGGCCGAAGTAGCGTTGGCCTTCCGTTTCGTCGAAGCCCGCAAGGCCCGTCGCTTCATAGTAGGCCGCGATCCGATCGGCGCGTTTGATCATCATCAAGACGTCATCGGACAATGGGTGCGGCAAACTGAACTGAGCATGAATAGCGTGTAATAATTTTTGCTCGAACGCCTTGTAATCGAGTCCGATCGCCGCCTTGAACGGGCTGATCAAGTCGCCGATCACGTATTCAGCCGAGTCGTGAAGCAGAGCCGCGAGTTTGCCGTCACGTCCCGAGTCCGGTGCGAGAGCCGCGAAGATGTCGGCAACGATCACGCAATGTTGGGCGACTGACAGCGCATGCTCGCCGCGCGTTTGTCCATTCCAGCGCGCGACGCGAGCGAGCCCGTGCGCAATGTCTTCAATCGCCACGTCATCAGGCGAGGGGTTGAGAAGATCGAGCCGCCGTCCCGATAGCATGCGCTGCCACGCCCGCGGCGGCGCCGGCGTCTGCGCAGACCCCGTCATGGCATTGGCCCCTGGAAGGCGCGCTGCAGCACGGCGCAGGGCGCATGCCGGTGACAATCCAGCAAGTGATCGTTGACGAAGCCCGATGATTGCATGAACGCGTAAATGGTGGTGGGCCCGACGAAGCGGAAGCCTTCTTTCTTGAGGGCTTTCGATATCGCGCGGGACAACTCCGTTTCCGCCGGTACGTCGCCGATCTGGCGACGCTCGTGAACGATAGGTCGTCCGTCCAGGAAGCCCCAGAGGAACGCAGCAAGGGTCGTGCGCTCCCGAAGTTTCAGGTAGGCGCGCGCATTATCAATCGTCGCTTCGATCTTCAGGCGATTGCGCACAATGCCGGCGTCCGCCATCAAGCGCGCCTTGTCGCGCTCACCGTAACGCGCGATGCGCTCAGCGTCGAAATTTGCAAACGCTGACCGGAATGCCGGGCGCTTCTTCAGAATCGTGAGCCACGAGAGGCCTGACTGGAAACCTTCGAGCACCAGCTTCTCGAGCAGCAGTCGGTCGTCCGCGTGAGGGACGCCCCACTCCTCGTCATGATAGCGCTGATACTCCGGATCGGCGATGCCGACCCATGGGCAGCGGGTCTGCGGGATTTGATCGCTCATCGCTCGCCTCTTCGAGATGTGTCCGATATGCGCAAGCTTCGACCGCGTTCCTAGTGTGTCAAGGCGTCCGGCGCCAGACGTCAGGCTTCGGCCTCTCGCCTCCTCCACAGCTCGGCGGTATGGATACATGGCAAGCGTATGCGGCTGACCGACGCCGTGCGAAGGCCCCGTGTCACCATTGACTTACGGCGTTCGCCTCTGGAAAAACATGGCTCATCGCACTCGGCGCGTAGCGTCACGATGAAACGAGATGCTCACACGAAGCTTCGGGCTGCGCCGATCTGTTTCTTGACGAATAAAGGAAAGAATACTTTAAGTAGGGCCGTTGCCGATCCATCACGCCCGTCCCGCCCTCATCGGAAGATCGCCATGATTGACCTGACGACAACGCCGATATCGACCGATGGCGGCCCGGAGCGTGCTGCAGCCGGCGTCGGCACCGGGCGTCTGTCGATCTCCAAGATCGAGAGCGGAATGCACTGCTCGATCATTGGGACGTGTGTCAATGACGATGATCTCGTCCGCCTTATGAAGAAGAGCGGCATGCGCATCGGCTCGAGCGCGCAAAGCCATGAGATCCATGGCTTCGCGGTGCGCGAAGCGGGCAACGATGGGCTTTTCACCCGAGCCCTGACGAAGCTTTTGAACCGCAGGTTCGAAGGCGCATTGCGCTTGATGGCGCGCGCCACGACAGCGGAAGAAGCCGTGGCGACCTGGCAAACCCTGCGCGATAGCGGACAGATCGCCGCCGGCTATTGGGCCGTGATGTCTCTGTCTGCGGTCTCGCTCGCGGTGAAGAAGCGGGTCTTCGGCGAAGTCCACATGCTCTCGCATCTCCATGGCCAGGGCGCCAGTCAGCTCGCGTCGCGGTTGGCGGCAGCGGAGCGGCGCATCGTCGAGCTTGAGGCTCGCCTGCAGAAGATGGAAGCCTCGAAGGCTGAAGCGCTCGCGGAGCGCGACACCGCCCGCGCGGAGGTTGCCACCTTGGCAGAGCGGCAGCGGCCGTCCCTGGCGAAACCAGCGGTGGAAGGCAGCGGTCCCAAACTTGCGAAGAGGTTGGCCAAATGCGAGCGCGCGCTCGTGATTGCGCGCGCACGTGCGCGGCTCGCCGAAAGCGCGCCCGAGAGGACCTCGCGCACAGTTCCGCTTCGAGTCTTCCCGGAGATGTCGTCGATCGATACTCGCACGCAGCAGGAGGACCGGTTCGAGTGTACCGAGGCGAAAGGGACGGGACCGAGCCGCATACTCTATCTCGGTGGGCGTGCGAGCATCGTCCCGCATTTGCGCGAGGTCGCCCGACGCCATGCGGCTGACGTCGTTCATCACGATGGTGGTGTTGAGGACAATCCGCATCGGATCGGAGATCTCGTGTCGCGCTGTGACGCCGTCGTCTGTCCCATCGATTGCGTCAGCCATGGGGCGTGCCGCATGGCGAAGGCGATTTGTCGCCGCCTCAACAAGCAGTTCGTTCCCATTTCGACGGCAAGCCGCAGCGGCTTCGACCAGGCGCTCGCTCGTCTCGCACGGGGCAACGCATTCGCCGGCGAGCACGACGCGGGACGAGGATAGGCAGTGCCATGCCGATAAATGGGTGCTGCGCGCAGGCGTGCACATCGCAGACGCAGGAGGTTGATGCCGCCGGGCGTGGAGGCGGGCGGTTATTCTCGCCCACCTCGATCGCACCGGCAGTTCACGTAAGCAGGCATGGCAATCACGTTCGGTACGCCGTGTCTCCATCGCCTCACGCGATTTCGCGCTCACGACACGTTTTCAGTGCTGTGACGCTGCGAGCCTGTAGCTCGTCAGCGGCGGCGTAAGCCGCCCTTTGCTCTCTCGGCGACGAACGACGCAGCTTTCGAGCACACGAGGCCTTGTCACGGGTGCCCTCTCCCGAGGACGGAGCCGTCGAAGCAAGAGCCGGCCCGGCCCCCGCAACCGGGCCGGCTCGATCAATCCCGTTTGGAGTCTGCGTTATGAATGACAGGATGATGGGTGATGCGCCGGCCGGCATATCCGGGCATCGATGTGTTCGCGGTTGCGCCAGCCGCATGGTGACGCCCCGTGAGTGAGCGCAGCACCGTGCTGATCCATCTTGGCCGTTTTGCCGATCGCTTTTCTGCAGTCGTTATGGAAGGTCCCCGCGATCCGAACGCGCTGCGCGAGGAGGGCGAGCTGCATCCGGTTGGCGTGATTGTAACCGCGGTCGTTCTCGCGATCTCGGTGGTGGCCTTCGCAACGGCAATGGCCTTGGCGTTGGATCACATCGTAGACGGCGCCCTCACATTTTCGATTGGGCAGTTCGCTTGATGGCCACCATCTGATCCGATAGCACTGTGTTCTGATTGAGACCCGGGCGGCGATCGTAGCTTTTGGTGAGAGAGATCGTCGCCCGCCCAAGGTGCGCTAGGCCCAGGAATGAGGACCGACGCTCTATGACCGATTTTGCCCAATCGATCCCTGTACTGGCATCACTCGACATAGGTGAAACAGCTACATTTTATCTCGACAAGCTCGGTTTTGCAGAGATCTACCGCGACGACAACTACTTCATTGCGCGCAGAGATCGCATGGAGCTGCATTTCTGGCGCACCGACAATCGCGCGTTTCCCGAGAACACGTCCTGCTACATCCGCGGCGGCCAGATCGAGGCACTATACGCCGAGTTCCGTCGCGCGGGCTTGCCTCGCTTGTCGACGTTTGAAGTGCGCCCGTGGAACATGAAGGAATTCTACATTCATGATCCGCACGGCAACTTGCTGCGCTTCGGAATGGCGCCGGAAGAGGCAACCGGTCAGTAAGCAATGCGCGAGGCAGCCTCAGCCATTTGCGCGGCGAGCAACCGGCGCGGCTGGTGCGGCAAGTCCGCAGGATTGCGGCAACAGGAATGGTACGCCCGGTCTCGGCGTCGCGTTGAGACGGATTTCGCATCCATAGGCGACAGAAAGTAACTCGTCCGTAAGAACGTCCGCGGGCCGTCCCCGAGCAGCCTGATGGCCGTCCGACAGCAGCACGATTTCATCCGCGTTCGCAGCGGCAAGATTGAGATCGTGCAACACAGCGAGAACCGCCCGTCCATTGCTGGCTTCGCGTCTCAACTCGTCCAGAACGAGTAGCTGATGGGCAATGTCGAGACTGGACGTCGGTTCGTCGACAAAAAGCGTGGACGCTGCACCATCTGGTATCCGGTCGTTGGCGATCCGGTCGGAAGCCTCGAGCTGAGCCAGTGCCCGCGCGATGTGCACACGCTGGCGCTCACCCCCTGATAGGGTCGTATAGGCTCGGTCCGCGAGTGTTCGCAGGCCGACGCGGCCCAGCATGGAGAGAGTGAGCGCGCGGGCTCGTCGGCCGGCAGGTATGAGCCCGGGAACCGTCATTCCGAGCTCCACGACCTCTGCGACCGAGAAGGGGAAGGCGAGCACCGTATGCTGGGGCACGACGGCCCTCATGCGCGCCATTTCGAATGCGGAGAGCCGTTTGACGTCTCGTCCGTTGACGATGATCTGTCCAGATGTCGGCGTCATCTCTCCCGTCAGGAGCCGGAACAACGTCGACTTGCCGGCGCCGTTCGGGCCGATTACCACCGTGAGCCGGCCGGGCACCAGGTCCAGATCCACGTCCTTGACGAGATCTCGCCCCCCCACCCTGAACGAAACTGCCTGCGCCGAGATCATTAAAAGGCCACCGCGCTTGAACGCTTTAGAACCAGATGCAGGAAGACCGGTGCGCCGATGATCGCCATGATGATGCCGATCGGTAACTCGGCCGGTGCCACGATGACCCTGGAGATCACGTCAGCGCCCAAAACCAATGCGGCGCCGAGCAGTGTCGAAGCAGGCAGTACGATTCGATGATCGGGCCCCGCGATCATTCGCACACAGTGCGGTATAACGATCCCCACGAAGCCAATGATACCCGCAACGGCCACCGATCCGCCGACCGCCATGGCCGTCAGCAACACGACCTTACGCTTGGCCGACTCGAGATCGATGCCCAGATGGTAGGCCTCGGCCTCACCGAGCAGCATCCCGTTCAGCGCCCGCACGAGCCCGGGCAGCGCGACCAGCAATATGAACGCGAACGGTGCGATCGCCGCCGCCTTCGACCAGCTCGAGCCGGAGAAGGATCCCATGCTCCACAGCGTTAGATCGCGAAGCTCTCGGTCGTTGCTGACGTAGGCGAGAATCCCGGTCAACGCGCCTGTCAGCGCGCCGAGCGCGATGCCGGCGAGCAGTAACGTCGCGACGGCCGTTCCACCATGGCGCGATGCCACCCCCATGAGAACGACCGTCGCAACGAGCCCGCCGCCGAATGCAGCGACGGGAAGCGCATAAATGCCCATCAGGGCTTGCCATCCGCCGAGGTAGGTATTCCCGAGTACGATGAACGTCACCGCCGCGAGCGTTGCGCCCGATGAGACGCCAACGAGGCCCGGATCAGCCAGCGGATTGCGGAACAATCCCTGCATCATGGCGCCCGCCACCGCGAGCGAGCCACCCACGAAAATGGCCAGCAACGTCCGCGGCAGGCGGAGATCGATGAGCACTAGCGAAGCCCGAACGTCAGCAGGTTCCGCGCTGTACCCTAGCGATGACGCGATGGCGCCCGGCAAGGCCGTCAGTTGGACCCCCGTCGATCCCGTGCCCATCGAGATGATGCAGGCGACGACGAGAGCGACGATCGACGCCAGCATCAACCGGCGGCCAGTCAACTCGCGCGGCGATACCAAGTCGTCAACAGGTCCATCGGCAGCGCCAATATTGGTCGCCATGCCGACCTCCTACTTCCCGAGGTCCGGATAGAGCTTGCCCATCAGGTCGAGAGCGGCCTTGTGAGTCCGCGGTCCGAACCCGAGGAGATAGTGAGCGTCCATCTCGATCAGGCGATCGTTCTTGCCCGCCGGTGACTCCTTATAGCCTGGCAAAGAGGCCATCAGCGTCTTGTTGTCGGTCGCGCCCTCGCGCCGCATCGTGATGACCACTTCGGGGGCGATTGCCAGCAAAGCTTCCGAGGTGAGGGGCTTATATCCCTTGAAGTCAGCCGCATTCGTCGCGCCGGCAAGCTGCATCATGATATCGGCCGTGGTCTCGGCCCCGCCAACGGTAGCGCGGCCACTGTTGACGCCAAGCACAAAGATAGCACGGACGGGCGTCTTGATCTTCTTGCGTCGCTCATCGACCTCTTTCAGCCCCGCCTCGACACTATCCGCAAGCACTTTTGCTTGCGCGTCGCGTCCGAAGGCCTTGCCGATGGCCAGTATCTTCTCGGCGACGTTGTGCGGCGACTCGTTTCCGGGAAGGCTGAGAAAACGGAGGTTTGCCGTCTTCAGCGCGCTGACGACCTCGGGCGGGCCGGCTTGGGCATTCGCAACGATTGTCGTTGCGCCCGTCGAGAGCACGCCCTCGGCGGAAAGCGCGCGCATATAGCCGACATTCGGTTTGTCCTTCAGCGCCTCCGGAGGCGACATGCTGGTCGTGTCAACGGCGACGATGCTATCCTGCAGGCCGAGTGCATACAGGATCTCTGTCGCATCGCCACCGAGGCTGACGATGCGCTCGCCCTTGGCCGCCGTGGCCGGATTGGGAGCTTTCTGAGCAACGAGCGGCGTTGCGCCAAACACAGTGAACAGGGCACACGCCAGCAACGCATGCAGGCGCCGCGGTTGGCTGAAACGGTTACATTTCGACATCGAGCTCACAACATCATCTCGTTGGATGGATATGGTCAGCGGGGTGAACGAACGTGTTCCGCCCGGGAGTGACCGCCGCCCGCGAGCGGGAGGTACCTCTCTGTCACGGCCCGAACGAAAATACCCCACTGCCACGCGCTGCAGTGGGGCATATCTATCCGTTCGAAGTCAACAATACAATCTTCTATAGGCGAAGTTTTCGGCCTCAGACCTCAGAACTTCGCCCGCATCGTGAAGATAGCAGTCCGACCGCGGCCCGTATCTCCGGCAAAGCCGCCGGTTGCCCCGGTCGACGTG
Organism: Hyphomicrobiaceae bacterium; assembly: GCA_050250755.1. Lineage (GTDB taxonomy): Bacteria > Pseudomonadota > Alphaproteobacteria > Rhizobiales > Hyphomicrobiaceae. The sequence continues at coordinate 93,981 of JBFWOB010000013.1, forward strand.
GCAGGAGTATAGGCTTCGTCGGTCACGTTGGTCACAGTTGCTCCGACCTCGATATCTGGCGTGATCTTGAACGATGTGTAGAAGTCGAGCAAGGTGTAGCCGTCGGTGTACGGGTTGCTAGGATCCGGAGCGTTTATATCTCCGATATAAGCCTTGGACGCGATGTATGTCCGTGCGCCGAGCGTCCAGCGCTGGCTGAAGAGACGAACACCTGCAGACAATGATGCAACGTGCTCAGGCACAAAGCTTTGGGCGCCAAATCCGTTGATCTGCGATGGCAGGTTCGAGTCGGTCCACGTGTACGACGCTCCAGCGAAGAAGAACCCTGCGTCATACATTCCCTGCAACTCGACGCCCTGAACTACAGACGTTCCAAAATTATTGCAGAAATAAACCGCGAAGTCGGGCGCAAAACACGCCGTTATGTAGTTTTCGACGTCGTTATTGAAATAGTCGGCCTTGAAACGGAGAAAATCACGGGGCGTGAAGACGTGCTCAACCGAGGTGTTGAAGCCAATTTCCCAGCCCTTCTGAATTTCTGGTTCCAGAAATGGGTTCGGAAGGAACCCGGCCCGTCCGTCGCCGGGATGGGTTCCGCCGGCGAGAGACTCGCTCACAGTCGGTCCACGCATCGCTTCCGCGTAAGTGACGTACGGCATGAACCACTTGGTCGGCTTCATCGCCAAGGTGACCTTCGGGTTGAACCGGCCCTCGCTTTTATCAATTGAGTAGGGTGAGTTAGGCGGCAAACCTGGGGGAGGATTATTGCCGGTAGCGCCGCTTCCTTGCAGAGTCCAGTAGTCATAGCGCAGGCCGGTGATGAGATCGAAGATCCCGTACGTAAATGTCGTTTGTGAAAAAGTCCCCTCAGTGCTGCTCTCGCCCGGTCCATTCACGCCGGCACCAGGGGTCGTCGTACTATTGATGACGGAAACGTCATTATGATGGTATTCATAACCGTATTCAGAGCGGATCTTTATCCCGCCCAATCGCAGTACTGTTCGATTGGTAATGTCGAAGTTGGTTCCAATCGTGTCGATATTACGACCGGCGGACGTTCCGCCCGGACCCGAAAAGATATTATGATAAATCATATTCGTGTCGGAGCGCGACACGTTGAGCGAAAGATCGATCAGCTCTGTATGTGTAGGACGATAGTGGTACTCTCCCTTCCATTGATCATTGGTGACAGTCTGATCGTAGGAGTTCGCTGTGAAATCATTGCGATAGAAGACGCCACTGACCTTGAATTTCTGATCCGGGGTTAGGAGGAATTCCCCCTTCACGAGGCCAGAAACAAGATCCTGATCGGTGTAGGGGACTGTGATGCCGTCGCCGTTCTTGTAGTTGTCCGGATTACGGCCAGCAATCGCGCCTATGAATCCGACTCGGCCGTTGGTTACGGCTGCGGCTTGCATCCCGGTCCAGTTCTGGCTGTTTGTTCCATAAGACGCGGTCGAGAGCGAGCCAATCGATTGCCCGGGTTTCAGGACGTCGATGATGTCGAGCGTCCGGAAGTTCGCGGCACCGGCGAGCGCGCCCGAACCGCCAGCTGTCGAAACTGCTCCTCGGGCGATATCAACGCCCGCCAAGAGTGATGAATCGACATAGGCAAAGCCTTGCGCTTCGTGGCCGGTAAATCTGAAGTTCTGGGTGACACCGTCGATCATCATATTGACGCGACCGGAGCCCTCCATGCCGCGAATGTTCACGGCGATCCCCGGATTGTTGGTGCTTTCGCGAACCGACGTGCCGGGAACGCTACGGAGCGCCGCATTCATGTCGCCGCCGAACGTGCCCAACTCCGCGTTACCTATAGTGCTCACCGCCGCCGGCGTTGAGTAAACCTGAGACTGCAGCGCTGCGTCCCGCGCTTCACCCGTCCGCGCAGTCGCCGCTGCCTCAGCGGGGCTCACTGGCGGTGGCGGCTGCTCGATGGCTTCGACAGGCGGTGGCTGCGGTTGCGGCGCGCGCCTTGCCTGCTGTGGTCGGCGCTTCGCGGCTGGAGCAGTTTTCACCGCGGCCTTTGGTGGCGGCGCCTTGGTCTGGGGCCTCGGCGTTTCAACTGTCACCTCGGGCAGATTCGGCGCTTGTTGAGCGGCGGCGCTGTGCGCGAGGGCAATCGATAACGCAGCGAGGCTGCTCGCCGCGGTAAGTCCGAGCGCGAAGGCTCGTATGTAGTGGTTAGTCCGGCCGTGATCATCCGAAACTTGCATTTAACCCCCCATGCGCGTGCGCGAATGCATCGAACCGAGCTGGCTTTCCGAGGCGGGAGGCACTCGAATGGCTGGCACAACGTGTGGAGGAGCTGTGGATGATCCCACCCCTGAACCTGATTCCACACTCCTCACGAACCATCGTTGGATGACAAAACAATACTCAAGTTGTCAACATTGAAGCGCGACGTCGCGTGGCATGTGCGGCGCGCCGTGGTAAAATTATTACAATCGAGGTGAGGTGCGGTTATCTCGTCGTAATTGCGACCGCGTAATAGAGACCGCCAAGCCAGGATGACCTAAGCCGAGTAATCCAGTTTGTTCTTGACGTTGGTCGTGAACAATAAGTAGCGTGCGCCCTTCAGAAACAAAACTCTGCCAGCGGATGGGGCGCGCATGTATATCGCTATGAATCGGTTCAAAGTTGCAAAGGGTTCCGAAGAGAATTTCGAGCAGCTGTGGCTGACCCGCGACAGCACCTTGCATGAGCTGCCGGGGTTTATCGAGTTTCATTTGCTCAAGGGGCCGCAGCGCGAAGATCACGTGCTTTATTCATCGCACACCGTTTGGCGCTCCGTCGGCGATTTCGAGAACTGGACGAAGTCCGAGCAGTTCCGCGCGGCACACGCCAATGCCGGTAACAGCGCTATCCGCCCGTTATATCTCGGTCACCCCGAGTTCGAAGGTTTCCAGGTCCTGCAGGAAATTTCCTCGGATGGCTCGAAGAAGAGCATTGCGGCCTAAGCCGGTGGGATGCTGACCAATGTCCGTTGCCTCTGCGTCCGATGGCACCTCTCTTGCCGAGAGACTGGCCGAGAATCCGGATGGTGTGCTCGAGCGGATTGCCGCTGAGCATGGTGTCTCGACAAGAGACGTGGTCGCCGCGCTGCCGGAAGCCCATCAAAGCTTCATTGCAGGCGATCGCTTTCAAGAGGTGATGACGGCCCTCGAGGCGTGGGGAGAAGTGCTCTTCATCGTCCACACGCCTGACATCGTTCTGGAGTGCGTCGGACGTATTCCTCCGGGCACGATTGGCCGAGGGTACTACAATCTCCACGGCGACAGCCCGATCGGGGGGCACATCCGATACGAATCGTGCGACTCGATCGCCTTTGTCTCCAGGCCGTTCATGGGACGGCAATCGTGCTCGATCCAATTCTTCAATGCGGCCGGCGAAGCAATGTTCAAGGTGTTTGTCCGTCGGGACGCCGAGCGCAACCTCCTGCAGGATCAGGTTGCACTCTTCGAGGCCTTGCGGACGCGTTTGGCGGGGTGATATCGGACGCGCGCTGCGGCGTGTGGACATCACACCGCAGCGCCGCCCGTCGTCGCGCCGGCTACCTTGAGCGGACCGACATTGGGCATTGGATTCAAACGGGTGAGACAAATAGTGCTGCCAGATATTCGGTCGGCATTTCTTGACTATCGAAATATAGATTGAGATAACCCCACTGCGACACCCATAGAGGGACGTCCGCCGAAGCCAACGTTGGCGAGTTGAAAGGGCTATGCTCTCAATGGTGCGACGCAAACTGACCCGAGACCCCGGATCTTCAAACAGTTCCCGCAAGGGAAGGGTTGTCACGGCTGTGCGCCGTTCAGGGATGGCCCCGGCTCTGCTGCTGGCCATGCTGATGGGCTACACGTGTTGGATTTCAGCGGTTTCGGCCCAGGAGAGCTCGAGTCCGCCGGCAACGAATGTTCCGGCCGCGGATCGGACGCAAGATACGTGGGCGCCAGTGCAGGGGGCGACTCCGGTGCAGGAGACGCCGAAGATTGCTGAGCCGTCGCCGGCTGCGCCGATGTTCCGGGCTCCGGCGACAATGGCGCCACAAGGGATCGAACCACAGAGCGCGACGCCACAAACTGGCGCGTCTCAGGCAGAGCAGCCCGACCCGGCAGCGGCGCCAATGGCGTCACCGGGCGCGCCCGCGACCCAATCAACGGCTGACTCGCCAGCCGAGCCTTCGGCCGCGGTGTCGCCGTCAACAAGTGCATCTTCTTCGACCGAGGCCCCAGCAGCAGGCGCACCGGCCGCCGCGACGTCGGAGCAGCACTCAGCCGGCGCAGGCGCAACTCAAGGGCCGCAGGCGGCCAAAAAAAGCGGCGCCGAGAACCATCCATATGCGCTTCCAAGCGAGCTATCGCCTTGGGGTATGTTCCTGGCGGCGGACATTGTCGTCAAAACCGTCATGATTGGGCTCGCGGTAGCATCGTTTTTGGTCTGGACGATATGGATCGCCAAGACCGTACAGCTGGCGGTCGGGCGTCGCAGGTTTTCGGCTGACCTTCGCGCGATCCGTTCTCAGCCATCTCTCAACTCTGCCCTTGATGCGGTGCGCCAGCGTAAATCGCTGGCATCCGCCATGCTGGAAGTCGCCCTGCGGGAAAGGCAAACCTCAGGCGGTGCTCTGAGGCCCGGCTCGCTCGATCGAATCCGGTCCCGACTTAGCGAGATCGAACTCGGCGTTTCGCGCGATATCCGTGGCGGTATGAGTTTTCTGGCGACGGTCGCGGCAACGGCTCCGTTCATTGGTCTGTTCGGCACCGTCTGGGGCATCATGAACAGCTTCATCGGCATCTCGAAGTCGCAGACGACGAACCTTGCCGTGGTAGCTCCAGGCATCGCCGAGGCCCTGCTTGCAACGGCGATCGGTCTTGTTGCTGCGATTCCCGCGGTGATCCTCTACAATAACCTTGGAAAGGGTGTGAGCGCCTATAGGCGACTCTCGCGCGAGACTCGAGGTGAAGTCGAGCGTATTGCATCGCGTGAGCTGGACGAGCCGGCGACGGACTATCGTCGATATCCAGGCTTGGCAGCAGCAGCGGAGTAGCTCTGGTGGCGGGGAGCGTTCAGGACAGCGACGACGATCTCGATGATCTCGACGAGAACAGCGAGATCAACATTACGCCGTTTATCGACGTAATGCTCGTCTTGCTGATCATTTTCATGGTGGCGGCACCGCTCTCGACGGTCGATGTGCAGGTCAACCTGCCAGTCGCGACGGCAAAGCCGCAGCCGAGACCGGAAAAGCCTGTATTTGTGACGCTCAAGGCTGATCGCACCCTGGCCGTTGGCGAGGCTGCGGTCGAGCGAAGGGCGCTTGTCTCGAGGTTGGACGATGCCACGCACAGCAATCGCGAGGCGCGGCTTTTCCTCAGAGCCGACAAGGATGTGAACTACGGCGAGGTGCTTGGCGTGCTCGATCAGATGCGGGCCGCTGGGTATCTCAAGGTTGGTTTGGTCGCGCTTGAGGCCGTCGGTAGCCAACCTCCATCTGCGGGTTCCGGAGCACGCTGATGCTGCAACTCGAGGCGCCACGTACCAAGTTCGCAAGATGGGCAATCGCCTTCGGATTGGTGGCAGCCGTCCATGGCGGAGCATTGGCGTTCGTTTTGCGTCCCGAACCGGTCGATGATTGGGAAAGCCAGGCCGGCGGTGCCTTCATCATCGAGCTTTCGCCCATCACGGCATCGCCCAGCGAGGAAAACCACGAGATCGCGGTCGGCGAGAAGAGCGCGGAAATCGCGCCCGTTGCAGCTTCAGCGCCCCAGGTTGCTTCGGTCGCCGAGCCAGTACCTGTCGACGAACCCATCTTGCCGGAAACCACGGAGCCACCGCCCGACGATGCGGTGGCCAAGCGTCCCGAGGAGAAGCTTCCCGAAGAGGAGAAGCCCCCTGAGGAAAGCGCCGCACAAGCCGAGGACGCGCCCGCCGTTGCACCGGTTGCGGCGAGCGAGGCTGCTGCCCCGCAAAAGATCGAGAACGCCACCGAGACATCCGATGTTCCGAAGGGCGCGAACGTCGGTCTGTCACGCGTCGACCGCCAAGCCATCCAGAATTGGCAGCGCGATCTCGTGGTGCATATCAATAAGAAGAAGAGGTATCCGGCGAAGGCACGGGAGGCCCGTCAGCACGGCATCGTCACTGTCGCTTTCACGATGGATCGCAAGGGGCAACTCGTGCGCGTCGCCATCTTCAAGGGGGCGGGGTACGAGGCGCTGGATGAGGCGGCTATCGATATGCTCAAGCGCGCCAATCCGCTACCGACCCCGCCGGACGCGATGGTCGGCGAGACGTTCGAGTTCGTCGTTCCCGTACGATTCCGCTGGAAAGACTGAGCACACCACGCCGCCCGACTTCCTCTTAAGCCTGCGGACGCTTTGCCAGCGCTACGAGAGTTGGGCGTAGCTCGTCGGGCGATTGGAGCGATTGATCAAACCACAGGCGCGCGATTTCATCGCCGCAAACGAGGTCGAGACCTTCAGGGTCCAGACACGCGAGTTTCCAACCGCTCTCTTTCCTGCCGACGCTCGCTGCATAGCGGTCGACGGCGTCTGCATGGTCCGAATTCATGTGGGCCACGGCGCCGGCCTCGGCGACCTCGAGCTGCTCAAATCCCGCCATCGGACACGCGAGATCGGCAGCTTGTGGGGCGAAGGCTTTGCCGAAGCCGCCATTGAGGGATGCGCGTGTAATAGCGAAGCGCCAGAACGCGAAATCAGGAAAATCGACATAGAGAGAACTCTTCGGATGCCGCATCAGGTAGCGGGCCTTGACGCGGTCGCGCTCTACCCCTTCGGTCAATTTTTCTGCGCGACCAATCAATGTGATACGCGGATACGCCAGTGGGTCTCCTTTACCCGGCTCGCCGACCAGCAAGGAACACCGCGGGTCTGACTCCAGATTGGTGAAATGTCCGGAGAGCCGAGAAATGAGGAAGATTGGGTCGCCGCCCATCGTGGTCGCCAGGCTGACGCGGCTAGCCGCGGGCGATCCATCTATCGGGTCCAGCGTGGCGAGCGACGCGTAGCGACCCTTGCGCACCAGGTTCTTAGCGAGGCGGCGAGCCTCGTCGTCCACCGGTTGGAGAACGTCCTTCTTCTTCTCGGTCATCTCTTGCCTTCCTGCTGAGCCCTGCGCTCGTGCGGACACACGCAATGCGACACGCCCGGCCCGCCTGTGGCGTCACATCCGCATCGGCTTGCTCGACGTTTCGCAGCGGAGAAGACAATTCTGCATGCGCAGAGTCAAGAAATGTCACGTTTGGAAATGCCTCGGATGCGAGTGTTCGTCCGGAACGTGCGGATCATGCAACTCACCGCGATTAATCTGCTGCGGCCTGCATCTAATTCTTGACAAACGACGTAATGTTTTTGCAGAATTGTAACGGTTCTAATGTTGCGTCAAAATGCTGACGGGACGTGGGAACACCAATGGGAGGGGATTTCCTGGGCGAGCTAGCGGTGTAGACGCTCCCTGCCAACAGGAAATCGAAGGCGCTGTAATCGCGCCTCAGTTTCGGGAGGGGTCCTGCGTGAACGCGGGGCCTGTTGCGGAGCGTCAAACCGATAGGCGATTGGCATGCGACTGAACAAATCGACGGGTCACGCTATCCGTATCATGATCGAGTGCTCGCGAGCCCAGTCTCGTTTGGTCAAGGTCGCCGATCTCGCGGCGGGCCTGGATCTGAGCATGCAGAATGTCTTCAAGATCGTGCACATTCTATCGCGCGCGCAACTGGTGGCTTGCACGAGGGGGCGGCATGGCGGCGTGAGATTAGCGCGTGACGCCGATACAATTCGGCTTGGCGACGTCGTACGGGCGATGGAAGCCACCGATCTTGCCGAGGATGATCGGCTGCCGCCCGTGGGCGAGCGCCGCTCCGGCGCAGCCGATGTCAACCAGGCGCTCGAACTTGCACTCGAGGCGTTCATCGATGTTCTCGATCGTCACACGCTGGCGGCGATGGCGGGCCGTTTCCCGCTGAACGAGAGCGCTGTGCAGCCTAGCGAAGATTCGAGCTCCAGGCGCCGAAGCCGTACCGTGCGCGGAGCCCCGGCCACCGCGCACCGGTAATGCATCCGATCGGCCGAAACCGGCCTGCACGGCCGCGCGTCGTTGTGTGTGGCGATGTCCGATGTCGCTTCACCTCACGACCTGCCGGCAGACGTGTGATCGCCATCCTCGCGACTAGCAGGTGCCGGCTGATCGACGGGCGCGAAGGCATCGGTGCGCAAAACATCGGAAAGTGAAGCGCTCGTCGGTGACGTCGCGGCAGTCAGCACGGGTGACAGAACGAGACCCAGCAGGATTGGGCTCAACCACAGAAACGCGTACCACGAAAGTGACGCAGCAACGATCGCCAGCGCCACGCCCACGCTGACGTGAAAGGCGTGAAACCGCATCGCCTCACTGAAACGGATTCCAGTCGCCCCACGGTTCTGCGCCCGCCAGCCTGAGTCCCGGCCGACGAGAATTTCGGCCAGACTTTTCATGTGAAGCAGCATGGCGACAGGCGCCAGCAGCGCGCTGTAAACGACCTCAATCCACCATCCAATATGGATCCGCCACAGCACGCCCAGACTATGGCCGCGACGCACGGCGGCAAAGAGGGCCATCGACAGCCCGATTATCTTCGGCAGGAAGACGACAACGAGCGTGCCCACCAGAAGGCGGAGGCCGGCCTGGGGATCGAAGATCGGCCATACTGGGAAAAGCGTCTTTTGATCGGCAAAATAAGCGATGGTCCGCTCCTGCTCTTGCCAGACGAGCAGAAGGCCGAGCCCGATCATGGCCGCCCAAAGCGCTGATGAGAGGTACGAGAGAATACCCATCGCAAGATGGATGCGGCTGATCGGACGGATGCCGTCGGCGGGCAGGATGACGCCATGCTGCAGGTTTCCCTGCATCCATCGGCGATCGCGGACAGCCATATCCACGAGCGATTGCGGCGTGCCCTCATAACTGCCGTGAAGGCTGGTGACGAGCGCCACGCGCCAGCCCGCACGGCGAAGAAGGGCAGCCTCGACGAAGTCGTGACTTTGAATATGGCCGCCGAACGGAGCTTGGCCGGGCAAGACGGGCAAGCCGGCGCATTCGGCGAACGCACGCGTTCTGATAATCGCGTTGTGCCCCCAGTAATTGCCGCTGCCGCCTTGCCACGCCGCGTATCCTGCGGCGGCAAGGCGCCCGGAAAGCGCGCTGGCAAATTCCTGCAGACGCCCGAACACGGTGGACGATCCGATCAGCCGCGGCACGGTCTGGATCAGCGCCGTGTCGGGCCGCTGTTGCATCGTGGCGACGAGGCATCTCAACGTCTCCGCCGACATGCGGCTGTCTGCATCGAAAACGACGAAATGCGTAAAATCGTGGCCCCACCGGGTAACCCAGTCCGCGATGTTGCCCGCCTTTTTACCGATGTTTTTATCCCGATTGCGATACGTCACCGATATTCGCGGCGCGAGATTATCCGAGAGGACGTCGAATACGCTCCGCTCCGAATGGCGACTGGCCTCGCTCTGGCTATCGCTGAGCACGAAGATGCTGAAATGGGTGAGCAAGTCCTGGCTGTCGAGATCATCGACGAGGGCCGCGACATTAGCGGCAATATCCTCAGGGTCCTCATGATAGATCGGAAAAAGAAGCGCCGTCCGCTCGGTGAGTTCCGTCGTCGGGCTGGCGAGAGGAACGGTATCCGTTTGGCCGTCCAACATCAGAATGATGGCGCCAAGGGCCGTATTAGCCGTTCCAAAGGCCATCCAACTGAATCCCAGAGTGGAGACCGAAAGGAACGCAAAATGCAAAATGGTCCCGCCCTCGGAGTGAATGGCGAGGGCTCTCGTCAAGCCCCATGCGAATAACGCGGTCAACGCGCACGTCAACGCGATGAGAAAAATACGCGCCGCATAGACGCGGCCAGCCGCGTCGGGTCCACTGTCGCGCAACTGTTGGCGCTCGGCACCCTTCCCGTAAAGCGGCTGAGGTGGCATCGCAAGTCGCGCGGAAACGCTTGCTTCACGAGCATCCGTTTCGTTCCGCGAAATTTGCGTTGTCATTTTCGCTTTGTCCATCGGTAGAGCCAAATCTCCGGGTTGCGGTCGTTCCAGGGACTCACGGAGAGACGCAGCTCAGCAAGCTCGGCGTCTTCCGGAGAAAGAATGAAACTCACCCTGAAACCCCGTGTTTCAGGATTTGCATGAACTGTTAGATCGCTAATTGTGCCGGCCGATGAATGTACCTCGGCAACGGGCAGCTTGGCTTCCTGGTTGTCATCGTCGCGATAATCGACAACGAAGCGGTAACCGAGCGTTTTGCGGGAAGGGACGACGCCCACTCGCGTAGCTGAGACCCAAGGACCGGCCGCCTGCGTCGGCGCGTCATCGCGCCAGCGCAGGCGATATGAAAACGAATAGGGTTGCTGAGCTTTGGCCGCGGTCGCAGGACGGAAGAATGCGACAATATTGTCATGGATTTCTTCCTCGGTCGGGATTTCGACCAACGTGACATGCCCATTCTCGAAACCGGATATTGGCTCGACCCAAAGGCTTGGTCGCCGCTCGTAATGAGCCTCGAGATCCTGATATCCAGAGAATGCCCTGTGGCGCTGGATCAATCCGAAGCCACGTATAGCTGGGTCCATGAATGAGCTGACCTGCAGCGATCTCGGATTGGAGAGCGGCCGCCAAATGCGCTCGTTTTTCCCGTTGAGAAATGCGAGCCCGTCGGAATCGTGCACGCGAGGTCGAAAGTCTTCGACGCGTGTCGGATTGCTCGGACCCAGGAGAAACATGCTCGTGAGCGGCGCAAGGCCAAGATCGTTGACATCGCGTCTGGCGAAGAGCGTGGCAGACACGTCGACCACGGTTTCCTTCCCGGGTGTCACAACGAAAGTGTAGGCGCCGGTCGTCGAGGGGCTGTCGAGCAGGGCGTGCACTTTCACCGACTTGGATGTTGGTGCTGGTTTCTCGATCCAGAAGTGTCTGAACTCGGGAAACTCCTCGCCGGTCGGCTTCGCTGTGCCGATCGCCAGTCCGCGGGCCGAGAGTCCATAAACATGACGTTCCCCGAGCGCGCGGAAATAGGTTGCCCCTTGGAAAGCTATGATCTCATCCGCAATCCCAGGCGCGTTGAGCGGCCCGTTGATGCGAAAGCCCGAAAGCGGCACGACGGGCGGAGGTGGGACATCAGGCTTTCGCTCTCGATGGTCGGCGAAATCATCGCTGCTGAGGGTGATGGGCCTTTGCGCGCCATTCTCGATGACGCTCAAGTCGACCTGATGATTGAACAGCCATCCGGCTGGGAGCGCGTGAATCTCGAAACGTGGCGGTTTTGCTGCCCAAAGCGCGCGATCGTTTTTCAACTGCAGTCGCTTGTAGCTGTCGTACCCGTCCGGCAACCAGGGCTGTTTCAGCGGCTGCGGACGGTTATACGGTTGACCGGCGAGCCGACGCGCCTCTGCTATCAGCTCCTCGATCCCGAATATGGTCGGCGGAGACGCAGTTGCGCCCCCGACTGCCTTTGCGTCTTCACCCGTCGGCGCTTGGGCCATGGCCACGCCCATGGGAAGCCAAAGACATAGGAGAATGGCGCTGACGCGCACCATTTGTCCCACCAAACGCGTGTTGGGAAAGGGGCGCGTGTCTCGCACCGAATAACCTCCATTGCCGATCGACCGCGAGATCGCACTCGATTGTGAACGCCAGCGCTCGGTTCTGGGTTCCGGGTCGCATCGGTGACCAGGGCCTTTCATTCGCCGTGGTCCGAGCAACCGAAAGGCATTCGACGGCGCCATCGGACGAACCGGCGCCGCGGTGCCGTTGATTGACAGCTTTCGCAAAAGACCCCCGATATCCTTACGACCGTCCGCCCGGCCGTCCCTTCATGTTTGAACGCGGTAGCTGGAGGCCGTCGCGCAAAGCGCGCGCCTCTCGCCCTGTCCCGTCGCTGATCCTGATGGCAGACTGCGTTCGGGAACGTGCCCGCGCCGAGCACGGCGCCGGCCCCAGCCCAGGGAGTTCAGGCATGCAGCCCATCGGCATCTACATCGAATACCGACCGTTCCCAGAGCACTTCGAGACGTTCATGCGGCTTCTACGCAAGGAATGCGAAGACACAATGGCCGACAACGGTTGTTTGCGTATGGAGATCGCGCAACCCGAGCCGCCGGACGGCCGCATCTTCTTGATCGAGCTCTGGCGCGACGAAGAGGCGATCAAGGCTCACGCAGCCAAGCCGGGCCACAGTCACGCATGGCAGGACGGCCTTGTCGCTGAAAAGTGCGTCGACCGCTGTCGTGTGGACTATTCGCCATCACCGAAGTGGTGACGATGCGCGCAGGACGCGGCACTGCGACGCAACGCATAATTGAGAGGCGGATCGAAAATTAATCGCCGACTTGGTCGTCGCCCTGCTGTCTGGGCGCGAGCGGCGTGAACAGGGTCCGATCCGGCTTAATGTCGAGAAGCGGTGTGCCATCGAGACAATCGAGCCCGCGCACGAAAACGCTCGCGCCTTCGACGGCCACGAGCTTCACGATATGCGTGCCGATTGGGTTGGGGCGGACCGGTGTTCGCAGGCTGAATGCCCCGCGCGCGACGCCATCGTCCCGAGGGCTTTGACGCACGATGTCGCGCCGCGACTCATGCAGCCAATACAGCACTTCGAGGCGTTCGAACTCGGTAACGGCATCCAGCGCGGCAACCCATGGTTCGAACACCTCGAGCCGGCATGTCGGACCATCCAGCCGTCCTTGGCGCGGGCACATCAACCGGTCGGTCCACGGCGTGTGAATACGACCGATGAAGTAGAGGCCGGCGTCTATCGCGACCGGAGGTGTGATGGCCTCTTCGCCGTCTCTAATCTCGTTTCGCCGCACCATCGGACGTCCCTCAATCGTCAATGCCCATCATCACGTCCGATGCCTTGATGATGGCAAAGGCTTCCTGCCCAACGGCGAGGCCGAGCTCGTCCACCGCCTCGTTGGTGATCGATGACGTGACGACCGTGCCGTTCACGTCGATGCGTACATGCGCGGTGGTAGCACCTTTTCTTACCTCGACGATACGGCCCTTCAGGCGATTTCGAGCGCTGATCTTCATAGGACGTCTTCGTAATTGAGGTGGATCAAGGTGTGTGCACCCGAGAAATGTATCATGTCGACGCGATCTTTCTCTGTCGAGTTGCGTTTCTGAACCAACCGCGAGCAGTAGCGTGCGCCGCGTGGGCGATTGGAAATATCCGATAGAATATTTCGATCGGTGATCGCATAGCTTGGCGCAATAGATTGCCGACAGCCGGTCCGGACACTCGATTCTCGAGGTCCCCGGCTGGGCACGGATGTCGTGCCAAGTGCATGCGACGCTGGCCTGAGCGGGCAGAGGGCAACCCAGCGGTCGCGCCTGGCGGAACCGTGAAACCTGGGCTTTTTGCTTGAAGAGGCCGCCTGGCCGTGCAACGATCAACGTATCGTAATGGATATCTTGCAAAGTCTGAACGGTGATCTCTGGTTCGGCAATCCACCGCCCTTTCTTCGAGCAACGCGACAATAGGCGCGAGTTCGACGCGGTGCACCGGGCCAGCGACGCTACCTCTCTTGCCGACGTGGCGGGCAATGTCCTGCCTCGCCTCTCGCCACTTCAGCAACCCGAGACAATGAGCACGCGAGAACGCGCCGCTGCGACGTGAGCATCAATGCCGATCGATCGCCTGCAGGGTCACCGTTTGTCCCGGCTCTCATGTTTCAGGACATCCATCGACATCAGGAGATGACAATCATGACACGCTACCCCGAGCTTAAGCTTTACATCGACGGCCGTTGGATCAGCCGTGAGGGCAGGCCGGTCCTCAATCCTGCGGACGAGACTGTGCTTGGCACGGTGCCCCACGCCACCCAGGCCGATCTGGACGAGGCATTGGCGGCCGCCGAGAAGGGCTTCAAAGTCTGGTCGAACACGTCTCCTGCCAAGCGGGCCGAGGTCATCTTCAAGGCGACCCAGCTCATACGCGAGCGTGTCGAGGAGATGGCCGTCGCCATGACGCTCGAGCAAGGCAAGCCACTTGCCCAGTCACGTCTCGAGATCATCCGCGGGTGTGAAATCATCGAATGGGACGCGCAGGAAGGGCGGCGCGTCTATGGGCGCATCATTCCGAGCGAGCCCGGCATGCGCCACTCTGTGCTCCGCCAGCCGATTGGCGTCGTGGCCGCCTTTTCGCCCTGGAACTTCCCGATGAGCTCGCCGGCGCGCAAGGTGGGCGGCGCTCTCGGGGCTGGATGCTCGATCATTCTCAAGGCCTCCGAAGAGACGCCCGCCGGGGCCGTTCAGCTCGTCAAGGCGTTCGCCGATGCAGGTCTGCCTCCTGGCGTCCTGAACCTCGTCTTCGGTGAGCCGGCCAAGGTGTCCGAGTATCTCATTCCGCAGCCGTCCGTCCGCCTCGTCACGTTCACCGGATCGGTTCCGGTCGGCAAGCATCTTTCCGCTCTGGCCGGCGCCCACATGAAGCCGGTTATCATGGAGCTTGGCGGACACTCGCCGGTCATCATTTGCAAGGATGCAGATCCGGCGTCCTCAGGCGCAGCGTCGGCGCTCGGAAAATCCCGCAATTCGGGCCAAGTATGCGTTTCGCCAACGCGCTTCTTCGTTGAGGAAGGGATCTACGATCGCTTTACGTCGGCGTTCACCGAAAAGGCAGCATCGATCAAGGTCGGCAACGGCCTCGATACAGCGACGCAGATGGGGCCGCTGGCCAACGAGCGTCGATTGGCGGCGATGGAGCAGTTGGTAGCCGACGCCAAGGCCAAAGGCGCGCGCGTAATGACCGGTGGCAATCGCGTAGGCAACCTCGGTTACTATTACCCGCTCACCGTGCTGGCTGATGTGCCCGACGATGCGCGCGCCATGCGTGAGGAGCCGTTCGGCCCATTGGCCTTGATCAGCCCGGTCAAGAACGTCGATGAGGCAATCGAGAAGGCCAATTCGGTACCCTACGGCTTGGCAGGCTATGCCTTCACCAATTCGGCGAGTACGGCCGAGCGCCTTGCGCAGGGTATCGAGGTCGGTAACCTTTCGATCAACCACTTCGTCGCGTCGAGCGCGGAAACGCCATTCGGCGGCGTCAAGGACAGCGGCTACGGTCGCGAGGGCGGCGTTGAAGGCCTGCAATGCTACACGGTCGTGAAGAACGTGTCGCATCTCACGCCATAACACCATCGCCACGTCACGTTTGGCGGCACAATAGAAGCTGCCGAACTTCCCTGCGATGGGAGGTTCGGCAGTTTGTCCGAAGACGCTGAGCTTTGCCTCTTCCGGTTACTCGGATGATTTCCCTGGCCAACGCGGCGGCGCCTTGAACAAATAGGCTAGTCCCCGGTCCTGAGACGAAACCCGGCAATCCGGAGTTGAGCACATGCAGTACGTAAAATTCGGCAATACGGGGCTGCGCGTCAGCAGGCTTTGCCTCGGCACAATGACGTTCGGTCTTCAGTGCGACGAGCGCCAAAGCCAAGCGATCATGGACGCCGCAGCAGCCGGTGGAATCGATTTCTTCGATACGGCCGACGTCTACCCACTCGGCGGTAACCGCGAGACCGCGGGATCCACCGAGGAGATCGTGGGGCGTTGGCTGAAGGGCAAGCGTCATAGTTATATCGTGGCGACCAAGTGCGTCGGCGTGATGGGCCCGAAGCCATGGGATCAGGGTATGTCGCGCAAGCACATTCTCGATGCCATCGACGCCTCGTTGCGGCGACTGCAGACGGATTATGTCGACGTCTACCAGCTCCACAGCTACGATGCTCGCACCCCGTTGGACGAGGCGCTCGAGGCGCTGGATCAAATCGTTCGTTCGGGGAAGGCGCGTTACGTCGGTGTTTCCAACTGGCCCGCGCATAAGATTGCGCGCGCACTCGGCCGAAGCGAGTTGAAGAATATCGCTCGCATTTCGTCTGCGCAGCCTCGCTACAATCTATTGTTCCGCGCCTTCGAGCGCGATCTCCTGCCCATGTGCGAGGAAGAAGGGCTCGCCGTCATTCCGTATAATCCGCTCGCCGGCGGCATGCTTACCGGCAAGCATGATCGCACCGCGCCTCCGGCGTCGGGTACGCGCTTCACGCTTGGCTCTGCCGCGGCACGTTATCAGTCCCGCTACTGGAACGAGCGCGAGTTCGAGACCATCGAAGCGTTGCGCGGCTTGGGCAACGAAAGCGGTATGAGCATGGCCACCATGGCCGTCGCGTGGGTCCTGGCCAATCCGGCGATCACGGCGCCGATCGTCGGCGCGAGCCGTCCGGAGCAACTCGCCGACAGCCTTGCGGCCGCCGAAAAAGGCGCTATGGCCGACGACCTCAAGGCGCGCCTCGACGACCTCACCCACGGCTGGCGTGCCGTCGACGCCGAGCGCTAAGCGATCAAAGATCGACGCCATTGCACCGTTGGGGGACAACACGAGAAATTGGCAGAGGAGGCGAGAGTCGAACTCACCAAGAGCTGTCTTGCAGCCCCCTCCGGATTTGAAGTCCGGATGGCCCACCGGGACCAATTCTCCTCCATCGACTCGCCTGAGGCTCTATCGAGTGGGGTAATCGAATGGCTCGAGCAACGACTTGTCAAGCCCGACCGCCGAGCCAATCCTAACACGGCAGGCAGCCTCTACGTCGGTATGCGGAAAGCCTTGCCGAGGACTGGATCTAGGCGGGGCGGAGGAACGGCGGAGATCTGCGCCAGCGCAGCTTGGCGCGCCTCCGGCGTAGCGCGAACCAGATCCCAATCGGCGCCCTCGGGATAGGCGCCCACCACGGAGAGATCCGCGCTCGCGCCGATGCGGCAATGGCCGACGCCTGCCGGTATCATCACGGCGTCTCCTGTAGGGAGATCGAGGATAGGTCCCGCAGGCCCGCCGAACTGCACCTTTGCTTCACCGCTCGCGATGCCAAGGACTTCGTGGACAGTCGCATGATAGTGGTGAAACGGGTATATGCCGTTGACCCAGGCGTTGCTCCACCCGTTCCGGCGAAAATGATCTTCGATGAATTGCTCGCTCATCAACGAGCCAAACGCGCCGCGATAGACAAGAGCCGGAATGGCTGAGTTGTTCGGGACCAAGCCATCGTCCGAGAGCCAGTACGTTTCGATTAAGGGCTGCATGGCAAAAGTCCGATCTCGATTTTGTATCGACGAATAGTGGATCGCTCAGCGCCGAGCTTGTTACCTGACATGAGAATGCGCCGCCCGGGCGTCAAGCGTTGCGATCGACCTTTCGCTCCTGACCCCGGGCTATCCGCGAGGGGTCTCGCATTACGCCGCGCTCGTCCACAGATGTGTCGTCGGGTCGAGGAATTCGCGCCAGCCAATCCTTCGCGAGGGCAAGTTCGACTTTCCAGCCAGCGGCGCGTAGTAGGCCGGGATAAGTCACATAGCGATCGACCACGTCTGCGATCGCATAGTGGCTCGCGTTGTCGGTCAGAATGGCGGTCGTGAAGGCATCCGCACCGAGCGCTCGTACAGCAACGTCGCAACGCGCCGTCGATTGCCCAAGCCCACGGACCGTCGCCTTCCCTTGATCGCGATACGTCTCGCATATGAAATCCGCGAGCGGATCCGCGACCTGTGTGGCACGCAAAATGTTTTCCGCGCCAGGATAACCAGCCAATGCCTCACGCATGCCGTCGGCGTTGCCGGTCGAGACCGCGGATGCGTACATGAGATATCGCTTCAGCGCTTTGGCGCCCTTGTTCCAGTCATTCGTGATCTGGGCGGGATCGATCGAGGTGACGACAGCCACGTGATGCTTGGCTCGGCTGAAGATGACGTTGAGCCGTTTCTCGCCTCCCTCCTGATTGATCGGACCGAAATTCATGATCATGCGGCCGGTCGCACCAGGCCCATATGCGATCGAGACGATGATGATGTCGCGCTCGTCGCCCTGCACATTTTCCAGGTTTTTGACGAAAAGTTCCTCGTGATCGAGGCCGATGGCGCGTTCGAGGCGATTGCGAAACGAGGGGTGCTCTGCCGCCAGTCGCTCTAACGCGTCTTCGATTGCTGCCTGCTGCGCTTGCGAAAATGCGACGATCCCGATCGTCTTGCTGGCATCCTGGCTCAGCAGCGCGCGTACGAGATCGGCGATGTACGTGGCCTCTTTCGTGTTGCGCTGTGCGACGTAGCTCGCGTCGGGCAAGCGATGAAAGCTGATAGGCCTGTTCAGGACGCGCTGTGCTTGATCCTTCATCGGCATCGAGGTGCTCGTGTCGATCGGTGTCGATGTCGACAAGGGGTGTCGGCTTGGGATGGTGCGCAATTGTCCCGAATAGAAAGCCTGATTGCAAAAACCGATCAGGCTTTCATGGCGGCTACGATAGTGCCATTCAAGACGCGTCGCGGGCAATGCGGCAGCAGCTTTATCGAGCAGGCTCTCGGCCTGCATTCCAAATGCAATATAATCCGGCAGATCGTTCTCATCGGTATCGAGCTTCCGGCCGAAATAGCTTGGCGGCGGAAGCTGCATTTCATCGCCGACGACGATCATCTGTGGCGCGCGATAGAGCGTCGGTAATGCATCCTCGATCGGGATTTGGCTTGCCTCGTCGAAAACCACGACATCGAAAAGGCCCTCGTCCAGCGGCAGCGTGTCGGCGACGCTCAACGGGCTCATCATCCAGATCGGCTTGAGATCGCGCACCACCACACCGGGGGAGCCCGTGAGAAAATCGCGGAGCGCTGCGCTCGGGCGATGGAGAGAAAACTGGTGTTCCAGGAACGCCCGGCCAACATCGTAGTCGTCGCTCGGCGAAGCGATGCGGCCGCGAAACCGCGACTTGCGCTCGTCGAGAATGCGTCGCGCATTGAGTGTGCGTAGCTCCGTGAGCTTGGACGCGAGATCTTCCGCAACACGCTGCAGATCGCGAGCCGTGACGCGTTGCGCGGCGGTATGTTGCGCAAAGAAGCGTTGGATTTCCATGTGAAGCGATGCGGCGCGCAAGGTATCGAGCGCAATTGGTTCTCGACGCCAAGTCTGGCCCAGGGCCGGCGCTGCGTAATCGAGATCGCGCATAGCTGCCGCAAGATCGACGAGGTGGTCTTTGATAACCTCCAACGCTTCGAGCCGATCCGCGATCGTGCTCGGCGTGGCCTGGTCGAAACTCGGGAAAAGCCTGATAATCGTGTCGCGCGCCTTTTCCAGCGCACTGTTTTTTGCGGCCAGTGTGAGAACACGGGGGCGCATCTCGTTCTTGCCACCGAGAACCGCGTTAAAGAGCGCCCGTTCGGCGGGGGGAAGCGCGTGTGCTCTTTCCCAGACGCGCGTCAGACTTGCCCGTAACGCATCGAGATCCTCGATCGAGAGCGATTGCCGTACAAGGCGCGCATGGTCATCGCGCGCGGCAATGATCTTTTGCTCATGCGCCAAACTCGCGAGCGCTGCGACGGGATTCCCATGACGCTCACCCAGGTCCTCACTGAGCTTTTGCTTCACAGCGCGCCACTCGGCGGAGAGGAAGGCCCAGGGCCGGCCGTCGTAGCGACGCGCGATCTTCGTCCATGCCTCGACCTCGGCTGGCGTCGGTTTGCGATGCCAAACTCCATTCACCGCGGCAGCTTGCGCGAGCTCAATGTCGAGGGCGTCGAGTGTTTGCAGTTGTTCTCGAAGGAGCAGCGTCTCGGGCGCCTCGGAGTCCAACAGGTCGAGACGTCCGATCGCAGCGAGGGGCTGAAGCTGCGACGCCAGTCGGGTTTGCGCGAGCAAGGTGCTGAGACTCGGCTCCGGTTCATCGACGCCTCGAATTGCAGCGGATGCCGTGGCTTCGAGATCGGCAACCGCTAAGTGAACGGATGGCAGTATCGATCGCAGATCGGCAATGGGATCTGGGAGATCGAAAAAGCTTTTGGGGAGTGCGGATAGAACTTCGAGCGCGCGAACCCGTTC
This sequence comes from Hyphomicrobiaceae bacterium, assembly GCA_050250755.1. Lineage (GTDB taxonomy): Bacteria > Pseudomonadota > Alphaproteobacteria > Rhizobiales > Hyphomicrobiaceae. The sequence continues at coordinate 113,895 of JBFWOB010000013.1, forward strand.
CACTGGCACGCCTTGCAGTATCTGCTCAAGAGTTGCGAGCGGCGCTTCACCCTCGACGAATACGCCCCAGGGCGGGACAGCTTCCCGCTCGCGAAGCGAGATACGTGGCCGCGCGATGGCACGTTCGATCGCTATCCCGAGCAAGTCGCGCAACGTGGTGTCGCCTGCTCCGACGAAACGCTGCATCGCCGACGAGAATGTGCGGAGCTGGGTCGCGAGTGTTTCGATATCGGCCACGACCGCCGCGCGCTTGTCTCGGATCGTACGGCTCGCACGGCTCGCCAGCCAGCCTTCGTAAAGTGTTTTCAGATTTGCAATGAAGCCGAGTCGATCGTCTCTCGCATCATGGACGAGGCTGGCAAGCTCTCCAATCCCGGCATCTCGTAATCGTTGGTGCACGACATCGAGTGCGACCCGTTTCTCGCAAACGAAAAGCACCGATTTCCCGTTTGCGGCCAGATCGGCGAGCAAATTGGCGATCGTCTGCGATTTACCCGCGCCGGGGGGGCCTTGAATGACATAACTCTCGCCCGTCGCCGCGCGCAGGACAGCATCGTCCTGGCTCGGGTCGGACGGAAGCACCGTATTCCTCTCGGTATGCGGAGTCTTGTCGATGGCGCGTAGCTCTGGGCAAACGCCGAGCTCGAACAGTCGTTTGTAGTTCGCATGCGCGCCGCCGTAGCGATCGAGAAGAATCTCATAGTCCCGCACAAGGCTCATTTTGCGCGTATTGAAATTGGCCAAAGTGACGGCGCAGAGATCGATCTCCCAAATCCTGGGGTCGGCCTGCTCCGTAATCTCCTTTGCAAAATGATTTGTGATGGGCGATAGAACGTCGGCAGGTGCCGGCATGCCGCTTTCGACATCGGGCGCCAGAGAGTCAGCCGCGCCGCGCTCGAAAACTGGATGCTGTCTCACAAAGCGATCAAACAACTCGAGGCCGAGCGGCTGATAACTGTCGGCGGAGTAGGAATAGCCGATCCCTCGCCAATCCTTGAGGCGTACTGTGGAACGACGCTGCCGCCTGCGATGCTCTTCGATCTGGCGTCGAAGAGCCGCTTGCAGCAACGGCACGTGCGGCGTGTCGGCAACTCGGACGGCAAGGCCAGGACGAGACTTGCCCACGTCGCTCTCGAGACGTTCGCCAAGACCCAGAATTGCGCTGAGATCCGACATATCGAGTGTTTCGGGCAGATCGACCTGGAAACGGTCGTTGAGGATATACCGCAGGACCGGATTGATTTCGGCCTCTGTGATCGGCGTCTCGAGCACGAGACTGAAGCTGTCCGTGGTGCCGGCCTGCTTCTTCAGCGACACGGGTAACATTACGAGCGGCGTGTTGATCCGCTCCGCTCTCTCGTCGTCATGCCAGCGCAAGAAGGCGAGTACCAGACGCAACTGATTGAAGCCGAGCTCACGCGAATCCTTGCGCGCCGCGCTGCGCACCTTGTCGAGGCTCGGCGCGAGAAAGGGATAGTCGGCGCACTGCAACCAGCGGCGCAGGTCCAACTCACCTTTCGCCTCTCCCAGTTCGTTCAGACTGGCGAGTCGTTGCAGAAGATCAGAGGTGGTCGTCAGGAGCTGGCGCGGTCGCAGGGTCGTGTAATCAAGCATGAGCGGCAGGGAGCCACGCGTCAGATCAACGCCGTGGCGATCAGCAAAATAAAGAAGCTTGTTACGCCGCGTGACCTCGAACAGGCGATTGCGAAAATATTCCTGCGTGCGTTCGCGACGAAGACTGAGATCGGCAACGTCGGCAAGCTCGCTCGCCTTCGCTTCCGCATCGTCGACCTCGACGGAGCGATAATCATCGATCAAATCGATCAAGGCGGACAGGTCTGCAGCGCGCTCGGTGCGCCGCAACTTGGTCATGTCGGCAATGACGCGTGCAAGGACGGGATGGAGACCGGGGTTGAGGCGGACGAGATTGTCGCGATGTTTGACGAACTGCGTGAGATCGCCGACATCGCGAAAGTCGAGCTGTGTGGCGAGACTGGCCATCAGCATGCCGAGATGAAAAATATCGGTCAGTGCATCATGGTGTCCAAGTATCTGCTCCCAACTCGCGTAGCCCGGATAATAAAGCGGTCTCTGTGGAATACCGTCGGGTTTACCGATCAAACCTTGACCGCGCTGGGCGTCATCGCCCTCGTCAGGCGCACGCTCTGGAGGCGGCGCATCATTCTCGGGGGCAAGCTCGATTTCGGCAATCTCATTGCTACCAATCGGTACACGGCCAAGTGAGATCTCGCCATCGGGGCTCACATGCAGCAGGTCGACCCTGTCGAGCGCCGCAACGCGTCCGGCTTCGTGGAGCTCGAGACACTCTTCGAACAACGACCGCACAGCGCGGACGATATCTTCGCTGCCGAGAGAATCCGCTCGGCGAAACCGCCGGAGAAGATCGTCGAACGAGGCATCCCAATCGTATGTGGTGTTGTCGAGCATCGAGATTATGCGGCTCGACCGGCAAGGCCGGCTTGCAGGCCGCGGCGGCCGCGCAGCTCCCGGCGGGCGATCTCGCGGAACCGCGTGCCAATGCCGAGTTCGTCCGCCGCGCCAGCGGCAACCGCGATGGCATTGCGCAGACGTGTTCCTTCGACCGTGGCTAAATCCAGGAGAAGATAGGTGAGATAATCTGTGACGCTCGCGCCCAAAGCGGCGGGCGGCGGCTTGAGGGGGCCGGTATTAGAGACGGGCTTGTAATCGGGAATTATCTCACGGGCATGCGCGATCGCGGCTGGTGTGCCCCCGGCAGGCTCGGAGAGGACGCGATCGAATATCTCGCGAGTCAGCTTGCCCAGCGTATCTTGGTCGAGCAGGTCGAGTGAGCCAAGCTCGATCGGGGTGGAAAACAAGCTCTCGGAAATGCGTGCCGTATCGCCGCCTGCCGCCGTCGATCGGGCGAGTGCAACGGCGCGCACATCAAGCTCGGACGGGCCTGGGGTAGGGTTCCGATCGCCGATATTCGCATCCGCGAGCTTCAGATAGGCCTCTGGGTCCCCAGCCTGAGCACTCGGGCGGCCTTTGAAAAGCACGCGGACTGCGGCAGCGCGGTCTTTGCTGGCGACGAACCCGCCCATGTCGCAATAGGCCTCGATCAAAAGCCTGAAGCGGCGCCAGGTCTCGAACATCTCGGGCGCGCAGCCTTCCTGCCGAACGAGCCAGCGAAGCATCCTGGCGGCGATGTGAATGCGACCGTCGCGCATGTGATAGAGCCCGAACCGCGCAATTGCTCGCCCCATGGCCGCGAGACGTTCGGACTCCGCAGCAAGGAGGTTGAGGATGTCGCCGGCAAACGCGATCCGAATCTCGTCAGGCACGAAAACAAGATACGTGTGCGGGAACGCGGGCGCGTCCTGAAGCTGAAAGAGAGCGACCGACGCATCGAGATCCAAGCGGTCACGGGCTGTCTCGGCAAGCGCGTACAAGCCCTCGTTGCCCCCATTTCGCGGCAATCGGCTCGAGCGTCGCTGGAGATCTGCCGTCGTCAGGTCTTGGTAGCGCGGACTGATATGCTCCGATTGAAACCACTGCCAGAGATCGGGCGCGTTCCGCTCCAACTTGTCAGCGATGGCGAGATGGTACGGAAACGGTTCGAGCGGCATCGCGTCTCCCTCGCATCGGCGCCTCGCGGCTTCTATCGTCAAGCTCGCAGCGCAGATACGCGACACGGGTTGCCGCTTGCAAGTCTCCACTCCCGATTCTTTCTGCCCGTTGTGCGGAAGGAGCGGGACGCCACGCAGTTGTGCACCGGCATGTGCGGTAGCGACCCGGGCAGGGCCGTCTCCGCCATCGCGGAACCGCTGTTGGCGCCGCGGTGGGCGTCAGCCGAGTGTGGCGTCGGAGCCCAGGATAACCGTCGCCTGCGACGACAAGACACCACCATTGCCGTGAGCGAGAGCCGTCGCTGCACCCGCGACCTGACGAGCGCCGCACTCGCCGCGGATCTGGCGCACGGCTTCGATGAGCAGGAAGATGCCGTACATGCCGGGATGGCAGTAAGAGAGGCCGCCGCCATTGGTGTTGACGGCGAGGCTGCCCTTTGGCGCGATGCGGCCATCCTCGACGAAGCGCCCGCCTTCTCCTTTCGGGCAGAAGCCAAGGTCCTCGAGAAACAGGATGGTGTTGATGGTGAAGGCATCATAGAGCGCGAGAACGCCGATGTCCTTCGGTCCGAGGCCAGCCATGGCGTAGGCAATTTCGCCAGAGCGCTTGGCGCCCGTGAGCGTCAGATCCGGCATCGACGAGATTGACGCATGTGTGATCGATTGTCCGCAGCCCAGGACGTATGCTGGCTTTTTCTTCAACGTGCGTGCCCTGTCCGCCGAGGTCACGACGACGGCCCCGCCACCGTCGGTTGAAAGACAGCAATCGCGAACCGTGAAGGGGGTGCTGATCGGACGCGCCGCCAGCACGCCCTCGATGGTGAGCGGCTTGCGATCCCACGCCGCGGGATTGAGCTGGGCCCACTCGCGGGCGGCAACGGCGACGGCGGCAAGTTGCTCGCGGGTGGTGCCGTACTGCAGCATGTGGCGGCGGGCGGCCATGGCGTAGGCGCTTGCCGGCAGGAATGGCTTGAAGGGGGTCTCGTACGGGTTGATCTCTCGAACGGATGCTTGCCGCCGGCCGACGCTGCGCTGCGTGCTGCCATAGGCGATGACCGCGACGCTGCAAAGACCCGCCTCGATGGCCTGCTGCGCCTGCGCGACGTGATACTCGAACGACGATCCGCCGACGATGGTCGATCCGATGAAGGGCGCATCGATTCCGAGGTACTCGCTCAGTGCTAACGCTGATGTGCGTGCTTGAGTGGTTGCGCAGAACAGGCCATCCACATCCGACAGTTTCAGGCCGCAATCGTCGAGGGCGCGCGTGATGCCCTGCGCCATCAGGTCGATGGGGGTCAATCCGGCGGCCACTTGTCCAATGTCGGACTCTGCCACGCCGACGATCGCCGCGCTGCCGCGCCGAGCCGTACCAGCGGCCTTTCGCCGACTGACGACGGGTCCAGCATTGGACGCCGGAACGGCGGCGGGACGTGAGGGCTCGGCCCTCGCATCAGCGAGCGGGATGAAGACGGGAATGGGCTCCGAATCGCCGCCTGGGCGATGGACCCGGAACGCCACGCGCATACCGATCGTAACTGCATCAGGAGCGATGTCCTCCACCCGGCTCATCAGCCGGAATCCTTCGTCGCAGTCGATCAGGGCGACATTGTACGCGCCGCCATCAACCGAGTGGACCGTCGTCGTCGAATGAACCGTTCCGTGGCCGCTCGCGATGCGCCATTCCAGATTGGTCGAGCCGGTGAATGGGCATACCAGTCGCGGGAAGAAGACGGCGCGCTGGGCAGCAGGGCTCCACTGATAGGCGAGTTCGCCCTTCTCGAGATGGGCGACGTAGGTTGCGTGCGGTGGAGCCTTTGGATCGGCCATGGCAAATCTCCCCTGCTGACCGGCGTCGACTTATTGTTAATCGTGAAGCTATGCGGGAATGTGCACAGTGGCCAGCCCCGAAGGCGATTCGGCCAACGAGCGAACCGGGGTCGCGTTTCCCGATCTTTTCAGTGCCATTATCTGGAATGTGAAACTCCATGATATGCTTAGAGTTTACGCTCAATTCGGAGATGGCTCGCGTGCCGGAGTGGCGTCCGTCTCGCGCGCATCGGCGACAAAAGGCGGAAGCGGCTCCGCGCCATCGACGCGGGCCAGACTGGCGTGTAATCGATCTGGAAGAGGACCTGCGAGCGTGGGCTTGACCCGATTGCTGACGAGCCGGACCACTGCCATCCAGGTTGCGGCATTGCCGCTTCAGCGTTCGCCGGCTGGGCGGTTGGCCGTCGGCCTTATTACGAGCCGTGGCACGGGGCGATGGGTTTTGCCGAAAGGCTGGCCTGTGCCCGGCGTTACGCTTGCCGAAGCGGCTGCCATCGAAGCGCGCGAGGAAGCCGGTTTTATCGGCAGGATCATGGAAGATCCGATCGGCCGGTACCGGTACAGGAAGGATCTGCACACGTTCGCGAGCATGGTGTGCGAGGTGCAGGTTTTTCCATTGTACGTCAGCGGACAGCTTTCGGCATGGCGCGAGAAAAAACAGCGCCGGGTGGCCTTCTTCTGGCCGGAGGCCGCGGCCCAGTGCGTCGATGAGCCGGAGCTGGCAGTGCTCCTGCGAGCCTTGCGCAACAACGATAATCTCGGTTCTGTATGACCGCGGCAGCGTGGGGGACACGCTGCTCGTATCAACTCAAGCTTGGGTGCCGGCGTCGAAATGATCTCGCCGAGCCGCGGAGGCGCAAGTACGTGCTCGACATGAATAACCGGGTGGGGGACGTCCTGTGAGCACGGGAAGCGAACTGGCGGAGCCAGCAGAAGCGATCCGCAAGCGCTCACTCGACAAGGATCTGCAGAAGATCGAGCGGCTCGAGACGGCGACGAGGTCGGTCGCAAGATCGTTGCTGGCTCCGGGCCTTGCCCTCGTTTTTCTCGCTCTTAGCGCCGCGCTGGCGGGATTGCAGATTGGCGACCATTCGGACGCGATCCTTCTGATCGCGGCCGCTATCGTCGCCGGATACATGGCACTGAATATCGGAGCCAACGACGTTGCCAACAATGTAGGCCCTGCCGTCGGTGCGCGAGCGCTGACGATGACGGGGGCGCTCGTCATTGCGGCGATTTTCGAGTGTATGGGAGCATTGATCGCGGGCGGGGATGTCGTTCAGACGATTTCCAAGGGCATTATCGACCCCACTCAAGTCGGGAGCAGCCAAGTCTTCATCGGCGTGATGATGGCGGCTCTCGTATCATCGGCGGTATGGGTAAATTTGGCGACTTGGCTCGGCGCACCTGTCTCGACGACACACGCCGTTGTGGGCGGTGTCGTCGGCGCTGGTGTTGTCGCGATCGGACCGGGAATCATCGATTGGTCGGTCATGGGTGCGATCACGGCGAGCTGGGTTATGTCCCCCGTTCTCGGTGGCGTCGTCGCAGCAGCATTCCTGGCGTTCATCAAGCACAATATCATCTACCAGGAGGATAAGATCGCTGCGGCGAGGCTATGGGTGCCCCTGCTGATCGCTATCATGATCGCGGCCTTCGCGGCCTATCTGGTGGTCAAGGGCTTGGCTCACGTGTGGCGACCCTCGGCTGGCGCTCTCATCGCAATCACCGCGTTGTGTTTCGCAGGCTCCCTGATGGTGCTGCGGCCCCTGATCCGACGGCAATCGGAGCATATGGAGAACAGAAACCAATCGCTACGGAAGCTCTTTCACGTACCGTTGATTTTTTCGGCAGCCCTCCTGTCGTTCGCGCATGGTGCCAACGACGTGGCCAATGCAGTCGGCCCGCTTGCAGGGATCCTGCACAGCGCGCAAAGCGGCGGAATAGCGGCTGATGTCGGCTTGCCCCTATGGATCATGCTCATCGGTGCATTGGGCATCACGCTCGGCCTGTTCCTGTTCGGTCCGCGCCTGATCCGCACAGTCGGTGAACAGATCACGCGCATGAACCCCATGCGGGCGTTCTGCGTGGCACTCTCCGCCGGTGTCACCGTGATCGTCGCATCGGCCCTCGGGCTTCCCGTCAGTTCGACCCACATCGCGGTGGGCGCCGTGTTTGGCGTCGGATTCTTCCGAGAATACTACACGACCCACAGTCGACGCCGCCGCGCTTACCTCGCAAAAAAAGGGATCAACGGCGGGGATTTAGAGGGTGGCGAGGTGGCGGGTGCCGACCTGCAAGAGAGCATTCGCAGAAAGCTCGTCCGGCGCTCCCACTTCACGGTCATCGTTGCAGCCTGGATCATTACCGTGCCGGCTGCAGCTCTGCTAGCCGGAGTGACCTACCGGCTTTTCGCGCTCGTCACGCTCTAGGCGGAATGCTGCGGGAGATAATCTCGAGGCAACACCGGCTGGACGAAGCCGGATCAATCGGCAAGGCTTGGCACCCGACAAGCCAGACCGATACGGCGGTGGGGCCAGCGATCGTTGCGAGGAGAAGCGAATATGTCCCGACGACGGGCCCTCGAGGGCATTCGCGTTGTCGATTTCAGTTGGGTGCGAGCAGGGCCATGGGCGACCCGATGGCTAGGCGCGTTGGGTGCAGAGATTATCAAGATCGAGTGGCCCGAGAACGAACGCGGGCGCTTGCCCAGCTCGACGACGCCCCAAAGTCTGGATGTCAATCTCAACACTTCGGGCAATTTCAACGACACGAACGTCAATAAAAAAAGCATTACCCTCAATGTACGCAGCCCCAAGGGCCTGGACATCGTCAAGCGCCTGATCGCGGTCTCCGACATCGTCATCGAGAATTTCAGCTCGCGTGTCCTCCAGAAGTGGGGGCTCGGCTACGATGAGCTGATCAAGATCAAGCCGGATATCGTCTACGTCTCGATGTCGGGATATGGACACACGGGCCGCAACCATCACTACACGACATTCGGACCAGTGGCGCAGGCCGCCTCTGGATTGACGTTCCTGTCGGGCTTGCCGGGGAAGCCGCCCGCCGGATGGGGTTGGTCCTACATGGACGATACTGGCGGCATGTACGGCGCGATGTGCGCCTTGACTGGCCTCTACCATCGCAACGCCACCGGCAAGGGCCAGCACATCGATCAATCGCAAATGGTCTCGGCCGTCCCCCTCAATGGACCGGCCCTGCTCGACGTAACGGCGAATGGCCGCGGTTCGAAGCGGCCCGGTTTCCCACCCGGCAATCGCGCCCATTGGCCCGGCACGCCTGTGCTCGACAACTACCGTGGCCCGACGGTCGCGCCGCACAATGCCTATCGCACGCATCCCGGTGGCTACAACGATTGGTGCGTGATCGTGTGCGAAAGCGATGCGGAATGGCGGCGTCTGGTCGATGTGATGGGTGCCCCAGCCTGGGCGGGCGATGCGAAATTCGCGACACTCACCGGGCGCTTGGAGCATCAGGACGAACTGGACAAGCTGATCGAAGCGTGGACGGAGACACTCGGCAAATACGAACTGACCGAGCGCTGCCAGGCGGCGGGCGTTCGTGCGCTTCCCGTGCAGAGTGCCGAGGATCGCGTCGAGAACGATCCGCAGCTGCGCGATCGCGGCATGTATCTGGAACTGGATCATCCAGCGCTCGGACGCCACAAGGTGCAGAACGCACCGTTCAGGATGTCCAAAACACCAGCGTACAATCACTCCGCCAGCCCGCGCATCGGTGAGCACACGCGCGACGTCCTCGAAGGGTTGCTCGGCTTCAGCCGTGAGGATCTGCAGGCGGGATTCGATGATGGCACGTTCTGGCCCGTGAAGCGCGCGCGCTTCCCCTATCAGGATGACATGCTGAAATGACAGAGGCAGATGCCACTCCGGGTCCGCTGGCCGGGCTTCGCGTCCTGGAACTGGCGGACGAGAAAGGTCAGTTTTGTGGCAAGCTTATGGGTGATCTCGGCGCCGATGTGGTGAAGATCGAGCCCCCGGGAGGAGAGGCGACGCGGCGGGTGGGGCCGTTTCTCGACGATGTTCCACATCCCGAGCGGAGCCTGTCTTTCTGGTACTACAACACATCGAAACGCGGCATTACGCTGAACCTCGAGATGGAAGACGGTCGTCGCGTGTTCGAGCGCCTTGCCAGCGAGGCGGATATCATTCTCGAGACGTTTCGTCCGGGCTATCTCGATACTTTGGGGCTGGGCTACGATACGCTGAGCACACGCAACCCAAGCCTCGTCATGTGTTCTCTCACGCCGTTCGGACAGACCGGACCGTGGCGGGACTTCCAGAGCAGCGATTTGCTGCACATGGCGGCTGGCGGGGAGATGGCCTCATGCGGATACGATGCGGCAGACGTTCCTGGCGGACAGCCGATCGCGCCCGGTGGCGGCAATGCGTGGCACATGGGCGGGCACTTCGCCTACATGGGCATCCTCGCCGCGCTGGTCAGCCGAACATTCAGCGGTCAGGGCCAATACGTGGATTGCTCAATCCATGAAGCGTGCGCACTAACGACCGAGTCTGCTATCGCCAATTACGTCTATCGCGGCGAAACGCTCATTCGTCAGACCGGCCGACATCACGCGGCTGAGGCGACGCCGAGGACGCAGTTCCTCGCCAAGGATGGAAAATATGTGCTTGCGCTTCTCGGCGGGCGGCTCAATCCGAAGTTCGTGAAGGACCTAGCGGCTTTCCTGGACAGCTACGGCATGGCCGCTGATCTGTTGGATCCGAAATACGAGGATCCGAAGGTTGTCGCCGAGAGCGCAAAGCACATCATCGACGATGTCGTTGCCAATTTCATCGCCAGCCTTCCGGCCGAGGAGGTCTACCATGCCGCGCAGGATCGCGGCTTTACCTGGGCCTCGGTGCGTGCGCCTGAGGACCTGCTGGAGGACGCGCATCTCCGCGATCGCGGTTTCTGGAAGGAGGTCCCGCACCCGGAATTGGGGCGCAGTTTCATCTATCCGGGAGAAGCCGCGATCTATAATGGCTCGCCGTGGCGCATCTCTCGCCGCGCACCCCTGATCGGAGAGCACAACGCCGAGATATTTACGGGCGAGCTTGGATTTTCCGATGGAGAGATGAGGGAGTTCGCCGCGCGCAGTGTGATCTGAACTGGCCACGGCAGGCAACTGTCGGCGGCATCCTGCGGAGCAGCTTGCGCTCAGCGCCCATCTCTCCGCCTCACGACGGGCGGCAACTGCGCCAGGCGGCGAAGATACCGCGAATGTCGGATTTCGGCTCACGCAGCAGAAGCGTGATGCCGACCGCTTCGATCGCCGAAAGCCCCGCGAGAACCGCCGCAATGCGGAACGGCCAAGCAGAAAAACCACACAAAAGGAGCATCAGGCCGATGGCAACCGCCCCGACCGCCATCTTCACCAGCCGCGTGTGATAGCTGGTCAGTTGGCCGTATTTCCAGAAGCCAACCATCGCCGGGAGCACGAGGCTGACCACAAGTACGATCACCGCGGGCAATTCCTGCCGCACGACCTCAGGCCAAAGGAGAAGCACAGACAGCCCGATCGCCGTGTAAGCAACTGCGTCAGCAACCGAGTCGAACTTCGCACCGAAGGCCGTGGGGCCTCCGTAGAGGCGTGCAACTGTCCCATCGGCAGCATCAGTAATGAATGAGATGGTGAGGAGCCAGAGGAACAGCTTCTGCTCGCCTTCCAACGCAAGCCACACCATGATCGGCGCCGCGATCAGGCGAATTGCGGTCAGCAGGTTCGCCGCCGTCGGGCCACGGCCGTCATATTGCCAGCGCTCGGTCATAGCCGAAACCATGCCCGGAGTGGTGTCTCGTCGCGAGGTTCCGTTCTCAGGCAGCTTTTCAGCCACTCTTTCGTCTCTTGAGACCATGGCATCCCGCACCGGCTACGTATGCGATGAATCGGCAACACTGAGGTCGAGACGGTAAACACTATCGTATGGGTGACGTACAAGTCTTGGATGATCTCGCATGAGTCGGGTTCGTCCACGCATACCGCAAGTGGCTTCGAGTGGTCCAAATCACGTGCGGCGGCGAGAGGAGACTCGGCGATCCATTCGGTCAAAGGGTGCATCCAGCGTTGGTCGTGAAGCCGTCTGGAATACAGTTCGGATAAGCCGTCATACGTATGGCCTTCAAAGCCTGGCAGACCGCGGCCGAGTGCGGACGACCTCCCATGTGCGGCGGTGTTGGGGCTGAGAGCGACATTGCCGTGATGACCTTCGTCGTGGGTGGCGAATTTTCGAATGGCGAAGTACGGCCGGATGCTAACGACAATGGGCCCGGACAGCGAGTCCTCCGCCTCCCTTACATCGCGCATTTCCACATGGCGCGCGGCATATCGCTGCTCCTCCATGAGCACCTGTCGCAACACGATTGTCAGCTCCGGAATTAGCCAGCGCGAAACGCATTTCGAACAGAAGCATTCGTCAGTCGGCACCACCAAGGCCTTGCGACGTCTTCCGTTACAACTCGCGCCCTATGGTCAGCATGATCTAGCAGGAATCGTCACGGCTACATCGCGAGTTTGGCTAACACGGCAAGATCCGCGTGAGCACCTGTTGCTTCGCGATTGCTGCGGCAGAAAAGTTACACTGTGGCTCGTTGCTTTTATGGCCACAAAAGCAATCACAGCGTGCATCGCCATGGGCATCGCAAGCTAAGGGGAGCTCAATCGCCTCTGCTGGCATCAGACTTCCTGAGGAGCTGAGTTGGCATGCGTGTGCACCCTGGCGATGTCCCGCGCTGCGGCCGCTGGCACCTGCGAAGAAACATCACGTTCCGATTTTTCCTCGGTAGGTTCTTCCGGCGGTTGCTTGAGCGGTGAGACGAGGCTTGCATCCGAGTTCGGTGTTGGAGACTTGATTTCGCCACTGCCGTGCGGCGCAGCGTTGGGATCTGTGTCTCGAAGTGCGGTGGATGAAGCTGGCACAGCCATAACCATCGTCTCACCATTGGCCGTATGAACTGTCGCGTTCTCGGCCTCGCTTTTAGCCTGCGGCGGAATGTAAACCACGCCTGTGCCGCCGCCGGGCTGATCGACAACCATGATCCTGGGCTCCAAGCGTGCGAGCTCCTGCATGAGAGTCTTGTAGCTGCCAGCCCCCAAATAGGCGTTGGGACCCTGCCGTTTGAAGCTTTGCACGCGGTCGAGCTCAGCGAGGACGCGCTTTTGCGCCACATAATTTCGGGGCTGCTGGGTCAGCAATTTGACCACGCGTCTTGCCGCCGTCTCGAGCACGGAGGGCGGATCTGCGGCAACACGCTCCACGACAGGCGGTTCAGGAGGCTTGGCGATCCGAGCCCGTGCAGCCGACCGTGCTTCGCCGTTCATAAGAGGCTTCTCGGTTTTCGGATCGACCCTGTGCTTTGCGCCCAGAATCCTGGCGATGAAACTCGGCCGGCGGCGTTGATATTGGGCAGCTTCGGTAAGCCTGCGCGAAGGAATCAGAATTTCGGCATTGCGGTGATAGGTGGTGTGGATGTTTGGCCGGTGTTCCGTCGCGACGATCGCCGAACGCTTCGCTTTGTGCTTCAGGCGCTCGAGAACCGGAACGAAGTCCGAATCGCCGGTGAGTAAAATGAACTCGTCGATCTCCGCGCGAGTATAGGTGGTCTCCACGATATCCATGGCCATCCGGATATCGGCGCCATTCTTGAGGCCTGAGTATTTTCCGATCAGAATCGGCACGAAACCGTGCTTTTGGAACAGATCTCGATTGCGCTCGGCGTGGCTGTTCCAATAGACGCGCTTCTGAAGAAAGCGTCGGCGTTGCCCGGCTGCATCGAAGACTCCATCCTCGAGCCAAGCGAGCCAATTACCGATTGCTTCCGGAGGCAACGGCACGTTCTCGAAGTCGATATAGAGGGCGCTTTTGATCCGCCGGCGCAGCATGCGCGTGCCTCACTCTGCGGACCGGCGCACCCCCTCGAAGCCCCGGCTCACGTGTTTATTTTCCAGGCAAGCGCTGTCCGCGCCGTCGAAGATCACTATCGGTCTTGGGCACCCCGGTGCAAGGTCGAATAGAGCCGCGGTATGTCGCGCTTGTGCGTTTCCTCTCAGGCCCACCACTGCTGCGGCACTTTGAAATGGCCGGCTGCATCCTCGATGACCTGCGCCGCCCGAAAAAGCGTTGTCTCGTCGAACGGTTTTCCGATGAGCTGCAGGCCAAGCGGCGTCCCCTCGCGAGAAAGCCCGGCCGGGACCGAGATCCCCGGCAGGCCGGCCATGTTGACGGTGACGGTAAAAATGTCCTCGAGATACATCGCGAGCGGATCGCCGGACTTTTCACCTTGTCCGAACGCGGGGGAGGGTGTGGTGGGGGTCAGGATCGTATCGACCATGCCCCAAGCCTCGTCGAAGTCGCGCTTGATGAGGGTGCGCACTTTCTGCGCCTTCAGATAGTAGGCGTCGTAGTAGCCGGCCGAGAGAACGTACGTTCCGATCAGAACACGCCGCCGTACTTCCTTTCCGAAGCCGGCCGCTCGCGTGTTCTCGTAGGTCTCGATCAGGTCTTTGCCCGGGACACGCAGTCCGTAGCGCACGCCGTCGTAGCGCGCGAGATTGGAGGAACACTCGGCAGGCGCCACGATGTAATAGGCCGGCAGCGCGTATTTCGTATGCGGCAGCGAAATCTCGTGGATCGTGGCGCCAGCGGCCTTCAGCCACTCTATGCCCCGTTGCCAGAGTGCTTCGGCCTCGGCGGCCATGCCGTCGACGCGGTACTCCTTGGGTATGCCGACGCGTAGGCCTTTGATTCCTTGCCGCAAAGCAGCCTCATAGTCCGGCACAGGCGTGTCGACGCTGGTCGAGTCCTTCGGGTCGTGGCTCGCCATGTGCCGGAGCATGATCGCGCTGTCGCGGACGGTCTTTGCGATGGGGCCGGCCTGGTCGAGCGATGAGGCGAACGCGACGATGCCCCATCGCGAGCAACGGCCATAGGTCGGCTTGATACCAACGGTGCCTGTTATCGCAGCGGGCTGGCGGATCGATCCCCCGGTGTCTGTCGCCGTCGCAGCGAGGCACAGATCAGCCGAGACGGCGGATGATGATCCGCCCGACGAACCTCCGGGAACCAGCTTGGCGTTGTCTGGAGTTCCATTGCGGGTCCGCCGCCAAGGCGACACGACCGGGCCGAAACAGCTTGTTTCATTCGACGAGCCCATGGCGAACTCGTCGTTGTTGAGCTTACCCAGCATGATCGCGCCGGCGTCCCAAAGGTTCTGCCCAACTGTCGACTCGTAGGTCGGTGTGAAGTCGCCGAGGATGCGGCTGCAGGCCGTGGTACGCACGCCGTTCGTGCAGAAAAGATCCTTGTGGCCGAGCGGCAATCCTTCGAGCGGACGTGCCTCGCCGGCGGCGAGCCGCCTGTCGCTCTCGCGCGCCTGCGCCAGCGCCCGGTCAGGGGTTGGCAGCACGAACGCATTGAGATGCGGGTTCGCGGCCTCGATGGCAGCAACAAAGGCCAGCGTCAGCTCGACGGCCGAGAAAGACTTGTCCAGCAGCCCGTCACGGGCCTCGGCGAGAGTGAGCTTTGTAAGGTCGGTCATGGGTCCGATGGGTTAGGCATCTGCTTTGCGTGGCCACGGAGGCGGCGAGGATGTGTCGGAGCGATGGTTACTCCACCACTTTTGGCACGACGAAGAAGTGGTCGGTGGAGACGGGGGCGTTCCTGGTGACTTGATCGGCGATCTCACCGTCGGTGACGACGTCGTCGCGCATGCTGAGCTTGATCGGCACGACGCACGTCATGGGCTCGACGCCAGTCACGTCGACTTCGTTGAGCTGTGCAACCCAATCGAGAATGCCGGAAAGCTCGGCTTCGAGGCCCTTCGCTTCTTCCTCGGTAATCTTGATGCGCGCCAGTCGTGCGATTCGCTTGACGGTAGCCTCGTCGACCTGCATGTGGGCCTCCGGCTGAAAGATCTTGCTCGGGCCTCTGATACCGGCCGGGCGCTGGTCTGTCCATGTCGGTCGCAACGGCGCGCCGAAGCGACTTCGCGGTCCTGAGGCAAGTCCCATGATGACACGCCGCGGCCTACTGAAGGGATTGGCCGCTCTCGGCTTTTCGGGAGTGAGCTTCGCTGCCTACGCGTTTGGCGTTGAGCCGCGGTTCATGCTCTCGGTCACACCGTATCATCTCACGCCCGCGGGCTGGCCGAAGGGTCTGCATGTGCGTCTCGCGGTGCTGGCCGACATTCACGCCGGCGAGCCCTATATGCCCGTCGAACGGATTGCCGAGATCGTCGAGAAGACGAATGCGGTGGGCGCGGACGCGATCTTGCTGCTTGGAGACTACGGTTCGAATCACAGGTTTCTGACCCGGCGGATATCGGCCGCGGAGTCGGCCAAGGCGTTGGCTGGTCTCGGGGCGCCGTTGGGCGTTCACGCCGTACTCGGCAACCACGACTGGTGGGACGATCCGGCTGCTCAGGCGCGTGGGCAGGGGCCGAGCGTCGGGCGCCTCGCCTTGGAGCACGTCGGCATTCCGGTCTACGAGAACGATGCGGTGCGCCTCGCCAAATCCGGGCAGGCCTTCTGGCTCGCCGGTCTCGGTGACCAGATTGCCTTTCGCGCTGGGCGGGTCGGAAGGCGGGCACGGTTTCGCGGCGTCGACGATCTGCCGCGGACGCTTGCCAAAGTCACCGATGATGCTCCTGTCGTTCTGATGGCCCACGAGCCTGATATCTTCCCGAATGTGCCGGCTCGCGTATCGTTGACGATATCGGGCCACACTCACGGCGGGCAGGTGCGGATTGCCGGTTACTCCCCAATCGTTCCGAGCAGATTCGGCAACCGTTATGCGTATGGCCACGTCGTGGAGGGCGACCGGCATCTGATCGTCTCGGGCGGTCTCGGCTGTGCCAAGCTTCCGATCCGTTTTGGTGTGCCGCCGGAGATTGTCGTGATCGATCTTGGTTCTCCTGGCGCCGGGCGCCGCTCGCCGGGGTTCACCCCCGTTTGAGCGTCACCGCGCGGCGCGCGATCCCGCTCACGGTCTTGCGTGTCTTGAGGTGGTTCGCAAATACATCCCATACAGGCGGCCCCTCAATTCCCACATTGAGAGATCCCCAGCCGGCAACGACATAGGACTTGCCGGAATCGATAGGCTCTCCGGTACGCATGAGCCTCAAATCCGAAATACGCTCGCCGCTGATCGCGTCCGGTCGGATGACGAAACTCATTCCACCGACACGGACCATATCGCCGCCCTGCTGGTAGTAGGGGGACGGATTGAACAGATTGTCGGCGACGTCCTCGAGGATCGTTTTAAGGAACGCGCCGCGGATCTGCGTCCGGTAGGCGGTCGGATACGTGATCGCCGTTGCATTGTAGATGTCTTCCCAGGTGATCGGCTGGCCGGCCAGCAGCGAGCCGCCCCAACGAAAGCCCGGCGACATGGCAATCTCGGCATCTCGCTCGGAGAGAAGCGCCTCGCAAATGAGATCGTCCAGGGTGCCTCCGAAATTGCCTCGCCGCCAGAGTGTCGCCTCGGTTTGCGCAAGCTCGGTGGCCAGGAACGCTTCGTGAGGCTTGCGGATGTCGTCGATAAGGTCGCGCATGTCGGGATCGGCCGGAATGGCGTCGGAGAGAACCGGGATCAACGCGTAGGACCAATCCCGGATGCCGCCTCGATCCATGTCGATATCGAGACGGGATAGAAACTTGCCGTGCGAGCCCGATGCGACGACGAGCGTGCGATCAACCGTTTCCGGCATTGGCAGCGCGTCGTGCGTGTGACCTGAAAGAATGACGTCGATGCCGTCGATATGCCCGGCGAGCATGCGATCGACGTCGAAGCCATTGTGCGACAATAGGACGACGAGATCCGCGCCGGCGTGACGGACATGCGTGACAAGGCGCTGAAGGGCGCTCTCCCGGATGCCGAACCACCACTTCGGTGTGAGCCATCGAGGGTGCGCGACTCCCGTGTAGGGAAATGCCTGACCGATGACGCCGATCAGCAGCCCGCCCTTCTCGAACATATGCCAGCCCTTGAAGACCGGCTCCTCGAACTCGTTGTCGCGGACGTTCGCGGCCAGAAAATGGGCGTCGGCAATGCCGCGGCGGTTCTTATTTCCGAAGAGCTGCTGCACGCGATCAGCGCCGAGGGTGAATTCCCAGTGACCCGACGTCGCCTCGATGCCGAGCGCGTTCATCACACGGATCATGACGCCGCCCTCTCTCTCCAGAGCCGTAAA
>JBFWOB010000014.1:0-126158 GCA_050250755.1 Hyphomicrobiaceae bacterium
CAGCGTATTCTGGTGGCGCATGGCGCTGCTCTCTTCCGTGTTCGACGAAGCCGGCAAGCTCGCGAATCACAGAAGAATCAGCGCCATGCGCCCTGTCCATCAAAACTCAACCGGACAGCATTGCGCTTGTCGCGAGGACCCATCGGGTAGCAAACGTGAGGGCGTGACGTTGATCGAAGCCTCGAAAAGCCGCCCATTCACCGACGCCGCTGCGACAGGCGCCGACCCGAGCAAGCGGAAAAATGGGTCCTCGCGACAAGCGCGAGGATGACAAAAGGGGAGAGAGGAGGCGAGGCGCGGCAGGCGGCAGGTCGTTGCAGCGCCCGGCCTACACCCCTCGCTCGTCGCGTTTCGTTTCGTCCCAAAGGGCGTCCATTTCTGCGAGGTCGCTTTCGGCCGGTGTCTTGCCGCGCGTGGCGAGCTTGGCTTCGATCGACGCGAAGCGGCGTTCGAACTTCGTATTGGCACGTCGCAGGGCGTTCTCCGGATCGATGCCGAGGTGGCGGCCGACGTTGGCCATCACGAACAGCAAATCGCCCAGCTCCTCCTCAATGCGCGATATTCGTTTCGCCGCCTCGCCGCTAGCGTCTGTCGTTTCTCCGACACGTGCCGGAGGGCCGTCGCCGCGGGGATCGACTACCAGCGCAACCTCCTCGAGCTCTGCTATCTCTTCGCGGACCTTGTCGAAGACCGGCGCCAGCGACGGCCAGTCGAAGCCGACAGCCGCCGCCTTATCTTGCAGCTTTGCCGCGCGGCTGAGGGCAGGGAGGGTCCTTGGCACATCTTTTAGCACCGTCGAGGCGGAAGGCGCGTGGCCGGGCGTCGCCGCGCCGCGATCCATTTCCCCCGGGTGAGACGTCATACGCGCCCGCTCAGCCGCGCGCTCGGCCTTCTCCTCGGCCTTGATACGTTCCCACGTCGCCTTGACCGCTTCTGCGCTCGCGCCGCGTTCGTTGCCGAAGACGTGCGGATGGCGGCGAATCATCTTCGCCGTGATGCCAAGGACAACACCTCCAAAATCGAACGCACCTTGCTCCTCGGCCAACCTGGCGTGATAGACAACTTGAAGCAGCAGGTCGCCCAGTTCCTCCTTCAGGTCGACGAGATCGTTCCGCTCGATGGCGTCGGCGACCTCGTAGGCTTCCTCGACGGTATAAGGCGCGATCGTCGCAAACGTCTGCGCCAGGTCCCAGGGACAGCCGGTGACCGGCGTGCGCAGCGCCGCCATGATCTCGACAAGCCGGGCAACGTCGCGCGCCGGTTCTATGTCCTTCGGCTTGTCGGTCATCCGCTCAGTTCTCGCCATTGCCGATTTCGTTCGTGACCGTTACGTCTAGCTCAGCGCCTGCCCGCTGTCGAAAGGGGGATGAGGCCACCGCTCCAGGGGATGGCCGGTGTTCATCTTTCACTTCCTGATCAATTTGCTGATCGTCGTGATCGAGCTGACGCTGGCGGCGGCTGCCGGATGGCTCGCATGGCAGATGCCGATCGTGTTCTCGGCGGTGACGGCCGGGCTTGCCTTGGTTCTGGGATTCCAGCTCGAGTTGCGCAGGCTGGCGTTCGAGACGCCCTTTTATTTCGAACGCAGCAGCGGCCTCGCGCGAATTGTGCGCGCCTTTCTGGGCGGCGGTCAGGCACTCTTCAAAAGCGTGATCGCCGGTCTCGTGGCCCTGATGACGTTCTCCGGCACAGGGGAATCCCGACTTCTTATCGTCGCCGCATTATTCGCTGCGTGTGCGCTCGTTGGCTCGACCATCTTGCGACGGCTCACGATCAGCTTCGCTGCGCGTCCGACGCACTGGGGCTTCTTCCGCATGGCGGCACCCCTCGGGTTGCTGTTCTCGGCATCGATGAGCCTTTTTCCACCGCCATCGTCACTGGACGTGGTGCGACAGGTTTTGCTCGACCTGCCAGCGAAGCCCAGCATCGCGCAGGCGGGGGAGGCGCTCTTCTCCGTCCGCCTCTGGATCGACGATCTGATCGTGCGGATTATCGGCGGCTATGCAGGACCGGAGTGGGCGAAAGCCATCGGCATCGTGATCGGCTCGAATGTGCTCGTCGGGTTTGTCATAGCGGTCTACGCGGTCGTGCTGTCCGAGATCGTGCGCACGCTCGAGGAAGCGCATTGGCAGCTTCGTGGCCATCGCCGCATGCGCGGCTGAATTCTATAATTCCGTCGCCGGGCGTGGATCGAGGGCCGACGCAACCTAAGTGCGGACGCCGATCATGCCACCGTCGGCGCATTGTTCGCACGGCCGGACGCTACAACGAAGCGTTTCCGCCGTGCGTCTCACTGGTTCGCATAATATATATTATGGAAAATATTTGTTCGGAGAGACCAAAACTCAACTTGTTAATGAGATGCAACCCGGTGCGGTCGAGCGGCTTATTCGTAGTTGGTCGACACAACCTGATCGAGCAGTCTTACGCCCCAGCCGGACGCCCAACTTTGGTTGATCTCATTCCGTGCCGAATCCATTGCCGTGCCGGCGACATCGAGATGTGCCCACGGGGTTGCGCCATCCTTGATGAAGCGTTGCAGGAACTGGGCGGCAGTGATTGCGCCGCCGTAGCGACCGCCGATGTTCTTCATGTCGGCGTTCTTGCTGTCGATCAGCTTGTCGTAGGCGGGTGCCAGAGGCATGCGCCAGACCTGCTCGCCTGTGGCAGCGCCCGCTTCCTCCAGTTCACGCGCGAGCTTGTCGTCATTCGAGAAGAGGCCGGCGTTCTCCTTGCCGAGTGCCACGATGATGGCGCCAGTGAGCGTCGCCAGATCGACGATGAAGCGCGGCTTGAAGCGCTCCTGCGCGTACCAGAGCGCATCGGCGAGGACGAGACGGCCCTCGGCATCGGTATTCAGAACTTCGATCGTCTGGCCGGACATCGACGTGATGATGTCTCCCGGACGCGTGGCAGTGCCCGAGGGCATGTTCTCAACGAGCCCGACGATGCCGACGGCGTTGACATTGGCTTTGCGTCGCGCGAGCGCCAGCATCAGGCCGGAGACGCACGCCGCGCCGCCCATGTCACCCTTCATGTCCTCCATGCCGCCCGCGGGCTTCATGGAGATGCCGCCGGTATCGAATACGACGCCTTTGCCAACAAAGCAGACCGGGTGCTTGGCCTTGCCCCTGCCCTTTGCGCCATTCCATTGCATTACGACAACGCGGCTCTCCCGGGCGCTGCCCTGCCCGACCGCCAGAAGCGAGCCCATCTTCAGCGCGCGCAGCTGATCCATATCAAGCACCTCGACCTCGAGGCCGGGAACCCCGAGGCTTGCGAGGCGCTCCGCGAACTCGACCGGGCCGAGGACATTGGCTGGCTCGTTCACGAGATCGCGAGCGAGGTAGACGCCTTCAGTGACCGCACCCCGCGCCGCGAACGCCGCTTCGGCGGCTGTAGAGTCCGCGCAGTGCACGAGCAACTCAGCCGGGCCGTTCGATTCGGTCCCATTGGCATTGGCT
Organism: Hyphomicrobiaceae bacterium; assembly: GCA_050250755.1. Taxonomy (GTDB): domain Bacteria; phylum Pseudomonadota; class Alphaproteobacteria; order Rhizobiales; family Hyphomicrobiaceae. Next base: position 3,465 of record JBFWOB010000014.1, read on the forward strand.
GCCTTCTTCGACTTGTATTTGCGAAACGAGTAGGCACGGAGCAGAACCCCCTCCGCAAGCCGGGCAACGGCTTCGGGCGTGATGTCGGTGTCGTCGACGACGAGGCTGGCTGAGTCCGTGCCACGCTGCGCCGCGAGTGCCCAAGCCGATCCACCAATCTTGAGCCAATCCAGCGATTGGTTCTCGCCAATCCGGCCGGCACCAACCAGCACGACTCGCTTTACCTCGAGGCCGGACGGCGCCAGCACGTCGACCGATGACTTAGCCTTGCCTGTGAAGTCGACGGCACCCGCCGCTTTGCGCAAACTACCCGTGGACTGCTTATCGAGTCGCTGCCCGATCTCACCCAGAGACAACTCGTGGCCGACCACCAGCAGGGCGGTCGAGCCTAGCGGCGCAGAAAGGGGAACAAAGCGGATATCGGGGCGCTGGGTCATCGTGGCTCGGATCAAAGTTCGGCTGCCGGCGCGGCCCTCGCACGCGAGGACTGCGGCATGTTGTGTGGGGCGGGACAGAAAGCCGAACCTTAGTGGCTTGCGAGGGAATCGCAAGCATGGCACTCGCTCTCTGGGAAAACCGGGAAGACGGGTGGCACCGACATGCGGCGACTGTGGCAGACGAGCCACCCGAGGTGCAGATGCGCGCTGAAGCCGCAGTTTGGCCACCGTGGCATGAGACGGCCCAGACCCGAGCGACGACTGGAAACGATCTGCTACATGACGAGTGAGCCGACGCCGCCAGGGAGGAAGCGCAAGGTACGGATCGCGTGCTTGCCGCTTCGGCTGAGCGGATACCGCGCGAAACGTCTGGCGCACGGCGAGAGCGCTGCCCGCGCTGGGGAGGTTGCTGCGTCATGAGCCTCCGTCCCAGTATTCTGTTCCGCTACATTTTCCGTCAGGCCGCGGGCTCGGTCGCGATGATCATGGCGTCGCTCACGGGCGTCGTGTGGATTGCGCTCGCGCTGAAGCAGCTCAACCTAGTGACGTCCCAAGGCCAGGACACGTGGCTCTTCATCCGCATGACGCTGCTCGCGCTCCCGAACCTGATGGCGCTGATCGCGCCCATCGCGCTGCTCGTGGCGACCATCCACGTCCTCAACCGCCTCAACGGCGACAGTGAGCTGATCGTCACCACCGCTGGTGGCGGCACGGTCTGGACGATTGCGAGGCCCCTACTGGCGCTCGCTCTGATCGTCTCGATCGCGGTGAGTTTCGCCAATCACTTTGCTATGCCGTGGAGCCTCAAGCTGTTGCGCACCTACATCGTGCAGGTGCGAACGGACCTGATCTCACAGGTGATCCAGCCCGGGCGCTTCTCGTCGCCGGAATCGAACCTGACGTTCCATATTCGTGATCGCGACCTGTCGGGGACGCTGCTCGGCCTCGTGATGCACGACTCGCGCGATGCGAAGATGACATCGACCTACCTCGCCGAGCGCGGCCACATCGTGAAGCAAGAAGGCGGCGGCTTTCTGCTGATGGAGAAAGGCCACATCCTGCGGAAGCCGCAAAACGGCGACCCGGTGCAAACCATCGTCTTCGAAAGCTACGCCGTCGATCTCGACCGGTTCGAAGCGAAGGAGCAGGTAGTGGAGGTGAAACCCCGCGAGCGTTATTATGACGAGTTAGTGTCCCCTCCTCCGACCGATGTTCTCGCGGTTCGTCAGCCCGGGCTGCTGCGCTCCGAGTTGCATGAGCGTTTTTCGAGTCCCCTTTATCCGTTCTCGTTTGTACTGCTGGCGATTGCGCTCATCGGCCATGCCAGAACCACACGGCAGAATCGGATCCAAGCCATCGTCATCGCCTTCATCCTGGCGACGGCGTCACGGTTGGTAGGACTGGCCGGCACCAATATCGTGGCACTCAACGCTTCGGCGGTGTGGGTAGTCTATGCGATCCCGATCGTGACGGGCTTGGCTGCTATCGGCCTGATGGCCTCACGGTCCCGACTGAGGCCGCCGTCGCGGATTGGGCTACAAATGGCGGCATTGGGCGCCGAGCTGACACCGATCATGGCCCGGTTGCTGCCGCGGCGCTTACGCCCCCAAAGTAGCGGTTGAGGGGCTCGCATGGTCAAACCCAGACTGCTCCGCCGCTATCTCGCCTTCCGCTTCGCGATCGCCATGCTCGGCACGTTCTTCATGTGCGCGCTGCTGATTTTCATGATCGACATCGTCGAGTTGCTTCGCCAAGCGGGAAAGTTCGGGCGCGTGCCGACGTTCCAGATCGCCTGGATGGCGATCCTTCGGTTGCCGAACTATACGGAGGCGCTTCTGCCCTTCTGTGTGCTCGTCGGCTCCATCGGGACGCTCCTCGCATTCAACAGGAAGTCCGAGCTCACGGTGATGCGAGCGGCGGGTATGTCAGCGATGCAGTTCGTGCGCCCCGGGCTGGTCGTGGCCTTCGTCCTCGGGGTGTTTTCCGTCGCCGCCTACAATCCTCTCGCGGCATGGGCGCGCGGCGAATCGGAACGGCTGGTCGCGGAAGCGTTCGGTCGCGACATGGCGGTGTTGCGCAGCGATGGTGATGGCGCGTGGCTTCGCCAAGAGGGCGCGGACGGCGCTTCCGTGCTGCACGCCGCCGCCGCCAACAGCAGCGGTCTCTTGCTCCAGCAGGTGATGTTCCTTCAGTTCGACGCTGCCGGCCGTTTCACAGAGCGCGTAGACGGTAAGTCGGCGGCTCTCAAGGATGGTTTCTGGGAAGTAACCGACGCGACGGTCACCCGAACAGGTCAAAAACCCGAGACGTACGGACTCTATACGGTGTCGACGGCGCTTTCTCCCGAGCGTGTGGCAGACGCTCTCGGGAGTGCCATCACAGTCTCGGTCTGGGAGCTGCCAGGATTGATAGAAGTTACGGAAAAAGCGGGACTTTCCGCCGATCGTTTCCGTATCCAATACGCCCTTTTGCTGACCCGTCCGCTGCTCCTTCTGGTCATGGTCCTTTTGGCCGCAACTGTGTCTTTGCGGTCATTCCGCTCCGGTGGGATCCAGACTATGGTTGCGGCGGGGTTAATCGGGGGGTTCGCATTCTTTCTCTTCGCGGAAATCTCCCGGCAGGTGGGAAATGCGGGGCTTGCGCCGCCGATGTTGGCAGTGGGAGCGCCCGTTGTGCTGGGTTTATGCGGGGCGCTGGTAGTGCTGCTCCACTTGGAGGACGGCTGAGTGGCGCGTAGGGGGACATCAGCGCTGCCGATCGCGATTGGCGCGCGTGGCTGGTTCGCGCCATGGCCGTCGCGCCACTTGCAATGGGCCTCGGCGATTGTCGCCGTGCTTGTTTTATTGGTTTATGCTGGCGGGCCGGCTATCGCCCAAGGCGCGCTCCAGACAGGCACCAGCAGCAAGCCAGCATCGAGCTTCCCGAAGCCTGTTGGCGGCCCTCTCGGCGGTCCAATTCAGAAGATCGACAAGTCGCAGCCGCTCTACCTTCAGGGCGACGAGCTGATTTATGACACGCGCAACAACCGAGTGATCGCGCGGGGCAATGTCGAGATCTACTACAACAACTACATTCTCACTGCGGATGAAGTGATCTACGACCAGGGTGCCAACACACTCACGGCTCGCGGTAACGCGCAGCTAAAAGAGCCCAACGGCAATATTGTCCGCGGTGAAAGCATCGATACGACAGCCGACTTCCGCGACGCCTTCATCGAGAGCCTCAGCCTCATCGGCAAGGACGATACGCGGATTGCAGCTCGGCGCGCTGTGCGGAAGGACGGGAACGTCTCCGAGTTCGAGCAGGGTAAGTTTACGCCTTGTAAGAGCGACCCTGGCAAGCCGCCGCTGTGGTGCGTCAGCGCGTCACGGATCGTGCACGATCAACAAGCCGCGACGATCACCTATCAGGATGCCCAGTTCGAAGTGCTGGGCGTTCCGATCATGTATCTGCCTTACTTCCAGCACGCTGATCCGAGTGTGAAACGGCGCACCGGATTTCTGTTGCCCGATTACCTGAGCTCATCGCAGCTCGGCTTTGGTGTAACGCTGCCATACTACTTCGCGCTGTCACCGACCTACGATTTCACGTTCGCGCCCCAATATCTGTCAAAGCAAGGTGTCCTCTACCAGGGCGAGTGGCGCCAGCGCGTCGCGATCGGCGACATCACGGGCACCTATAACGTGAAGCTTGCCGGTATCGATCAGGACGCCAGCAATCTGCCCGATGACATCAGCCAAGCACGCCGTGACCGGCTCGATGGCTGGCGGGGCAGCGTGCAGACAAAAGGCGTCTTCTCCCTTTCGTCCTGGTGGAAATTCGGTTGGGATGTAACGCTCGAGTCCGACGACACATTCCGCCGGTTCTACAAGCTCGACAGCATTCTCCAGACGGACCGGATCAATACCGCCTGGTTGCAAGGCCTCAGCGATCGCAATCACTTCGCCATGCAGTTTTACCAGTTCGGCGGGTTGCTGCTGGAGGACTCGGCGGCGTCCGAGTCGCGCGTGCATCCGGTCATCGACTGGAACTATATCTACGGGCAGCCGGTGCTTGGTGGCGAGCTGAGTTTCAATGCCAATGCACAGAGCGTCTCGCGCAGCGATGGCACGGATTCGAACCGGGTCGCCATCGATGCGAACTGGCGGCGCAAAATGATCGATCCGATCGGGCAAGTGTGGACGCCATTCGCTTATGCCCGCGCCGACGTTACGCAGTTCACTAATGGTTACGATCCCGATACCGGCCTATCGATTGGCGACGACACCATCTCGCGCGCGATTGCAGCGGCCGGTGTGACGTATGCCTATCCGTTCGTAGCGCATACCAAGGTTGGCTCGCACGTCGTGGAGCCGGTAGGCCAGATCATCGCACGGCCCGGATACGTTTCGCAGCGGCGGCTGCCGGATGAGGATGCCAAGAGCCTCGTCTGGGACGACACGCTGCTGTTCGACGTCGACAAGTTCTCAGGCTGGGATCGGGTCGAAACCGGTACGCGAGCGAACGTCGGTCTCCAGTATACGTTCCAGGCGAACGGTGGCGGTTATGCTCGCTTTATCGCGGGCCAGAGCTTCCATCTTGCTGGGACGAACCCCTACACCGATCCGGGTAAGTCGCCCTATGAGACGATCGATGTTGACGGCAACCGCGTCTATTATCCGGATGCAACGGCGTTCTCGCCGAGCAGCGGTCTCGATACCGACCGCTCCGACTATGTGCTTGGCGCCTATATCGCGCCCATCGAGACATTCCGCCTGGTGGCGCAGAGCCGTTTCGATGAAGAGAATCTCGCTCTCAAGAGACAGAGCGTCTACGGGCAAACAACGCTTGGGCCAGTATCGCTCCAGGCCCAGTACAATTATCTCCGCGACGAACCTGCCATCGGTAATTTCAGCTCGCAGCAGGAAGCACTTGGCGGGCTAGGCTACAAATTCAACGATCGTTGGTCGGTGCAAGGACTGGCACGCTTTGATATCGACGCCGATACGTGGCTGCAGGAGCAGCTACAGCTCCGCTATGCCGATGAATGCTTCGTCCTAACGGCGTCCTATACCCAGACGCATATCGACAATCCCTCGCTGGACATCCGCCCGGACCAGACCATCATGCTGCGCTTCGAGCTGAAGCACTTGGGCCAGTTCAGCTACAAGACCGATACCCTCAGCCTCGATACTGTGAACCAGCCCCCAGTGAAGTAGGGCTGGCCCTTCCGCCTGGAACGTCTTGCGCGACGCAGCTCGTGTGCTTGACGTAGCGTGACAATAGGGCACGCGCCGAAACGGGCGACTTCCCTCCCCTGCCGCGTCAACGCCACGGTTCGTGTGGATAATCGCGCTACCGGAAGGAGTTCGTTCGCTAGGATCACTTTGTTCGAATCGGCGGCACTCCACCGCGGTCGGCGACACTCACACTGACGCGATGGTTGCGAAACATGCACGAGATCTCCCAGCGCCCCCTCCCCAACCGAGCCAGTTTCGGGAAGCTTTCTCGCGCGAGCAAACGTGCGGCGCTGGCTTGCGGTAGTTTGATTGCGCTTGTGACTTGCATCGGGACGGCCGTTGCAGAAGGCGGCGAACATCCAACCTCAGCCATTCCCGGGCTGGTTATCTCGACGCCGTCGTCACCGACTGCACCGCCACCCGGCGCTCCAGGGCTTTTTGTGACGCCATCAACGCCGCCCGCAGCCGCGCCTCAAAGACGCAAAGCCCAACCGAAGAAGTCGTCATCGCGCGCGCCGTCCAAGCGCACGCACTCTGCTGATGCGTCTCCTGCGCCGCGCGGCAGCACGAGCATTGTGGCCCTTGTCAACGACGAGCCGATTACCGGTTTCAACGTCGAGCAGCGCGCCCGCTTCCTTGCGCTCTCGGGCAATGTTGCAGACCGGGCGCGCGATCGCATGAAAGCTTTTGCTCAGGATCCCAAGACGAACGAGCGGCTGAAAGCCATCCTGCAAGAGACCATTGGAGCCAACCGCGGCAAGACGAAAGAGCAGATCATCGCGGCGTTCGAGGAGCGTAAGAAGGCGTTCGTGATGGGCCTCCAGAAGCAGGCGCTGGATTCGGCACGCTCGAGCCTCATACCTGCGATGCGTAAGAAGGCCCTGGACGAGTTGATCGAGGAGCGCCTGAAGCTGCAGGAGGCGAAAAAGCTTTCGATTACCGTCAGCGATGATGACGTGAACCGGCTGTTCAAGGACATGTCGGATCGCAACAAGATGACTCCGGCACAATTCGAGGAGCATCTCGCGAAGCAAGGAGCGAATGCAAGCATCCTCAAGTCCCGTCTGAAGGCGTCGCTCGCTTGGCGGGAGGTCGTGCGCAAGCGGTACGGGCATCAGATCAACGTCACGCAGCGGGAGGTCGAAGACTTTGCCATGCGCTCCGGCGGCGAAGAAACTCAGGAGCTGAAGCTCGCGCTGATTACGATCGCAACGCCCGGCAATCCCGACCAACGAGCAATGGCGGCTCGCTTGGCAGAAGCTAACGCCTTGCGCGCCGAATTCAGGGGCTGCACGTCCATGCCGGGGCTTGCCAAGAAACGAGCGAATGCGAATTTCCAGGATCTCGGATACAAGAGTGCGACCGCTATCTCCGAGCCAACGCGGAGCCTGTTGCTCAGCGCGCGCGACGGTGAAATGCTGCCGCCCAATCTTTCGGGTGGCGGTGTCGAGCTCTATGCGGTGTGCGGCCGCCGCAACGTGACGATCGACGAGGAAAAGCGCAAAGCGGCTGAAAATCAGCTCGCGATGCAAGAGTTCGAAAAGCTGGCGCAGCGCTATCTCTACGATTTGCGCAAGGATGCCATGATTGAGATGCGATGATGAATGCCGAGGCAACGACCGGAGTGGCGAAGGACTCGCGAGCCGGCTCGTCATTGCCATTGGCGCTCACCATGGGTGATCCGGCAGGCATCGGCCTCGACATCACCATCAAGGCGTGGGCTCAGCGAGCCGTCAGTCCCCTCCCCCCGTTCGTGCTCCTGACCGACCCTGACGCTGTGGCCGCACGCGCGCGGCAGCTCGGGCTTTCGTGCGATATCGCCGTCGTTGCCGAGATTCCGGCGAGGCAGCCACTCGCCTCTGAAGCTCTGCCCGTGCTTCCCGTCAAGTTGGGCGCGCCCGTGGAAGCGGGTATCGCAAATCCAGCCAATGCCGGCGGCACCATCGAAGCGATTGAATTGGCTGTCCGGGAGACCATGGCCGGACGGGCGTCGGGCATCGTCACCAATCCGATTTCGAAGGCGACCGTCTACGCTGCCGGCTTTGCACATCCTGGTCATACGGAGTTTTTGGGCGAGCTTGCAGGGCGGTATGTTCCAGGCCGTGCCTGGACGCCAGTGATGATGCTGGCCTCGGACGAGTTGCGTGTCGTCCCATTGACGGTTCACATCCCTCTCGCGGCTGTTCCATCTAGCGTGACGTACGAGCGCATTCTCGATGTCTGCCGGATCACCGCTCGCGACCTTGCCTCACGCTTCGGCATCGCGCGTGCGCGCATTGCGGTCGCTGGGCTCAATCCGCACGCCGGAGAGGATGGCAGCCTCGGGCGCGAAGAGATCGAGATCATCGCGCCCGCAATCAAAGCGTTGCGGCGAGAGGGGCTGGACGTTACGGGACCGCACTCGGCCGACACGCTGTTTCATGGCGCCGCGCGTGCTCGCTACGACGTCGCGGTGTGCATGTATCACGACCAGGCGCTGATCCCGATCAAGACCCTCTCCTTCGACACTGGCGTCAACGTCACGCTGGGCTTGCCGTTCATCCGGACGTCTCCAGATCATGGCACGGCGTTCGATATTGCCGGGACTGGCACAGCATCGCCCGCGAGCCTCGTTGCCGCGCTGCGTCTGGCGGCGCGCATGGCCGCATCATCACCGGCACCCACATGACGACTGGGCAGAAGGTGACTGGGCAGGAGGGCCACGAGGCGCCGCGGCCGGGTTCCAGTCCGGACGGATTGCCGCCGCTGCGGGAGGTGATCCAGAGCTTCGACCTCGGCGCCAAGAAGAGCCTCGGTCAGAATTTCATTCTCGATCTCAATCTGACGCGCCGTATCGCACGGGCGGCTGGGCCGCTTGGCGATCATCCGGTCATCGAGGTTGGGCCAGGGCCTGGGGGATTGACACGCGGCTTGTTGCTGGAGGGCGCGCATCGCGTCATTGCGGTCGAGGCTGACCGCCGCTGCGAGCCGGCGTTGTCCGCGATCGCCGAACGCTACCCTGGCCGCTTCAGCACGGTTTTCGATGATGCGCTCGACGTCGATTGGCGAGCACTCGTGGGAGAAGATAGCGGACGCGCGATCATCGCCGCCAATCTCCCCTACTACGTTGCGACCCGGTTGCTCGTCGGTTGGCTCGAAAGTGAACCCTGGCCGTCCTGGTGGTGCCGGATGGCACTGATGTTTCAGAAGGAGGTCGCAGACCGGATCGTTGCCGCGCCCGGCAGCAAAGCCTATGGGCGGCTCGCCGTCATCTCGCAATGGCGCGCGGAAGTCCGTGTCGCGCTAACGCTCGGGCCGGAGGCCTTTACACCGCCGCCTAAAGTTGCATCGGCCGTCGTCGTCTTCGTTCCCCGGCCCCGCTGCGAACCGCCGTGCAACGTCGTCACACTCGGCCGCGTCACGGCGGCGGCGTTCGGCCAGCGCCGCAAGATGCTGCGCCAGAGCTTGCGTCTGCTCGGCCGTGATACGGGCGCCCTCCTAGAGGCTGTTCAGATTTCGCCGGAGAAGCGTGCCGAGGAGCTTTCGCCTGCCGATTTCGCCCGCATTGCGGCCGCCATCGACGCGGGAATCGGAGCCTGAACTGCGGGCGGGGTTATCCCTTGCTGCCGCGTGCCTCGAGATCGGACAGCATCTGGCCAACGAGGCTCGGCACGGCAGTTTGGCGGCCGGCCCGCGTGCGCTCTGCGGCGAGGATCGACGCCAATGTCGCGAGGCTCTCCTCGATCACCTCGTTGACGATGACATAATCGTACTCCGCCCAGTGCTCGATCTCGGCGGCCGCGCCAGCCAAGCGCCGCTCGATGACATCGGCGCCGTCTTGCCGGCGACTGACCAAGCGTTGCTCGAGTACGCCGGCTGATGGCGGTAAAATGAAAACGCGTACAGTATCGCTCGGCGCCGTGGTCGCGAGCTGCCGCGCGCCTTGCCAATCGATGTCGAACAGCACGTCTTCACCGCGGCTGAGTCGATCCATGACGTCAGCCTCCGGCGTTCCGTAGAAATTGCCGTGCACCTCAGCCCATTCGAGCAGACCGCCGTGATCACGAAGTTCACGAAATTGGTCGATCGAGCGGAAGTGGTAGTCTTGGCCGTCGACTTCGCCTGCGCGCGGGGGGCGCGTCGTCACCGAGACGGAAAGAGCGAGATTGGGCTCATGCTTCAGGATCTCGCGCGAAAGCGTCGTCTTGCCCGCCCCGGACGGCGAAGAGAGCACGAGCATCAGGCCGCGGCGGGCCAGGGCGCGTTTCGCATCGGCGGATTTGCTCGGCATGTCTCTCACTCGATGTTCTGCACCTGCTCTCGGAGCTGGTCGATGACGGCCTTCAGCTCGAGGCCAAGACGAGTCATCTCGATGTCGATCGATTTCGAGCACACGGTATTGGCCTCGCGGTTGAACTCCTGTGCGAGGAAATCAAGCCGCCGTCCTACTGGCACGTTCTCGGCGAGCAACCCACGCGCGGCGGCGATATGGGCGCCGAGACGCTTGATCTCCTCCTCGACGTCGGCGCGCGTCGCAATCAGCATGGCCTCCTGGTGCAAGCGATCTGGGTCGAGCGGGGCGCCGGTGCCGATGAGCCGCTGAACTTGTTCGCCAAGCCGGGCACGGACGGCCTCCGGAGTGCGAACAGGCAATGCCGCGATCGTATCGACGAGAATTTCAATCTTGGTCACGCTTTCGGTCAGCGCCGCTGAAAGACGTTCGCCTTCGATGCTGCGCGCCTCGACGAGAGATCGAAGCCCGGTGGCCAGTGTGTCCAAAAGTACGCTGCGGAGAGTGTCATCGGACGTTTCGGTCGCCTCGCCCAGTTCGAGGACACCGCGCAACGCCAACACGCCCTCGGGACGCGGCCGGTCGAAATTCCTTCGACGCGCGAGTTGCTCGATCGTCACGAGTACGTTCGACAGCGCACGCTCGTTGACGCGGATCTCGCCGCCCGGACCGGCGCTGTCGAAGGTCAGCGTGGCCGAGACGTTGCCGCGCACCATCGCCTTGCCGATCATCTCGCGTGCGGCCGCTTCCAGGGCTTCCTGGCCCGGCGGTAGCCGCAAGCGCACGTCGAGGCCGCGGCTATTCACGCTGCGCAGCTCCCAATGAAAACGCGCGTCGCCCGACGTCGCGTCGGCGCGCGCAAACCCTGTCATGCTGCGAAGTGGCATCCGGCCTCGATATCGGCACACTGATCGGTCGTTCGCGTGGGTGTAGCGAAAGCGAGCCCGCCGCACAACTGGCGGCGCGGTCGAATGCTCACCGATCAATCTGCCAAGAGAACAAAGCGGACGCCGGCAGATGCCTTGCCCCTAGCGCGAGTCCTTCGGCTTCTTGCGGGGCACAGGAACTGTGCCATTGCCGTTATTGCGCTTAGCAGAGTTGAGCAGCGCTGGAACGCGCGCGTTCTTCGCGGGTGTTGCTTCCTCGGGACCTTGTTCCGCAGGCTCGGATGCGACCTGGCGTGACTTCTCGACCTTGCGCCAATTCTGCACGGCTGCGTTGTGATCCTTGAGCGTCGACGTGAAAACGTGACCGCCAGTGCCATCGGCCACGAAATAGAGATCCTGCGTTGCCGGTGGATTGAGAGTCGCCGCGAGAGCTGCGCGTCCCGGGTTGCAGATCGGCCCCGGCGGTAGGCCGTCGACCTGATACGTGTTGTAGGGCGTCTTGCCATCGATGTCGGAGCGAGTCAGCGGTCGGCCCAGCGGCCCCTGCCCACCGGCAATGCCGTAGACGATGGTCGGATCCGACTGTAACCGCATGCCCTTGCGCAGCCGGTTGATGAAGACGGCCGCCACGCGGGGGCGTTCGTCGGCGCGTCCCGTTTCTTTCTCGACGATGGACGCGAGCGTGATGGCCTCTTCCGGCGAGTTCAGCGGCAACGTCCGATCGCGCGCTTCCCACATCGCCATCAAAGCTTTGCCCTGCTCGGACCGCATTCGATCGAGAATTTCCTGCCGGTCGGAGCCACGCGAGATCTTGTATGTGTCAGGCAGCAGAAGCCCCTCGGGAGGGACATTGGTGATCTCACCGGAAAGGCCCTGCTCCGCGCGCAGTCGCTCCACGATCTGTTGGCTCGTCAGGCCCTCCGGGATGGTGATCTTCTGCAGGATACCACGGCCACTGATGAGCGTATCGAGAACCTGGCGGACGCTCGCCTCTTTTGGAAACTCGTATTCGCCGGCCTTCAGGCTCGCACGCTCGCTGGCAGGGCCGCTCGTGCCTGTGCCGCCGTAGACCCGTGCAATGTAGTACTGCAGCATGAAAACGCGGCGATCGGCGATGACATTGCTTTTCTCCAGGCGCTCCGCGATCTCGATCGCGCCGACACCCTTCGGGATGACCACGGCAGCCGTGTCGGCAAGCGGACCGGGCGCGTCGAAACTTTGGCGCAACCAGATGGCGACGGCAGCGACGAGCAAGAAGCTCAGAAAAATGAACGAGAGCGAGCCGTCGAGAAAGCGCAAGAAGCCATTCATCCGGCGCGGCTTGCGCTCACTCTTGGTACGCTTCGGTGGTTTGGGAGGTCGAGTGGGCACAAGCATCTCTGAGGGGCTGCGCGGCGCTGCACCTGCCGTTCGCACGGCGCCCGTTCTCGGCTCCGGTCGGCTCGTCGGTGCTTGGACTTGCGATGTTTTCATCGCCGCTGACCTGCCCGTTTCTAGCGCCAAGATCGTCGTGCACCAAGCCACCCGTTGCGACGGGCCGTACGCCGACTCGTCGCCTTTGCGAGACTACCCGCAAATGTGGCCGAAGCGCGAAACCGGGGGCGGAAGTAGGCGATACCGCGACAATGGAACGCCGATCAGGCCGCGAACCGCCGGAGAATCAAAGACGCATTCGTCCCGCCGAATCCGAACGAGTTCGAAAGAACCGTATCGATCTTCTTTTCGCGAGCTTTATGCGGCACGAGATCGATAGAGGTCTCGATCGACGGATTGTCGAGATTGAGCGTTGGAGGCGCAAGGTTGTCGCGAATCGCGAGTACCGAGAAGATCGCCTCCACGGCGCCGGCCGCTCCGAGCAGATGACCGATCGCCGACTTGGTGGACGACATCGAGAGCTTGCTGGCGGAGTTGGCAACCAGACGCTCGACAGCACCGAGCTCGATCTCGTCTCCCATCGGCGTCGATGTGCCATGGGCATTGACGTAGTCGATCTCGCTGACGTCGATCTCAGCACGCTTCAGAGCCGCTCTCATGCAGCGATAGGCACCGTCGCCGTTCTCTGCAGGTGCGGTGATGTGATAGGCGTCGCCTGACAGTCCGTAGCCGATCACCTCGGCGTAGATGCGGGCGCCGCGCGCTTGTGCGTGCTCCAGCGTCTCGAGCACGACGATTCCCGCGCCTTCGCCCATGACGAAACCATCGCGGTCCTTGTCATAAGGACGCGATGCCTTCGTCGGTGTTTCGTTGAAGTGTGTCGAGAGCGCTTTGCAGGCTGCGAAGCCGGCCATGGCAATGCGGCAGATCGGGCTCTCTGCGCCGCCCGCGACCATCACGTCGGCGTCCCCAAACGCGACCAGCCGAGCCGCGTCGCCAATGGCGTGCGCGCCGGTTGAGCATGCCGTCACAACGGCATGGTTCGGCCCCTTCAGGCCGTGCTTGATCGATACATGGCCCGACGCGAGGTTGATAAGGCGGCCCGGGATGAAGAACGGCGATACACGCCGAGGCCCCTTCTCCTTCAGCACGATCGATGTCTCGGCGATGCCATTCAGGCCGCCGATGCCAGATCCGATGAGAACGCCGGTGCGCTCTTGATCCTCGGCCGTCTTCGGCGACCAGCCGGCATCGGCCAGGGCCTGATCAGCGGCTGCTACGGCATAGACGATGAAGTCGTCGACTTTGCGCTGCTCTTTGGGCTCCATCCATTGATCAGCGTTGAAGCTGCCGTTGGAGCCATCGCCGCGCGGAACGAAGCAGGCGATCTGGCACGGAATGTCGTTGACCTCGAACTCGGTGATGCGACGCGCACCACTCTTGCCGGCAAGTAGAGCCGACCATGTCGCATCGACGCCCGACGCGAGAGGTGTGACGAGTCCGAGACCGGTGATTACGACACGACGCATGGTCTGCCCCCTGCACAATTACAATTGCGGCGCGGCGCCCGGGCGCACATTCCCACCGCGCCGACGGGGCTGGTGCCTAATGAAACCGATCGTCTCAATTCCAGACGGCGGCGCCCTGCCTCGCGGCATTGGTGCCGGCGCCGCTTATCGTTTGCGCAAAAGCGTCAGGACGCCAATGCTTTCTGACTTCGAGACTTAGGCTGCTTTCGCCTGCTTCTCGAGGAATTTCACAGCGTCACCGACAGTCTGAATCTGCTCGGCAGCGTCGTCCGGAATCTCGCAGCCGAACTCTTCCTCGAAGGCCATGACGAGCTCGACCGTATCGAGGCTGTCGGCACCAAGATCCTCGATAAAGCTCGCGCTTTCAGTGACTTTGTCGGCCTCGACACCGAGATGCTCGACAACGATCTTCTTCACCCGGTCCGCGACATCGCTCATTGCGTATTCCCTTAGAGGTTCTCTCTGCCGGCCAGCGACTGGCCAAAAGCTAGACTACGGTGGAATTTTCAGCATCGGGAGCGCTGCACCCGCTGCTTCGGCTTGACTTCTGTACCCCGCAGCCGCTCGGGCTATGCATCCTCGATGCGAGCGCGTGACTCTCTCGATCCTCGCCTGAGTGACCGCAGCATGTGGTCACTTTCGGTTGCAGATCAAGCCCTCAAACCGGTAACCGCGGGTCGGTAACATACTTCCCAGGTGTTGAAAAGGCGGGGAAGCCTCGCCGTCTACAGGGTCCTATGCGGCAGCCCGTCTCATACCATCACCATGCCGCCGTTGACGTGCAATGTCTGCCCAGTCATGTAGCGCGCTTCGGGAGATGCAAGGAAGACCGCCGCTGCCGCCACGTCACTCGGATCACCGAAACTCTGGGCCGGAATCGCGTTCATGATGGTTGCGGTCTGCTGCTCGTTCAACACATCCGTCATGGCCGTTTTGATGAAGCCCGGCGCGATGCAGTTTGCCGTGATGCCACGCGGCGCAACTTCGCGAGCCAGCGATTTGGTCATGCCGATCATGCCGGCCTTCGAGGCGGCGTAGTTGCCCTGTCCCGGATTGCCGAGGATGCCTGAAACCGAAGAAATGTTGACGATTCGGCCGAAGCCCGTCTTCGAGCGCAGCATGTGGCGTGTCGCGGCGCGCATCAGCATGAACGTCGACGTCAGGTTGACCGCGATGACGCTGTCCCACTGATCGTCCTTCATCACCATGAACAGGTTGTCCTTGGTGAGGCCGGCGTTGTTGACCAGGATGTCGAGCCGGCCGCCGAGCGCACTCACAGCTTCGTCGATCAGCTTGGCGACCTGATCCTTCGCTGCAAGATCACACGGGCATACGACGGCACGATCGCCGAGCTCGGACTTCAAAGCCTCGAGCTTGTCTGCCTGACGCCCCGAGAGCGCAACGGTTGCTCCTTGCGCGTGATAGGCACGTGCAATGGCGCCGCCGATGCCGCCCGTCGCGCCAGTGACGAGCGCGGTCTTGCCTTCCAATGAGAACATGCGCGGCCTTTCGGGTTCATTGCGCGGCCTTTGGCTCGCTGCGCGCCGATCTTTTGTCGAGGGTTTTGCCGGGCGTCAAGCGCTGAACCTTGCGGGGGCCTGCGCTTACGCCCATCTCAGCCGGTCACGGCAAGTCGAATGCCGCGGCGTCCGCTGCATTTCCGACGGCTTGCGCCTTGAGGCTCTTATCGATCCGACCGGCCAAACCCGTGAGCACCCGGCCCGATCCGGCTTCTATCAGGGTTGTAACGCCCGCAGCCGCCATAGCCAAAACGCATTCGCGCCAGCGAACGGTTCCCGTGACCTGCTCGACGAGCCGCTTCCTGATCTCGGCAGGATCGGAAATCGGCGCAGCCAGCACGTTGGCAACCACAGGGACAGATGGTGCACGGACCTCGACCTTCGCCAGAGCCTCGGCCATGGCGTCGGCAGCGGGTTGCAACAGGCGGCAGTGGAACGGGGCGGAGACTGGGAGCGGGATCGCCCGACGCAGCCCATACTTCTTGCCGACCTCGGCCACGCGGTCGATCGCTGTCTTGTGGCCAGAAAGAACGACCTGTGTCGGTTCGTTGTCGTTGGCAATGTCGCACACGTCGCCCTGTGCCGCGTCGGCTGCGATCTTCTGGGCGACGTCCAGCCCGACACCGAGCAGCGCTGCCATGGCGCCCTGCCCGACCGGTACGGCCTTCTGCATCGACTGTCCGCGCAATTTCAGCAGCCGCGCGGCGTCTCCAATCGTGAAGGCGCCGGCAGCGGCGAGTGCCGAGTATTCTCCGAGTGAGTGGCCCGCCACGAGTTTGGCGTGCTTTGCGAGGTCCAGTCCTTTTTCGGCCTCGAGCACGCGTATCACAGCCATCGAGTGGGCCATCAAGGCGGGTTGGGCGTTTTCGGTGAGCGTCAGAGTCTCCTGTGGGCCGTCCCACATGATACGTGACAAATGCTGGCCCAGCGCGTCATCGACCTCATCGAAAACGGCTTTCGCAGCCGGAAAGGTCTCTGCCAAGTCCTTCCCCATGCCCACGGCCTGGCTTCCTTGACCAGGAAACATAAACGCGAGAGCCATGCCCGCCGCTCCTTATTCGCTCTTTCTCGGATACTGGCTTGGCGTGAAGCACGCCCGGGTTTACCGTGTCAAGCGGCTCCAGGACCGGACTTCGGCCTTGCCACCGGGTCACGTCTCCGGCATAAGCCTGCACGTTACCCGTTCCGGCTGGAGGCTGAACGGGAGCACGGCTGTTTTCGGCGTATTGCCGATGCCGGTGGGCGAGTTGCCCGGCTCCCCGTGTCTCCGCTCTTTGGGTCGTCTTTGGGCCTTCCTCCTTTGGGGGCGGCCCGACAGAGGCTTGGCGCCGGTGCGGACAAACCGAGAGGAAGGCTAGGACATGCCGCTTTACGAGCATGTATTCCTTGCACGTCAGGATGTGTCGCAGACACAGGTCGAGGCGTTGACGAAGGAATACACGGACCTGATCACAGAGCTTCAAGGCACGGTCTCGAAGACCGAGTATTGGGGCCTGCGCTCACTCGCCTACAAGATCAAAAAGAACCGCAAGGCTCATTATACGCTGCTGAACATCGACGCACCGTCAGCGGCGGTTGCCGAGATGGAACGGCGGATGGGCATCTCGACCGACGTATTGCGGTTTCTGACCATCCGCGTCGACGAGCACGAAGCAGAGCAGTCGATCCAGATGCGCAAGAGCGACCGCGATGAGCGCGGCGGCTTCGGCCGTGACCGCGGCGGATTCCGTGGCGACCGTGGCCCACGCCCCGATCGTCCGCGCGGCGACCGCCCCCCTCGGGAGGGCGGCTTCCGCAGCGGTCCGCGCGAGGGCGGATTTGGAGATCGTCCGCCGCGTGAAGGCGGCTTCGGTGATCGCGCCCCACGCGAGGGTGGTTTTGGTGATCGCGGTCCGCGCGGCCCTCAGACGGAGAGAACCTAAATGGCTGAGCCAGCAACCGGTGGTGGTGGCGCGCCCGTACGCCGCCCGTTCCATCGTCGCCGCAAGACGTGCCCGTTCTCGGGCGCCAATGCGCCGAAGATCGACTATAAGGATGTGCGGCTGCTCGGCCGATACGTCTCTGAGCGCGGTAAAATCGTGCCAAGCCGTATCACGGCAGTGTCGGCCAAGAAGCAGCGCGAGTTGGCACGTGCAATCAAGCGCTCGCGCTTCCTCGGCCTGCTGCCTTACGTCATCAAGTAGACCGGTCGAGCCAACGACCTAGGTTGGGGCGGGCGCTCGATCCGCCCCTAACCGCCAAGAGCGGGACAGCTTTGAAATGCCACAGTTTATTCCCATCGGTTTGGCCGCTGGCCTTGCAACCGCGCTGCTGCTTGCTTCAGCGAGTGCGGGCGGGATGACTGGGCGTTTCATCCTGTTTTTTCTCGCTCCCCTGCCCTCTTATCTTGCCGGCCTCGGCTGGGGAACCACGTCCGCGGCGATTGCGGCGGTCACTAGCGCTATCGTGACAAGCTCGGTGCTCGGCCTCAAGACAGGTGCCGTCTTCTTCCTTTCGCAGGGCATTCCGCTGGTGATCTTGTGCCGGCTGGTCTTGCTGAACCGGGCCCTGGCGCCTCAAGCCCAAGGCGGCCCATCGGACCCACCCCTCGTCGAATGGTATCCGATCGGACGGGCGCTTGCCGTTGCCGCCCTGATTGCTGGTGTTCTGGCGATCGTCTCGATACTGTTGCTCGGCGCCGATGTCGACACGCTACGCGGCATGATGCGCAAGCTCGTGGACGACGTCCTGGCGCGGGAGTTGCCCGGGCTCGGAGGTGGCGAACTGACCGAGACCGACAAGGATACGCTCGCCTCCGTCTTGCTCCATGCACTTCCGGCGGGATCGGCCGTGCTTTGGCTCGGCGGATTTGCCCTCAACCTCTGGCTCGGCGGGAAAGTTACCGCGGTTTCGGGGCGGCTGACACGGCCATGGCCTGATCTCGGATTGATGCGCTTTCCCTCAGGATTCGGCCTGGTTCTCGCGGTGGCGCTCGGCTTGAGTTTGGTGCCGGGCCTCATCGGCCTTCTCGCCAGCGGTGTCGCTGGCGCGCTGTTCTTCGCCTACACGCTGATGGGCCTCGCCATCATCCACTATACGACGCGCGGCCTGACCGCACGACCGCTCGTTCTCTGGGGTCTCTACGGCGTGATGATCGTCTTCAACACGACAGCACTCGTCGTCGTTGCGATGATCGCCATCCTCGAGCCGATGCTCTGGTATCGCCGCCCGTTGGCACCTGATTACGGACCCGCACCAGGACCGCCACCGTCCCCACCACCTCCGGATTGATTGCCTTCGCGCACATCCATCCACCACCGCAACACAACATGATACGCTTCATTGAAAGGAACTTAGTCATGCAGGTCATTCTCCTCGAGCGGATAGGTCGCCTCGGCCAGATGGGCGATGTGGTCCGGGTCCGGGACGGCTACG
Organism: Hyphomicrobiaceae bacterium; assembly: GCA_050250755.1. Lineage (GTDB taxonomy): Bacteria > Pseudomonadota > Alphaproteobacteria > Rhizobiales > Hyphomicrobiaceae. The sequence continues at coordinate 22,115 of JBFWOB010000014.1, forward strand.
CGCGCAACTTCCTGCTACCGCAGGGCAAGGCGCTGCGCGCCACGGACGAAAACCGCAAGCAGTTCGAGACGCAGCGAGTTCATCTCGAGGCGCGCAATCTGGAGCTCAAGAAGGAAGCCGAGGCAGTTGCAGAGCGCCTCAACGGAAAGGCGTTCGTGGCCATCCGACAGGCCGGCGACACGGGCCAACTTTATGGTTCGGTCTCGACCCGCGACATCGCCGATGTCATCACCGCTGGCGGCTTCTCCATCGATCGGCGGCAGGTCCTGCTCGATCGCCCCATCAAGGCGCTGGGGCTGCACGACATCAAGTTGCAGCTTCACCCAGAGGTCGTCGTCGATGCGAAGTTGAATGTCGCCCGCTCCGAGGACGAGGCTGACCGGCAGTCCCGCGGCGAGGATGTTACCGTCCTGCGCGACGAAGAGCTCGATCTCGAGACCTATAGCGAAGATGACGACGGGGGTGACGTGCCTCCCGGCCTTGGTGATCAGCCCGAAGACCCGTCAGCGGCCTAATCCAAAGGCCAGGCGGATCATATTTGGGCGCTGCAGCTCCGGTTGCGGCGCCCTTTTGATTTGTGTACGCGCGATAGTTGCATGTAATCCAAAGGGTTGCAGGGGCATTAGGCCGTAAGGTGGTGTTACTGAACACTTGAACTCATTTGCCGGTTGCGCGTTAATGGTGTCGCAGAGAGCCGCATGCCGAGCGGGGACAGGCACGCGTGCTGGGATTGGACCAGCAGAGAACGCGACATGTTCAAGCCACTTCATCTACTCCTAGATCAGATCGTCTCCCACGGCACCCTGCTCGTGGAAACCGCTGACGGAACCGTGCATCGGTTCGGTAACGGTCGTCAGCCGACCGTTTCGATCAAATTCATGGATCGCAAGCTCGAGCGGCAAATCGCGCTCAATCCGAACCTCGTCGTCGGCGAGGCGTACATGGACGGCCGGCTCGTCATGCTGGAAGGCCGGATCTATGACCTGCTGGAACTCGTCCTCGATAATGCGATGAGCCGGCCGATTCCGCGCTGGGCGACGGTTGCCGACAGCATGCGCTACCTGACGCGTCGGGTGGCGCAGTTCAACCCCGTCTCTCGCTCGCGGCGAAACGTCGAGCATCACTACAATATCGATGGGCACATCTACGATCTGTTCCTCGATAGCGAGCGCCAATACTCCTGCGCCTATTACCCGGACGAAGAGACGGATCTCGAGGAAGCCCAGCGCGCGAAAATCAGCCATATCGCAGCGAAGCTCGACCTCGACGAGGAGCATCGCCTGCTCGACATTGGTTCCGGTTGGGGTGGACTTGCGCTCAATCTTGCCTCGCTGACCGGCTGCGAGGCGCACGGTATTACGCTTTCTTCCGAGCAACTGGCACATGCCCAGCGCTGGACGGCCAAGCGGGGCCTCGAGCAGCGTGTTCAGTTCAGCCTGACCGACTACAGGCAGCTCGAAGGTCGATACGATCGAATCGTTTCGGTCGGCATGTTCGAGCACGTCGGCGTCAATCACTACGCCAGCTTCTTTAACCGGGTCCGCGATCTGCTCACGGACGACGGCGTCGCGCTGATCCACTACATCGGCCGGTCGGATCAACCTGCAGCCACGAACGCATTCATCGCGCGACATATCTTCCCCGGCGGCTATATCCCGGCGCTGTCGGAGGTATTGCCGATTATCGAGCGAAGCGGCCTCATCGTTACGGATATCGAGGTCCTGCGGCTGCACTACGCGATGACGCTACGGCACTGGCGCGAGCGATTTCTCGCACGGTGGGACGAGGCCAAACGGCTGCAGGGCGAACGCTTCTGCCGGATGTGGGAGTTCTACCTCGCCGGCTCGGAATGTGCGTTCCGTTATCAGAACCTGGTGGTTTTCCAGATCCAGCTTTCCCGCAAGGTCGAAACGCTCCCGCTCATTCGCGACTATATGCATGCGGAGGAGACCGCTCTGTTGGAGCGTGAGCGCGCACTGCATCTGGCCCAGACGGCACGTCTCGCCGGTGAATGACCCGCTGCACTTTCCTGCAAGAACATCGATGCATCATGCAAGCAGTTCTTGCGGGTACTGTTGATAGCGGGGAGCGGATCGCGGGGTGACGCGTACGCAGCGCTTGCCATGACGCGAATCGGCTAACCCTTCGGTCATGGCAAAGAGCACCGTTTCGAGCAGACCCGCCCTCCCCGAGTCCGAAAGCCACGACATTGAGGCGTTTCGGAACGCGCCGCACAACATCGAGGCCGAGCAGGCGCTGCTCGGTGCGATACTCGTGAACAACGAGGCGCACGATCGCGTCTCGACGTTTCTACGGATCGAGCACTTCTTCGACCCGCTGCATGCGTCGATCTACGAGACGGCGGGCAAGCTGATCGCGGCGGGAAAGCAGGCGACGCCGATCACGCTGCGGACATTCTTCGAGACGGCGGAGCCGATCGATCAGAATCTGACCGTGCCGCAATATCTCGGTCGTCTCGCTGCCAACGCCACGACCATCATCAATGCTGTCGAATACGCACGCACGATTTACGATCTCGCCATCCGCCGCCAGCTTATCCTGATCGGCGAGGATATGGTGAATGTAGCCTATGATTCGCCGATCGATACGCCACCGGAGATGCAGATTCAGGAGGCCGAGACGCGCCTCTTCTCGCTCGCTGAAACGGGAAAATACGGCCAGGGCTTCCTCTCGTTTGATGCTGCACTGACGCACGCCATCGAGATGGCGAACAATGCCTATCAGCGGCAGGGTGGCCTCTCCGGCGTTTCCACCGGATTGCGCGATCTCGACGGGCGCATGGGCGGCCTGCAGTCCTCTGATTTGATTATTCTGGCTGGCCGCCCCTCAATGGGCAAAACCTCGCTCGCAACGAACATCGCCTACAACATCGCGAAGGCCTATCGCGCGGAGGAACAACCGGACGGGACCCGCAAAACGGTGGACGGCGGTATTGTCGGCTTCTTCTCGCTCGAAATGTCCGCTGAGCAGCTCGCCACGCGTATTCTGGCGGAACAGGCTGAGATTTCCTCGTCCAAGATTCGTCGCGGTGACATCACGGACGAAGAGTTCAAGCGGCTCGTCCTGGTGTCACAGGAGATGGCCCGCTCTCCGCTTTACATCGACCAGACGGGCGGCATCTCCATTGCGCAGTTGGCAGCTCGGGCGCGCAAGCTCAAGCGCCAGAAGGGGCTCGACGTTCTCATCGTCGACTACTTGCAGCTTCTGACAGCCTCAGCCGGACGCGCCTCGCAGGGCCGTGTCCAGGAAATCACTGAGATCACGACCGGCCTCAAGGCATTGGCGAAGGAGCTGGCTGTTCCGGTGATTGCTCTGTCCCAGCTCTCGCGCCAGGTCGAGACGCGCGAGGACAAGCGCCCACAGCTCTCGGATTTGCGCGAATCGGGCTCGATCGAGCAAGACGCCGACGTCGTGATGTTCGTCTTCCGCGAAGAATACTACGTCGAGCGCGCCAAGCCCTCCGAAGGGACGGCGGAGTTCCAGACGTGGATGGAGAAAATGCAGATCGTCTCGGGCAAAGCCGAGGTCATTATCGGCAAGCAACGCCATGGTCCGGTGGGCACAGTCACCCTCGCCTTCGAGGGCCAGTTCACGCGGTTCGCCGATCTCGCGGCGGATCAGTATCTGCCCGAGCGCCACGAATAGAAGGCCGAGGTCTTCGGCCTATCGACGTCAGACGATGATATGCCGGCGATATTCGTGCCCCGGGATGACGGTGACCAGCCCGCCGGACCCCAATAAGTTGGGCGGGGGCGTGGCATCCAGCTCGCTCGGGACGGCTTCCGCCTCTTCGAGCAGGCGCGACTCGATATCGGTTTGCTCGTCGATGAACTGCACGCCGAATTCCGCGCCGTTTCTTCGGCGAACCTCGCACATCACGTCGACGCCTTTCGCTTCGACGATCAGGCGGAACCGCGATGGAAGCGCGAACGCCCCATTGAAGACCAGCAGCGCGCCCCCTTCCGAGAAATTACGCACGACGCAAGGCTCGGGGCTGCGGCCGGGGACGCGAACAAAGGCGTGAATTCGACTTTCACGACGGCCGAAGGCGCGCTGCTCAAGGTTCAAAGGTCCGCGTTGCATGCTGGGTCCTCGGGATTCGGGCGCATGATTCGGGAGCGAGAATTTCGCAAAAGCTGCAAAGAAATTCTTAAGCCATGTTGCATCTGCGCATTCATCCAAAGCCGGAGCGTCGCAATCGACGCAGCCGGATAGGTCGCGTGGTCCGAGGCTGCTATCGTTTGGCTGAAAAAGGAGGCCAGGATCGTGATTCGCGACGCTTACGCCATTCCGCCGGATGCCAGAGCCGTCCTGACGATAGATCTCGCCGCTCTGCGGGCCAATTGGGACGCTCTGAACAAGGCATCGGGTTCCGCCGAATGCGCCGGCGTTATCAAGGCAGACGCATACGGTCTCGGCATCGATGAAATCGCGGGCGCGCTGGCTGCGGAGGGATGCAGCACGTTCTTCGTGGCGACGTTGTCAGAAGCCCGCACTGTACGACTAGCGCATCCGGCCGCGCGGATTTTCGTGCTCGACGGTTTGCTGCCAGGCGCAGCGCCCTATTACACGGGCTTCGATCTCTGTCCCTGCCTATCGAGCATCGACGAGGTCCGGGAATGGGCTGCGTGGTGCGATGCAAGTGGCCGCCGGTTGAGGGCGGCTTTGCACATCGACACGGGTATGCACCGTCTCGGACTGCCGCCGGGCGAGGTCGAACTGCTGGCCGGCCCCGAGAGGGCGCTGTTCGACAAGTTCGAGCTGGCGCTCGTGATGAGCCACCTCGCGTGCGCCGATGTACCCGGACACCCCATGAACCGCGAGCAACTCAGGCTTTTCGAGCAGCGGCGGGCGAAGCTTCCTCCCGCTCCAGCAAGCCTTGCAAATACCGGCGGCGTGTTTCTCGGGCCGGAATACCATTTCGATCTCGTTCGCCCTGGCATCGCACTCTACGGAGGGCGTGCGCTCGAAGGTCACCCCAATCCAATGCGATGGGTGGTTCGATTGCAGGCCCGCATTCTGCAAACCCGCTACGTCGCGGCCGGCGAATCCATAGGCTACGGCGCGACATTCCAGGCGCCACGCAACTCGCGCGTCGCGACGCTCGCATGCGGTTATGCGGACGGCTTCCTGCGTGCGTTGTCGAGCCCGACGGGTCGCCCCGGCCCGGTCGGCCATATCGCCGATCAGCCAGTGCCGGTCGTCGGACGGGTGTCGATGGATCTCATAACCGTCGACGTGACGGATGTGCCCGATAAGGCGGCTTGCCGGGGCGCCTGGGTCGAAATCCTCGGCGCGCGGACGACGATCGACGATCTGACGGATCGCGCCGGCACCATCGGCTACGAGTTGCTGACGCGCCTCGGACGTCGCGTGCATCGCATCTATGCCAATGGGTGCGCCTGATGGCCAAACCCGCGCGCGCCTCGTTCGTGTGCCAGAACTGCGGCGGCGCGTCCCAGCGCTGGGTCGGCAAATGCCCATCGTGCGGCGAGTGGAACACACTGGTCGAAGAAACCGATGCGGGACCGCCTCCGGGTTCCGGCGTCACCCGGCAATCGCGCGGGCGCGCTGTCGCGCTCGAAACGCTGGCGCACCGTGGCGAGGCACCGCCACGTGTCGAGACAGGCATTGCCGAACTCGACCGAGTGGCGGGCGGCGGTATAGTTCCCGGGTCGGCGCTGCTGATTGGCGGTGAGCCCGGGATTGGAAAGTCGACGCTGCTGCTCCAGCTCTGCGCTGCGCTCGCAAATCGGGGGCGCACGACTGTCTATTTTTCGGGCGAGGAAGCCGCCGCACAGGTGCGATTGCGTGCCGAGAGGCTCGGTCTTTCGTCCGCCCCTGTCCTTCTCGCCAGCGAAACCAACCTCTCGAACATCCTCGCTACGCTGGCCGATACACGGCATGCCGATCTGATCGTGATCGATTCGATCCAGACCCTTTGGGCGGATACGCTCGACGCCGCGCCTGGAACGGTCAGCCAGGTGCGTGCCGCGACGGGCTCGCTCATCCGTCACGCCAAGCAATCCGGTGCGGCCTTGCTGTTGGTGGGACACGTCACGAAGGAAGGCCAGATCGCCGGCCCGAAAGTCATCGAGCACATGGTCGATACAGTCCTGTCGTTCGAGGGCGACCGGGGCCATCCCTTCCGCATTCTGCGCGCCGTGAAGAACCGTTTCGGTGCGACGGACGAGATCGGCGTCTTCGAAATGGTGCAGCAGGGTCTGAAGGAAGTTGCCAATCCGTCCGAGCTGTTCCTCGGAGACCGCGATGCGAAGGCCCCGGGCGCCGCCGTCTTTGCCGGAGTCGAAGGCACGCGCCCGCTTCTCGTGGAAATCCAGGCACTCGTTGCCCCATCGGCACTCGGGACTCCAAGACGGGCGGTGGTCGGATGGGACGCGAATCGCCTGTCGATGGTGCTTGCGGTACTCGATGCGCGCTGTGGGGTGAGCCTTGCCAAGCACGACGTCTATCTCAATGTCGCCGGTGGCTTGAAAATCACGGAACCAGCGGCGGATCTGGCTGCTGCTGCCGCTCTCTTGTCGTCCTTGTCGGGTACCGCACTTCCGTCAGATCACGTTTATTTTGGGGAAATCTCCCTGTCCGGCGCGGTGAGGGCAGCAGGTCACATGGCGGCCCGCCTCAGGGAGGCTCAGAAGCTTGGGTTCAGGCGCGCGGTGATCCCCGCGGCTGGTGATCTTGAGTCGAATACTCAAAGGATCGAGCTTGATCGCCTCGGACACTTGAAGGAGCTTGCCGAGTCGATTGGAGCGTGTCAGTGAGACGGTGCTGGTGGCGGCTCGTCCGCCGAGTGCCGCCGATATGGCGGGCCGGGACCGGAATGAGCCCGACGGCACGCTGCGGCGAGTGCCGAACCAAGGAATGACGCCCCATGCTCGGGCCCCTGACCTATCTTGATGCAGCCCTGGTGGTGATTGCGTTACTCTCGGGGCTTCTCGCGATGTACCGTGGCTTCACGCGAGAGGTTCTCTCGATCTTGTCCTGGGTGGCGGCGCTGGGCGCGCTTCTCTATTTCGTGCTTTATCACAAGCCGGCCGCCGAGGATCTGGCCCGGCAATTCAGCGCGCCGGTGCCGGTCGTGCAGATCGTGATGGGGGCGGTCATTTTCCTCGTCGTGCTGATCATCGTGCACCTGCTCACCGCGCGGATCTCCGATTCCATCCAGGACAGCGGGGTCGGCATGATCGACCGCGTGCTGGGTTTCATATTCGGGTTGGTCCGGGGCTTCGTGCTAATCGTCATTCCTTATATGTTTTACGACGCGTTCTTTCCTGATCCGAGCACCCAATTCGAGTGGGTGCGGAACGCGCAATCGCTGCCCTACATCAAGAGCGCGGGCAATTCCTTCCGAACCATTTTGGTCAAAGTGGTGCCATCGTCGCTGACGGAGCCGAAGGGCGAACAGCAAGGAATGGCGCCCGTTGACTCTTTGCGGGTTCTGATTGCCACAGGCCATGGTCAAGAGCACAAAATCGTCATATATGCCGCAAAGGTGATACGAACGGTTTGAACGCTGCTCATCGTCGCGCTGGCGTGTGGGCTCGAGGTCGACGGACAGCGGAGCGCTCGATGACGGATGTCAGCACGAACCCCCCCGGCGCCGGTTGGCGCATTCCAGTGTCTGACGTGACTTTCGGCCATGAAACGCCCCGATACCCTGACGACCGCTTGAGAGAGGAATGCGGCGTATTCGGCGTGTTCGACCACGAGAATGCCGCAGCGATCGCCGCGCTCGGACTGCACGCTCTCCAGCATCGTGGGCAGGAAGGCTGCGGCATCGTTACCTACGACAACGGCCGCTTCAATCAGGAGCGACGACTCGGGCGGGTCGGCGACAATTTCTCGAACAAGGACGTGATGTCTCGCCTGACGGGGCGCATGGCACTCGGCCACAATCGTTATTCGACGACCGGAGATGTCGTCCTGCGTAATGTGCAGCCGCTGTTCGCCGATCTCGACCAAGGTGGATTTGCGGTTGCTCACAACGGCAATCTGACCAACGCTCTAACGCTGCGCGACGAACTCGTCTCATCGGGTGCGATTTGCCAGTCGACGTCGGATACCGAGGTCATTCTGCATCTCATCTCGCGCTCGAAGAAGCGCCGGATCGTCGATCGTTTCATCGATGCGCTGCTCCAGATCGAAGGCGCCTACGCGCTTGCGTGTCTGACCAACGACATGATGATTGGTGCTCGTGATCCCGTTGGCATCCGGCCGTTAGTGCTAGGGCGACTCGACCAAGCCTATGTGCTCGCATCCGAGACGTGCGCGCTCGATATCGTCGGCGCGCAATTTGTTCGCGAGATCGAGAACGGTGAGGTCGTGGTCATCACCGAGGATGGCGTCGAGAGTCACCGGCCCTTCCCACGCCGCCCCGCGCGCCCGTGTGTTTTCGAATACGTGTACTTCGCACGCCCGGACAGCGTCATCGGCGGCCGCAGCGTCTACGAGATGCGCAAGCAGATGGGCGTGGTGCTCGCAGAAGAATCGAGCGTCGTGGCCGATGTCGTCGTGCCCGTTCCGGATTCCGGCGTGCCCGCTTCGATCGGTTATGCACAGGCCGCGGGTATTCCTTTCGAACTCGGCATCGTGCGCAATCACTACGTCGGCCGGACGTTCATCGAGCCCAAGCAAGGCATTCGCGCGCTGGGTGTAAAACTGAAGCACTCGGCCAATCCGGGTGTCATTCGTGGCAGTCGCGTGGTCCTGATCGACGACAGCATCGTGCGCGGCACCACGTCGAAAAAGATCGTGGCGATGCTCAAAGAGGCGGGCGCCAAAGAGGTGCACATGCGCATCTCGAGTCCGCCGATCCGATACCCGGATTTCTATGGTATCGACACGCCGCGGACGACCGAGCTGCTAGCAGCCAACAACACGATCGAGGAAATGCGGGCTTACCTCGAAGCGGACAGCCTCGCATTTCTGTCCGTCGATGGCCTCTATCGAGCCATGGGTCACAAGCGTCGCGATCCGCAGCAACCGCAGTTGACCGACCATTGCTTCACCGGTGATTACCCCACCCTGCTGACGGATCAGCACGGCACCAATCATCGCCAGCTCTCCCTGCTCGCCGAAGCGAGCTGAAGGCGACAGCCTCTCGGACTCTGTGATCCTTGCGCGGCAAAGGCGGCGTTCCTGGTGACGACGGCGTCTCATCGCGCGGCGATGATTACGACCAACAACGCCACGCCTGCCATCCTCGCGCTTGTCGCGAGGATGGCAACTGGTGGGCCGGGACGGGCGAGACTGAGGCTCCGCAGAGTCTCGCGAAGCTATAATCCAAGTCGACCACCAAAGTGGCCCCCGGGCAACATCGCGACGGCGGGCGCGCCTCATGGTGGCGCTTGCTATACGTGCACTTTCACACCGGCAATGCGCGCCGATCGCATTTGGACTCCATACTTCGTTGCTGCTCCCTCCCGAATCAGGCATGAGGCGTTGTATCGCCACAGGGGACGCGGGGAGCACCCATGAACATCATGACACCGCCGGCGCGGACTGCTCAGCCCGACCTCGGCTCCATCGCCAGCGCCACTTCGGAGACGTGCATCGCGACGCGGGTACGCCAACTCAGCCGGATCGTGACGCGTGTTTACGACGATGCGCTGAGGCCGCACAAGATTACCGCCAGCCAGTTCACGCTACTTACACAGCTTGCTCAGACTGACGGGATTACGGCTGCCGAGATCGGTCTCGATCTCGACATCGAAAAGTCGACGCTTTCGCGCAACTTGAAGCGCCTGCTGGCGCTCGGCCATATCGAGATGGACCCACCTGCAGGACGTCGCGGGCGTGGGTTGCATCTCACACCGCGCGGGAAAGCCGTCATTCGTGAGGCATTTCCGCTTTGGCAGGAAGCCCAGCGGCGTGCAACTGAGGTGATGGGCGTCGAAGCCCGGTCGATCCTCGACAGTCTCTTGGGGAACGCTGAGAAGCTGGCGGCGCCCTGACTGCCCTTCGCATTGTCACGAGCGAAGCGCCGCACTAGCGTTGCCGGAATGCTGAAGCAGCCTGGCAACGAAAGATGGGTGCATGTTTTCAGACGACATGAAACGACAGGGCGCGGCTTTTCTTGAGGCTATGCGTCTCAAAGGCCTGCGATTTGCGTCCGCGGAGAGTTGTACAGGCGGCCTCATCGCTGCACTTCTCACCGAGATTCCCGGCTCATCGGACGTTGTGGATCGCGGCTTCGTCACCTATTCCAACGAAGCCAAGAACGAGATGATCGGCGTCAAGGTCGAGCTGCTGACGGAGTTCGGCGCTGTGAGCCGCGAGGTTGCATTGGCCATGGCCGAGGGGGCATTGGAGCATTCCGCGGCTGATGTTTCCGTTGCTGTAACGGGTGTTGCCGGCCCCGGCGGAGGTACCGCAACGAAGCCTGTCGGCCTGGTGCACATCGCGGCAGCGCGGACTGGCGCGATGACGCTCCATCAGGAATGCCGCTTTGGCCCGCTGGATCGCGCCGAGATCCGCGCGAAGACGGTTGTCGAGGCGCTGTCCCTCGCCACCCGAGCGCTCGAGCTTCAAACGAAGTAACGCCGCGCCTTTGGCGCCCTCCCCCACAATCGTGCATACCGGCCGCTGCGCGATGACAGCTTGCGGCGCCGGTGCTGAGCCGATAATCGTCCCCCGTCCTCGAATGGAGCCTCACTCATGGCAGACGACAAGCCGCTCGCCGGCCGCCTGGCCCTTGTCACCGGTGCGTCACGTGGCATTGGACGCGCGGTGTCACTGGGTCTCGCAAAAGCTGGAGCGCATGTCGTTCTCCTGGCGCGCACGGTCGGTGGGCTAGAAGAGCTCGATGACGACATCCGTGCGGCCGGTGGCTCCGCGACGCTCGTTGAGCTGGATCTCAAGCGGACCGATAAACTCGATGCGCTGGGGCCGACGTTGCTTCAGCGATGGGGACGGCTCGACATCCTGGTGGCCAACGCTGGCATTCTGGGGCCGCTCTCACCGCTCGGCCACATTACGTCGGATGCCTGGCGCGAGGTGATGGACATCAATTTGACGGCCAACTGGCATATCGTCCGCACGGTCGACCCACTGATCCGGCGCTCGGATGCCGGACGAGCGATTTTCGTGTCGTCGGGTGCCGCCCTGGCACGCAACGCCTATTGGGGGCCCTACGCCGTCTCCAAAGCAGGGGTCGAGGCTCTTGCCAAAACCTGGGCCAAGGAACTCGCCGACACGCCGGCAAAGGTTAATATCATCAATCCCGGCCCAATTCGAACGGGGATGCGCGCGAAGGCATTTCCAGGTGAAGATCCCAAAGTGCTGAAGACTCCGGAAGACGTTGTTCCGCTGTTCTTGAAGCTCGTCGCGCCAGCTTGGGAAGAGACTGGCCGTGTTCATGATTTCAAGACGGGCGACACGCGATAAAGGAATACGTTCGATCTGATTGACGGTTTTCCACCGCTGTCGGATGCTTGCTCCGGGATAAAGAAACACCCGGAGAATTTACAGAATGAAGCGTCGTCACTTTTTGCAGGCCGCAGTCGCGGTCGGCACAGCCTTGACTATGGCCACGTCGCCGGTATCGGCGGCCGAGTGGCCGGAGCGGCCCGTCAGGATTATCGTTCCGTTCGCCCCAGGTGGGGCTACCGATCTCCTAGCGCGGCCGTGGGCGGAATGGCTTGGCAAGGCGTACAACCAGCAATTCGTCATTGAGAACCGTGGCGGCGCTTCCGGTCTCATTGGCTTGGAAGCTGCTTTCCGGTCAGCACCGGATGGGTACACGTTCCTCTTCACGTCCAACTCTGTCCCGGTCTATCAGCCGCTCTTGCGCACTCTGAAGTTCGATCCCCGCCAGCTCGAGGTCGTTGCCCGCATGGGTGACATGATGTCGGGCTTTGCTGTGCATCCGAAGACCGGCTTCAAGACGCTCAAGGAGATGATCGACTACGCGAAGGCCAACCCTGGCAAGCTCATGTTCGGCTCCTCAGGCCCTGGGACGGTGACGCATATGCGCCTCGAGGCGCTGAAGTACAGGACCGGCATCGACATCATGCACGTCCCTTATCGGGGTGGCGCGGATAGTCTCACGGACCTGCTAGCGGGCGTCGTTGACATCATGAACGAAGGCTCGACGCTCCCGCACGTCAAGGCCGGGAAATTGACGCTGCTCAACATCAACCACTATGAGCGCTTCGCCCCGTTCCCGGATGTGCCGACTCTCACCGAAGCCGGTGTCAAAGATGCCGACATCCCGGTCTGGTTCGCGCTCTATGCGCCGCCCGGAACGCCGAAAGATCTCGTCGAGAAACTGAACGCAAAGGCTAACGAAATCTCGAAGCTCCCGGAAACTCGGCAACGCATGGAAGGGGCATCGGCCGTGCCCGTCGTCCAGTCACTCCCGGATTTGCAGAAAACCTGGGCTGACGATTACAAGAACATTGGCGAGTTGATCAAAGCGGCCAACATCAAGCTCGAGTAGCCGTGAGCGTGCGTCGGTCGTCGAAGCCGATTGACGCAGCCGTTCAGCATGCCCCATCCTCACTCCGGGAGACCGAAACGCTCGGAGTAATAACAAAATGCACCGTCGAAATTTTTTGAGGCTGGCTGCTGGGGCCAGCGCGTCAGGAGTGCTGGCCCCGTCAATTCTACGCGCCGAAGGCAAATGGCCGGAGCGCCCCGTAAAAATCATCGTGCCATTCGCAGCCGGCGGCGCCACCGATCTTGTCGCTCGCCCATGGGCTGAATGGCTCGGCAAAGTCTTCAACCAGCAGTTCGTCATCGAGAACCGGGGCGGTGCGTCGGGTATGATCGGCGCGGAAGCGGCCGCTAAAGCGCCGCCGGACGGCTATACGTTCTTCTTCTCGTCGAACACGGCAACGGTGACGCTACCGCTTATCCGTAAGCTCACGTACGACGCCAATAGCTTCATTCCCGTCGCCCGCATGGGAGACAGTGTCTCCGGTTTCGTCATCCACCCGTCCGTCGGGGCCAAGACATTTCCGGAGATGGTGGATTACGCCAAGAAAAACCCAGGCAAGCTGGCATTCGGCTCGTCTGGAGCGGGGACGTTGCCCCATTTGCGATATGAGATGCTGATCCAGAGGACCGGCCTCGACATCCTTCACGTCCCTTATCGCGGCGGCGCCGATACCCTGAATGATCTGCTTGCGGGTAACATCCAGCTCATGAACGAAGCCTCCTCCATGGCTCACGCCAAGGCGGGCAAAATCTACCTTCTCAACGTCAACCATTTCGAGCGCTTCGCGCCGTTCCCCGACGTACCAACTCTAACGGAACTCGGCATCAAGGACGCTGACGTCCCGGCTTGGTTCGGGCTCTATGCGCCGGGCGGAACACCCAAGGCGATCTGCGAGCAAATCAATGCCAAGTGCGTTGAGTTGGCGAAATCGGCCGATGCAAAAGCAAAACTGGAACTCGTCTGGGCTGTGCCCGTGGCTCAGGACCTAGCGGAGATGTTTGCCTTTTGGGAAAAGGACAAGGTTCGGACGGCCGACCTCGTCAAGGCTGCGAAAATCAAGATCGAGTAGCCAGTGCTCTTACCGGCACGCGCGACCACCGCTGTTGCGTGCCGGGCGAGGATAGACAGGGCCTCTCGTCGGTGGCGTCTCGGAACCGACAATCTGAAGGGAAAGATTGAAAGATGCACCGGCGGAAGTTCCTGAAGATCGCCGCAACGGCAGGCGCAGCGGGCGTGTTTTCACCCTCGGTCCTGAGGGCGGCGCAGTGGCCGGAAAGACCTGTGAAGGTCATCGTGCCGTTCGGTGCTGGCGGCGGAACCGACCAACTCGCCCGGCTCTGGGCCGAGAAGCTCTCGCAAGCCTTCGGGCAGCAGTTCGTCGTCGATAACCGGGGTGGCGCCTCCGGTATGATCGGAACGGAGGCGACGGCAAAATCCGCGCCGGACGGCTACACGCTGCTGATCACATCGAACACGCCGCCCATCAATCTGCCGCTGCTGCGCAAGGTTCCTTACGACGCGAAGGCCTTGCATCCCGTGGTCCGTATCGGAGATGCCGTGACCGGCTATTGCGTGCATCCCGGTACCGGATTGAAGACGCTGAAGGAGCTGGTCGATTACGCGAAAGCTAACCCCGGTAAGCTGGCCTGCGCCTCGCCGGGGCCGGGCACCAACGGTCACTTGCGCATGGAAATGCTGATGTTTCGTGCGGGCGTGAAGTTCCTGCATGTGCCTTATCGCGGCGCTGCTGACGCCATGAGCGATCTTCTCGCAGGCACCGTCCACACCATGAACGACCCGACGTGCAATGCGGCCGCCAAGGCGGGCAAGCTCACCATGCTGTGCACCAATCACAGCGCGCGCAGCCCCGATTTCCCCGACGCGCCGACCTTGACCGAGGCGGGCTATCCGGATTCGGACGTGCCTCTATGGTTCTGCATCTGGGCTCCTGCGGGTGTGCCCCAGCCGATCTTGGATTCCCTCCATGCCAAAGTGACCGAAATCTCAAAGACGCCCGATATAGCCGCCAAGCTGCTGCTGAGCGGCAACGTGCCGGCCGTCTCGACGCAAGCGGAGCTGCTCGCGTTCCGGGAGGCAGAATCGAAAACCATGGCCGAACTCATCAAGGCTGCGAACATCAAGCTCGAGTAGGGACACTCCGGTTCTGGTTTATACCGGCGGCTCACCGGTGGAAGCCTTGGCCCGGCGCCCCAAGACGGCCCTCAACGCAATGGAGAATATCCCATGACTAGTCCGACCCCTTCCGGCAAGCCGGCGCTCGCAGGCATCAAGGTTGTCGATCTCACGCAGTTCGAGGCCGGCACCTCCATCACGGAGACACTGGCGTGGCTCGGGGCCGATGTGATCAAGGTCGAAAATCCGAAGGGTGGCGAGCAAGGGCGCAGCGCATCATCCGAGCGCAAGGACGCGGACAGCTACTATTTCATGCTGCTCAACGCGAACAAGAAGTCGGTGACGCTCAACCTAAAGACTGAGAAGGGCAAAGAGCTCCTTCGCAATCTCATCCGCAAGGGCGACATCTTCGCCGAGAACTTCGCGCCGGGCGTCATTGAGAAGCTGGGCTTCTCGTATGAGGAAGTGGCGAAGATCAATCCCCGCATCATCTACGCCACGGTGAAGGGCTTCGGTAAGGGCTCTCCCTTCGAGAAGAACCTCGCGTTCGACATGATCGCGCAGGCTGCAGGCGGCGTAATGTCGATTACCGGCGAGCCCGACGGCCGGCCCCTTAAACCCGGCGTGACGCTCGGCGATACGGGTACCGGTCTCCATGCCGCAATCGGCGTCCTTGCCGCGCTGTATCAGCGGACGGTGACGGGACGCGGTCAGAAAGTCGAAGTCGCGATGCAGGATGCGATGGTGAATTATTGCCGCATCGCCTATTCGCGCCAAATGCTGACGAACAAGGCTTGCGAGCGAAACGGCAACTCGGTGGTGCTGGGCAACGCGCCTTGCGAAGTCTTCCGCTGCAGTCCCGGCGGTCACAACGACTACGTTTTCATCTACACGAGCCGCGCCACCAACTCGCATTGGGAAAGGCTTTGCGAGCTGATCGGCCGCGAAGACATGAAAAACGATCCTCGGTTCGAGACGCCGCCAATGCGAGGCAACCACGCCGACGAGATCAACGGCGAGATCGAAAAGTGGACCATGCAGTTCACGAAACACGAGGCGATGGAGAAACTCGGCGCGGCTGGCGTGCCGTGCGGTGCCGTGATGGATACCAAGGAACTTTCCGACGACCCGACCATGCGCGAACGCGAGATCTTCTCCGAAATCGATCATCCGGTGCGGGGCAAACTTTGGATCCCGGGCTGGCCCGTCAAAATGACCGACAGCCACGTCAAGGTCACGGCCTCGCCTGTCCTCGGCGCCGACACTGAGGCTGTCTATTCGGAATGGCTCGGCCTTTCGAAAGGCGATGTCGAGGCGCTGAAGAAGGACGGCGTGGTGTAGCCCGTCATGTGATCGAGCGCGCGATGATGGCTGGCTCTCGCAGCTCGCGGTCGCAACGCGCTCGATCGGCTTGCGAAACCCAATCCAGCGCGGCCAACTTTTGGTCGATGGACGGCGGATTGTGGCGCGGCGATGCTCTGCCACTGGCCAGCCTGCCGCCGCCGTGCGTAGGATAGCCCATCGGTGACGGCCGCTCCCGTCCCATTCCCGCAATCAAGAGCCTCGGATGCACGAGGCCGCTGCAGCTTGAACCCCAAAGAGGATTGACACATATGGCCATCGGCTCAGACATCGTCGCCAAAGCGCTCAAACACGAGGGAGTAGCGGATTTCTTCTACATCATGGGCGGGCCGATGCTCGCCGTGGAGAAGGCCTGTCTCAATGAGGGCTTGAGAGGCATCGACGTGCGTCACGAGCAGGCCGCTGCGATGGCAGGTTTCGCCTACTCGCGTCTGCGCAACCAGATCGGTGTCTGCATGGCCGCCTCGGGTCCGGCGACAACGAACCTTGTTACGGGCGTTGCTCATGCTTGGGCCGACTGCACACCGATCCTGGCGCTTGGCGGCGCGGCTCCGGTTTCGACCTGGCACCGCGGGGCGTTTCAGGATACGGACCAGCTCTCGATCTTCAAGCCGATAACCAAGTGGGCCGACCGCGTGCACCACGCCCGGCGCATTCCCGAGCTGATCAATCTCGCCATCTCGCAGGCCATGACCGGACGTACCGGGCCTGTCTATCTGGATCTGCCAGGCGACATCCTCTACCAGGAGATCGACGAGAAGACTGTTGAATATCCCGAGCCGTTCAACTTCGCGAAGCGGGCCCGGCCGGCCATCAACTCGAACGATCTCAAGGCGATCGTCGATGTTTTGTCCTCGGCCAAGCAGCCGGTGCTTGTCACGGGCTCGGGCGTGCAGTGGTCGGAAGCCGAGGCCGAGATGCTCGCCTTTGTCGAAGCTGCTGGCGTTCCGTTCTACACGACGCCCCAGGGCCGCGGCGTCATCCCCGAGGATCACAAGCACTCCTATCCCGCCTCGCGCGCCTCGGCGTTCCGTGACGCGGACTGCATCCTCGTGATCGGTACGCGCATGAACTACGTGATCGGCAATGCGGCCCCGCCGCGCTGGAACGCCGGTGCGAAGGTGGTGCGCATTGACATTGATCCGGTCGAGATCGCGTCGGCACCACGTAAGCTCGACATCGGTGTCGTTGCCGATGCGAAGGTCGCTTTCACGCAGCTCACGGAGGCGATCAAAGGGAAGGTCACGCCAGCGAAATTTGAAGGCTGGTGCGAGCGTCTGCGTGCGCGCAACGTCCAGAAGGCGGCCGAGGCAGAGCAGTCGCTGTCGACCGATCAGTCGCCGGTCCATCCGCTGCGGCTGTGCAAGGAAGTTCGGGATTTCATGGATCGCGACGCTATCCTCTGCGTCGATGGCCAGGAGACACTGAACTATGCCCGTCAGGCGATCCCGCAGTACACCGCGCGCCATCGCATCAACTCCGGCGCCTACGGCACCATGGGCGTCGGCATGCCGTTCGGCATCGGCGCGAAGGCGGCATGCCCGGACAAGCAGGTCATCGTGCTGCACGGCGACGGTTCGTGGGGCATGAACTCGATGGAGTTCGACACGTCCATTCGTCACAATCTGCCTGTGCTCGTCGTCATCAGCCAGAACGGTGGTTGGACTGGCGATCCGGACAAGAACGATCCCGTCAAGGCGAAGCCGGGTCGTGAGCTCGGTTATCCGCGCTACGACAAGTTTGCGGAATGCTTCGGCGGTCATGGCGAGTACGTCGAGAAGCCGGAGGACATTCGTCCTGCACTCGAGCGCGCGAAGAAGGCGGTTGCCGGTGGCAAGTCGGCGATCGTCTGCGTTGTGACGGACTGGAAGGCCCGCGCCACGACGACGGCCTTCACGCGCTATTCGACCTGATACAGCAACATCCCATCGCGAAATGAAACCGGCCGGGTTGTTACCCGGCCGGTTTTGTTTTACGGCGCCAAAGAGAACCGATCAGCTCACCTTAGGACAGGTGTGCATTTGACGTAGCCACGCTCAGTAGAACAGGCTCGACACGCTTTCGTTGCGAGCGGTGCGCGCAATGGCCTCCGACAGCAGCTTCGCGACCGTGAGAACCCGAATGTTCTTGGCCGCTTTCACGGCTTCGGTCGGCAGGATCGAGTCGGTGATGACCAGCGACTTGAGCTTCGAGTTGGTGATACGCGAGACCGCCCCTCCCGACAGCACGCCATGCGTGATGTAAGCATGCACCTCGGTCGCGCCCTGGTTCAGCAGAGCGTTGGCCGCATTCACCAACGTGCCACCCGAATCGACGATGTCGTCGACGAGAATGCACGTCATACCCTCGACGTCGCCGATGACGTGCATGACCTCGGAGTGGCCGGCCCGTTCGCGGCGTTTATCGCATATGGCGATGGGCATGTCGTTGCCGAGCCGCTTGGCGAGCGCGCGGGCGCGTACCACGCCGCCGACGTCGGGCGAGGCCACCACGATGTCGCTCGTGTCTTGGTTATCCTGGATGTCGCGCGCGAACAGCGGCGCCGCGAACAGGTTGTCGGTGGGAATGTCGAAGAAGCCCTGTATCTGTCCTGCGTGCAGGTCGAGGGTCAGGACGCGGTCGACGCCGGCGCGCTCGATCAGGTTGGCGACGAGCTTGGCCGAGATGGGGGTGCGGGGGCCGGGACGGCGATCCTGCCGGGCATAGCCGAAATAGGGCATCACGGCGGTGATGCGGCGAGCGGAGGAGCGTTTGAGCGCATCCGTGAGGATGAGCAGCTCCATCATGTTGTCGTTGGCCGGGAAGGCGGTGTTCTGGATGATGTAAACATCCTCGCCGCGGACGTTCTCCTGGATCTCGATGAAGACTTCCATGTCGGCGAAGCGCTTCACGAACCCCTTCGTCAGAGGCGAGTTCAGCTCAACGCTGATGGCCTCGGCTAAAGCTCTATTGCTGTTGCCCGCAACGAGCTTGATCGACGGCTCCTCCGGCCCCCAGCGGTGATCTCGAGTATCGAATGGCATTGTGTTGCCTCACCTTGAGAGGACTGGTGTCATCATCGTGACACGTGCCGCCTCATAGCAAGCGGGCCCGGGCGTGTAAACGGCCCGAGCCCATTGTCATTCGCGGCAACTCATCAGTTAAGCGAAGTGTGGTGCGATTTTTGGCTAGTTCGTCGTCTTCGCCGCAGCTTGTTGCGGTAGCAACTTCAAGATGCCCTGCGCGGCGGCCGCAGCAGCGGCATCCGCCGTCTGACCCCATGAGCCATCGAGTGACCCTGGCGGGATGGCGTTCTTCTGCGTGACCGTGCCGACCGCGTTGCCCTTGCCGTCCTTGACGCGCCAGTCGATCTGGATGGTCTGACGCCCATCCTTGACCGCGCCCAGCGCCACCTGTCCTTCAACCCGGTAAGCTTGGCCGGTCTGCCGGTCGACCGGCATGCCCTGGCGGACCAGTTCCCGGTTCAGCGCGGAAGCTAGAGCTGTGTTGCCATCGCCCGGGGCACCAGTCACGACGGGCATTCCGCCGCCCCTCGGGGGTAGCGACGCAGTCGTCGTATTCGTCACGCCTGCCGCTGCTGGGACAACTGCGGTTGCGGCCTGCGGCAAAGTCGCCGCGCCGGCGCCTGCCGGTGCATCGGCACGCGGTGATACGGATGCTATCGGCGTGGAATGTGGCTGGCTGGGCACCCACGCACCAAGCGATGACGCGACCTTATCGGCAATCGCTTGAGTGACGGACGGCGACACCGCGCTCCACGGATCTTTCGCGCCCTGCGCTCCCGGTACGTTCTCCTCGCCCGTGACACGGTTGACGCGTTTGCCGGACTTGTCTGTCACGTCCCAGATATAGGACACCTTGATACTGCCCCGGTCACGGGCTGCCACAAGATATCCACGCATGCCAAAATCAGCGGACGGATCGCGATCGGCGACAATGGCGATCTTGCTCCTGCCGGCAGCTTCGGAAACCTGAGTTCGAAGCTGCTGGCCAATCTTTTCCGGCGCACCGATGATCGGCGCGAGCGCGATGCTCGCCACCATCTGCGGCTTCGCGGGTTTCTGGTCTGGTTGCGGCGCAAGAGTCTCGGTGGCGACTTGACCGCCCCCGAGGATGTTGCTCGCGGTCTCGCAGCCCGCCAAGCCTAAGCCGGCAAGCACGATGCACAAAGCAGCGCCCAACCGCCTTTGCGTGGTCCTCGCCGTAGCAGCGTCGAAGTCCGTCACGACGACGTTCCCCTTTTTGCTCGGTATTCCCGCTGTCACTCGGCGGCCGACGTACAAACCCTGCGGCCCTGTCGCGCGAATCTCTCGATGAATTGCCCTAAGCGGCTCTAGCTGGTGAGTCCAAACCGGTCCAGTCCCCGAACAGTGTTTTCCGTGCTCAACTCCCGTCCCGCGCAAAAGCTAGTCCGAGGTCTGTGGAAAAACTATAGCAAAACGATGGCGGATACCTGTCGCCCATAGTCCGGCTCGCCGCGATGCGTGGCTCGACGGTAGCTGAAAAGGTTTGTTTCGTCGGCATAGGTACAGCGCGTGCAGTTCTCGACGCTGTCGAGCCCGGCGGCGGCCAATCGGTCCAGAACGAAGCCCGGCAGATCGAAGTATGGACGTTGCTCGCCCGATTGGCGGCGGAAGAAACGGGCATTGTCAGAGTCGACGTCGAGGAATCGCGCTTCGAACTCAGCACCCACCTCGTAGGCGGCGGGGCCGATGCAGGGGCCGAGTGCGGCGCGAATGTGGCGGCGATGTGCCCCCAGCGCCTCCATGGCCGCGATGGTCGCCTCGATAACACCGGTCAAAGCGCCCTTCCAGCCGGCATGCGCAGCGCCGACCACGCGAGCCTCCGGGTCAGCGAAAAGCACGGGCGCACAGTCGGCCGCAAGCGCCCCGAGAAGGATCCCCGGAACTTTGGTCACCATGCCGTCGGCTTTGGGGTTTTTGCCAACCTCCCACGGTTCGATGACAACAATCGCCTCGGCGCTATGGATCTGGTGGCATGTGAGAAGGCGCTTATCGGGCGCGCCCAGCGCCTGCGCGACGCGTCGCCGGTTCTCGCTCACGCTCTCGGGCGCGTCCTTCGATCCGGAGCCGCAGTTGAGAGAGTTGTAGAGTCCAGCCGAGACACCCCCTTCCCGCGTGAAGAAGCCGTGGCTGACATTTCCGATCTCGGCGAGGCAATCGGCTGTGATCGGTGTCGGCATGGCTCGGTCCTCACTCCGGAATGGCACCGCCGCTCCGGGCGGACGTCTGTCACTTAGTCGTTGCGGCGAGTCGCGTCGACCCCATGCCCCATTCGACTACGCATCGGCCCTTAGGATGTCAGCCGCCTTCTCTCCGACCATGATCGAAGGTGCGTTGGTATTACCTGACGGCATGGTCGGAAAGATTGAAGCGTCAGCAACGCGCAGGCCCCTTAGACCATGTACCCTGAGGCGCTCGTCGACCACCGTGCGCTGGCCGGCAGGGCCCATCCGGCACGTCCCAATCGGATGGTAGGCCGTCTGCGCGTTATTGCGGATCCAGTCGAGGATCTCGTCATCGGTCGAGACCTGCTTGCCAGGCGAGAATTCGTCGCCCCTGAGCGGATTCATCGGCGGTGCTTCGACGATCCTGCGGACCATCTTGAAGCCTTCGACCATGGCGGCCTGATCGATTGGATCGGCGAGGAAATTGAAGCGGATCGACGGCTGGTCGTTCGGGTTCGAAGAACGGATGTGAATGGAGCCCAGGCTTTCGGGGCGGAGCTGATAGCAGGACATCGACATCGACGGGAAGTCCTGCAGCTTGCGCGTCTTGGGGTCCTTGATCGCATAAGGAACGATGTGCATCTGGACGTCGGGCGTCTCCAGGTCGGGCCGGGTACGCAGGAAGGCCAGCAAGGGCGCCGACGGAAGACTGATGAACCCGCCGCGCGTGAACATGTAGCGCAACCCCTGCCCAAGCGCGCCCAGACCCTGAGCGCGATGGTTGTAGGACAAGCGCTTTTCGTTGATGCGCCAGATGATGCGCGCATTGATATGGTCTCTGAAGTTCTCGCCAACGCCATCGAGGGCGTGCTGCACGGCAATGCCATGACGGGAGAGCACTTCCGGTTTGCCGATACCCGATAGCTCGAGCAGTTGCGGTGTTGCCACCGCGCCCGCGCAGAGGATGACCTCGCGGCCGGCGCGAACTTCGACCTGATGGCCGCCCTGCTCATAGACAATGCCGGTGCATCGTTTCCCATCGAGCATCAGGCGCCGCGTCGGCGCGTCGGTCACCACGGTCAGGTTCGGACGCTTCATCGCTGGTTCGAGGTAGCACTTCGCCACGCTCATGCGCATGCCGCGATAGATGCTCGCCTGCGTCTTGACGATGCCTTCCTGATCCTCGCTGTTGTAGTCGGGGTTGATCCGATAGCCGGCCGCGACCGCAGCTTTGAACATGGCCTCGTAGAGCGGACTCTGATCGGGAACCTCGGTGATGCGAAGTGGACCGCCCGTGCCGCGGCCGAATTTGCCGCCTGCCTTCTCGTAATTCTCGATCCGCGTGAAGACGGGAGCAACATCCTCCCAGCTCCAGCCGCGCGCGCCCATCTGCGCCCAAGTATTGTAATCGAGCGGCTGGCCGCGCACCCAGACAAGGCCGTTGATGGCGCTCGAGCCTCCGAGCATCTTGCCTCGCGGCACGGGGATCGGACGATTGCCCGTGTTCTCCTCAGGCTCCGACTGATAAAGCCAGTTCACCCCCGGCTTCTCGATGAAAAGTCCGAAGCTCAGCGGGAAGCGCGAGAGGAAATGGGTTTTGCTGCCCGCTTCGACCAACAGCACCTGATTGCGTGGGTTCTCGCTCAGTCGCGACGCGAGCGCCGCACCGGCAGAGCCTGCGCCGACAACGATGTAATCGTATTCCAGCATGCTTTTCCCCGACGCGCTTCCCTCGAGCCCCCTGGCCCGCTCGCCGGTTATTTGAGCCAAAATCGCGACGGAGCGCCAGTGCCGGCTTTCCTTGCTTTGGGCACACCCGTTGCTCGCGCGCTGGAAGATGTTCATCATCGGGCCGAACGTCGAACTCAACGTGCCGTGGAGACAAAAGCATGAGCGCCATCGCCACCGTCCGCCCCGAGGAGGTCGGTCTTTCAGCTCCCCGGCTTGCCCGCGTTTCCGATTGGATGCGCGCCCAGATCGCGGCCGGTCGGACAGGCGGGATCGTCACGTTAGTGGCACGGCACGGAAAGACGGCCTTCTTGGACGTGGCTGGCAAGGCAGACGTCACCCGCGACAAGGTGATGAAGGCCGACACCATCGTGCGCATCTATTCGATGACGAAACCGCTCACGAGCGTCGCCATCATGATGCTCTACGAGGAAGGGCGCTTTCAGCTCGACGATCCCATCAGCCGTTTCATTCCAGTCTTCGCCGGGCAGCGGGTACTTACGGGCGGAAGTCGCGGCAAGATCGATACAGTGCCAGCGGCCCGAGACATCACCTTCCGCGATTTGCTGACGCACACATCCGGCCTGACTTATGGTTTCATGGAAGCGACATTGGTCGATGGCCTCTATCGCGCCAACAAGATCGACTTCCAGACCCAGGATACCAGCCTGAAGGAGCTGGTCGAAAAAGCCGCAACGCTCCCGCTTCTCGCGCATCCCGGCACGCGCTGGAACTATTCCATCTCCACCGACGTGCTCGGCTATCTCGTCGAGGTCATCTCGGGCGTGCCATTCGAGACATTCTTGAAACAGAAAGTCATCGATCCGCTCAAACTGGTTGATACCGACTTTTATGTGCCCGAAGACAAACACGCACGGCTCGCATCGAACTATGCCGTCGACGGCAAGGGCGGAATCCAGGAAATCGACGACCCGACCAAGAGCCGGTACCTCCGTCCGCGCAACGTCAACTCGGGCGGCGGAGGTCTCGTCTCAACGGCAGCAGATTACGCGCGCTTCTGCCAGTTCATGCTGAACAAGGGAGAACTCGACGGCGTTCGCTTGCTTGGCCGCAAGACGGTCGAACTGATGACGACGAACCACCTCAAGGGCGACATGGCGGATATGGGCACGCCGCGCTTTTCGGAAACCACTTACGAAGGAATTGGATTCGGGCTTGGTTTCTCCGTAATGATCGATCCGGCCAAGGCGCAGATTCTCGGTACCCCCGGCGAATATGCCTGGGGCGGAGCCGCTTCGACCGCGTTCTGGATCGATCCGAAGGAAGACTTGTTCGTCGTCTTCCTCACACAGCTCATGCCGTCGTCTGCCTACCCGTTCCGACGCGAGCTGCGCGTCCTGACCTACCAGAGCATCGCGGAATGAGCGCCACCCGCGACGGCCCATTGGGCCGTCGCCTTCAGCGCTGATCGCATCAGATGAACATGAACGGTGCGGAGGCGTGCGAGTTCCCCCTTACACTAATGATGATTTGTGATGCGCCAAGGCTGGCAAATTTCCCGCGATGTATTTCAGCTCAATTGCAGGCTCGATGGAACGAAATCGATGTCGGTGCGTTTTCTTTAATTCGCATGCGTTTAGTCATTTATTTTCAATAACGTACTATTGCATCAGACTTGCCTCCGCGCTTTGGTTGCGCGATGGTTTCCCAGGGACACCTCACAATCCGCCGTTGCCAGCCATGCTAGGCAAGCTAGCGCTTCTGGATCGAGTTGCGGCCACGAACCTGCGGAGAGAGTCGGTCCTGACGGATTGGGTGGCAGTCTCCTTTCGCGGTGAAACATGGCCGAAACGACCCTCCCACGATCGCGCAGGAAGCCAGCATCCACATCGTCGGGCCCGCTCGCAATGCAGGCACCCGTTAAGACCGACGCCTCGGCGGACGCTAGAGCCCGCCGTATTCTTTCAGCCATGCTCGCATTCCGCGACGGTGATTTTTCGGTGCGTCTTCCGACGGACTGGGACGGTGCGGACGCGCGTATTGCGGAAGCGTTCAATCAAGCCCTCAGCGATCAGGAGCGGATCTGGCGTGATCTTACGCGCTTGAGTGTAACGGTCGGTCGAGATGGCCGACTTCGGCAACGTATGTCGACGCAAGGAATGGTCGGCAGGTGGCCGGAAAAAGTCGCTTCCGTGAACACGCTGTTGGACGATCTCGTCCGGCCGACGACGGAAATCGCGCGCACAATCGGCGCTGTCGCAAAAGGCGATCTCGGCCAGTCGATGGAGTTGGAAGTCGACGGCCGCGCACTCAAGGGCGATTTTCTGCGGTCGGCGAAACTCGTCAATGCGATGATCGAGCAGCTCGCCGTGTTCGCGTCCGAAGTGACGCGCGTTGCGCGCGAAGTGGGCACGCAGGGCAAGCTCGGTGGTCAGGCGCAAGTCAAGGGTGTCTCCGGCGTCTGGAAAGAACTCACAGAGTCCGTCAACCAGATGGCCGGCAACCTGACAGCGCAGGTTCGCAATATCGCCGACGTGACCATCGCTGTCGCCAACGGCGATTTGTCGAAGAAGATCACGGTGGATGTCCGTGGCGAAATCCTGCTGCTGAAAGAAGCCATCAACACGATGGTCGATCAGCTCCGTGCGTTCGCCTCGGAGGTGACGCGCGTCGCGCGCGAGGTCGGTACGGATGGGCGCCTTGGGGGACAGGCTGTGGTCCCGGGCGTTGCCGGCACGTGGAAAGACCTTACCGACTCCGTGAACGCAATGGCGACGAATCTCACCACGCAGGTCCGCAATATCGCGCACGTAACGACGGCAGTGGCGCGCGGTGATCTCTCCCGAAAAATCACGGTCGACGTGAAAGGCGAGATTTTGGAGTTGAAGGAGACCATCAACACGATGGTCGATCAGCTCAACGGTTTCGCGGCTGAAGTGACGCGCGTCGCGCGTGAGGTCGGCACGGAGGGCAAACTCGGCGGACAAGCGCGCGTGGGAGGCGTTGCCGGCACGTGGAAGGATTTGACCGACTCGGTGAACTCGATGGCGTCCAATCTCACCGGGCAGGTACGAAACATCGCGGAGGTGACTACTGCGGTCGCGCGAGGCGACCTTTCACGCAAAATCACCGTCGACGTGAAAGGCGAAATCCTCGAACTGAAGAACACCATCAACACGATGGTCGATCAGCTCAATGGTTTCGCATCCGAAGTGACGCGTGTCGCGCGCGAGGTGGGAACCGAGGGCAAGCTCGGCGGACAAGCTGAGGTCCCCGGTGTCGCCGGCACCTGGAAGGACCTCACCGACAACGTCAACTTCATGGCCTCGAACCTCACCGACCAGGTCCGCAACATCGCAGACGTGACCACCGCGGTGGCCAACGGCGATCTATCCAAGAAGATCACTGTCGATGTGCGCGGCGAGATCCTGGAGCTGAAGAATACCATCAACACGATGGTCGATCAGCTCAACGGTTTCGCGGCTGAGGTGACGCGAGTTGCCCGTGAAGTCGGCACCGAGGGCAAGCTCGGTGGACAGGCCGCAGTGCCCGGTGTCGCGGGCACTTGGAAGGACCTCACCGACAGCGTCAACTTCATGGCCTCGAACCTCACCGGCCAGGTTCGCAACATTGCGGATGTGGCAACTGCAGTGGCCAATGGCGATCTTTCTCGAAAAATCACCGTCGACGTGAAGGGTGAGATTCTCGAACTGAAAAATACGCTGAACACGATGGTTGATCAGCTCAACGCTTTCGCCTCGGAAGTCAGCCGCGTCGCGCGCGAGGTCGGAACCGAAGGCATCCTCGGCGGACAAGCTGCTGTCGAAGGCGTGGCTGGCACATGGAAGGACCTCACCGACAACGTCAACTCGATGGCGTCCAACCTGACGGGGCAAGTGCGCAACATCGCGGAGGTGACTACTGCGGTCGCGAAAGGTGATCTCTCGCGCAAGATCACGGTCGATGTGAAGGGCGAGATTCTGGCGCTGAAGAACACGATCAACACGATGGTCGATCAGCTCAATGGTTTCGCATCCGAAGTGACGCGTGTCGCGCGCGAGGTCGGAACCGAGGGCAAGCTCGGTGGGCAGGCGGCGGTGCCCGGCGTTGCCGGCACGTGGAAAGACCTCACCGATAACGTCAACTTCATGGCCTCGAACCTCACCGGCCAGGTTCGCAACATCGCCGAGGTTACAACAGCCGTGGCGCGAGGGGATCTCTCGAAGAAGATCACGGCCGACGTCCGCGGCGAAATACTCGAGGTGAAGAACACCATCAACACGATGGTCGACCAGCTCAATGCCTTTGCCGGCGAAGTGAGCCGCGTGGCGCGCGAGGTCGGGACCGAAGGCAAGCTCGGTGGACAGGCGGCGGTGCCTGGCGTCGCCGGCACATGGAAAGACCTCACCGATAACGTCAACTCGATGGCTAACAATCTGACGGGACAGGTCAGGAACATCGCAGAGGTCACCATCGCGGTCGCGAACGGAGACTTATCCAAGAAGATTACGGTGGACGTCCGCGGCGAAATTCTGGAGCTGAAAGAAACGATCAATACAATGGTCGATCAGCTCCGCTCTTTCGCTGCCGAGGTGAGCCGCGTGGCGCGCGAAGTCGGGACTGACGGAAAGCTCGGTGGACAGGCGGCGGTGCCCGGCGTCGCCGGCACGTGGAAAGACCTCACCGATAACGTCAACTCGATGGCGTCCAACCTGACGGGGCAAGTGCGCAATATCGCGGATGTCGCCACGGCCATCGCGCGCGGCGATCTCAACCGAAAAATAACAGTCGATGTGAAGGGCGAAATTCTCGAGCTGAAGAACACGATCAACACGATGGTCGATCAGCTCAACGGCTTCGCCTCGGAAGTGACGCGTGTCGCGCGCGAGGTCGGCACCGAGGGCAAACTCGGTGGACAGGCGGCGGTGCCCGGCGTCGCCGGCACGTGGAAGGACCTCACCGACAACGTGAATTTCATGGCCTTGAACCTCACCGAGCAGGTGCGAGGCATCGTCAAGGTCGTTACGGCTGTGGCCGACGGAGACCTGAACCATCGACTTACGGTGCAGGCAAAGGGCGAAGTTGCCGCGCTTGCCCATACGATCAACAATATGATCGACACGCTCGCGACCTTCGCCGAGCAGGTGACCAACGTCGCGCACGAAGTCGGCGTAGAGGGCCGGCTCGGTGGGCAGGCGCATGTGCCCGGTGCTGCCGGCACCTGGAAAGACCTGACGGGCAACGTCAACTTGCTTGCGGCGAACCTCACCAGTCAGGTGCGCGCTATCGCAGAAGTCGCGACTGCAGTGACCAAGGGCGATCTCACACGTTCGATCCAAGTCGAAACGCGTGGCGAAGTGGCCGAGCTGAAAGACAACATCAATACGATGATCTCGAACTTGCGCGAGACGACGGCGCGCAATCGCGAGGAGGACTGGCTCAAGACAAATCTGGCGCGCTTCACGGGCATGCTGCAGGGTCAGCGCGAACTGGGCACCGTCGGGCAAATGCTGCTGAGCGAGCTCAGTCCACTGGTCAAGGCTTACCAAGGTACGATCTATCACCTCAGCCGGACCGACGGAGTCAGCGAACTCCGACTGCTGTCGCGGTATGCACATAGCGGTCCGATTGTCGAGAAGATCAGCCTCGGCGAAGGCCTCGCCGGTCAATGCGCCGTGGAGAAGAAGCGCATCCTGCTGGCCGATGTTCCGAGCGAGTTCATCACGATCTCGTCCAGCCTCGTCGAGGCGAAGCGGATCAGTATTGTCGTCTTGCCTGTGCTGTTCGAAGGCGAGACGAAAGCCGTCATAGAGCTTGCGACGCTGCAGCCTTTCCCCGAAGTCGATCTCGCATTTCTCGATCAGCTCACGCTGAGCATCGGCGTCGTGTTCAACACGATCGAAGCGACGATGCGTACCGAGGGCCTGCTTACGCAATCGCAGCAGCTTACCGTTGAATTACAGTCTCGGCAGAGCGAACTCCAGCAGAGGAACGAGGAGTTAGGCACGAAGGCGCGTCTCCTCGCCGAGCAGAACGCCGAAGTCGAACGCAAGAACACCGAGGTTGAACAGGCGCGATACGCGCTGGAAGAGCAGGCAGCCGAGCTGGCTCTCACGTCGAAGTATAAGTCAGAGTTTCTGGCGAATATGTCTCATGAGCTGCGGACGCCGCTCAATTCGATCCTCATTCTTAGTCAACAGCTCGCCGAGAACGCGTCAGGTGCGCTGTCCGAGCGACAAGTGGAATTTTGCCGGAACATTTATTCGTCCGGTTCCGACTTGCTGCATCTCATCAACGATATTCTCGATCTGTCGAAGATCGAATCCGGCACGGTCACCGTCGATATCGAAGAGATTACGTTCGCCGGCTTGCGGGATACGATTGATCGCAACTTCCGACACGTAGCCGAGGCGAAGGCGTTGCCGTTCCATGTGCACTTTGCGGACGACCTTCCTCATTCCATGGATAGCGATCCGAAACGCCTTCAGCAGATCCTCAAGAACCTCCTCTCCAATGCCGTGAAATTCACCGCCAGCGGGCACGTCGAGGTGCGCGCCGGTATCGTCGACGAGGGCTGGAGTGTCGCTCATCCGGTGCTCAGCACGGCTCAGCAGGTCGTGGCTTTCGCCGTGGAAGATACCGGTATTGGTATCGCGCCGGAAAAGCAGAAGCTTATTTTTGAGGCTTTCCAGCAGGCTGATGCCGGAACATCGCGTAAATTCGGCGGCACCGGCCTCGGCCTCGCGATCAGCAAAGAGCTAGCGCAACTTCTAGGTGGAGAGATCAAGCTTGCGAGCACCTTTGGCGAGGGCAGCACCTTTACGCTGTTTCTGCCGCTCCATTATACGGGTTCGGAAATTATCGAGGATGTCTCCAGCGACGACGCCCGCGATAGCTTGACCGTCTCGCGCGAGTTGATCGCTCGGCCGGCCTCGCGCGAAGAGCTTGGTCTGGACGACCGTAACGATATTGCGAACGGCGAGCCAGTCTTTCTGATCATCGAGGACGATGCTCACTACGCACGGACTCTACTCGGCTTGGCCCGTGAGAAGGGGTTCAAGGGGATTGTCGCAACGAAGGGCTCTGCGGGCCTGTCACTCGCGAAACAGTTTCGTCCCGCAGCTATCTCACTCGATCTGTCCCTTCCCGACATGCACGGCTGGACCGTGTTGAATCAACTCAAGCTCGATCCGGCGACCCGCCACATTCCTGTGCAGATCATTACGATCGAGGATGAGCGGAGGCATGGGCTATCGCACGGCGCGTTCGGCTACCTAGTGAAAGGGCCGACGATCGAAGGCTTGGATGCGGCGTTCGGTAAAATCCAAGGATTCCTCGCCCGGCGCAAAAAGCGGCTGCTGATCGCCGAGAACAATGAGACCGAGCAAAAAGCGATCCGCGAATTGCTTGACCATGACGATATTGACGTAGTTGTCGCCACGACCGGTGGCCAAGCGTTGCAGATGCTGGGCGATCAAGAGATCGACTGCGTGGTGCTCGGTCTGCGTCAGCCTAGCACGACGGGCTTCGATCTGCTCGACAAAGTGTGCGCCAATCCCGATTGGTCGAACCTGCCGATCGTCGCCTTGACCGGGAAGGACCTGACCGCTGCAGAAAATGCACGGATCAGGGAAGCGGCCAAAACCATCGTCATCAAGGACGTTCAATCTCCGGAGCGTCTTCTCGATGAGACCGCCTTGTTCCTCCACCGCATCGTGACCGAGCTGCCGGTGGAGAAGCAGGCAATGCTGCAGCGGCTTCACGGCTCCAACGAGGTTCTAAGGTCTCGCAAAGTTCTCGTCGTGGACGACGACGCGCGAAATATCTTTGCGTTGACCTCGCTGCTCGAGAACTACGACATGGAGGTCATTAACAGCACGAGCAGTCGCGCGGCGATCGAGATCGTTCGAAACACGCCGGACCTCAGCATCGTGCTCATGGACATCATGATGCCCGAATTGGACGGGTACGAGACGATGCAATGTATCCGCAAGATGCCGGAGCATCGCACGTTGCCCATTCTCGCGCTCACAGCAAAGGCCATGCAGGGTGATCGCGAGAAGTGTCTCGATGCGGGCGCCAGCGACTACATCGCCAAACCCGTCAACCCGGACCAACTGCTCTCTCTCATGAAGGTATGGCTCTTTCGATGAGACATGATGCGATGCACTCGTTGCAATCCCGTCTGCGGTCGCCAAAGCCGATCGAAGCGTCGACGGAGGGACGGAATGCGAACGCCTAACACAGAGATGGTTCTCTGGCCCGAGGACCCTGCGGACCCTTCGCCTCCTGCCGTGGCGATTCCGGCCGAAGAGCCGGTCAACATTCTGATCGTCGATGACGAGCCGAAAAACCTGACGGTGCTCGAGACGATCCTGGACGATCCGCGCTATCGCATTATCAGAGCCGAATCCGCCGATCAGGCGCTGCTGGCGCTCCTCGCGCGACAATTCGCGGCGATCATCCTTGATATCCGCATGCCGGGAACGACCGGTTTCGAACTCGCGCACACGATTAAGACACGTAAGAAAAGCTCTTTAATTCCAATCATCTTTCTCACGGCTTACTACAACGATGATCAGCACGTGTTTCAAGCCTACGGCACTGGCGCCGTGGATTATCTCCATAAGCCGGTCAATGCCGCCGCTCTTCGCTCGAAGGTCGCTGTCTTTGCGGAGCTACATCGCAAGCAACGCGAGGTCGAGCTAACCAATCAGGTTTTGCAGACGGAGATCGCGTCGCGTCGCAAGGCGGAAGAGCAATTGCGCGAGTTGAACACCACGCTCGAGGAGCAGGTCTCGGAACGTACGCGAGAAATAGAGTCGCTTCTGAACGAGGTAAACCATCGCTCGAAAAACATCCTCAGCTTGGTGTTGGCGATCGCCAAGCAGACAGCGGTCAGCGCTCCGAAGGAATTCGTTCAACGCTTCACGCGGCGGGTGCAAGCGCTGTCCACGCATCAAGACCTTCTGCTCGCGAGCCAGTGGCGAAGCGTCGAGTTCGCATCACTCATCCGCGCGCAACTGGCGCACTTTGAGGATCTCGTCGGAGAGAGAATTATCTTGAACGGTCCTCCACTCAGGCTTGCAGCGTCAGCCGTCCAGTCAATCGGGATGGCCGTACACGAGTTGGCGACGAACGCCGTCAAGCACGGCGCACTTTCCGACCAGCAGGGACGTGTCGACATCACCTGGCAAATTGCCCGTAACAACCGTGACGAGCGTCGTTTCCTGATGAGCTGGAGAGAGAGCGGCGGTCCCCGCGTCGACGTTCCGGAACGTCGAGGCTTTGGCTCTAAAGTCATCAAGAACATGGTCGAGTTAAGCCTCGATGGCGAGGTAACTCTCGAATTCGCGCCCTCAGGCTTTACGTGGCAGCTCGACTGTTCTGCCCAGAAGGTGCGTGATGGCGATGTTTCTGACGGGCGCAGCGGAGAAATAAAGGCCGGTCCATGAAAGAGCCGCGCACAAGCAAGCGTGCACTCGTTGTCGAGGACGAGCCGTTGCTCGCGATGGAGGTTGCAGAGCATCTTACCGATGCGGGCTTCGAAGTGGTCGGCCCCGCAACGTCGGTTGCCAAGGCACTAAGGCTACTGAATGAGATTGACTGCGATGTCGCAGTACTCGATGTGCACCTCGGCAGCGAGCACTCGGAGCCAGTCGCACTCGCATTGAAGGCACGCGGGAAGCCGTTTGTCGTGGTGTCCGGAAATTCGCAAAAGCATTATCCTCCTGGCTTTCAGGGGGCGCCCTCTCTGTCGAAACCTATTCGACCGGCTGCGCTGGTGTCTCTTCTTCATGGATTTTTCGATACGGTCGATTGACCGATCATATCGACATTAGGACGCGTCATTCATCTCAGGCGGCCGGAGAAAGGCTTAGATAAAATTTCAAACCAGCTTCAACTCTAGGATTATCTGACATTAAGGATTTATTGAGGTTCAGAATGGGCTGGTAAATTACGTGCGCCTCTCGCACGCAGCGGCATCAGGCTAAAGGATGGCAGACGATTTCATTCCCGAGGATCTCAGAGACTTCATCCTCGATCACATCCACTCGATTGCGCAGCTCGAGGCTCTGCTGCTGCTGCGCCGTCATCCTGAAATGACCTGGGACGTCGCGATGACGGCCAAGCGGCTTTATACGAGCGACTCAGAGGCTGCAAAGGTTCTGGCGCAGCTCTGCGCCGACGAACTCTTAACCTGCATCGACGCCATCTATCGTTACAGCAATCAGTATCCCGAGACCGAGAAGATGGTGGGTCGCCTTGCCGATGCCTACGCGCAGCACCTGATCCCGGTAACCAACCTCATCCACTCCAAGCAGCGGCGTATCCGCCAGTTCGCGGCTGCCTTCAAGTTCAGAAAGGAGCCATAGCATGGCCGTCGTAATTTACGGCCTGTGCGCCTTCGCCGCTTCGATATGCGCTTACCTGTTGCTCGATGCGTATCATAGAGGCGGATATCGTTTGCTGCTGTGGAGCGGGCTATGTTTCATTGGCTTAACGATCAACAATTTCATTCTCGTGGTCGACAAGCTGATCATTCCAGAGGATGACCTTTCCCTCTGGCGCACCACGGCTGCGTTATTGGCCATGCTGATCTTGCTCTATGGATTAATCTGGGAAAGCGAATGAGCGAAACCATAAGTTCGGTGCTGCTTGGGGCTGTCGCCATGGCATCGTTTGTGGCGGCGCTCTTCTTTCTGAAATTCTGGAAACAGACACGGGACAATTTGTTTCTACTGTTTGCGCTCGCATTCGGAATCGATGCGATCACGCGGCTTTGCCTGGGTCTTAGCAATGTTTCGGACGAGGACGAGCCGCTTTTCTATCTCGCGAGGCTTCTGACCTTTTGTCTCATCATCACGGCAATCGTGCAAAAGAACAGACCGGATCGCCGCCTCTGAAAAACAGATCGCTCCGAGGTCGCACACATGATTTCGGCTTCGGGTAAAAAGGCATTCATTTCTCACGATGATCGAATGGGTGCTCCAATGACGACAGAGCGTCAGAAGATGCTTGCGGGCGAGCTTTACGATCCGATGGACGCCGAGTTGGTTGCGGCTCGGGCGCATACGCGTGATCTTTGCCAAGCATTGAATGCGACACGCGAAGCGGAGCAGGAAGAGCGGCGAGGCCTCCTGCGTAGGTTATTCGGCGCTGGCGGTGATTCGGTGTGGATGCAGCCGCCCTTCTTCTGCGACTACGGCTCAAACATCAAACTCGGCGAACGAGTGTTCTTCAACTTCAATTGTGTCGTGTTGGACGTCTGCCCGGTGCACATTGGGAGCTTTACGCTCTTTGGGCCGGCGGTACAGATCTACACGCCCATGCATCCGTTCAATGCCGAACAGCGTCGACGCGAGGAGTTCGGCAAGCCAGTCGAGATTGGATCAGACGTCTGGGTCGGTGGCGGGGCGATCATTCTCCCCGGCGTGCGGATCGGGTCGCGAGCGGTGATCGGAGCCGGCAGCGTGGTGACACGTGACATTCCAGAAGGCACGTTCGCGGCAGGAAATCCATGCCGCGTTATCCGCGAGATCACGGAATGAGCCATTCCGATCGCCATTCCCTGCCGAGGTCGCTTTCCCCGGCGCGCAACAATGGCGCGACGCACAACCGGCCTTGGCCGTGCTGCCAAAACTGATTTCTTCTTGATATAGCGGTCGATGCGAACCAGCTAAGTGCTGGTCGGAGCGGAGGGATTCGAACCCCCGACCCCTTGCTCCCGAAGCAAGTGCGCTACCAGGCTGCGCTACGCTCCGCCAAAGGCGATGATCCGTGTTGGGGCACGGACATAATTGCCCGCGGGACAGGGCCACGCGGGCTCGGGACACAAACGCCTGCGAGAGGCGCCGTGAGTGACCGGGTTATAGCGGCAGGCCCCGCCCCTCGCAAGCGGGGATGTCGTCTTTGCGAGGTCAGTTTGTGACCTGCGCATGACATCTTGAAACAGTCCTCACCAGCCCGCTTTGATCGCCGCGCGACGGGCGATGGCCCAGCCATAGTTGGGCGGCCACATCTTGCAGTCCGGGTCGGCGCCCATCTCGGCAGCGGCCTTGAGCGGCCAGTAAGGATCGTACATCAGTTCACGGCCGATCGCGATGAGGTCGGCCTTACCTTCTTGCAAGATAGCCTCGGCCTGCGGTCCGGACACGATCACGCCCACGGCCATGGTTGCGATGTCTGCCTCGCGCCGGATGCGATCCGCGTAGGGCACCTGGAAGCCTGGCGCGCGGTCGCCGCGATCCTTGAACGGCTGACCCGTATCGCTCGCGCGAAATGACGGCGGCCCGGCGATGCCGCCCGCAGAACAATCAACGACGTCGACGCCTCGCGCTTTCAGCTCTCTCGCAAAGGCAACCGAGTCCTCGACACCCCAACCGCCTGCGGGACCATCCACTGCTGAAATGCGCATGAACAGCGGCAGTTCATAAGGCCAGGCAGCGCGCACCGCCTCCACCACCTCCAGGCCGAACCGCATACGCCCCGACCGATCGCCGCCGTAGCGATCGTTGCGCTTGTTGGAGATCGGCGAAAGAAACGAGTGAATGAGATAGCCGTGGGCCCCATGGATCTCGAGTACGCGGAAGCCTGCTTCCGCTGAGCGCCGGGCGGCATCGGCAAACTTCTGGACCATTACCGCAATCTCGGCCTCTGTCAGGGCGTGCGGCGTTGGCCAGGCTTCATTGACGGCCTCGGCCGCGGGGCCGACTGTCTGCCACGCCGGCGTTCCGGTAGCAGCATCACTGGCGTCTAGCGCAGCGCTGCCTTGCCACGGCGTACGCGCCGATGCCTTGCGACCTGCATGGGCAATCTGGACGCCGGGGACGGCCCCGAGTTTCGTGATGGCCTCGACGATCGGCCGATACGCCTCGACCTGCGCATCGTTCCAAAGCCCACAGCAGCCGTGACTGATCCTCCCCTCGGGCTCGACCGCCGTCGCCTCCGTAAAGACTAGGCCGACCCGCCCGCGCGCGAACGCCGTCAGGTGCGAGAAGTGAAACGCATTAGCGACGCCATCCTCGGCGGCATACATGCACAGGGGAGAGAGAACCACCCGGTTAGGCAACGTCACCGAGCGCAACGGTATGGGTGTGAAAAGTTTCGGCAAGGATGACAAGGAAGCGTCTCCGTGGTGGCGGGAATCAGGTGGCGGGCCGAGTCCCGCGCACGATGCCGGTTGAGAGGCGGAAACCTTACATATGGATCACACGGCCATACGCATCGAGAACGCTTTCGTGCATCATTTCCGAGAGCGTCGGATGCGGGAAGACGGTGTGCATCAGCTCTTCTTCGGTCGTCTCAAGATTCATGGCGATGACGAAGCCCTGGATAAGCTCCGTCACCTCCGCGCCGATCATGTGCGCGCCCAAAAGCTGGCCCGTCTTCTTGTCGAAGATCGTTTTGACGAGACCCTCCGGCTCTCCGAGCGCGATTGCCTTGCCATTGCCCTGGAACGGAAAACGGCCAACGCGCACCTCGCGCCCCTGCTCTTTCGCCTTGGCCTCGGTCAACCCGACGCTTGCGATCTGCGGATGGCAGTACGTGCAGCCCGGTATCATCAGCTTGTCCATGGGATGCGCCGGGAGCCCCTTGATCGCCTCGACGCAGATGACGCCCTCGTGCTCGGCCTTGTGCGCAAGCATCGGCGGGCCGGCAACATCGCCGATGGCGTAGATGCCGGGCACGCTCGTCCGGCCTAGGCCATCAGCCACGATCGTGCCGCGTTCCACCTTGACTCCAACCTTCTCGAGGCCAAGCCCTTCGACGTTGCCGACCACGCCAACGGCCGAGATCACGCGATCGAATTCCTGGCTGCTCTCCTGGCCTTTACCGTCGGCAATCGTCGCGACAACGCTCTCGGTCTTTCGCTCGAGCTTCGTGACCTTCGCGCCGGTCATGATTTTCATGCCCTGCTTCTCGAAGCGCTTGCGGGCGAGATCGGCAATCTCGGCATCCTCGACGGGCAAGATTTGGGGCAGCAGCTCGACGACGGTCACCTCGGCGCCCATCGTTCGATAGAACGATGCGAATTCGATTCCGATGGCGCCCGAGCCAACCACCAGCAACCGCTTTGGGATCGCCTGCGCGACCATGGCCTCGAAGTAGGTCCAGATCAACTTGCCGTCGGGCTCCAGTCCGGGAAGTACGCGCGGGCGCGCACCGGTCGCTACGATGATGTGTTTGGCCGAGTACTGGCCCGGGCCGAGCGAGCCTTTTGGAATATCGACGGCCTTGCGGGAATCGTGAGGCTTCACTTTGACTTTGCCTGCGGCTTCCAACTCTGCGTCACCCCAGATGATCGAAACCTTGTTCTTCTTCAGGAGGAAACCGACACCACCATTGAGCCGCTTGGCCACACTCCTCGAACGGCTGACGACGGCCGCCGGATCGGGCCGGACCGTACCCTCGAGAACCAAGCCATAGTCCTTTGCGTGCTGTGCCAGATGCAGGACTTCGGCGGAGCGCAACAACGCCTTGGTCGGAATGCACCCCCAGTTCAGGCAAATGCCGCCCAGGTAGTCGCGCTCGACAACGGCTGTCTTGAAGCCGAGTTGGGCCGAGCGGATCGCCGTCACGTAGCCACCCGGGCCGGAGCCGATGACGATGACGTCGAAGGCGGAATCGGACATAGCGCAGGATCCTCACTCGGTTGTACGGGCAGGCCGAAAGGCCGTAACGGGAACGTCTGTAACGAAAACGGCTCCAACCGCAAGGCTGGAGCCGACAGATTGTGCTGAGGGAGGTGTCTGCCTCAAGTGAAACCCGCTAACTCCCGCAATGCGGGCGCGCGAGATCAGACGTGGCAGCGACCGCCGAGGTAGTAGTTCAGTAGCGTGTTGTATCGATCAGCGATCGCCCGGTCGCTATCGGAAACCCGACGGCCGGCACTGACGGCTTCAACTTTGGC
Source organism: Hyphomicrobiaceae bacterium (assembly GCA_050250755.1). Taxonomy (GTDB): domain Bacteria; phylum Pseudomonadota; class Alphaproteobacteria; order Rhizobiales; family Hyphomicrobiaceae. The sequence goes on from JBFWOB010000014.1 coordinate 59,882, forward strand.
ATGTGCGCCGCGAGCGTCGAGCGAGCTTAGCTCTTGGCGGACGCTCTGGCATGTCATTCCCGGCGGCATCGGCCGTGCACCCGGATCACCGCCAGCCGCACCCTCGGCCGCGCACCCACCGAGGGCAGCAATAGCGCCGATGGCCACAATTGACCGAAGAGATCGCCACATGTTGTCCATAATCGTTCTCCCCGAATCCCCACGATGCCCGGCGCTCACAAAACACAGGGGCGGTTGCCGATCAACCCGTGCACCTGCGACATGTCATGATCTTGGCATCGAATTCCACAGTTCCTGCCACAACCGAGGCAACGCGGTCACATTTCGTCGATTGCCACGGCCAACCCACCACCGCGAGCTCGGGTGTACGTGGAGCCGATTGCTGGATCAGTTACTTATGGCTTGGAAGAAGATTCGCTAGCCGATGCTGCTTGTGCCCGCGCGATCACTGCGTCGGCTTTGTCATCACCAGCCTGTTTGGCCGAGGCGACCGACTTCGGCGCCGGCATGCTTGCTGCTCTCGGCACGGTTGAGCACTTGGACTGGAACTCAGCGTTGGCCTTATCGAGCTCCGTCATCTGGGCGAGCGAAGCACGCTTGACCTTCACGCTGGTGCCCTTGCCCTTGGAGGCGCTTTCGACCCGCTCAGCGACGCCGTCGCGGCGCAATTGATCGATGCGGGAGGCAAGCGCGGGGCACGCGGGATCAACGCTGGGTTTGGCAGGAAGCGCGGCTGTCGGCTCCGAGGCCGACAGGCCAAGCAATGTGTCGTTTGCGCAGGCGCCCAGCGTCAGCGTGGCCCCGATTGCAATTGCAATGAACATCGACCGCTTCATGGCGGCGTCCCCCTTGAGCTTGCGAATGCCCGTGATTCGGCTGCAATCATCTCGCTTGGTAGGCATCGCCATTTCACGCGGCAAGCGGCGCCCAGGACTTAGCCCCAGGTTCAAACCGCGCGCCAGTCGTGTATTGCCGAATGTCTGACTCTGTAGCCCAAAGGCAACATTCTACCCCATCGGCCTGGATGTCATCAGACCAGCATACGGACGGGGTCCTCGATGTAGGTGCGAAAGGCGTTGAGCAACTCCGCACCAACGGCACCGTCGACCACGCGATGGTCGCATGAGAGCGTCGAGGTCATGATAGTGGCGACCTTCACGTCGCTTCCAACGACCACGGGCCGCTTTTCGCCCGCGCCGACCGCGAGGATCGTTGCGTGCGGCGGGTTGATCACCGCATCGAACGCCTTGATGCCGTACATGCCGAGGTTCGAGATCGACGTCGTGCCGCCCTGATACTCGTGCGGTGCGAGACGCCGATTGCGTGCGCGGGCGGCGAGATCCTTCATCTCGTTCGAGATCTCGGCGAGGGTTTTCAGCTCGGCATGGCGGATGATCGGCGTGAAAAGCCCGCCTTCGATGGCGACGGCGACACCTACATCGGAATGCCGGTGCCGGAGCATACCCGCTTCGGTCCAGGTCGCGTTCGCGGCTGGCACCTGCTGCAGGGCGAGCGCGAGGGCCTTGATGACGAAGTCGTTGACCGAGAGTTTGTAGGCTTTGGGCCCGTCCTTTGGTGAAGCGGCGTTGATCCGCTCTCGCGCGCGCAACAGCTCATCGAGCACGCAATCGACCGACATATAGAAATGAGGGATCGTTTGCTTCGACTGTGTCAAGCGCTGGGCGATGACCCGGCGCATGCCGTCGTGCGGGACGGTGTCGTAGCTGTCCTTCTCGTAGAGCGCGAGAATCTTGTCGTCCGGCATTGCGGAGACGGTGAGCTGACCCGTCGTGGGGGCTGATGGCGGCGAGGCTGTCCCCGGCGACTGCGCAACGAGCCCTCGCGAGGCGGACGCCGGCACGCCGTCACGCTGGGCGCGATCGATGTCCCGTTGGACAATGCGGCCGTGTGGCCCCGATCCGGTGAGACGCGCCAGGTCGACCCCCTTCTCGGCGGCGAGTCGCCGAGCGAGAGGCGATGCGAAAATCCGCGCTGATGCGTCGTGCGCGTTGCCGGTGTTAGCGGCCGCCGGCTGGGTTGGCGAGGTGCTGACGCTGGCGTTGGACGGGGTCGGAGCTTCCGCGGGTTTTGTCGTGGGGCCTTTGGCTGCCGGTGCGGCGACTTTTTCCGGTTCTGCCTGAGGCTTCGGCTGGGCCGAAGGAGCGGCGGAGGCTGACTTCTCAGCGGGCTTCTCGCCCTCCTCGAGCAGGGTGGCGATTGGCGTATTTACCTTGACCTTCTCGGTCCCTTCCGGAACCAGCAACTCGCCGACGGTGCCCTCGTCGACGGCTTCGACTTCCATGGTCGCCTTATCGGTCTCGATCTCGGCGATGATGTCGCCAGCCTTGACCTTCTGGCCAACCGAAACAAGCCACTTGGCAAGCTTGCCCTCTTCCATGGTGGGCGAGAGAGCAGGCATCAGGATGTTGGTCGGCATCAGATCGGAACCTTCAGGGATGCAGGGCGATGTCGAGTGACTTTCGCCAAAACTCGAAGACGTCAGAATTTGCCGGCAAATCGCGTCGGCGTCCATGTTTCGGTTGAGCGCCGGCGCATTATAGCCCACCCGTCCGCATCATGAGATAGGCGTCGTTCGGCGCGAACCGCGCCTTGCCATCGGCGATGACCAGCGATTGGGGCCGGTCGATGCGCATCTCGTGCGACGTGTGCCAGACCTCGACGCCTTGAGATTCGAGACGCGCCCTCACATTGGCCTCTTTCTCAGTTTCGCCAGCGTCAATGGCGCGAGCGAGTTGCAGAAACAAAGGCGCATAGTCCGCATAAGCGGGCCGATGCGAGAAAGAGCCGTACATAACGGTCTCGGACTGGCTCTGCAGGCGCACCACCTCGCCGAGCGTCTTGTCGTTGGCGCGAACCTCGACAATTCCCCCATCCGCGGAGACCCTCACCGAAGCCGAACGTCGTTGTGGTCGTGGGCGGCGCATGGGCTCGCCTCCTCTATCTCGTGACCAACAAATGCGCTTGCCTGCAGCCGCCGCCAATCAGCTCCACTGTCCTGCGCGAACGTCTGCACCGGCTGAAGCCGTCGGCCACTTGTAGACGAACGTCAGATACGCGAGCGCCAGATACACACATACCGCAACGCCCCATCCGATCGCGACACCCGTCTCCTGCATGGTCCAGCCGTTTTCCAGCACGGCGGCGACGGCAATGGGGTTGCGCAACTGACTCAGCGATATGGTTGGCTCCGGTAGCTTGCCCCAGGCGACGAACAGGCCGTTCTGGATGTTCTGCACAGTGGCGGCGACGCCGCCGAGAAACACCAACCCGATCGAAAGCAGCGCGAACGCGACGGCGCGGAGCAGCAACGGCGCGTAAGCGAGAAAGAAGTAGAGCGCCGCCAGATAGCCCGACACGAGGGTGAAAAAGAGCGAAAAGACTGTCAGCACCGTGTCTATGGCATTGAACAGCTGTTGCGTGAGCTCGGCCTCGGACATCGCACTGCGCCTGCGCTCCCTCGAACCCGGCCATCTGTGGCAATACCTACGCGTAGCAAACGCCTTTCACGGCTTCGACCACTTGATCTGCTGACGGCAGCGCGAGCTTCTCCAGGTTCGCCGCATAAGGCATCGGCACGTCCGCGCCGGAAACCTTGGCGGGCGGCGCATCGAGATAGTCGAAGGCCTGAATTGCGGCCTGGGCGCAGATCTCAGAGCCAATCGAGCACACCGGCCACGCTTCCTCGACGGTCACGATGCGGTTCGTCTTGCGGACGGACGTGAGGATCGTCTCCCAATCGATGGGCCGCAGCGAACGCAGATCGATTACCTCACACTCGATCCCTTCGGCGGCCAGTTTTTCCGCCGCGGCGAGCGCATACGTCATGCCGCGCGCGAACGAGACGACAGTGCAGTGCTGGCCCTGCCGAACGATGCGCGCCTTGCCTATCGGCACCAACCACTCGGCATCCTTGGGAACGGGCCCTGACGCCCCGTAGAGCATCTCGTTTTCGAGAACGAGCACCGGATTGGGATCACGGATGGCTGATTTCAGCAGGCCCTTGGCATCGGCCGGATTCGAGGGCGCGACCACCTTCAAGCCAGGAACGTGCGCGTACCACGACGAGTAACACTGGGAATGCTGCGCGGCGACGCGGGCAGCAGCTCCGTTCGGGCCGCGGAACACGATGGGCGAACCCATCTGGCCGCCCGACATATAAAGCGTCTTCGCGGCGGAGTTGATGATCTGGTCGATCGCCTGCATGGCGAAGTTCCATGTCATGAACTCGACGATTGGCTTGAGGCCCGCCATCGCCGCCCCGACACCGACGCCGGCGAAGCCCTGCTCAGTGATGGGCGTATCGATCACCCGCTTGGGGCCGAACTCATCGAGCAATCCCTGCGAGACTTTGTAGGCCCCTTGGTACTGCGCGACTTCCTCGCCCATGAGGAACACGTCCTTATCGCGACGCATCTCCTCGGCCATGGCGTCGCGCAACGCTTCGCGCATGGTCTGCGTAGCGGTCTCGCCCGTGTACTCTGCCTCGACTTGCGGCACGGGAGCCGGCGCGGCCTGAGGCTGCGGTGATTTAGGCTGCGTCTGTTGAGCCGGAGCCGACTCCGGCGCCGGCTGCGCGTTCCCGTTCGGCTTGGCCGCCGGTGCCGGTTTGGCCTCGGCATTTGTTGCTTCGCCATCGGCCCGAACGACCGCGATGGGCGTGTTCACTGCGACCTTCTCCGCGCCTTCCGGTACGAGCAGTTCGACGATCTCGCCTTCGTCGACGGACTCGACCTCCATGGTCGCCTTGTCGGTTTCGATCTCGGCGATGACGTCGCCCGGTTTGATGTGGCTGCCGACGTCGACGAGCCATTTAGCGAGCTTGCCCTCCTCCATGGTGGGCGAGAGCGCGGGCATAAGGATCTGAATGGGCATCTAGCGTCGCTCGTCGGATGGCGTTTCGGTTGAGGGGGGATCAAACGGCCAAAGGAGGCCGAGAGAGAATGTTATGGCGACGAAAGGAGGTGCTGAAACATCCTCCTGATCGACGAATGTATGGGTCAAGAGCCAATCCCGCTCCTGCAGCCGGAAGACCTCAAGCGTCTTGGCGCGCGGATCCACATGCCAAAGATGCGGGATACCATAGTGCGCGTAGATCCGGCGTTTGTCGCCCTTGTCGTATTTCTCGGTCGATGGCGAGAGGACTTCGCAGATCCAGTCGGGCGGTGTTTCGAAGAATGCCTTGTCGGGCAATGCCGAGATACGCTCTCGCCGCCACCCGGCTATATCGGGGACCGCTACGTGCGGGCCAAGATGCAGCTCGGGCTCGACGACAAAGATCCATCCGCCTGGCCCGCCGATGCCGAACTGATACGCGTTGGTTGAAAGGGCGGCGAGGGCGCTTGCCGCACCACCATGGCGCGGCGGCGGCCTCGGATGAGTCACCAGCGCGCCGAAAAGGATTTCCCCCACGAGGTGCGGTGGCAGCGCCTCGAGCTCGGCGTAGGTGGCGGGCGTCTTCGCGTGCTCGGTCATCCTCTCAGCGCCGCCCTCACGCTTTGACAAGAACATCCGTCCAAAGCTCCGACGGATCGGGCTCTGGATCATTTTGCGCGAACTCAGCGGCTTCGGTCACCCTCTTGCGGATCTCGGCGTCGGTGGCTTTGAGCTCTTCCTCGCTGATCAGGCCGCCATCGAGCAGGCGCTTCCTGACGCGCTCGATCGGGTCCTGCTGCTCGCGGACCTTTTCGACCTCCTCGCGCGTGCGGTACTTAGCGGGGTCGGACATCGAGTGACCGCGATACCTGTACGTCAACATCTCGAGGATGTAAGGGCCTTTGCCGGCTCGGGCGTGGGCTGCAACCTTTTCGCCGGCCGCCCGGCAGGCGCGAACATCCATGCCGTCGACCTGCTCGCCTGGAATGTCGAATGAGCGGCCTCGCTGCGAGAAGTTTGTGGTCGCGGCGGCCCGCTCTATCGCCGTGCCCATGGCATAGCGGTTATTCTCGATGACGAAGATGACAGGGAGCTGCCAGAGCTTCGCCATGTTGAAGGTCTCGTAGACCTGACCTTGGTTGGCCGCGCCGTCACCGAAATAGCACCAGCAGACGTTGTCGTTGCCGCGATAGACGTTGGCGAACGCGAGGCCTGCGCCCAATGGCACCGACGCGCCGACGATGCCGTGTCCACCGTAGAAGTTCTTCTCCTTCGAGAACATGTGCATAGAGCCCCCCTTACCCTTGGAGTAGCCCCCGCTGCGGCCAGTCAACTCGGCCATTACGCCTTTCGGGTCCATGCCGGTCGCAAGCATGTGGCCGTGGTCACGATAGGTTGTAATGACCTGATCGCCTTGCTTTGCGGCCATCTGCAGGCCGACGACCACTGCTTCCTGGCCGATGTAGAGATGGCAGAAGCCACCAATGAAGCCCATGCCATAGAGCTGGCCCGCGCGCTCCTCGAACCGGCGAATGAGAAGCATCTCCCGGTACGCGGTAAGCTCCTCTTCACGCGTGAACGCCGGAGGCGCCGGAAAAGGATGGGCGGACGCTTGAGCCAAAATGCCCTCGGTGCCGGTCGGCGCCATGGTTCCTCCATGCGGGATAGGTCGCCGCGGCGACCTCGGGTGGATGCTTGAAAACCCTACACGAGCCACCGGTTGGGGGCTAGTGCGCAGGTCGCCCTGGATGTCTGTCCATTAACGGCGATGTTGGAGTGGGTTGCAGAGCCCGGCTCTCAGCGCAAGAGCGCGACGCGCGGATCGCTCTCGAGCAAAATGCGCTCGCCCGGGCGCGCATAGCCGAGATCGACGCGCGCCAGTTCCTCGACGAAGTCGGGATCGGGTTTCCGGAGGTTAAGCAGCGCTACTTCGCGCTGCAATGCGGCCCGCATGGTCTCTAATCCCTTGAGCTCGCGGGCGAGCTTTTCCGCTCGCTCCTGGAGCCCTTTACGGGCGTCGAGACCATGCTTGCCGTGAATGGCGTGATATCCGAAGTAGCCCGTCATGCCACAGCAAATGAGCACAACAAGTGTCTGCCGTTGCATAAACATTGGACTAACTCACACACGCTACGCGAAACCTTTTGTCGCTTTGACGCTTGAACCGGCGACAAGAACGACAGTAGGGCCGGATGGTAAAACGCGCGTAAAGCCGGCCTCGGAAATTGTAAGTTTCGCGAGTGCGCTCGAGTGACTCCCGGATGGCGACGTTCCTTTGCACCTGAGATACGGCCGTGGGCCGGGCCCAAATAGCCCCTCTTGCCCCGTCTGATAATCAGGCGTTTCCGACGCTGCCCCGCAGCACGGAACGGCCGGCATAACTCGCCACATCGCCCAACTCTTCCTCGATGCGGATCAGTTGGTTGTACTTAGCGAGGCGATCCGACCGCGAGAGCGATCCCGTCTTGATCTGTCCGCAATTGGTGGCCACGGCGAGATCGGCGATCGTGGCGTCCTCAGTCTCGCCCGAACGGTGCGACATGACCGCCGTATAACGGGCGCGGTGGGCCATATCCACGGCGGCAAGGGTTTCCGAGAGCGTCCCAATCTGGTTGACCTTGACGAGGATCGAGTTGGCGATCCCTTCGCGAATGCCGCGTGCCAGGCGCTGGGTATTGGTGACGAAGAGGTCGTCGCCGACCAACTGGCATTTGCTGCCGATCAGTTCGGTGAGCGCTTTCCAGCCGATCCAGTCGTCCTCCGACATGCCGTCCTCGATCGAAACGATCGGGTATCGGCTCACCAGGTCGCCGAGGTAGGTTGCCATGACTTCTGGCGCGAGGCTCTTCCCCTCGCCTTCCATCTCGTATTTTCCGTCCTTGAAGAACTCGGTCGCAGCGCAATCGAGAGCCAGCACCACATCGTCACCGGGCTTGTAGCCGGCCTTTTCGATGGACGTCATGATGAAGCCCAGCGCCTCGTCGGTCGACTTGAGGTTCGGCGCGAAGCCCCCCTCATCCCCGACGTTGGTGGCATGGCCCGCCGTAGCGAGGCCCTTCCGCAATGTGTGGAAGATCTCGGAGCCCATGCGAACCGCGTCAGCCAGGGTCGGGGCACCGACCGGCATGACCATGAATTCCTGGATGTCGATCGGATTGTCGGCATGGGCGCCGCCATTGATGATGTTCATCATCGGCACCGGCAGGATGTGCGCTTGCGTCCCTCCGATATAGCGGTAGAGCGGCAGACCGCGAGCCGCAGCCGCTGCCTTGGCGGTCGCGAGCGATACGCCGAGAATGGCGTTGGCGCCCAGGCGGCCCTTGTTCGGCGTTCCATCGAGCTTGATGAGAAGATCGTCGATGCCGCGCTGATCCTCGGCATCCATGCCGGCGAGGGTGTCGAAGATCTCGCCGTTAACCGCGTCAACCGCCTTCAGCACGCCCTTGCCGAGGTAGCGGGATGAATCGCCATCGCGCAGCTCGACCGCCTCATGGGCGCCCGTCGAGGCCCCAGAAGGAACGCCGGCGCGGCCTTTCGAGCCGTCTTCCAGCAGAACATCCACCTCCACCGTCGGATTGCCCCGCGAGTCGAGTATCTCACGGCCCTGGATATCGACGATGGCTGTCATCTTGTGTGCTCCGTTTGCGCGGCTGGTCGGGCGCGTTCTACCCGACGTACGCCGGAAGCGAAAGCTCCCGGCCACGAGCCATGGTTGACGGTCGCAGGTCGTCCGTTTGAGGGATGGATGAGCAAAAGCGGAGTTTTCCGGCCCAGGGGTTGCCGGCTTTCGGGCTCCGACCTATCACCGGCACCATCATTTCCTTCGGAGCGAGATGCCGCCGATGAGCGAGAGCCTGGCCTTTGCCCTTGTCCTGACTGCCGCCCCCGTCGCCGGGCTGATCGGCGACACGGAAATCATGGGCGTCCGGGGCTGCCTGGCCGGCGAGACGGTTCTCGATGAACGCTGGCTTGGAACCGGCGAAGCCTGGGAAGCTCTCCTGGCTCGCCCCGAGGACGCCGACCGTGCTCCCTTGATTGCCCGTATCCGCGAAGCGCTTGGCGAGCGCCCGATCGACGTCAACCTCGTGGGGGCGGATCTTGCCACGCGCCGTAAGCGGCTGCTCGTTGCCGATATGGATTCGACCATTATCGGTCAGGAATGTATCGACGAGATGGGTGCCGTTCTCGGCATCAAAGCGCGCATCGCGGTCATCACAGAGCGCGCCATGCGCGGTGAGCTGGACTTCGAAGGGGCGCTTCGCGAGCGGATGGCCCTGCTCGCCGGGCTCTCGGAAGACGATCTCCAAGGGATCTATGACACGCGGATCACGCTTACGCCTGGAGCGCGAACGCTCGTACAGACCATGCGGGCCAATGGGGCATTCGCGGCGCTGGTCTCGGGTGGCTTCACCTTCTTCACGAGCCGGGTTGCAGAGGCTGTCGGCTTCGACGTCAATCGCGCCAATATCCTCGAGGTGACATCGGGGCGACTGACGGGTCGCGTGGCGGAGCCGATCCTCGGCCGGGAGGCAAAACTTGCCGCGTTGAAAGATCTCGCCCGCGATCGAAGTCTCCATCTGGCTCTCACCCTGGCGGTCGGCGACGGCGCCAACGATCTTGCGATGATCGAGGCCGCAGGTCTCGGCGTCGCCTATCGTGCGAAGCCCGTCGTCGCGGCCGATGCCGATGCTGCGATTGCGCACAGCGATCTGACGGCGCTTCTCTATCTTCAGGGCTATCGCAAGGCTGAGTTCGTCACGGCTTGATCGGCTCGCAAGCGCTTACCGCCCGAGCACGGTCTTGAGGCGTGCCACCATGGCTGTCACCGATGGACGGAGCCGATACCAGGCTTCCGTTGCCGCGATTTTCGCTCGAGCCTTCAGCGCGGCGGCTGCCTGCCAGACGCGCGTTGCTTTGGCCTGGGCTACGAGGGCCTCTTTCCATGGAATGAACCAGTTGTAGAGGCGCGCAAACCACGCAAGCTCCATCAGCCTGGGCTGCGTCAGCTGGAAGATCCGAGCATAGAGCGCAGTGCCCACGACTTTTGCGAAGGCGAAGAGCAGCGTCGCCGATAGCACGTGACCTCCGCCAATCAGCCAGAGCGCAGCAAGCTTCAGCGGAAGGAAGAGCAATGAAGGAAGCAGAAAAACACCCAGCGTCGGCCAGGGTGGAAGGGCGCGAATACGCATTTCCAGGCGCGCGATCGGACGGAACTCGGCGAGGCGCGCGATCAGCGCCGATAACGGCCGCCAGCCCCACTCCTCGAACACGATGATGAGTGCGAGCAACAGCTCGAACGCGCGCCAGGAGAGCTGACGCACCAACCGAAGTGTCCTGATCACAACTTTGGCGACGACACCGCGCCTGATCGTGGGAGCGAACCATCCGCGCCGCTCTCTCTGCGCATGCTGGTCGGGCTCAGGCTCGGCCATTGGCGTCGGGCTCCACGCCCTCAGGGACTACCGAGGGGCGAAACGACTATATCCGATTATGACGCACGCGTAGTTAAAGGGCGGAGGCGATGGCCTTTAAGGCTCAGAGATGAGACGGACGCTTGGGGTCACCATTCAATCACGCTCGGGGAGCGAGATCGCCAAACCAGCTTCGCTGGAAGGTGCGGATGAGGAGCACCACGAATGCGGTCTCGTAGAGAGCGAGCATCAAGGCCGCGCGGCTCGGAACGGTCAGACCCAACCACGTTAGCATCGCGATCGGGAGAATAGGTCCGAGGAGGACGAACAGGTTGCTCGACATCGCCATTCCGGGCGCGACGGCCGAAGCCACATGGGCTAACGCGACGTAGATCATCGCGACACCGACAACCCCCACGATCCACTCGGGTCGCGGCGTCGGCTCGCCAAGCCACTCGAAAGGCAGGCTCGGCCAGATGAGAAGCACGGCCCCGAGGGCAAGATTGGCGACGATTCGAGCACGGGCCACCCATTTGAAGGTCATCATCTGGTCAACCCCGTTGCTTTCGTCGTCGCGTCGCACATACCATAATCGCACTTATCAGCCTTGGATTGATTTCTGCCAAAGCCACCCTTTCCGTACCGACCCGGTGCTTTCACCGGCAAGCTCATAGTAAATGTGGGTCCGACCCGTTTTGCGGACAATGGGTAATCTATAATTCCGTCGGGAACGCGTGACAGATCCGATCGACAATCCCCGATACGCTATAGGGCGCCAACAATGGCTTGCTGAGGTTTTCTGCTCTCCCTAAGCTCCCGAACGAACGCGCCATCGAACGTGGCGTCCGTGACTTCAGGAGTCCCCATGATCAAGAGCATGTCTCTCCTCACCCGCAAGCCGGGCATGACCGTCGAGGCGTTTCGCAAGGTCTGGATCGAGGAGCACGCGCCGATGGTGCGCAGCGTTCCAGAGGTCCGCCGCTACGTTCTGACCTTTCCATTGGCAGAACCGACCCGCCCAGATGTTCCGACTCCCGAGGTCCAATGCGATGCGATTGCGGAGCTCTGGTACGACGACATGGCCTCGCTGCAGAAGGCATCAGCTAGTGCAGCCATGAAGCGCGTCACCGATAACGGCGCCCGCTATCTGGGCACGATCAAAAGTTTCGTGCTGGAGGAAGTCGGCATCATCGGGTGACGGCTTACTTGTGCATGGGCCAGACCAGCAGGATCATCGGCAGCGTTACGAAGATCACGATCAGGGTCAGCGGAAAGCCGAGGCGCGCGTAATCGCCGAAGCGATAACCGCCCGGTCCATAGACCAGCGTGTTCGATTGGTGGCCGAACGGCGTGAGGAAGTCGCAACTTGCGCCGATCGCAACCACCATCAGAAACGGGTCGATATTGAGCCCGGATTTCCGCGCATATCCCGCCGCGATCGGACCCATCAGCAAGACGGTGGCGGCGTTGTTGAGCACCGGCGTCACCGCAAGCGTTGCAATGAGAAACAGCGCCAGTCCCGCCACCGGAGCCCACCCCCCGGACAAGCTCGCCATGGTCGAGGCGATCATTTCCGTGCCGCCCGTTTTCTCAAGTGCGCCGGTGACGGGAATCAAGGCGGCGAGAAGCACCACGACCGGCCAGTCGACCGCAGCGTACATGTCGTTGAGCGGCATGACGCGCAGAGCGCCCAGAACAACGACCGCCGCCAAAAAGGCAATTGGCAGCGACAGCATATCGGTCGTTGCGAGGACGACCGCCGCCAGCATCACAAGTACCGGCAGCCACTGCCGCATCGGCCGACCCAGCGCGATCTTCCGCTCCGCCAGGGGTAAGCAGCCCAGCGTTTCTTGTGTCACGCTCATCTCGTCGAGAGCGCCCTGGATGACAAGGACGTCACCCGCCTCGAAGCGGACGTGTTTCAGCCGATTCGTCGTGCGCTTTCCTCGCCGGCTAATCGCCAGCAGACTAACGCCGTAGCGTCTGAGGCCGATGTCGAGCGCGGATCGGCCAATCAGGATGGAATTCGACATCACCACCACTTCCGAGATGCCGAAACCATCGGACGTCAGCAGTTCCTCGTCGGTATCTTTCGAGCCGACCAGCTCGAGCTTTTTCTGATCGACGACACGCTTCAGCGCGGAAGTGCCACCCTCCATGACGAGCACGTCACCCTGTTGAAGCTTCATGGTGCTCCAGGGAACGAGCCGTCGCACGTCTCCGCGGATAACGGCCAGCAAGGAGATGTCGCCCTCGCTTTCGAGCTCGCTGACGGTCGCGCCAACAAGGTTCGAACCTTTCACGATCTTGGCTTCGGTCACGTAGTCTTCGATCTTGAAGCGCGCATCCGGCAGCGGCGTCCCGCGCCGATCCGATGGAAGAAGACGCCAGGCAAAGGTCAGATATGTGACGCCCACGGCCGCTATGGCCAGCCCGACCGGCGCGAAGTCGAACATCCCGAACGGCTCGCCCACCGCCTCCCGGCGCACGGCTGCTATCAGCAGGTTGGGCGGCGTGCCGATCAGAGTGACGAGACCACCCAGCAACGAGCCAAATGCGATAGGCATCAGCACGATCGATGGCGGCCGGTTCATTTTTGCCGCAACCGCGATGGCCGCCGGCATGACGATCGCCAGCGCTCCGATATTGTTCATGAAGCTCGAAAGCATCACGGTGAGTGCTGTCAGCGTCGCGACCATCAGACCGGGCGTCCCCATGATCGGGCTGGCGATCGACACGACCCGTTCGAGGACGCCGGATTCCCGGATCGCTGCGCTCAGGACGAGTACGAGAATGACCGTCACGACCGCGGGATCGGAGAAGCCGATGAAGGCGTCCTTGCTCTCGACCACGCCCAACAGAACCGATGCGGCCAAGGCAGCGCCAGCCACCAGATCGTACCGCCACCGCCCCCAGATGAATAAAATCAGCGTCGCAAGCAGGATCAAGGCCAGCAGCCAGACGGGCGAAATACCAAGCACGAGTGGGAAAGCTCCATGGGACATGCCGCGCGAGTGCGGGGCGATGCAGGCGGGGGCAATGCGGGCATCGAAAACGCTCAGTCTTCGGCGTAAGTTCCCGGTGATTGGACACCGACCTGACGCGAAGATACCCTAAGAAACCGGGCTTCGCCCCATCTGCCAACCCCCAATGTTGCTTCGGAGAGTCGCTTGAAGACCCGCGCCGCCGTCCTCTACGAGATGCAGAAGCCACGTCCATATGCCACGTCGAAGCCGCTGGTCATCGAGGAACTCACCCTCGCTCCGCCGGGCGACGGCGAGCTTCTGGTGCGCATCCGGGCCGCTGGTCTTTGCCACTCCGACCTATCCACGATCAACGGCGATCGTCCGCGACAAATGCCGATGGCGCTGGGCCATGAGGCGGCCGGAGAAGTTGTCGAGATCGGGCCTGGGATCAAGGACCTCGTGGTCGGCGACCACGTCATCCTGGTGTTTGTGCCAAGTTGCGGCCATTGCATCCCGTGCGCCGAAGGACGGCCCGCGCTTTGCGAGCCCGGCGCGAAGGCAAACGGAGCCGGGACGCTGCTGGGCGGCGATATTCGCCTTTCCAAGGATTCCAAGCCGATCAATCATCATCTCGGCGTCTCGGCGTTTGCCGAGTACGCGGTCGTGTCGCGTGAAAGCGCGATCAAGATCGATAAGTCATTGCCCTTCGAGGAAGCGGCCCTTTTCGGTTGCGCGGTGATCACGGGCGCAGGCGCTGTGATCAACACAGCCAAGATGCCAGCCGGCTCGAGCGCGGCCGTTGTCGGCCTCGGCGGCGTCGGACTGATGTCGATGCTGGCCGCGCGGCTCTCGGGCGCGCGCACAATCGTCGCGATCGACATGCTCGACGACAAACTCGCACTCGCCAAGCAGCTCGGCGCGACGCACACCGTCAATGCGCGCGATGCGAATTGCGCTGAACAAGTGCGCGATCTCACCGGCGGTGGAGTCGATTACGCGTTCGAAATGGCCTCGTCCGTGAAGGCGCTCGAACTCGCCTACAAGATCACCCGACGTGGCGGGACGACCATCACCGGCAGCCTGCCGCACCCCACGCACACCTTCGCGCTACCCGCCGTGAACCTAGTTGCGGAAGAGCGCACTCTAAAAGGCAGCTATGTCGGGAGTTGCGTACCGGCCCGCGACATACCGCGGTTCATTACCCTCTATCAGCAGGGTCTTCTGCCGGTCGATCGCCTGATGAGCGAGCGGCTGTCGCTCGATCAGATCAATGAAGGCTTCGACCGGCTGGCCGATGGTGGTACGGTGCGCCAGATCATCGTTCCCTGAGCCGGCGACCACTCACGGCTTGGCGAGCATCTCCTTCACGAGACCGCTCGCCTTGCCCATGTCGATCGCTCCCGCGTGGCGGTTTTTCAGCGCGCCCATCACCTTGCCCATGTCCTTCGGGCCAGCCGCGCCAGTTTCGGAGATCAGCTTCGCGATCACGTCGCGGGTCTCGACCTCGCCCATCATTTTCGGCAGATAGCCTTCGATCACGACGATTTCCGCGGCTTCCTTGTCGGCCAGATCTTTCCGTCCGCCCGCGTTGTATTGCTCGATCGAGTCGCGCCGCTGCTTCACCATGCGCGTCAGAACCGCCACGATCGCGGCGTCGTCGATCTCCGCCCCCTTTACCCCGGGCTCCATGTCGGCGCTCTTCATGGCTGAAATCATCAGCCTGATGACGCCGAGCCGCTCTTTCTCGCCGGCTCTCAGGGCGGCTTTCATATCCTCGGTCAGGCGCTGGCGCAGCATAAGACATCTCCAAACGTGGGAATTGGCCTTAACTTGGTGCCGATCGTTTCATGCGGCAAGCCGCCGGGTCGATGGTCCCCATGGCGTTTGACCCTCGAAGGCCCATCGCATAGGTTCCGCGCCAAACTCCACCGGCCGAGATGACGGCGCCGTGGCGCGCGCCGACGGGAGATACCCGATGTCCGACACCAAGACAGTACACGCTTCGAGCCCCTGGGCCGAAGCCCCTTCCACTGCGCGTCTCGTCCTTGCAGACGGCTCCGTGATCTCGGGCACCGGGCTTGGTGCGACCGGCTCTGCCGTCGGCGAAGTGTGCTTCAACACGGCCATCACGGGGTATCAGGAGATTCTCACCGATCCCTCCTATGCCGGGCAGATCATCGTTTTCACCTTCCCGCATATCGGCAACGTCGGCACAAACACCGAGGATATCGAGACCTCGAACCTCGCCTCCCGCTCGGGCGTCAGGGGCGCCATTCTTCGCGCTGATGTGACCGATCCCTCGAACTGGCGCGCGCACGGCCACCTCGATGCGTGGTTGAAATCGCGGGGCATCATTGCCATCACTGGCATCGATACCAGGGCGCTCACCGCACTCATCCGTGAAACAGGGATGCCGAACGGTGTGATCGCTCACGAGCCATCCGGGACCTTCGACCTCGATAGGCTGAAAGCCGAGGCAAAGGCGTGGTCCGGCCTCGTTGGGCTGGACCTAGTGCCAGAGGTGACGAGTGGCCAAGTCTACACCTGGGACGAAATGCGCTGGGCCTGGGGCAAGGGCTATGAGCGCCAAGAAACACCAGAGTTGCATGTTGTCGCTGTCGACTACGGGCTGAAGCGCAATATCTTGCGCTCGCTGGCAACGTCCGGCTGCCGGGTCACGGTCGTCCCTGCCACGACTACCGCCGAGGACATTCTCGCGCGCAATCCGGATGGCGTGTTCCTATCGAACGGGCCGGGCGACCCCGCCGCCACAGGCGAATACGCGGTTCCCGAGATCAAGAAGCTCGTTCAGTCCGGATTACCGACATTCGGTATCTGTCTTGGCCATCAGATGCTCGGCCTCGCGCTCGGCGGGCGCACGTCGAAGATGGCCCAAGGCCATCATGGCGCGAACCATCCCGTGAAGGACTTCACGACCGAGAAGGTCGAGATCACGTCGATGAACCATGGCTTCGCCGTCGATCGCGATACGCTGCCGGACGAGGTCGAGGAAACGCACGTGTCGCTTTTCGATGGCTCCAATTGCGGCCTCAGGGTCAAGGGAAAGCCGGTCTTTTCCGTGCAGTATCATCCCGAGGCATCGCCGGGCCCAGAGGACAGCCACTATCTGTTCACGCGGTTCATCAATCTGATGCGCGAGCGGAAGGGATTGCCAGCGTTGCCGGAGCGTTGAACCGCTTCTACTTGGCGCCTTCCACATCAGAGCGGCTAAACGCAAGGGATACTCATGGGCACTGTGACTGCGCGCATGGCCGCGCTCGCCTTCAGCGCTGCGGCCTTGGTATTCGGCTCGGTTACTGTGCATGCCAACGAGGTGAGCGAGCTGTGCCGCACCAGCCCGCATCAGAAGAGCGGCCCGGATTCCGCCGCGCCGGACATCTGCGCCGCTATTGAAACCGGAGCGCATGACAGGAAGCCGCGGGTTCTCGATGCGGACCGGACGGTAGAAGAGTTGGCCGCGGCGACCGAGAAGGCAGACTTCGTGCTGCTCGGCGAAATCCACGACAATCCCTCGCACCATCGCATTCGCGGCCAGATCATTCTCGCACTTGCCGCGCAACGGGCGAAGGCGAAGCGGCCAGCCCCCGGCCTCGTGCTCGAGCACATCCGCGCGGACCAAGCCCTGGCCGTCGCTGGTTTTCGCGCCGTCGATCGTGTGCAACGCCGCTCGGTGGACGATTTTTTTGCGGCGCTCGATTGGAAAAAGTCGGGCTGGCCACCTGAAGCGCTGCTCCGGCCGATGATCGAGGCTGCACTCGATGTGGAATGGCCGATCATTCATGGCAATCTTACGCGCGAAGGGATTCGCGCGGTCGCAAAGGGAGGCATTGGGGCTCTGGATGCGGAGGAGACCAAGCGCCTCGGTCTCGATACACCGCTCCCCGATGGCGAACAGAACGGCCTTCTCGACGAGCTCGTCGGATCGCACTGTGGGATCATGCCGCGAGCCGCGTTGACGACGATGGCCGATGCCCAGCGCTACAGGGACGCCTACATGGCGAACCAGCTCGTCGATGCCGCCAAGACCCACCAAGGCGCCGTGCTTCTAGCGGGTAACGGCCACGTCCGCCGCGATCGGGCTGTGCCCTGGCACTTGCAGCGCATGGCTCCGACGAAGCGCAGCCTCGTCGTGATGTTTTCACAGGCCGAGTCTCAGCAGGCGGATGCGCTGTCGTATGCCACGCGCGGCGCTGAGGGCCGCCCCATCGCAGACTTCGTCGTCATCACCCCGCGGGTGGAGCGCCCCGATCCGTGCATCGCGATGAAGAAGCGGTTTTCCGGACAGCCGAAGGACGGCCAGAAGAAATAGTATCGCGGGATCTAGCGGCCTGACTGCGACGGTCGGCCTTCCCTGCAGGCCGCGCGAGCACCGTTGACGCGGAGCCGTGGCTCTGCCTCAGATGCACGATTGACCCGATCGTGTCGTGCACATCAGCCGTGTTCGGTCACGCGACGGCCTCCCTCGGCGCAGGCGCGGCCCGCGCACGCACTCCAAGGATCGGATGCAATGATTGCGATGGACTGGTCGGCGATCGCGCTGATGGCAGTGGCATTGGCGGCGGCCGGGTTCTTGTCAGGCTTCCTCGCCGGCCTTCTCGGCATCGGCGGAGGCGCCGTCGTCGTGATCACGCTCTACGAGGCGTTTCGCTGGATGGGGGTCGATGAAGCCGTACGCATCCACCTCGCCACCGGCACGTCGCTCGCCATCATTGCACCCACTACATTGCGCTCGTTCCTCGCTCACCGTGCGCGCGGCATCGCCGACCTCGGGTTCGTGAAGCGAATGGCCATCCCGGTGTTCATCGGCGTCGTAATCGGCTCGCTGATTGCCCGCAGCGCTGGCGGCGACGTCCTCAAGTGGGTCTGGGTGATCATGGGCTCGTTCCTGGCGCTTCGCATGTTTATGGGGCGCGATGATTGGCGCCTTGGCAGCGAGATCCCCAAGAGTCTTGCCGTCGAAGCCTACGGGGTGGGCATCGGCACCATCTCCACGCTGATGAGCATTGGCGGCGGCGCCTACGTCGTCATTCTGATGACCCTGTATGGCCGCAACCTTCACCAGGCCGTTGCCACGTCGTCGGGGTTCGGCCCCTTGATCGCGATCCCCGGCATGGTCGGCTTCATGTGGGCGGGATGGGGAGTGACGGGCGTTCCACCCGGAACGATCGGCTACGTCAGCCTGCTCGGCGCGGCGCTGGCCATTCCGACAGGTCTTCTCGGAGCGCCCCTCGGCGCCAGGGTTTCTCACGGACTTTCGAAGCGCGGGCTGGAGCTTGCCTTCGGCTGTTTCATGACGTTCGTCGTGATCAGGTTCCTCGCGAGCCTCATGCCTTAAGCTTTCGCCATTCCAGCCTCGCACACCGACTGAAAGGATTCGACCGATGCCCGCGCCCATTCCCCTCACCTCTACGGACATCGTGGTCGATCGCAGCGATGCCGCGGTTGCCATCGTGACGATCAATAGAGCCGGCCGCCGCAACGCGCTGACGCTTGCGATGTGGCAGGAGCTGCGGCGCGTTTTTGTCGAACTCGGTCAAGCGTCAAACGTACGCGCCATCGTGCTGACGGGCGCAGGCGGTGCGTTCTGTGCGGGCGCCGACATCTCCGAGTTTCCTGCAGTTCGCGCGACGATCGAGGATGGTCGCGTCTACGAAGCGGCTGTGGATGCCGTACACCTCTCCATCGCAGCCTCGCCAAAGCCGACCATCGCCGCAATTTCCGGACCGTGCTTCGGTGGTGGTGTCGCGCTCGCCCTCTCCTGCGATTTCCGCGTTGCGGACGCGACGGCTTATTTTGCCATCCCCGCAGCCCGGCTCTCCAACGTCTATGGCGTCGTGGAGACTCGCGTTCTCTTCGACGCAGTGGGGCTCGCAGTAGCGAAGGAAGTGCTGTTCACCGGCCGGCGTTACGATGCGGCCGAAGCGTATCGGGTCGGTCTCGCAACGCATATGGCGTTGTCGGGTGAGGCGCTGGGCGCCGCTCTCGACTTTGCGCAAGGCATGAAAGCGTCCGCGCCTCTCACCATTCAGGGAGCCAAGATCGTCATCGAGGCGATTGCGCGAAATACAGTCGCTACGCGCGCCGACGCGATCCACGAAGTGATGGACACCGCTATCGCGAGCGAAGACTACAAAGAGGGTGTCGCCGCCTTCGCGGCAAAGCGGGATCCCGTCTTTCAGGGCCGATGAGGAATGTTGCGCGTTTGCTGATGTTTCGCGATGGCTCCGGGCGAGCCGTACTCCGGTGCCTCAGGTTTTCCACAATCTTCTTGCGCGACATGCCCTTCAAATACGCCGTCTTGGAACGATCAGTCATCGTCCGTTGCTCTACCGCTACAGCCAACCGTTAGCAGATCGTGCTGATTCGTCATTGGGACGAGGTGTAGTGGAGTGAAGTGATGAGTGCGTTGAACTGGCTGTTCAGCTCGCGGCGCAGGCCGTCTCCGCCACCGATCGACGGGGCGACGGTGCTCGATCGCCTCGAAGCTCGTCTTGGCGGACCGTTACGCGGAGATGCACGCCTGATCATCGCGGGGCAGCTCGAAGTGGCTGTCCAGCGCATCCTGATCTCTCAGTCGCTTTCGACGGCTGCTCTGACGGCCCAGCGTGAAGGCGCGCGCATCGCGGCCATGCTGCCTCGCCCCTTTGCCGCCACCCTCCAGCCGATCCTTGCGGACGAGCTCGTGCGCGGCCACTCATCGGCATTCACGCATCAACACTGACCGCCTCACACGATCTTGCGCTTGGAATCGACGCACCAAATTTCATTGCGGCAGCCGCAAGCGAAGAAACAAGTGTAATCTCCTTCAGGCTCAAGGTTCGGGAGGAGATTGAACAATGGCCTTCGAACGCCTCAAGACGGAAATCGGAATCCTGCTGACGGAGATGCAGAACGAACCTCAGGACGAGCATGAGCTTGCCCTGCAGATCCATGCCAAGTTGCAGGAGTTCAAGGCCCTCGGACTGCCCTTGCCCGAGGACTTGGTCGCCCTGGACCAAGTTCTGCTGGAGAAGGTCGGTCGGCCGCCGGACGAGCGAAGCTGACGTTTTCCCTCAGCCTTGGGGCGAAACATCGCACCACTGACGCTGCCTTCGCACGCCGGCATATGGGTCCTTCCGTGTGCGGTGTCGTTTCTTTGTCAGGTTGTACCGCCCTTATTCTTGCCGGTTAACTTCCCACATCCGGAATTGCTTGCCGGGCGCTGCGCGCGATGATCCGTAAACCTATTTTTGCCATTCACTATGCCCAGACCGGAAGTTAGTTGCCAGTAAACTGCCTCATGTAGCAGAAGAGCATTGATCGCCGGCGTAAAGAATGTTCCCTCTCTGTTCTTGTATAGCTTGCCGTCAGGAGAAGGTGAATGGATTTCGAAGCCGAGTTGAAGCACCTGAAGCAGCGCATGGACGACCTCGAGGGAGTGGTGAATACGCTGGCAGGCCAGTTCCGTGCAATTCATCCAGAACTTGTCGCCCTCAAGAACGAGACGTCGCGTCGATTCGATTCGGCTGATGGCCTGATGGCCCGGATCGTTAGCCGTCTCGATACCGTCAATACACAGGTCTGGAGTTTGCGGGACGATTTGCCGATGCTCTTTCGTCGCGCGCTCAAAGATCAGGACACGCGGCAGGCTGGCGATCCCAACGATTGATCGAACCGGCGACAAAGTTGCCGTATAGCCTTGGGCAGCGCTTAAGCCGTTGGACGCGCCGGCGGTTTGCGCTCGTGACTGAAGGAGTGCGCGCCCCGTGATCCAGCGCCACGTGCAACGCACGTCATGCCTCGCCCAGAGCCGACCGCTATGCGCGCGGCAGGTGACCGGTTTCATAGCCACGTTGATACTCGCCGGTCTTCTGCTGATGTGGCATTCGCCAAGCGGTGCCACCGCCCAACAGGCACCCTCAGGGTCCGCGCCCGAGCAACCCGCCAACCAAGACAAATCGAAAGATACCAGCCGCCCGACGAAGGATGCCACCGTTGCCGTCGACGATGCCGCCGCGATGGCTCTCTTTCTCGATCGGCTGATGATGGCGGAATCTGGCGGTCGCGATGATGCGCGAAATCCGCGATCGACGGCGGTTGGCCCCTTTCAATTCATCGAAAGCACCTTTTTGGATGTGACGCGCCGTCACTTCCCAGCCGAGATCGACGAGATGTCGGCTGCAGACGTGCTGAAATTGCGCACCAACAGAGAGTTTGCGCGACGCGCTGCAGAAGCATTCACACGTGACAACGCCGCTCTTCTGGCGGTGGCGGGTGTGGAAGCCTCGTTTGCCAATCTCAGGCTGGCGCATCTGGTCGGCCCTGGCGGTGCCGTACGTATCCTGAAGGCACCGGCTTCAACGCCCATCATCAGCATCCTTGGTGGGCAGACGGCACGCGCCAACCCATTCCTCGTCGGCATGACGACCGGCGACCTCGTGCGATGGTCGGTCAGAAATCTTTCCGCGTCGGCGCTTGGCAATGCGAAGATCGCTGCTGATCCGAAGCGAGTTGCTGGCTCGGGCGAACCGCCAGCGGCGCCCGCGATCCGGGTCCGCTGCAATCGTGCGCTCGCCAGTTGTCGCCGCTGGGTAGCGCTTGCCAAGCAGCGACAGTCACGGCCGGAGCGGGTCGCCCGCGCCAAACGGCAGCGCTAGACGTGCCGATGCTCGACAAGTCGCTGCGGGAACAGTCGTTTGACGGGCGAACGCATTGCCGCTACCCAGAAGTCGCACCCTGTTTCGGGTCCAACCGGGGGTAATGCATGCATAGATCGCTGCTCCGCTTCGTGCTTGCGATCGTCTTGGTCTCGCCACTCGCGCAGGGCGTAAAAGCGGCCGAGCCATGCACCAAGGATACGATGCGCCGCGTCATCGACGAGGCTGGCGCACGGCTGCGCGTCGTGACGGCCGAGACCCAGCCGCGCATCATGGCCGCGTTACGCAAGCTCAAGGAAAAGCGCGGCTGGACCGGTGCCGAAGGTGATGAGAAGGCCGGGGCGTTCATGTCGGACGAGCGCACGGCGGAACTCGATTCCCAAGCGGCAATGCTTCTCGCGCGCATCGATGAGCTGAGTGAAACCGGCGGGTCGGCAACACCTGATTGCTCGCGCCTCACCGAGCTGGAAGCTGCCTCGCTCGAGCTGCAGGCGGCTGTCAAGGCGAAGGCACAGTACATTTTGAGCCGGCTCGAGAACGAAGCTGGCGGCACGACGGGATCGCAGACGGCAAATGCGCAAGCTCCCGCGCGAGCGCCGACACCGCCCAAATCGGCCAAGCCCGCCGCACCGCCACCGGCGCCGAAGCAGACAGTCGAGAAGGCACCCGCTCCCGAGGCCAAATCCAAGGTCGATGCTGGTGTAGCGGGTACACCCGCACCGGAAGCGCCGCTTCGGCGCGCGGACGATAGCGGGCCGGCCATCGCGACGCCGTACCGCCACGCCGATGCGACACCAGCGCCCAAGGAACTGCCCGCCACATCGACTCCCAGCACTGGGCCGGCGGCGGTGGCTCCTCCGCCTTCGGGCAAACAGAAACCGTCGCCGCATGTCGGATGGAGCACGGAAACCAGCGAGCGTGCACCTCTGCCGCCCGCGGTACCGTCTGCCCCCCTACCACCGGCGGCACCTTCCGCATCCCTGCCACCTGCATCCCCTCCTTCGCAGCCTCCCCAAGGCCTTCCACCTTTGCAGCAAGAACCCACCGAAAGCTTCTCGCGCGATGAAATCACCGAGGCCAGCCGCGGCTTCTTCGGCAGCATCTCCGGTGGCCTTGCGAGCGTCATGGAGCACGCATTCTCGACGCTTGGTCGACCAACGGGCTACGTCCTCGGCAACGAGGGCGGAGGCGCCTTCATCGCCGGACTGCGCTATGGCAAAGGCACTCTTTTCCTGCGAGATGGCCGCAAACGACCCGTCTACTGGCATGGCCCGTCGATCGGCTACGATTTCGGAGCCTCGGGTTCGAAGACGATGTTCCTCGTCTACAATCTCAAGGAGGAGCTCGACATCTTCTCCGGATTTTCGGGTGTCGAAGGATCGGCGTATCTCGTCGGTGGCGTCGGCATGACGGCACTGACCGACGGCAAGGTCATCATGGCGCCGATCCGTTCCGGCCTCGGTGTCCGCCTCGGCGCCAATATCGGTTACATTCGCTTCACGGCACGTCCAACGTGGAACCCGTTCTGAGGTCGGCATCCAGCGGGGAGAGCGACGGCAGACCGTCGCCCTCGCCGCTTACCGGGATCGGAGCTGTGTGCGGCTCATCCGAAAAGCCCATTCCACTGCGCGATCACCCCGCCAACCCCAATTTCGCTGACCATGTAGACGATCCAGGCAACGACCGCGACCACGATCGGCATGACGATGACGTGCAGCGTCCATAGCGTGCCCTTCAGCCATGGCCGGGTCGATACGAGACCCGTCACGCGCATGATCGAAATGACGATCATGAGGCTGACCATCATGTAGTTGAAGACAAAGATGCGATCGGAGACGGTTGCCGCATCGGAGTCGAGTTTCGGCAGCGCGAGATAAAGCGCGACCGCCGACAGAAGGGCCGTCACCTGGATGGTAACGATTGCCTCGAAGTTCGAGATCGGAATGAAGATCGAGAGGTAGGCGACCACGAGGATGAAGGCGAGCGGCACCACGACCCGCAAATAATAATCCGTGGTTTCACGCTTCATGAGCCACACGAAGCTCGCCTTATAGAAAGGCACCACGCTCGGTTCGTGGGTGTAGGCATCGATCAGCGGAATGAAATCCTCGTCGTAGCCGACGTATTGCGCTTTCTGCTCCCATCCATCCGTCAGCAAGTTCTTGTCGCGGAGGTCCTGCGGCGGCGGCTGAACGATGAATGGGGCGTCGCCACGCTTCGGTTGCATGTCAATCGAGAACCGTTGCGTATCGAATGGGTAGCTCGAAAGCTCAGGCTCAAAGACGAAACGGCCGGATATTTTGTAGACCTTCATTTCGCTCGGATAGACGTTACTCACACCTCCGTCGTGCAATCGCTCGATCATCACCTGGCGGCCGTTGGTGCGCGGGTCGACGTAGGCATTCGTGAAATCGATCGCGTCAATCGTCGTGCCCGTTCCATTGCGCATCGACAGATAAAATTCGGCGAAAAACGTCTTCTCGTTGTCTTCGACATGATGCGCTCGGACGAGGTCCACATCGAGATAGATCGTCTCGATCCTGCGCAGGGTACCATTGCGGTTTCGAACAAACTGCGACGGCGCGAGTTGCGTCCGGCCCAGGCCGTGCGGGAGGATGACGACAAAGGGCGTGCGCGATGCCGCTCGCGTCACGGGGTTGAATGACCAGTTATCGAAACGTCCCTTGAAGGCGCCGCGGCTCTCCGCATAATCCTTCGTGATCCCCTCGACCACGCGCCGTCGCAACGTTGCCAAGTCCGCTCCGCGTTTTTCCTGCCCCGCCAGCGTCGCGACCAACGCGACCATGTCTGCCGCGATCGAGCCGTTGCCGACGGCTCGCATATTGTCGCTGCTCAGGGGATCAGGCGTGATGCGCCGCTCGCGCGGTTTGCATTTCCCATTCGCCCACCCTTCCGCGCCGGATATCTTGGCCCCTTCGAACATCCACTGCTCGGGCGGGTCTTTGGCCATCATGCTGCGCAGGCGGTCACTGTCGGCTTCGGGAAGGCGATCCCAGGCGAGCTGATAGAGAGCGTTCGGGTAATTTGCGACTACATCGGCCGGGAGGCTTTCCAGGCGCCCGGTCACGAACACGGCCGGCGCCACTCCAGATTTTGCGAGCTCAGACAGGATCAGACCTGCGCGTTCTCCGCCGAAGGAAAGGACAAGCACATCAGGGCGCTTCTCCTTCACTTCGCTCAATGCGCGCGCGAAATCATTAGGATCGAGCGCTCCCTTGGCCACCGCAATCCTCGCATCCACCACAAGCGGAGTATCCTGCATTTCCCGCTTGAGCCCATCCCCGAGCGCGCGGCTGAACATGGCATCGGAGGAACCGATGAAAGCCGGGCGCGCGAACCCCAGCGTGCGAATGGACGCCGCCGTCACGGGGATGCGCTCGTCGTCCTGCGTCGGCTGGGTCGTGAAGACATTCGGATAGGGTGCGAAAATCTCGTTCACGGAAATGCCGGACAGGAACGGGATGCGGCGGTCTCCGATCTCCTTGCCAAGCGCGTCGAATACCGTCTTGGCGCGATTGGCACCCGCCAGCCCGACCATGGCCAATGTTTGGGGGTCATCGAGCGCCGCGCGGACATTGGCGACAGCGCGATCGGCGTCACGTACGTCATCGAAAATACGGATCTGAAGACGCCGACCGGCAACGCCTCCATCGTTATTGATTCGCGTCTCCTCGGCTTTGGCGAGGGCGGTGACGGCTGCGACGTCGCCAGGATCGTAGCATTGATTGGGGTTCGAGCTGACGAAGACGGCAATACGGTAGGGTGGTGGCGCTGCCTCGGCTTTGCCGGCAATTTGGGCTTGAGCGCCAGGGTACGACAGCCACACCAGGCAAAGTAAAACGGACAAGACGTACGCTATCAGATCAGCGTACCGTTCCCGTGCAGCGAGGCTGACCCCCGCTCGCGACCCGCCGCCGAACGCCATACTCACCCCCGAGACCTCGCCGCCCCTCCGTGGAGCCCGCCAGGAATAGTCTACGCGCCTTCCTATGAGACGAAATCAAGGCAGTTCACGTTCTCCCCCTTGTTCATGATCGAGGACTTGGCACGAGGCCGCATGCCTGCCTAGCATTGCGCCAGCGCCCACGACCCTTCCCCATTCCAACCT
This sequence comes from Hyphomicrobiaceae bacterium, assembly GCA_050250755.1. Lineage (GTDB taxonomy): Bacteria > Pseudomonadota > Alphaproteobacteria > Rhizobiales > Hyphomicrobiaceae. The sequence goes on from JBFWOB010000014.1 coordinate 85,938, forward strand.
CAAACGAGGATAACCTTCATGGCCCAGACCGTCGCCCGCCTGCTGGCGGAGAGCCTCAAAGCGCACGACGTCGATCTCGTCTATTGCGTGCCGGGGGAAAGCTACCTCGGTCTGACGGACGCGATCAGCGACATGAACTCGATCCGGCTCGCGGTGTGCCGTCACGAAGGTGGCGCCGCATTCATGGCCGTCGCGGACGGCCGTTTGCGCGATCGGGCGGGTGTCGCCGTGGTTTCCCGCGGCCCCGGGCTGTCGAACGCAATGGTGGCGCTGCACACCGCCTATCACGACGCGACGCCCCTGGTGATGCTGGTGGGCCAGGTCGAGAGGAAGGATTTCGGGCGCTTGGCGCTACAGGAGCAGAATTACCACAAGCTCCTCGCCGATGTGACGAAGGCTGTCATCGACGTCAATGAGCCGGTGATGGCGTCCGAAGCGATCGCCCGGGCATTTCATATCGCCGAAAGCGGAACGCCCGGTCCTGTCGCGGTCGTCCTCCCCGAAGACATTTTCGACGAGCCCGCCGACTTCCCGGTCGACCAGCCGCGGCCTCGCGTCTATCCCGGTCCGCGACCAGAAGACCTCGACCGCCTCGCCGATATGCTGACCAAAGCCGAGCGGCCGCTTATCTGGGTCGGCGGCGCGCTTCTCGGCGAAGGCGTCACGGACGAGCTGCGCCAGCTCGCCGAAGCGTGGGTCCTGCCGGTCAGCCCGACCCACCGTCGCCCTTGCCATTTCGACGCGAACCATCCGAACTATGGCGGCTATATGGGCATTCGCGTGCCGAAGCCGTTGCTCGACGAGATGAAGAAGGCGGATCTGATCGTTGCGCTGGGAGAACGCATCACGGACTCGGTCAGCCAGTCCTACACGTTCCCAACCGCGCCGCAGCCGCAGCTTCCATTGGTGCATGTGTGGCCCGATCCGAACGAGGTCGGCCGCGTATGGCGACCGGATCTTGGGATCGTGTCCGATCCGCAGACCGTTATCCGCGGGCTTCTCGCCAAGGGTGCGCCCAAGGATGCCGCCAAGCGCGAGGGCTGGGTCTCGGGACTCAATGAAATCCACCGCAAGCTGCTGGCAGCGGAATGGGAGCCGACCACCGACGGCATCAACTTCGCGCAGGTCGTTTGTGAGATCGGCAAGCATCTGGCGGACGACGCGATCATCACATCGGATGCTGGCAACTTCTCGAGCTTCATCCACCGCTACATCGGCTTCAAGCCCGGCCAGTCATTCCTCGCATCAGTCGTCGGTGCGATGGGTGCCGGCATGCCGATGGCCGTGGCGGGCGGCATGCGTTTTCCAAACCGGCAAATCGTAGCCTTCGTCGGTGACGGCGGTGCGCTGATGACGGGCAACGAGATCGCGACCGCGAGGCAGTACGGCGTGAACCCGATCCTAGTCATCTCGGACAATGCGATGTACGGCACGATCGGCATGCACCACGAGGTCCGCTATCCGGGCCGCCCGTACAAGAATGCAACGCGCCTCACGAATCCCGATTTCGCGATGTGGGCGAAGTCATTCGGCGCGGAAGGCATCACCGTTACGGACGAGAAGGACGTCGCGGCCGCCGTGGCGCGCGGTTTCGCGATCAAGGACCGCCCGGTCGTGCTGCACTTCAAGACCTCAGCCGACCAGATGAGCGCCTGGCGGCGACGGAAGTAACTGAAATAGCGACGGGGAGCGATGGTCGCTCCCCGTCCGATGTTTTCGGGCTCCGATTGGGGCTCAGACGCGACTGCCGCCGCCGGACAATGTTTCACCCAGGCGCGGGAATTGCAGAACCAGCAGATCGAGGCCCTCCGGGCCGGCCTCGATACCGAATGCAGGCTCTTCTGGGGTGACGTAGATGGTCGACAGGCGGTCGAGCAGTTGCCCATCAGACTTGAGGTCGCCACCCGTCACGATCAGATACTGGCCACCGCCCTTGGAAGGCTCTGGCAGGCGATCCGTACCGCCCGGCCCGAGCCGCCAGATCCATGCGGCGAGCCCGTCCGCCTCTTCCTTCATAATTGTTTCAATGGCGGCCTCAGTGCGCGCCTTGCGCTCCTCGACTTCCGCAACATGGATGCCGCTTTTGATGCGCGTACGCTGATTGCCCTTCTTGAGCAACGGCATGGCCGCCGGGACGTACTTGGCACCCGGGTCCCATCGCTGACGCAGGGTGAAATACTGAACGCCCTCCTCACCGGCGACGATCGGTCCATACGGCGTATGCCCGTTGGCATACTGCACCGTCAGAGGCGACGTCGGTGCAGCACCCATGCGTCCCTTGCCGAACACGAACACCTGAAATTGGTTGGGCTCATGGAAATGCGCGGGGGTGGTCGCGTTGGGCGGCTGGTGGACCAGGAAACCTTGCGGGCGCCCATCGTCGTTCGCCTCGTTACCCTCGACGTACATTCCTTTCTTCGGCGCCGTCCCGACGTACTCGTCGATCGTGTAGTCGCGTCCGTTGACGTGCACCGTGCGTGCACGTGCTGCGGCTTCGGCCCTGCTGGTCACAATCAGCATCGCTCATCTCCCATATTCCGTTAGCCGCTAGGCTGCCGTGATTGAACCCAGTCATCAAGTGGTATCGGGCGGCGTGCCCACCGACGATGGAACTCGCAAATCAAAGCGTGACGCCAAGCGCTTTCGTCCATTTCAGGCCCTCGATGGTGCCTGCGCGCGGCTTGTATTCGCAGCCCACCCAACCGGAAAAGCCGGTCTCATCAATGAGCTTGAAAAGGTAGGCATAGTTCATCTCGCCGTCATCAGGCTCGCCGCGGTCAGGTGGCGAGGCGATCTGGTAGTGCCTTGCCAGCGGTGCAAACTCGGCAATCGCCACGGCCACGTCGCCTTCCATGATCTGGCGATGGTAGAGGTCGAACTGCAGCCCGACATTCGGCTCGCCAACCTCGTAAATGATGGAGCGGGCCTCCCCGGTCGTATTGAGAAAATAACCGGGAATGTCTCGTGTGTTGATCGGCTCGATGATCACGTCGATGCCGGAGCCCGCTAGCATCTTGGCGGCCTTCCGCAGGTTCTTGACGTAGGTCGCGCGGTTCGCACCGTGGTGGCGCAGTCCGGCCATTGCGAAGAGACGCTGGCAGCCCGTCGCTTCGGCATAACCGAGCGCCGCCGCAACAGCCTTCTCGAACTCAGCCTCGCGACCGGGGATGGCCGACATGCCGCGCTCGCCTTTGCTGAAATCGCCGTGCGCCATATTGAATAGCGCTTGCGTCAAGCCGTTGCCTTTGAGGCGGGCGACGAGATCGTCTTTGGTAAGCTCAAATGGATTCAGGAACTCGACAGCCCTGAAACCCGCCTTCGCCGCCGCCTCGAAGCGATCGGCGAAAGGCACCTCCGTGAACATGAACGACAGGTTGGCAGCGAACTTCGGCATTGTCGGCATCCTCTGGATATGTCGAGCACAACATACATCGCCTGCCGTTCAGGGCTACGCCGACATATCTTGCAATTCATTTGACTATTGCGGTGCAACATGACAGAAGGCTCGTGCTCCCTCGAACGGAGCAGACAAGGCGCTCCAGCCGCGTGAAGGGGACGTGCCGACCACCTTGAGATGGTCCGCCCAAATCCCAACCTGTTGAGCGCCCTCCGGATTCCAACAAACCGACAACCCAGGACACGCGGGGGTGTCACCCAGCAAAGCGCCTCCAGCGCGGCGCGCCGACTCATGTCTCGGCGCGCGTCGGACTCGCGCAACTCAGAAAGACCACGTGTGACGACATTCAACGATCTCGGCCTTGCCGCGCCCCTTCTCAAGGCGCTCAATGACGAAGGCTACGAGACGCCGACGCCCATTCAGGCCCAGGCAATACCTTCCCTCCTCGCCGGCCGTGACCTGCTCGGCATCGCACAGACCGGCACCGGCAAGACGGCTGCCTTTGCCCTGCCGATACTGCATCGCCTCTCCATGGATCCGAAACCCGCGCCTCGACGCGGCACTCGCGTTCTCGTCCTCGCGCCGACGCGCGAGCTCGCTTCCCAGATCGCCGAGAGCTTCGAGACGTACGGCCGTCACTTGAAGCTCAGAGTCGCGGTGGTTTTCGGTGGGGTCGGCTACCGTCCGCAGCGTGAAGCACTGAACCGCGGTCTCGATGTTCTCGTCGCGACGCCCGGCCGGCTGCTTGACCATGTCGCCGAACGGACGGCCGATCTGCGCAACACCGAAGTGCTGGTGCTCGACGAAGCCGACCAGATGCTGGACCTCGGTTTCATCAAGCCGATCCGTGAAGTGGTGGCAACACTTCCGGCCCAGCGTCAGAACCTGCTCTTCTCGGCGACCATGCCGCGCGAGATCACCGGGTTGGCGGATCAGCTGCTCCGCGACCCCGTCAAAGTTGCTGTGACGCCCGTTTCGTCGACGGTCGAACGAGTCGCGCAGCGGGTCATCCACGTTGACCAGTCCCGCAAACGCGCGCTGCTCGCAGAGCTGATGGCGGACGCGACCTTGACGCGCGGTCTCGTGTTCACCCGAACCAAACGGGGCGCTGATCGCGTCGCGAAGCATCTCGAAAGCTGCGGCGTCAAAGTTGCGGCGATCCACGGCAACAAGAGCCAGAATCAGCGTGAGACGGCGCTTGGCGCTTTCCGGCTTGGCCGCATTCGTGTGCTCGTTGCCACCGATATCGCCGCGCGCGGTATCGACGTCGACGAGGTCAGCCACGTCGTGAATTTCGAGCTGCCGGAAGTGCCGGAAGCCTACGTTCATCGCATCGGCCGCACGGGGCGCGCTGGCGCATCTGGCGTCGCCATCTCGCTGTGCGCGGGCGACGAGCGTGATTTGCTTCGGGCGATCGAGCGTACCACGCGCCAGACCATTCCCAGTGAAGATCGTCGTGGCGATACGGCGCTCGAAGCTGACGTTGCTCAGCCCCGAGACCGGTCGGAGGGCAATCGCAACTGGCGAGATCGCCCGCGCAATGGCGCTGGGCGCGGTTCGCGCAACGCCGGCGGTCGCGAGACTGCGAACCGGGACACCCGCGGTAGCCACAAGCCTGCTCGTGATGGTGGCGTCGCGGCTCGTTCGGGATCGCAGGACCGGCGACCAGCGGCGAGAAACCAGCCGCATCAGGAGCGGTCTCCGGAACGTGGCGCCGATCGGCGCCGCGACGCCGGTACGTCCACCGAGCGGACGGGTGCTGCCCTCGGTCATATGCGTTTCTTCAAACCGTCTCGCGATGCCGCAGGGCGCAGCGAGCGCCCTGAGCGGGGCGGAAACGAAGGCCAGCGCAGCCACGGCGGCGAACAGGCGACCGGATCGGATCAGCGGGGACGTCGCCGTCCCCGTCGCGGCGGAAGCCGTCCAGCCGGTCAACGTATGCCCCAAGCCGCTGGCTAGGCGATCGTTGCGGGGGCGCCTTCGTTGCAAGGCGCTCTCCACGTCGTTGAGCGCCAATCCATGCCAAGTCGTCGATCGCACTTGTTGCGAGCGTACAGATATGGAGGAGCCGTTGTGGCCCGAAAGAAACCAATCGGAAAACTGGAGTTCGTCCTCTTCAACGTGCTCTACGAGGACGGAAGCGTGACATCGAACAGGAAAGTGCCGGCGACCGAGCTCGGCGGGCTCGAAGGCGACGAGCCGGCACGCGTGATTATCGAAGCGCAGGATCGCGAGATCGCAGAGCGATCCGGCCGGCCTCGCCCTCCGATCAAGTCTGTCGAGCGGGCACAGACACGTTAGGATCTGCGAACGGCCCCCTTCCGACTCCCGCGGTCAATGTCCGGGACCGACGCCCTAAAGGCGTCCCAGATCGAAGCCTCTCGCAAGCTCGGCACCGGACATCGGTTTTTTGCCAGCCCGTTGAACTTCGACGAGACGGATTGCGCCCTCGCCGCAGGCAATCACCGGACCTTTTGGATCAAGCAAGGCGCCCGGTTCGCCGCTCCCCTCGACGACAGCCGACCGCAGAACCTTGATACGCTCTCGCTTACCCTCGGGGCCGGCCTCGAGCCATGCGCCCGGAAAGGGTGAGAGTCCTCGAATGTGATTGTGGACCTCGGTGGCCGGGCGGCCCAGGTCAATCGGCGTCTCGGCCTTATCGATTTTTGCGGCGTAAGTGACCCCATCGCTCGGTTGGGGAGTACAGGCGAGCGTGTCGCGTTCTAGCGCTGCGAGAGCGCGGACGATGAGCCCAGCGCCAACCAGCATCATGCGATCATGGAGCTCGCCGGCCGTCATGTCGGGACCGATGCCGATGCGCTCCACCAGGCAAATGGGCCCGGTGTCGAGCCCTTCGTCCATGCGCATGACCATGGCGGCGGTTTCGGTATCGCCGGCCATGATGGCGCGTTGGATCGGCGCCGCTCCACGCCACCGCGGCAGGGCCGAGCCGTGCATATTGAGACAGCCACGCCGCGGAGCGTCGAGTATGGGCTTCGGCAGTAGCAAACCGTAGGCCACCACGACCGCCACGTCGGCGTCATGGTCGCGGAACATGGACTGCTCCGCCTCGCCCTTCAGGCTGCGCGGGGTGAAGACCGGAACGCCGAACGCCTCCGCATGCGTGTGCACGGGAGCTTTTCTGAGGTCCATGCCGCGACCGGCTGGACGCGGTGGCTGAGAGTAGACGGCTACGACTTCATGCCCTGCTCCGATGATCTCGGAGAGCGTCGGCACCGCGATCTCTGGCGTTCCCATGAAGATGACGCGGAGCATTTGTGTCTCTTGCTGGATACGGAGGGAGCTAATGCACCCGGCACGTGGCGTGCGCTGCCTGCATTAAGTCCTATGCCGTTTCGGTGCGGGCTTGCTTCTTGAACCGCCGTACGATGATGTCCCGCTTCAGGCGCGAGAGAAAATCGATGATCAGCCGCCCATCGAGATGATCGATCTCGTGTTGTACGGCCGTCGCCAGAAGGCCCTCGGCGTCGATTTCTTGCTCATTGCCGTCGCGATCGAGAAAGCGGATCCGGGCCAGCGTCGGACGCTCGATCTCGACCTTTACGTCCGGAATTGAGAGGCACCCTTCCTCGTAGGTCCCCTTCTCGTCGGCAAGGCGCACGATTTCGGGGTTCACCATCACCAGCGGATGCTTCTCGCCCTCTCGCTCCGAAACATCGAGGACGATCAGGCGACGCGATACACCTACCTGGGGCGCGGCGAGGCCGATGCCCGGCGCCTCGTACATGGTCTCGAGCATGTCGTCAGCTAGGCGCCGCAATGCGTCATCCACGCGCTCGACCGGTAGCGCGACCTTGCGAAGGATCGGGTCGGGAATGGTGATGATCTCAAGCTTGCTCATGATCGTGAATCTGATTTTGACCGGGTCAGCGCAACCGTTGGCGGATCAATAGCTCTAAACAGCCTTCAGCACACGACCTGCGACCGCGTCAAGCTTGGCAACCATTTCCGGGTCACGAGCTTCCGGCGGCGTAATGATCGCCACGTCCAGCGCCCGATCAGATCCCACCGGGCATGCCGGGTGCGTTCGAGGAAAATCTGTCGCAAGCCGCGTCACGAGGCGTTGCGCCTTGGCCACATTCTCGTTCAGCACGCGGATCACGGCCGCGACATCAACCTCGGCGTGATCCTCGTGCCAGCAGTCATAATCGGTAACCATGGCGACCGTAGCATAGCAGATCTCGGCCTCGCGAGCGAGCTTCGCCTCGGGCATGTTGGTCATACCAATGACGTCGCAGCCCCACGAGCGATAGAGGTTGGACTCGGCCCTGGTCGAGAACTGCGGGCCTTCCATAACCAGATAGGTGCCGCCCCGGGTCATTGAAATCCCCTCCTCCACGGCCGCTTTCTCGATCACGTCGCAAAGCGCGGGACTGACCGGGTCCGCAACGGAGACATGAGCGACAAGCCCCGGCCCGAAGAAGCTTTTCTCGCGCGCGAAGGTGCGATCGATGAACTGGTCGACCAGAACGAAATGGCCTGGCGGGTATTCGGCCTTGAGCGAGCCGCAGGCGGAGACCGAGACAAGATCGGTAACGCCGGCTCGCTTCATGACATCGATATTGGCCCTGTAGTTGATGGACGAGGGCGGCACGCGATGTCCGCGGCCATGACGTGGCAAAAAGCGAATGGGCAAGCCATCGATCTCGGCAAATAAGACATCGTCGGACGGCATCCCCCAGGGCGACACCATGCGCTCCCAGTGTGGCTGTTTGAACGCCGGGAGATCGTAGAGGCCAGAGCCACCGATGATGCCGAGGACGGATTGGGTCATGAGGCCTCCAGGCGCCGATGCAGCGACGATCGATTGCCGCTCGCGCTCTGCATAGCGGCAAAGACGACAGGTGGCGAGACGCTCGCTCCCATCGCGGGTGTCATGCCGGCTACGCTGAGTGTGGGATAGATCAGCGCTTCAGCAGGAAGACGGCCGATCCGCCGCCACCCGTAAGGGACGCCGTGATGTGGCTGCCCTTCAACGTGATCCGGACAGTGCCTGCAATACCGTGCTGCTCGTTGAAGAAGTCCCCACGATAGACATTGCCGCCGACGCGGCGAATGTTGGCCACTTGATGCACGCGCGTGGAGGCGGTGGCACAGACCGCGCTCATGCTGTAGCTGTTCCGACCTGCGCTGCGGAAATGTGCGCGGCATCGCGCACGCTCGCTCTCGCCCGAAGGAAAGACGATCTTTCCCCCGCCGCCCCATGAGCCGGACAGGCCCATCGACTGAGCACTCGCTTGGGGAACGGTGAACTGACCAACCGCCAGCATTGCGAACACGGCTCCGGCCGCGATGGATACGGGCGTGGAGGGCCATAATTTCAGCATGTGAAAGACCTTTGCCAGACTGGACAACACAAATCTGAACGGCGCCCGCCAATGTCAAGGAGCGCCCACATCTTTCGAACTCACGATAGCGATACCACCTCTATAACGATTAACGTGCAATGACTGACACTGCCCGAATTTGGAGACAGTCTCGATGACGACCCTGCTTATCACGCATCCTTGCTTCCTCGAGCACGACACCGGCGCTGGGCATCCGGAGCGTGCCGACCGGATGCGCGCGATAGACAAGGTCTTGTCTCACGAATTGTTTGCCGGCCTCGATCGACAGGAGGCTCCCCTGCGCGACGATGTCGAGAAGTGGATCTCCCGCGCGCATCCGCAAGCGTACATCGACATGCTGAAAGAGGCGCGACCGGAGGCAGGCGAAATGCCGGTTCGCGTCGATCCGGATACCGTGCTCTCGCCCGGCTCATGGGAAGCCGCGGTGCGGGCGGTCGGCGCCGGTCTTCTGGCCGTGGACGAAGTCATGACACGCCGCTCGTCGAACGCCTTCTGTCAGGTGCGCCCTCCCGGCCACCACGCAGAGAAAGATCGAGCGATGGGCTTCTGTTTGTTCAACAGTATTGCCATCGCCGGATTATATGCGCGCGAGGCACACGGAGCTGAACGGATCGCCGTCGTGGATTTCGATGTTCACCACGGCAACGGAACACAAGATATCTTCTGGAACGACAAGAACTTGTTCTTTGGATCGACGCATCAGATGCCGCTTTATCCGGGCACGGGTGCGTTGTCGGAAACTGGCGTCGGCAACATCTGGAATGCGCCGCTGCGCCCCGGCGACGACGGCGAGCCGTTCCGCGAGGCTTTCGAAAGCCGCATCCTTCCTGCGCTCCGGAATTTCGCGCCTGACCTGATACTCGTGTCGGCCGGTTTCGATGCGCACCGCGATGATCCGCTTGCCAACTTGGAGCTCGTCGAGGCCGATTTCGCATGGGCCACGCAGCAGATCACCGAGGAAGCCGACCGTCTAGCCGGAGGACGGCTCGTATCGCTCCTCGAAGGTGGGTATAACCTCGCGGCGCTCGCCCGGTCCGCTGCAGTTCATGTCAAAGTGCTGATGGACGCCGGGAGCTGAGTGCACGAAACAGCTCCGCGGGCGTATGAGCTTTGCAATGCGCGCCGTTCGGTGCCGAACTCTCATATGGAGATCAGCATCATGCAGGATCAAAGAGCCGCTCGCTTCGCGGACATCGACCAATTGAGCTTCGAGCGCGCGCTCAAGGAGCTGGAGGCCATCGTCGGGCGCCTCGAGCGAGGGGACGTGGAACTCGAGGAATCGATCGCAATCTATGAGCGCGGCGATGCGCTGAAGGCCCACTGCGATCGCTTGTTGAAACAGGCCGAAGCCAAAGTCGAGCGCTTGACGTTCGGCCCAGATGGCGCCCCCAAGGGCTCCGAGCCTTTCGACCCGGAGCAAGGGCAATAGCGCCTTATCAATCGCCGTTCTGGCGTTGGACCGCGTCGAAATAGCGACGCGGCGGGCTCAGGTTTTGCGTATCTCTCGGTGCGTAGACGCCAAGTGGCGCGTTATCGCGGTCGAGAACGCGCGGCGCGTACCCGTAGACGGGTGCATAACCGTAGACGCGTGGCGCGGGAGCCACCGCCACATAGCCATAGACACGTGGTGCGCGGGCGACACGGGGAGCACGAGCAACCGGCGCATAACCGTAAACCCTCGAGCGTGGCCGGTAGCGGTAGACCCGCTCGCGCACGACCGGTGCATATCCGTACACGGGCGCCACCTCAACCATAGGGGCCGCATAATACGTCATTGTGGGGACATCGTCGTAATCTGCGACATAGCCATATACTCGGCCCTCCTGCCAGTCCGCCGCCCAGGCGGTTGACACCGAGAGCGCGATTGATCCTGCCAGCAAGGCGGACGCAAGACGCACTGAAATGCACATCGTCCAATATCTCCGCGCTTTGCCTGACGGGAACTCCGCAAGGCGAACAAGCGCCCCATTAAAAACCCTCCGGGGGTTCGATGGATGCTCCGCCGGCGATAAAATGCTCGTGAGGTAAATAAAGGGGCACCCCGCGCAACCGCGACGATTGGAATGACCATTTCCGCCCAACCTGCCCTATATGTACGGATGACGACGGGACTTTGCGGGTGTCAGCGCACCTGCGCCGGCATAGACTACTGTTCGACACTCACATTGCGGTCCATGATGAGCACGTCTTCAAAAACGCCCCTTCTCGATCAGATTCAATCTCCGGCCGACTTGCGTCGGCTGCCTGAGAAAGATCTGGATGCCGTTGCCGCCGAGCTGCGGCAGGAAACGATCGACGCGGTTTCGGTTACGGGCGGGCACCTGGGTGCCGGCCTTGGCGTGATCGAGCTGACGGTCGCGCTGCATCACGTATTCGATACGCCGCAAGACCGGATCATCTGGGATGTCGGCCATCAGGCCTATCCGCATAAGATTTTGACCGGGCGTCGCAATCGCATTCGCACTCTTCGTCAAGGCGGCGGTCTTTCCGGTTTCACGAAGCGGGATGAAAGCGAGTACGATCCGTTCGGCGCCGCCCATTCGTCGACGTCGATTTCGGCGGGCCTTGGCATGGCCGTTGCCCGCGATCTCGAAGGTCGCAACAATTCGGTGGTGTGTGTCATCGGCGACGGCGCGATGAGCGCAGGCATGGCTTATGAAGCCATGAATAATGCCGGGGCGCACAATGAGCGGTTGATTGTCATCCTGAACGACAACGACATGTCGATCGCGCCACCTGTAGGGGCGTTGTCGAACTACCTCGCCCGCATCACGTCGTCCGGCGCCTATCTGCAGCTTCGAGAATCCGCAAAACAGCTCGCCAAGCGGCTGCCGAAGAATTGGGAGCGCCGCGCGGCCCGGGTCGAAGAATATACCCGTCACCTCTGGCAGGGCGGCGCGTGGTTCGAGGAGCTTGGCTTCTATTACGTCGGGCCGATCGACGGACACGACCTCAACATTCTGCTGCCCGTGCTGAAGAACGCGCGCGACGTACGCAAAGGCCCGATCCTCATTCACGTCGTGACGCGCAAGGGCAAAGGCTATCCGCCGGCCGAGGCTTCGGACGACAAGTATCACGGCGTCAACCAGTTCAACGTGATCACCGGTGCCCAGGCCAAACCGAAGGCCAATGCGCCGGGATATACGAAGGTTTTCGCGGAAAGCCTTATCCAGGCCGCGCGCAAGGACCCGAAAATCGTCGCTGTAACCGCGGCAATGCCGTCGGGTACAGGCCTCGATCTGTTCGGCAAGGAGTTTCCCGATCGTACCTTCGACGTCGGTATCGCTGAGCAGCACGGTGTCACGTTCGCCGCGGGTCTGGCGACCGAAGGTTTCAAGCCGTTCGCGGCTATTTACTCGACGTTTTTGCAGCGAGCCTATGATCAGGTCGTCCACGATGTGGCTATTCAACGCCTTCCGGTTCGCTTCGCCATTGACCGTGCCGGCCTCGTAGGCGCGGACGGACCGACCCATGCCGGCTCGTTCGATCTGACGTATCTCGGGGCGCTGCCGGGCTTCGTCATCATGGCGGCGGCGGACGAGGCCGAGCTCAAGCACATGGTGGCGACGGCGGTCGAGATCGACGATCGGCCATCGGCATTCCGCTATCCGCGCGGCGAAGGCGTTGGCGTCGAGATGCCGCTCGAAGGCGTACCGTTGGAGATCGGTCGCGGACGCATCGTTCGCGAGGGATCGACTGTCGCCATCCTTTCGCTGGGCACACGCCTCGCAGAGAGTTTGAAAGCAGCCGAGCAGCTCGCGGCTTTCGGGCTTTCAACGACCGTTGCCGACGCACGCTTCATGAAGCCGCTCGATACGGCGCTGATCGATCGTCTCGCGCGTGAGCACGAGGTTCTCGTCACCGTCGAAGAAGGCTCGATTGGCGGCTTCGGTAGTCATGTGCTGCAGCACCTGGCATCAAGCGGCGCGCTTGATCGAGGACTGCGGACGCGAACGATGTGTCTCCCTGACGCCTTCATCGATCACGACAAGCCGGAACGCATGTACGAGCGCGCTGGGCTCAACGCCTCGGGCATCGTCCAAACGGTGATGGGAGCGCTCGGCCGGGGCGTGCAAGCAAACGAGCTTTGAGGCATTGCCCACGCAAGCGCAGTGCGCGATGCGCAACGCGAGCCTTATCCACAGGCTGGTGTGGAAATGCCCGCGCCTGTTGGATTCTGCGAATCAATTTCGCGATCCTCGGTTATTCTGACAATGTTCACTTGTAGCTTGCGTACCTGATTTTCCGCTCCCCCATCCCTCGCGGAGTCAGGAATTGAGGCCCCGGCAGCTTCACTGCCGGGGTCAACTTTTTTTGTGCAGGCTGCCATTCCATCGGTCGGTGGGAATCAGCTCGTCAGGCCATCGAAAGCCTCACCGGCTTTGTCCCAGTTGACCATGTTCCACCAAGCCGAGAGATATGCGCCCCGCGCCGCGTCATGCGAGAGGTAGTGGGCGTGCTCCCACAGATCAACACCGAGCACCGCCGTACGCCCACCCGGGATCATGTGAGGCGTATCCTCGTTTGGCGTCGAGAAGACGCTGAGCTGTCCTTGTGGGTCTGTGCCCAGCCAGACCCAACCCGATCCAAAATCGGCAAGAGCCGTAGTTTCCATGACCTTCTGCATGGCTGCGACTGAGCCGAACGTGCCTTCAATCGCGGCCTTGAGTTGGCCTTGCGGCTCGCGAGCGCCACCGGGCGTCATCAGGTTCCAGAAGAAGCTGTGATTCCAGTGACCACCCATATTATGGCGCACGGCCGTGCGGATCGCGTCTGGCAGCGTCTCGATGACGTCGAGTGTTTTGGCCATCGGGCTTCTGGCGATGCTCGGATTTGCAGCCGCGATCGCGTTCAGACTGTCGACGAATGCCGCGTGATGCGTTCCGTGATGAAGACGCATCGTCTCGGCATCGATATACGGTTCGAGCGCATCGAACGCATAGCCGAGCGGTGGCAATGAGAATGTCGGCGGGGCTGCTGCTTCTCGGGCGCGCGCAGAGGATAAGATTGCACCCTCTGTTGAGACAAACGCGGCTGCAGCGGCACCGGCGACGACTTGCATGGCTTCGCGGCGGTTCATGGTGGGCCTTCCGTTGTAATATCTGTCCGAGAGCGTGGCGTGATCGCGCAAAACTTCAGTTTAGTGAGCTTCGCACCATTCTGCGTTCATGTCCTGCGAAGCCCCCAAAGGCCTGATGGATGACCCTGCCGCATCGAAATTCCAGCCGTCAAAGGCTCGACCTTGCCCTGGTGGAAAGGGGGCTGGTCGTGACGCGCGCACGGGCTCGCGATCTGGTGCTCCGCGGAGAAGTGAGTGTCGATGGCCAAGTCGCGACAAAGCCTGCCGCGATGGTCGGCCGTGATAGTCGCCTCGAGCTTGTCGGCGGTTCTGCGAATTACGTCTCGCGGGGGACGCTCAAGTTGCGGGCGGCGCTTCTGCATTTCGGATTCGATGCTACGGGGCGGACGACCCTCGATATCGGCGCCTCGACGGGCGGTTTCACAGAGGTTCTGCTCGAAGGCGGGGCGCGTCGCGTTTATGCAGTCGAAAACGGACAGGGTCAGTTGCATCCACGTCTCGCCGGCGACTCGCGCGTGGTGTCGCTGGAGCGGACCGACGCGAGAACGCTCGATCGGTCAATGATCGGCGAGCCGATCGGAGCCATCGTTGCCGACGTGAGCTTCATTTCACTCACCAAGGTCTTGCCCGCCGCGCTGCCACTTGCCACGCCGGACTGCTGGCTCGCCGCCCTGATCAAACCTCAATTCGAGGGAGATCCGCACACCATCCCACGCGACGGTATCGTCAAGGACGAGAGTGCGCGAGATGCTGCCTTGGTGCGCGTCGCTCAGTTCATCGGCCAGCAAGTCGGGTGGCGTGTCGTCGGCTCGATGCCGTCGCCCATTCATGGCGGTGACGGAAACGTTGAATACCTTATCGGAGCCGTGCTCGATGGTTGACAGCCTGTCACGACAAGTCACCGACCTCGGTGCGCAAGGCGACGGCCTCGTCGTGATCGATGGCGAGGATTTTCACATTCCTGGAGCGCTGCCGGGCGAGACCATCGAATGCGATGCTGACGGCCACTATCGTGTGACCGGCCGGCGAAGTGCTGCCCGCAGGGAAGAACCACTTTGCCCCCATGTACCGCGGTGTGGGGGGTGCTCCGTTCAGCACATGGGCGATCCGCTCTATCGCGAGTGGAAGGGCGGGCTTCTCGCGAGCGCCCTTTCCCAGCGTGGGCTGACCTGCGCGATCTCACCGATGCAGTCTGTGCCACTCGGTTCACGACGACGGGCGAGTTTCACGGGCGCATGGATCGATGGCGAGCCCACGCTTGGCTTTCACGGCCGTGACTCGCATGACCTGGAACCCATTACGGCATGCGCCGTGTTGCGGTCGTCTATCGTCACGGCTTTGCCTCATCTCGCGCGCCTGGCCGGCATTGTCGTGCCGAAAAACAAGCCATTCCGCCTATCGGTCCTCGCAACAGACAATGGCCTCGATGTCACGATCGATCAGAAGCCCTCGCGTGAGGCTGCACGGAACACCGTGCCTCTCGCCCGGCTCATCGAACCTGCCGGCGTGGTGCGCCTGACATGCGGCGACACGTTGGTGCTGCAGCGCGCAGTGCCATCGGTGACGATTGCGGGTGTTGCCGTGCCGCCGCCGCCCGGCGCATTTCTTCAGGCGGCGTCCGAAACCGATGCCCTCCTCGCCAATCTCGTGGTGAACGGGATCGGTAAGGCCAAGCGCGTGTTCGATCTGTTCTCCGGGCTTGGCACGCTGTCGTTCGCTCTGGCACGTCGCGCACGGGTTACTGCAGTCGACAGCGAAGCGCCGCTGCTCGCAGCCCTCCAGCAGGCGGCCAATGGCGCGCAAGGTTTGAAGCCCATAGAGCGGCTGCGTCGCGATCTTTTCCGCGATCCGCTGTCGCCGCGGGAACTCGAAACGGTGGATGCCATTGTCCTTGATCCGCCACGCGCAGGAGCGGCCGCACAATGCCAAAGCATTGCGCGGTCGAAAGTCCGTCGCGTCGTCATGGTGTCATGTAATCCGGCAACGCTTGCCCGCGATCTTCGCGCGTTGGTCGACGGCGGCTACCGGCTCGAGAGCGCTACGCCGCTCGATCAGTTCCTGTTTACACATCACCTCGAAGCGGTCGCTGTCCTCAGCCGCAAGTGAGGCGCGCCGGTAATGCCAGACCCCTGACCGTCTCCTATGCGCCTGCAGCAGCCTTGCGGGCGGCA
This sequence comes from Hyphomicrobiaceae bacterium, assembly GCA_050250755.1. Lineage (GTDB taxonomy): Bacteria > Pseudomonadota > Alphaproteobacteria > Rhizobiales > Hyphomicrobiaceae. The sequence continues at coordinate 101,955 of JBFWOB010000014.1, forward strand.
GAACGCGCCGGCTTCGGTTCCAGCGCGCCGAGTTCGAGCCCGTCATTCCAATAGGGGTCGGGACCATAAAGCTCGGCGAGATATTCGATGAAGACGTTGACCTTCTCGGGCATGAAGTCGCGGCACGGATAAACCGCGTAGATCGCCACGTTCGACGATCCGCTGTATTCCGGCAGCACAACTTGCAGTGCGCCGCTCTTCAGCTCCGGTCCGATGTCCCACGTCGAACGCAGGCCGAGGCCGAGTCCCGAGAGAAGCGCCTCGCGCATGAACTCGAAGGAATTCGAGCGGATGTTGCCTTTTACGCGAAGCTGATGCTGGCCGTCGGGGCCTTCGAGACGCCAGTAGTCTTGCGCGCCGGCAGAGAGACAGTTGTGAAAGTCGAGGTCGGCAAGCGACTTCGGCATCCCCGGCTCGGCGCTCTCGAGATATTTCGGGCTCGCGCAGATCACCCGGGTATCCGCCGCGAGCTTGCGCTGCACAAGGGAGCTGTCCTGCAATTCCCCGATGCGGATAGCCAGATCGAAACCCTCGCGGATGATGTCGACAAAATTGTCGGTCAAATGGAATTCGAGCTCGATCTCGGGAAATTTGTCGAGAAATGCGGGCAGAAACGGCGCAATATGGAGACGGCTGAAGGATGTGGGTGCCGTGACCTTCAACAAGCCGCGCGGTGTCGTGTTACGCCGGTTGACGAAGTTCTCGGCTTCCTCGATCAGATTGAGAATGTCGACAACGCGCTTGAAGTAGCCTTCGCCCGTCTCGGTCAAGGTGAGTTGGCGCGTCGTCCGCTGGAACAAGCGAACGTTGAGCTTGTCCTCGAGCAGGCTTATGCGCTTCGACACAACAGCCGGCGATAAACCCATCTCGCAGCCTGCTGCTGACATATTGCCGGTACGGGCGACACGTGCGAAGATTTCGAGATCAGTTATGGCGGTCACAGTAGACTCCTCGCGGGTTCTGCGGCGCGGGAACATAAAACTTTCTCCGGAATGTCGTTGTGTTCGCTCGTGACCATATCGTGTCGCGTATTTTCCACACTACGGAATAAACATGTTCCGTAGCGTGTCAAATCAAACATCGCGTTGATGATGTTGGGGGATTTCGGCTTGTCGGCGCCCTCGGGGATGCGCGCGTCCACGAGTCCGTCGGTAAACGGGCGTTTGCACGAGAGGACGAGAACCGTGTCCATGATCGCAATGCCGCAACCCGATCGATCGGTAGTGCGTCGCCGAGAGGCGATCGTCCGCGACCTTGCCCGGCTCGTAGGCGCCGATCAGGTGATCTCGGATGAGGATGGCCGGCGGGCCTTCGAGACGGACGGCCTCTCCGCCTATCGTTGCATGCCGCTCGCGGTCGTCCTGGCGCGTTCTACCGAGCATGTCTCCAAGGTTCTCGCCTACGCCCATGCGGAAGGTATCAAGGTGATCGCACGCGGGGCGGGCACGTCGCTCTCGGGGGGTGCGCTCCCGACCGAAGATGCGATCGTGCTCGGTCTCAGCCGCATGAATCGCGTGCTTGCGGTCGATTACGAAAACCGCACGGCATGCGTCGAGGTCGGCATCACGAACCTCGGCATTTCCGCCGCCGTTTCCCCCAAGCGCTTCTTCTACGCTCCCGATCCCTCGAGCCAGCTTGCCTGCTCGCTCGGCGGAAACATCGCGTTCAACTCCGGTGGCGCGCATTGCCTCAAGTACGGCGTGACGACCAACAACATACTCGGTCTCAAGATCGTCATGGTGGACGGCGAAGTGATCGAGATCGGTGGCGAATATCTGGATCAACCCGGCTACGATCTGCTTGCTTTGCTCGTTGGCTCGGAGGGGCAACTCTGCGTCGTCACAGAAGCGACCGTGCGTATTCTGCGGCAGGCGGAAGGTGCGCGACCGCTGCTGCTTGGCTTCGATTCAAGCGAGGCGGCCGGGCGCGCCGTTGCGGCGATCATCGGGGCGGGCATCATTCCGGTCGCGATCGAATTCATGGACAAACCCGCCATCGAAGTGTGCGAAGCATTCGCCAAAGCTGGCTATCCGCTCGACGTCGAGGCTCTTCTGATCGTCGAGGTGGAAGGGTCGCCGGACGAGATTTCAGCGCTGCTCGGGCGCATCGTGGAGTTGATCACCCCGCACGCGCCGCGCGTGGTTCGCATGAGTGAGAGCGAGGAGCAGAGCGCCGCGATATGGAGAGGTCGCAAATCGGCCTTCGGTGCGATCGGCCGCATCTCCGATTATCTCTGCATGGACGGCACCATTCCGCTCGGCCGGATGCCCGAGGTGCTCGTTCGAATCTCGGAGATCTGCGCGGGATATGGCCTGCGGGTTGCCAATATTTTTCACGCCGGCGACGGTAATCTGCATCCGCTGATCCTTTACAATGCCAACGATCCCGACGAGATGGTGAAGGCCGAGCGATGCGGCGCAGACATCTTGAAGCTTTGCGTCGAGGTGGGCGGCTGCCTCACGGGCGAGCACGGCGTCGGCGTCGAGAAGCGCGATCTGATGCCGGTCCAGTTCACGGACGCCGAACTCGCATTGCAAATGAGCATCAAGTCGGCACTCGATCCGCAGTGGCTGCTCAACCCCGCCAAAGTGTTTCCGCTGGGCGGAGCACCTTCTGCCGACGCTGCCTGAGGAGCGACACTTCGTGGATCAGCAGTCCCTCCTGCGCCCCGCAACCGAGTGGGAACTGCAGCGCCTTCTCGCGGACGCGACCAAGACCGATATGCCGATCGAGCTTATCGGTGCCGGTAGCAAGCGCGATGTGGGCCGGCCGACGAACAGCGCGGCACTGTTGACGACGAACTCTCTCTCAGGCATCCGGCTTTACGAGCCAACCGAGCTCGTCATGTCGGCGCGCGGCGGCACGCCCCTCGCGCGCGTTGAGGCGGACCTTGCGAGTCAAGGGCAGATCCTCGCCTTCGAGCCTGTGGATTTGGCACCGGTTGCCGGCTACGAGCCGGGACATGCCACCATGGGATCAGTTTTCGCGACGAATATGTCCGGCTCGCGCCGCATCATGTCCGGGGCTGCGCGCGATCATCTGCTGGGCGTGTCGGCCGTCACCGGACAGGGCACTCCATTCCGGTCGGGCGGTCGCGTCATGAAGAACGTCACGGGGCTCGATCTGGCACGCACGTTGGCAGGAAGCTGGGGCACGCTGGCCGTGATGACTGAAGTCACTTTCAAGGTCATGCCCAAGCCGGAGGAGACGGCGACGCTTGTCCTTCTGGGACTCAATGATGATATCGCGGTTGAAGCCCTGACCACCGCAACGGCGAGTCCATTCGAGGTGTCGGGCGCCGTCCATCTTCAGGAGGCGCTTGCGGCGCGGCTGTGGCACGAGGGCCTCAAGGCAGAAAAGCGCGCGGTTACGGCAATCCGCATCGAGAATTTTGCCGCTTCCGTCGCCTACCGTTTGGATCGACTGAAGGAGGTGCTCAAGCCGTTCGGCGATCTCTACGTTCTCGGCAACGAAAGCTCGGTGGCGTTCTGGAGCGAGTTGCGTCAACTCTCCATTCTACAGGGTTCGACTGCACCGCTCTGGCGAATCTCAACGGCGCCGAAAGCCGGGCCGAAAGTAGTCGCCGCCATCTCCACGTTCATGACCTGCCATGCCTGGTACGATTGGGCGGGAGGCCTTGTCTGGGCCGAGGTGTTGCCGACATCGGACGCCGGAGCCGCTGACGTCCGCCGGGTCATCGCCACGCATGGCGGACATGCGACGTTGATTCGCGCGGAACCGGCCGTCAGAGCTTCGATCGACGTGTTTCAGCCCCTGGAGTCGGGCATCAAGAAGATAACAGCGCGTTTGAAAGCGGTGTTCGATCCGGCGCACATTCTCAATCGCGGGCGCATGCACGCGGACCTCTAGATCAGGCTCTCGGGACGATCGATGAAGACAGATTTCAAGCCAGAGAGCCTTAGCGATCCGCGCACGGCTGAAGTCGACAGCATCCTGCGGCGCTGCGTTCACTGCGGCCTGTGCACGGCAACCTGCTCGACTTACGTCCTCCTTGGTGACGAGCGAGATAGCCCCCGCGGGCGCATCTATCTGATGAAGGACATGTTCGAGCGGGACGTGCCGGCGAGCCCCGAAGTGCAGCATCATGTGGACCGCTGCCTCTCATGCCTCTCGTGCATGACGACGTGTCCATCAGGCGTCGACTACATGCACCTGGTCGACCATGCGCGTGCCCACATCGAGGAAACGGGCCAGCGCAGCTTTACCGACCGCATGCTGCGCTGGGCACTCTCGCAGATCCTCCCCTACCCCGATCGGTTCCGCAAAGCGCTTGCCTTCGTGCCACTCGGCCGGCCCTTCCGTTCGCTCTTCGAGCGCTTTGGGCTGCCCCAGGTGGCGGCGATGCTCGATCTCGCACCGGCGGAGGCGCCACGCGACCCGCAGTACCACGGTCCGGGCACGGCGACCGCTATCGACGCAAGGCGCAAGCGCGTCATTCTGCTTGCGGGCTGCGCGCAGCAAGTTCTCAGACCCGACATCAATGACGCGACGATCCGATTGCTCGCGCGCCGCGGCGTCGATGTGGAAGTCGTGGCCGGTGCGGGCTGTTGCGGCGCGCTGGTGCATCACATGGGCAAGGAGGCGATGGCCATCGAGCAGGCGAAGGCCAATGTCGACGCCTGGGTCAAGGCTATGTCCAAAACGCCGGTTGACGCGATTATCGTCAATGCGTCGGGCTGCGGCACGATGCTGAAGGACTATGGACATTTGCTCAAGAACCACCCCGGACACGCACGGCGTGCCGAGGACATCGCTGCCCTCGCCAAGGATGTGACGGAGTTTCTCGCCGAATACGATCTCGGACCGCCGAAGCGCTGGTCGAGCTTGCGCGTCGCTTATCACTCCGCCTGTTCGATGCAGCATGGCCAGCGCATCACGGATCTGCCGAAGACACTGCTCCGCAAGGCCGGGTTCACGGTGCTCGATGTGCCCGAGAGTCATATCTGCTGCGGCTCGGCCGGCGTCTATAATATCCTCCAGCCGAAGCTCGCCGGCGAACTGCGCAGCCGCAAGGTCGACAACATCGAGAGCGTTCGCCCGGACATCATTGCCGCGGGAAACCTTGGCTGCATCACGCAGATTCAACTCGGGACGCCAATCCCGATCGTACACACCATCGAGCTTCTGGACTGGGCTTGTGGCGGGCCGGTGCCGAACGGCCTGGAAAGTCTGGCCGGCACGGTCACCGACGTGCCCGAGCCGGTGCGGACGAAGCGGTAGGTGTAGGGCTGCGCAGAATTGCTGCGTCACCCTACGCCCTGATGCCCGCTTAGCGTCGCGGGCATCCCATCGCGTCGGCCACGCCCGTGAAGCTGTCGGTGACGACGTCCCAATCGCGCTCGGCTTTCAGATCCTTGGATTGATCCGGCCCATACTCGCTGGGGCGGGCAACAAACGCCGTTCGATAGCCTACGCTTTGCGCTGCGGCGAGATCGCCATTGTGCGCGGCGACCAGCATCATCTCGTGCGGCTCGAGATTGAGCAGCGCGGCATTGCGCTGATAGCACTCCGGCAAGGGCTTATAGGCGCGCGCGGTTTCGGAACCGAGAATGACGTCCCACGGCAGAAGCGCACGCTTCGCCATGCGCAGAAGCAAACCCGTGTTGCCGTTTGACAGCGTGCCAATGATGTAGCGTCGCTTCAGGCGGATCAGGCCTTCGACCGTATCGGGCCAAGGATCGAGCCGGTGCCATACCCGGTTCAAGTGATCGATCTCGTGGGGAGCCAATCCCTCAATGCCGTAGCGGTCGAGGAGCTTAACGAGACTCTCGCGATGCAAGACATCGAGAATAGTCCATGCGCGGCGACCGCTCCGCACCTCGTCCATCGCGGGTTGATAGAGGCCCCGCCAATCATCGGCGAATTTAGCCCAATCCGCCGTCAAGCCGCGCGCATTGCCGAACGCCGTCAGATCTCGAGTGACGCTTTGGCGCCAATCCACGACCGTACCGAAGACATCGAATACGAGCGCCTTCACCTGATCCTTTGCAGCCATTCCTCGGGTCTCCCTTGCTCATGTCCGCTCGCCGCGCATCATGGTCGATGCTGCGGCGACCGCAATGGCAACTTGGGCGTCCAAGGTGGCGGCATCGCGATCAGGTTAACGATGCGGTGTGCGAACGGCGCCGATTTGACCGGTCCATCGTCGCCTAGTGCGTTTCGAAATCACCTGGGCAAATGTGTTGGTCCGACCTGGGCCCGATGCAAGAGCAGATGGTCGGCAAGGACGAGCGCCATCATCGCCTCGCCAACGGGAACCGCACGAATGCCAACGCAGGGATCGTGGCGGCCCTTCGTGACGATATCCGTCTCGTTGCCCGCGACATCGATCGTACGGCGCGGTTGGAGGATGGAGGATGTCGGCTTCACCGCAAAGCGCACGACGACCGGCTGACCCGTGGAAATGCCACCGAGAATGCCGCCCGCATGATTCGATAGAAACCGCGGACACCCGTCGTTACCCGCGCGCATCTCGTCTGCATTTTCCTCACCCGAGAGAGCTGCGGCGGCAAAGCCGTCGCCGATCTCGACGCCCTTCACAGCGTTGATGCTCATCATCGCCGAGGCGAGCTCCTGGTCGAGCTTGGCGTAAAGCGGCGCACCCCAGCCGGGAGGGACACCCTCGGCGACCACCTCGATGATGGCACCGGCGGACGAACCGGACTTCCGCACGCCATCGAGATAGGCCTCCCACTGCGCCGCGGCCACCGGATCCGGACAAAAGAACGGATTGCGTGCGACCTCCGTCCAGTCCCAGCGGCTACGGTCGATCGCGTGCGGGCCGATCTGAACGAGCGCGCCACGGACCTTCACATCACCAAGCACTTTGCGTGCGACTGCACCCGCCGCCACCCGCATCGCGGTTTCGCGCGCCGACGAACGTCCGCCGCCCCGATAGTCCCGCACCCCATATTTCGCCATATACGTGTAGTCGGCATGACCCGGCCTATGCTTCGAGGCGATGTCTCCATAGTCCTTGGAGCGCTGATCGACGTTCTCGATAACCAGGCTGATCGGCGTTCCAGTCGTCACCTGCCGTCCGCTGGCGTCGGGGAAAACGCCTGACAGAATGCGCACCTCGTCAGGCTCTCGACGTTGAGTTGTATATCTAGATTGCCCTGGCCGGCGCCGATCCAGCTCAGCCTGGATGTCGGCAACATCGATCGGGATGCCCGGTGGGCAGCCGTCTACGACGCAGCCAATGGCGGTCCCGTGGCTCTCACCCCAGGTGGTCATGCGTAGCAAGTGCCCGAAGGTATTGAAGGACATTTCTCAGATCTTCCGTCGCATTCCGGCCAAGGACTGGGCCGCTCTAGTGACCCGGGGGCAACATAATCCCGCAGGATCGGCACGGAACCCGAGTCTTGCCCTGCGTCAAGCCCCAACCACGAGTGACAAGGCCAGTGAGCGCAGATTATCACCGGACCTGTTGTACTGCGTGATTCCTCCCTTCAACAACCTAGAGGAGAGAACACGTCAGCGGCATGACCGAGGCTCCAGGGCCGGATGGTCCCGAGCCAACGCATGCCGCCTGAAGTCCGACAAGAGGCGACGAGCACCGTGAGCAAGCAAAAAAGATCAGCTCGCGGTGATCGAGGCGTTCAGCCAGAAGATCGGACCGCGATTGGTGCCTGAGCGTGGTTGTGTCAGCGCTGGGCTGAACGAGGCCGACGGTCATTCCGTCCCCTCCTCTAGCTCATGACTTTGCCAGGCAACGACGGAGCCCAGGGATGAACCTAGGGCCCGCAACCTCAGACGGGAAAGAGTCTTGGTAGCGATCTTGCGTTTGAGCCACGCTCGAGAGCTCCCAGACCAGCCTTTACGTCTAAATTGGCCGAAGCTGCCGCTGCTTCGGCCAATTTTCATTACATTTGTGTGTAGAATGGCGTGTTGGCCCCTCAGTCTCAGTGGTTCGGGAGCGCGTCTTGTCATTCGTCGGAGCTCTGGCTCTCTCCGTTTTCACCGCCGTCGCCGCGTTCTTTGCCGTCTCGACGGCGCTGGATAATGATTTTCTGGATCTCAATCTGGCATCGATCTTCAACGGCCGCGCGGGCGAAACGCGGATGGAAGCGTTCGCGATGCCGGGACTTGCCAGCTCCGCCAATCTCGCCACGGCACTGCGGCCTTTACCCGCCCTCGCCGATGCAGGGCCGAGCACCGGGCGCAAGGTTCGAGCTTCCATCCTTTCGACGCAGCAACCAGAGACGGTCCGCTCTACCGGGGATCGGGGTGTGCTTGTCGCGCCGTTGATGCGCCAGGCGCCAGCGGAGCCGATACTCGCGTCCGACGAGACTACTAAGCCTGTGCCGAAAGCTCCGAAAACTGCGATCATCGCTGGTAAGTCGCCGCCTTCGCCCTCTCGCCCAAGCGAGCCGCTCGAAGCCGCGACGCGATCCGCGCTCGGGGGACCGAAACCCATCTCGACAGGCCAATCCAAGGCCGCGCCGGTTCGGCGCAACACGAGCGCTCCAGCAGCTCGGTAGATCCGATGGCGAGCGCCACCTGAAGGCGCCTCTTGACCTCCCGGGCAACCGTCCTACCCTCAGCGAACCGGAACTACGATAACAATAGTATATCGGGAGGTTCGCTATGAGGCTCGGTTATTTCACGATGCCATCCCATCCGCCGGAGCGGGGACTTCGCGAGGGCCACGAGTGGGATCTTCAGGTGCTGCGCTGGCTCGATGATCTGGGATACACCGAATGCTGGATTGGTGAGCATCACACCGCCCCTTGGGAACCGCATCCCGCGCCGGACCTGCTGGTCGCACAGGCGCTCATGCAGACAAAGAACATTCGTATCGGGCCCGGCGGTTTCCTGCTGCCCTATCACCATCCGGCGGAGCTCGCGAACCGTGTCGCGATGCTCGATCACATCTCAGGTGGCCGCTTGAATTTCGGCGTCGCGGCAAGCGGCCTGCCCAGCGACTGGGAAATGTTCAATGTCGACGGTTCGTCGGGCCAGAATCGCGAGATGACGCGCGAGGCGCTCGAGATCATCCTGAAGCTCTGGTCCGCGACCGAACCGTTCGAATACACGGGCAAATACTGGACGGTGAAGGCTCCGCCGCTGATGTACGGTTTCCTCAAGCCGCACATCAAACCGCTGCAAAACCCGCACCCTCCGATCGGCGTCGCTGGTCTCTCGAAGGGCTCCGATACGCTGAAGCTCGCCGGAGAGCGAGGCTACTGGCCGATGAGCCTCAATCTCAACCCGGCCTACGTCGGCAGTCATTGGGAAGCCGTGGAGATCGGCGCGGAAAAGACCGGGCGCACACCGGATCGTGGCGACTGGCGTCTCGTGCGCGAAGTGTTCGTCGCCGATACTGACGAGGAAGCGATGCGCCTTTCGGTCGGCTCGCATATGGGGCGGATGATGCGCGAGTACTTCCTGAAACTGCTCGCCGAATTCGACTTCTTACAATATCTCAAGCACGATCAGGATGTGCCTGACTCCGATGTGACGCCGGAATATTGCGCGCACCATAACTGGATCATCGGCTCGCCGGACACTGTCGCAGAGAAGATCGCCAAGATCTACGACGACGTCGGCGGTTTCGGGCAGCTGCTCGTGTTTGGTTTCGACTACGCCGAGAACCCGGAAGCCTGGCGCCGATCGCTGGAGCTGCTTTCGACCGAGGTGCTGCCGAAGGTTCAACATCTCGATCCATCGTTGAAAGCCAAGTCGGCCTGACAGAGCGGAAAGGCGGATACCTCTGCAAAGCGGGGCGCCCCGGTCAAGACCGTGGGCACGCCCGCAACCGTCACATTGTCACTGGGGGCGCTCCGGGGTTTTCCACCATGTCTCGATCGCAAACCCGGATAGCGGCGCGCGTTCGGGGCGCTTCAACTCGCTGCGCCACGCGGTCCACAATCCTTTTGGATGATAAAGGGGGACCACGTAGTCCCCTGACAGCAGCAGACGGTCGAGAGCACGGACCGCAGAGACAAAGGCTGGGCGCTCGCGGGCAGCCACGACCGCTTCGATCAGCGCGTCGATGGCGGGCTCTTTCACGCCGGCAAAATTGAGCGCATTCGGTGAGTCGGCGCTTGCCGAGCCCCACCGGTTGCGCTGCTCGTTGCCGGGTGAGAGCGACGTACCCCAGGTCCACTGGATCATGTCGAAGTCGAACGACTTGAGGCGCGACCAGCGCTGGGCGCTATCGACCGTCCGGATACTCACCCCTATGCCAATGCGCGCGAGGCTTCGCGCGTACGCTTCGAAGAGACGCTCCTCGCCGCGCTTGGCCGCCATCATCTCGAACGTGAGCGGCCGATGCGTGGTGGCGTGCACCATGCGACCGCCCTCTTCCACGTAGCCGGCCTCCCGCAGAAGATCGAGTGCCGCGCGGAGATTTGCGCGGTTCCGCCCGCTGCCATCGCTTACCGGAAGGTTCAACGTACCGTCGAGAGCACCGGGCTTCAGCTTCGAGCTCCAGGGTGCGAGAAGCGCTCGTTCCGTAGCGTCGGCCGGCTTGGCGTGGGACGAGAGCTCGGAACGCGCGAAGAAGCTTTGGGTGCGCGTGTAATGACCGTGGAACAGATTGCGGTTCACCCACTCGAAGTCGAAGGCAAGGATGAGCGCACGCCGCACCCGAGGATCCGAGAAATACGAGCGCCGCGTATTGAAGACGAACGCCGTCATTCCCGCGGGCCACCCCGTCGGCAACTCCGCGCGCAAGATCCGGCCATCATGGACTGCCGGAAAATCGTACGCCTCGGCCCAGCGTCCTGCATCGTCTTCGGACCGCACGTCGATCTCGCCGGATTTGAAGGCTTCGAACAAGGTCGTCTGATCCCTGAAGTAATCGAGCCGGATGCGATCGAAATTGTAGCGTCCGCGCGACATGGGCTTGTTTCGCGCCCACCAATTGGGGTTCCGCTCGAACGTCAGCGAACGCCCGGGGTCGACCACGCCGATCTTGTAAGGCCCAGACCCTATGGGCGCCGCGAAGGTCGTTTGATCGAACGTCTTAGGATCGATCTTGTGACTTGGCAGGATCGGCATCAGCCCGATGAGAAGCGGCGTTTCGCGGTTGCTCTGCTCCGACATATCGAAACGCACCACGCCGGACGCGGGGATTGTGACGTTTGCAACAGCCGAGTAGTGCGCGCGGTGATAGGGCTGACCTTTTTCCTTGAGCAACCGCCAGGAGAACAACACGTCCTCGGCGGTGACTGGCCGACCATCGGAAAACCGCGCGTTCGGATCCATATGAAAGGTGATCGAGCTCCGGTCGTCCGGCATGTCGACCGATCGCGCCAGATGTGCGTACAGCGTGAACGGTTCATCGGCCGAGCGCGCGAGCAAACTCTCGTAGACGTACTCTCGGATGCCGTTCGGTGCGACTCCCATGAGTATGAACGGGTTCAGGCTGTCGTAGGCACCCAATTCGCCGAGACGCAACATGCCGCCCTTCGGCGCATCGGGGTTGACGTACGGCAGTTGCGCGAAATCCGCGGGAAGCGCCGGTGTGCCGTGCATGGCGATACCGTGCCGCGCTTTCGTCGGCGCTTCGGCAGCGACCGGTTGCGATTCGCTCGCCCAGCCGATCGCGATGAGGGCGCAGATCGCGAATGCGAGCCGCCAGCCGCACGTTTGCCCCGCCTTTCCGAACTTCAACGAAATCCCCATGTGCATCTTTATGGTGATACCTCACCGGCAGCATTGACAGGCGGCCGTGTCAATTCTTTGCTCTCGCCCGGGGCGATAGGCTGCTCATGCAATAAAAACTCGGTCAATGTTGCCGCAGCAGCCCATCCAGGCCACGGGATTGCCGCAATCCAGCCTTTAGTCCCCAAAGCTGCGGGTCGGCAACGTGATGCGGGACCGACACAGCCTGCCTTTGGGGGGTCGCATGCTTGAAGCATGTGCCGTGCGGGGACCAGTGCGATGACGGCGGGCCGGCGGGGGTCGGCTGCAACACAACGGTTTAAGGGGATATGATGAACGTCACAGCTTCGATGTTCGGGAAGGGAGCGCGTCTCGTCGGAGCGGCAGGGCTTGCCGCAGCGTTGGCGCTAGGTGCAGGCAGTGCATTCGCTCAGCAGAAAAAAGGCGAGGCGAAGGGTGCGGCTCCGGCCGCAGCAGCAGCCAACAACCAGAGCGCCTGGGTCAAGCTCTGCGAGAAGGCACCTGTGCTCGTAAAGGGTAAGGACGGCAAGGAGGAGCGCGCGGAAAAGAGCATCTGCCTCACACATCACGAGCGCCTCGACGGCAACACGGGCATGGTCCTTGTCTCCGCCGCGATCCGCAAAGTAGAAGGCCAGGAAAAAGAGCACCTGATGGTGATGGTGCCTCTGGGCATGGCCATTCAGCCGGGCCTGCGCGGCAAGATCTACGACAAGACGATGTGGGACGCGGCCCAGAAGAACGAAAAGGTCGACGACACCAAGCTCGAGACCATCAAGCTGAATTTCTCGCTGTGCCATCCCGCGGGTTGCACCGCCGAGATCGAGCTTTCACCGGATCTTCTGGAGAAGATGAAGGCCGGGGCCGGCATGATGGTCTTCTCGATCAATGCCAACGGCCAAGTGATTGCGTTCCCCGTGCCGCTCAGCGGTTTTGCCACGGCGCTCGCCGGGGCGCCGATCGACAACGTCAAATACAGCGAAGCTCGTAAGGCGCTGATGCAGCAGATTGCACTGCGGCAACAGGCCATGATCGAGGAATACAAGAAGAAGCAGGCCGCCGCGAAGCCGGGCGATCCGAAGGCCGCGCCGACCCAGAAGAAATAACCCGTCGACTCCGATAGTTGCAGAGACGATTTACGGCTCCCCATTAATCTCGGGGAGCCGTTCGCTTTTTGGTGCCATCGGGCTGCCGAGACGGCATCCGCATTCGGGTTTGGATGTCAGTGGGCCAAAAGAAAGGCCGCGAGATACCGCCCGTTCTCCTTGACGAACAGCTCCGACACCTGCGGATGGCGCAGGGGCTTGCCCGACGCATCGGGGAGAAGGTTCTGCTCTGAGACGTAGGCGATGTACTCGGTATCCTCATTCTCCGCGAGCAGATGATAGAATGGCTGATCCTTGCGCGGCCGGATCTCCGCGGGAATCGAGTCCCACCACTCATCGGTCGAGTTGAAGGTCGGATCCACGTCGAAGACGATGCCGCGGAACGGATAGAACCGATGACGGACGACGTCGCCGAGACGGAACTTGGCCTTTGGCATCTTGATGCGCGTCGCTGCGCGGCGGCGTGCCGGCTTTTTCACTGTTTTTTCTGTCCGTGTCATTGAGCGATCATATCCGTTCATCAGCTCGCGCTGTCAATCACGAGGTATGCGCCCAGCTTTGGGTTGGCGTATCAACGCTCAACCCTGGCTCACGGCGATGAGGCGCTGGAGCGCGCGCGCCGCCGCGCCTGTCTCTATCGATTTCGCCGCGAGCGCCACGCCTTCGCGTAGATTCGCGGCCCTGCCGCCCACGATGAGCGCCGCGGCCGAATTGAGCAGCACGATGTCTCGGAACGGCCCTGGCTCGCCCGCCAGCACAGCGCGGATGGCATTGGCATTGGTTTGCGCGTCACCGCCCTTCAAGTCGGAGAGCTTTGCCGGTGCCAATCCCGCATCCGCGGGAACGATCTCGAAGGCCTCTATCCGGCCGTTCTTCACCTCGGCGACGCGCGTGGTGCCCGTGGTGGTCAATTCGTCCAACCCATCGTGGCCATGCACGACCCATACATGCTCGGCGCCGAGCCCCTTCAGCACATTCGCGATGAGCTCCACCAGGTTCGGCGCGTAGACGCCAACGATCTGCCGTGTCACGCCGGCAGGATTGGAAATCGGACCGAGCACGTTGAAGAGGGTGCGTATGCCCAGCTCCGCGCGCACAGGCGCCCAGTGCTTCATGGCTGGATGATGCATCGGCGCCCACATGAAGCCGACGCCGGCCTCAGCAATTTCCCGCGCGACCGTATGAGGATCGACGTCGAGTTTCACACCCAGAGCCGCCAGGACGTCAGACGCACCGGAAATCGACGACACGGACCGATTGCCGTGCTTGGCAACCCTCACCCCGGCGCCCGCCGTGACGAGCGATGCACACGTCGATACGTTGAACGTGCCCTGCCCATCGCCTCCGGTCCCGACAATATCGATCGCAGCAACCGGGGCCTCGACGCGCACCATGCGCGCCCGCATCATCTGCGCTGCGCCCGTTATCTCATCGACCGTTTCGCCTCGAACACGGAGCGCCATCAGGAAAGCACCCATCTGTGCTTGCGTGGCGTGGCCGTCCGTCATGATCTCGAGTGCCGCGCGGATCTCGTCCGGCGTCAGGGTTGTACCTGTCGAAACTTTCTGGATGAGGGTTCGGAGGGTTTGAGATGGCATCTGCGGACCTGGCTCGATGATGGCGTGCATTTGGGCTCGTCCCTTATTGCAGACGCCATCCCTTCCCCGAAAGGGGCGCAATGCCGCCGTATCTCCGCAGGTGGGCCTCCGCCGGTAATGCTTCAGGCTGCCACGCGGGCAGTCGTGCGATTGCGCCGCTGCGGGTTCAATCCCGCGACTGCGAGAAAATTGGCGAGAAGAGCATGCCCATGTTCGGAGGCGATGCTCTCTGGGTGAAACTGCACCCCATGCACCGGATGGGTGCGATGCTGCAGGCCCATGATGAGGCCATCGTCCGTTTCGGCTGTGACTTGCAGGCATTCCGGCAGCGAGGCCCGATCCACGATCAGCGAGTGATAGCGCGTCACTTCGATATGTGACGGCAGACCCGAAAAGACGCCGGTCGGTTCGCAGCGCACTCTGGATAGCTTGCCGTGCATCGGCTGCGGCGCGCGAACCACCTTGCCGCCATAAGCCTGACCAATCGCCTGATGGCCGAGACAGACACCAAGGATTGGAATTGTTGCGCCGGCCTCACGGATCAGATCGACACAGATGCCCGCCTCAGTCGGCGTGCACGGCCCGGGTGAAAGCACGATCGCCTGTGGCTTCAGGGCTATCGCTTCGCCGACCGACATCTTGTCATTGCGAACGACCTGGGGAACGGTGCCCAGCTCGCCGAGATAGTGAACCAAGTTGTAGGTGAAGCTATCGTAGTTATCGATCAGGAGGAGCATGCGCGGGGCCGCCTTGTAACGTGCCTATGAGCACATATTTCGAATAGCACGCCATAAGACGCCGGCTCAACCGTTGCGGTATGTCCTGGGGTGCAATGCTGCCCTGCGTGTAGCTACTCCGCCTTCGGAAGAATTTCGAGAACGGTCTCGGGAGGGCGACAAACCCGAGCACCTAGCGACGTCACCACGACAGGCCGATTGAGCAAGATCGGATGCTGCTCCATGGCGTCGAGGATCTCATCGTCGGTAATGCCCTTTCGCCCGAGATCGAGCTCCGCATAGGGCGTCCCCTTCTCGCGCAGCAGTGCTGACAGTCCCGTACCCATCCGTTTCGCCAACGCTCTCAGGGTCTGCCGATCGGGTGGCGTCTTCAGATATTCGACCACACGGGGCTCGATGCCGCGCTCGCGCAACAACTCCAACGTCTTTCGCGAACTGCCGCATTTCGGATTGTGATAGATCACGATCTCGGACGGCTTCGATTGCGCAGGCATGCGGACATTCCTTCCGAATGGAGAGAGTTCGCAGGCGCTGCCACGGGCGCACGCCCGTGGCTACGAGGCCATCAGAGCCCTCTCGACATTGACACGTTCTATCGGCTGTGGTCGCAGTCAAGACCAGACACTAGCAATCCGCTTGGGAGCAAACCAGATGAGCCAAACGCACGCCTCCGAGTTCTTCATCAACGGCGGGTGGGTCGCGCCAGCGTCGCCGCGCAAGATCGCCGTGATCGACCCCGGTACCGAGGCAGCGTTGGGCGATGTGGCGCTCGGCTCGGCCGCCGATGTGGACAAGGCCGTCGCTGCGGCACGAGCTGCATTTCCGGGCTTCTCCACTATGCCAGTAGAGGAGCGCGCTGCCCTGCTTGGCCGCATTGCGGACGTCTACAAGAAGCGCTTTGGCGAAATGGGCCAGACGATCAGCGCCGAGATGGGCGCGCCGATCTCATTCGCGACACGGTTTCAGGCGGGCGCAGGCATGGGCCACTTCCGTGTCGCGCGTGATCTCCTGAAGGACTTCCCCTTCATCGAGCGCGAAGGCTCGACCGAAATCGTACGAGAGCCGATCGGCGTCGTTGGCATGATTACGCCCTGGAATTGGCCCGCCAATCAGATCTGCTGCAAAGTCGCCGCCGCGCTCGCTGCTGGTTGCACGATGGTGCTAAAGCCGTCCGAAGTTGCCCCCTACTCCGCCCTGCTGATCGCGGAAATCCTCGACGAAGCAGGTGTGCCGAAGGGCGTCTTCAATCTGGTCAATGGCGACGCGGAAGTCGGGCAGGCCATCGCCTCGCACCCGGACATCGATTGCGTATCCTTCACCGGCTCGACGCGCGCCGGCGTCGACGTTGCGATCAAGGCTGCGCCGACGGTGAAGCGGGTCGGACAGGAGCTCGGCGGCAAGTCGGCCAACATCATCCTCGACGATGACGGCTTCGAGAAAGCCGTGACGGATGGCGTGACGCTGTGCTTCCGGAATTCCGGCCAGTCGTGTAACGCGCCGACGCGGATGCTGGTGCCGGCATCGCGCATGGCCGAGGCCTCTGCCATAGCAAAGGGCGTGGCGGAACGCATGAAGGTGGGTTCGCCGGCTGATCCCGCCACCGAAATGGGTCCGGTCGTCTCCGAGGTGCAGTGGAAGAAGATCCAAGCACTGATTGAAAGCGGCATTAAAGACGGTGCCGAGGTCGCGGCAGGTGGCGCTGGACGTCCGCAGGCACTCGATAAAGGCTACTACGTGAAGCCGACCGTGTTCACGGGCGTCACGCCGGACATGACGGTCGCGCGGGAGGAGATCTTCGGGCCCGTGCTCGCGATCATGCCGTACAAGGATGTCGATGACGCGGTGCGTATCGCCAACGATCATCCGTTCGGGCTTGCGGCCTATGTCTCGGGAACGGACGCTCCTGCCGCCACGAAGATCGCGCGGCAGCTACGGGCCGGAATGGTGACGGTCAACATGGCGCCGGCCGATCCGAAAGCCCCGTTCGGCGGCTATCGCCAGTCCGGAAACGGCCGCGAGTGGGGGCGCTTCGGCATCGAGGAGTATCTCGAGACGAAAGCAGTATTGGGCGCCGCCGACTGATCTTTTGAAGCTGCCAAGGCCGGGGCGGGACAGCGAGAATGGATCGCTTTCCCGCCCTTTTTGCGCGCGCTTCATTCCGCCCTTCGGCTCGTTCGCGCCGTTAGCGGATTGAGGCCGCCGTCGCCAGAGGGGAATCCTAGGGCGCACTCACTTTAGATGGGAGATGGCCTCTCTTGCGAAGCTGCCCAATTAATGAGGCTTTCCTACCGGCACATTCCCCTCCCCCTCGCGGGGGGAGATGAGGCTGTGTTTGTTCCCAGAGGAACCCCGAGGGGAGTGGTGGCAGAGCCTAGAACGCTGGAAGGGCGAATTTCGCGATCATCACACCTAGCCCCGGTCGTTCTCCAACCTCGGCAGGAACCACGCGAGAAGACCGATCAACGGCAAAAAAGCGCACATCCGGTAGACTGTCTCGATGCTGGTCCAGTCGGCGATCTGACCGAGCGCCGCTGCGCTCAACGCGCCGAGGCCGAACGTGACGCCATAGAAGAGACCAGCCGTCATGCCGACGTTACCGGGCAGCAGCTCGAGGGCATAAACCAGGATCGCCGGAAATGCGCTCGACATGATGGCGCCGATGATAATCGTGAGCGCGATCGTCCATCCGAGATCAACCCAGGGCAGTAGCAGTGTGAACGGCAGCGCGCCCAGGATCGAGATCCAGATGATCGCGCGTCGTCCGATGATGTCGCCAATATAACCACCGATCAATGCGCCTACGACCTGCGAGATCAGGAACACGAACAGCAGCAACTGCGAGCCCTGCACGGTGACCTGAAAGCGATCGATCAGGTAGAATGTGTAATACGAGGTCAGGCTGGCGGTGTAGGCGCTCTTCGAAAACATCAGCACGAAAAGAATGATAACCGCCAATGCAACGCCCGGCGCGAGCGCGCCGCCACCGCCAAGTCCGCCCGCCTTGCCGCCCGATGTCTTCGGTCCAAGCGCGGCGTACCAGCGGCCGACCCAGGCCAGCAGCATCATCGCGATCAATACGGCGACCGAGAACCAGATGAGGCTGCGCTGACCGAAGGGCGCAACGATGAGAGCCGCGAGCAGCGGGCCGACGGCCGACCCCGACTGCCCGCCAACCTGAAATAGCGACTGAGTGAAACCCAGCCGGTTTCCGGCTGCCAAGCGGGCCATGCGTACGGCTTCGGGATGGAAAATCGACGAGCCCAGCCCGATCAGCATGGCGCCAATGAACAGCATGCCGTAGCTGTGCGCGGTGGCCAGCAGAACGAGGCCGACCAGCGTCGAACCCATCCCTACGGCGAGCGAATAGGGCATGGGACGGCGATCGGTGATCATGCCGACGACCGGCTGCAGCAAGGACGCGGTAAACTGGAAGGCGAGTGTCAGCAGGCCGATCTGCCCGAAATCGAGCGCATACGTCTCCTTGATGATCGGATAGATCGCCGGCAGCAACGCCTGTGTCATATCATTGAGGAAGTGCGCAAAACAGAGCGCCGCGACAATAGAGTAGGTAGCTCCCCGCACCGAGGGGAGCGAAGCGGCGGGGGCGGCAGCAGTCGTGCGCATGAAATGCCCTCGATGATGGCGGACGGCGGCGCGAGGCTTTGCCGAAGTCGGCTCCGTTCGCTGCGTATCGGGGCCGCACTCTCTGGTAGGAATCTGCCCGTGGTCAAGGCACAAGTTGCCGTAGATATACGGGCATGCGTTTCTTGCAGATCTTGATCGCCCGCGGGGCTTGCGCTGAAGTGCCTCTTCCACTCTGCCACGACACCAAGGAGGTCGCACGATGCGCCCACTCGAATTCGGCTGGTTTCTACCGACGCGCGGCGACACCGACGATTATGGCGACCCCCTGAAGGTTGCGGCCGGAATGGAGATGTTCACGCGGGTGGCCCAGGCGGCCGAAGCGGCGCACTTCGAGTACATGCTCGTTCCGGTGGGCCACCAATGCTGGGATGCCTGGATGACGGGCGCTCTGATGATCGGGCAGACAAAGAAGATGCGGATGCTCGTCGCAGCCCGGCCGAGCTACATCAATCCTGTCCTGCTCGCCAAGATGATCTCGACCTGCGACCAGCTTTCCGGCGGACGCATCTCCGTCAACCTCATTGCGGGCCAGAGCGAGCAGGAGAACATCGCCGAGGGCGTCAAATGGTCGAAGGAAGAGCGCTACGAGATCATGGACGAGGAAGTCTCGATCCTGAAGGCGCTATGGACCCAAGGCGACGGCCGGACCGACTGGAATGGAAAATACTATACCTTGAAGCAAGCCGAGCTGACGCCGAAGCCGTACCAGAAGCCTCATCCGAGCTTCTACCTTGGCGGCGGATCGCGCCAGGCTTGGGAACTCTCGGCCAAGCACTCTGACGTCCATCTCTTCTGGGGCGACACCTACGAGACGATCGTGGCCCACATGAAAACCTTGCGCGAGATAGCCGGCAAGCATAACCGCCAGGATAAGCTCGGCTTCGGAATGCGGCTTCAGATCATCTGCCGCGAGACCGAGAAGGACGCGTGGGATGCGGCTGACGCATTGATTTGCAATGTCGGCGCCGAACGCGAGGCGTACATCAAGACCTACTACGCTACGTCCGAGGCAAACCGGCGTGTGCAAGCGCTGCGCGCCAAGGGGGACGTCATCGCGCCCAACCTATGGGTGGGGCTTGCGAAAGCACGACCGGGCGCCGGTGTCGTCATCGTCGGCAATCCCGAACAGTGCGCCAACGTCCTGCAGAACTTCATCGAACTCGGCTGCCACTCGTTCTGCCTTTCGGGCTATCTGCACGATGCCGAGGCTGAGCGCTTCGATCGAATGGTCCGCCCGATCCTGCTGGACCGGAACCGGCAGCGGATGGCGGCCTAGAGGTCTTCGCCGCGCCGCCGGCGTAGCGGATCCTCGTTGCGTGCGCGCGGAAGCTGGAGCGCACACGCGGATGCGCCCTCCGGCCAACGCACTCCCGTCGCTATGATGCAAGCAGCCCGAGTTCGCGAACGAGGTCGGGATTATCTTGGACCGAGGTCAGATCCTGCGTCGTCACACGTCGCAAATCGCGCTTGTGCATGTGGTCCGCATAAGGCCGGCCGCGGTGCAGCGTGCAACGATTGTCCCAGATGACGAGATCGCCGACTTGCCAGCGGTGCGCGTACGTGAAGCGCTCCCGCGTCGCATGCTCCATCAGATCGCGAATGAGAAGGCGGCCCTCGGGCACCGGCCAGTCTACAACATGCGACGCGTGCGAACCGAGATAGAGCGTCTTTCGACCCGATCCCGGATGAGTGCGTACGATCGGATGCTGCACGTCAGGCAGGCTCTTGCGTTCCGCTTCCGTGTAGTCGGTATGCCCAAGCTGCCCGCGCGAATGGAAAATCGAGTGCACGGCCGTCAGCGGCTCGATCGCTGTCTTCGTCTCGGCGTCGAGCGCATCGTATGCTGCCCTTAGGTCGGCAAATTCGGTATCGCCGCCCTTGGGCGGCACGACGTGCGCGAAGAGCATCGACAGGGCGCCAGAAATCGGACGAAACGATGCGTCGGAATGCCAGAGCTGATTGCCCAGGGCATCGAGCCGCATGTGGTCGCCCCTGCTGCGCAAGTCGTTCTGCACGTTGAGGTTCGAAATATCCGCCACTTCTGCATGCTTAAGCCGACCGTCTACGCGCCGTTTGCGTGGCGGCGCAATGGAACCGAAGCGATGTCCAAGGGCCAGGAGCTGATCGTCGTCCAACGATTGACCGTGAAAGACCAGCACGCTGTAGCGATCTATCGCGCGCTCGATCTCGGCTCGCGTGTCATCGCTGAGAGAAGCCAGATCCACCCCATCGATCTCGGCAACGAAGAGCGGGTGCAATTGACGAATTTGCATGGCCATGAATCGTTCCTCCGCGACAGCCCCTTCGGCGTTGGGGCCTCTTTGTAAACAGACTGCCGAAGACCTTCTTTCCACGCTAGCGGAATCGACGTCGAAACCCGTTGACAGCACGCGCCCTCACGGCCGATCTCAGGGCGAGACTTGACGGAGGGACGGATGCGGATCGCCACCTGGAACATCAATGGCGTCAAGGCGCGGATCGAATCGCTCCTCACCTGGCTCCGATCCGCCGAGCCCGATGTGGTCTGCCTGCAGGAGATCAAGACCGTCGACGAGGGCTTCCCGGCGCTGGAGATCGAGTCGCTCGGCTACAACGTCGCGGTCCATGGGCAGAAGGGGTTCAATGGCGTCGCGATTCTCTCGAAGCACGCGATCGAGGACGTGCAGCGCGGCCTTCCTGGCGATCCTGACGATCCTCAATCGCGCTATATCGAAGCCTTGATCTCCGCGGGCGAGCGCGTCGTGCGCGTGGGTGGGCTCTACCTACCGAACGGCAACCCAATCGGTAGCGATAAGTTCGCCTATAAGCTGGCGTGGCTCGATCGGTTCGAAGCGCATGCGCGGTCGCTGCTCGCGCTCGAGGAGCCGCTGGTTCTATGCGGAGACTACAACATCATTCCCGAGCCCGAGGACGCGAAGACCCCCGCGTCATGGGTCAATGACGCGTTGTTTCAACCGGAGTCCCGCCGCGCATGGCGGCGGCTGCTCGCGCTCGGACTGACGGATGCGGTGCGCGCCGTCCATCCAGAACAGGGTGTCTATACGTTCTGGGACTATCAGGCCGGCGCGTGGCAGAAGGACAACGGCATCCGCATCGATCACCTGCTGCTTTCACCGTGGGCAGCGGACCGGTTGGTCGATGCTTCGGTCGATCGCACACCGCGTGGGTGGGAAAAGCCGTCAGATCATACGCCGGCGTGGGTCGAACTCGCGTTATGACTCCGCCCGGGAGGCGCCGGCCTCGCAGGTTCGATTAACGAATACGACACTCAATCGTTTTGCGAGCGGCGGCGCCCTATCGCGTCTCGCGCTGTCCATTGGCACCGACCCCGATGACGCCACCCTGCATCACGCCCGAACGTGGCGTCGCCAGCGAATTGCGCGTAATGGGCGCCTCATTCGTAGCACGACTTTCACGAGGAAGCGTGGGCAGAGGCGTTCCGTCCGAACAGGTCCGCATCGCACGTGGCGCCATTCCGATCGAATCTTGCGGCTCGGCACCCGGGCGTGGCGCGTATCTATGCCGGAAAGAGGCGACGAGTGCCTCAGATTGGCGCCGAACACCGGCAGACATGCCACAGAAGATGCTTTGATAGATATCCTCGATCCAGATCCGCTCATGTGCTGGCGCGTTCTCGACGGCGAGCGTGATCAACGCCAAGGCCCGACCTTCGTCGTGGGGAAGGCCACCTTTGGCGCGCCAATAGAGATCGGCAAGAAACGCTTGCGCGCTGGCATGTCCGACCTGGGCGAGCGTGGAGAGACGACTGGTCGCCTGCCGATGATTGATCTCGACCCCCTCGCCCGTCAGATAGAGCTTCGCGAGTTCGAATTGCGCGTCCTGATCCCGAAAGAACGTCGCTGCTTCCTGAAAGAGGTTCGCGGCTCGTTCCGGATTTGGTTTCAGCGCAATTTCCGGGAGCCCGCGCAGGGTGTAGCGAGCCAGTGACGTGAGGGATTTGCCGACGTATCGGGCGAGAGGATCATCGTCGACGTCGATGACGGTGGAATACTGCTGAACAATGCCGCTGTAGAGCTTGTAGGCGTTGGGGTGGTTCGTGATCGGGCTCGACGGATCTTCGTAAAGGCGGGCCAGGAAGTATTGCCCAAGCAGCGAGCCGCGATCGGCGCCATAGGTCAACGCCTGCTCGGCCAGCGTGTACATGCCGCTGCGATAGGCATTGATGCCCTGCTCCACCGCCGCCTCCGGCGAAACGAACCTTAGGGAATCGCGCGCCAGAGCAGGCACAGATGCCGCTCCAATCAGCACGCCGAGACCCACCGCTATACGCGCGGCGACTCTATTGATGTGCGTCGCAGACAACTTTCGCCTTTCCGCCAGGCTGAGCAATCTCATCGATTGTCATCCGCATCACCTGGTCAGTCTCGAAGTCCAATCCGCTACCTGCGCTTCACTAAACGATCGCGAGCGCATCGTGTTTCCGCCTTTGCCGTAGTGCAAAGCCGCCGCCCTAGCTCCCTCATTCCATTGTTATGGAGAGACACGGCTTAAGCTTCAAGCACTTACGGAACTTCGCTGATATCGCATCCTTCACCCGCGATCCAAGTGAGGCCCGAAGGGCCCTAACTCGAGTCCGACGTTCGCTCCGGTTTGTGGCCCAAAAGAGGCGCCTGCCACACAGATCGTTGCTCGTTCGCAACACTTCTCCGTAGAAGTTCCGTGCTCCGGTACCGCTCAAGCGCTCTAACCGCTGAGAAAGCCGGGATTGATATAAGCGGCTGCCGCCAGCGCGCCGATAACCACCAGCGCGACGCCTAGCAGGCCAAACCGGCTTCGCCTGATGCGTTTTGCTATCGACGTCATGCCCGCAAGAGCCGCGGGCAACATGAACGCCGTCACGACGGCTGCTGCTACGAGATGTGATGGTACCGGAAAGACCTGCGAACTCGCCGCAAATGTCGGGGCGACGGGCGCGATGCCCAATACGGATATCAAGCCAACGGCAACGGCAGAAGTTCGCCGCAGCGCGAGACGCATGTCACACTCCCACACCAACGCCTGGACGCAGTACCAGCAGAAGCCCGCACACCAGCCTCAATCATCGGCCGATGGATCCGTCGTAGTTTTGCAAGGGGGCCGCTAAAGGGCATGAATGCGGCGTTCTCTGGGATTCATTTCATAAAACTGTCAAAGGCGAAGTACGTCTGTCCGTCGAAATTGAATGCGATTGCTCAATCCGCCGCGCCGATCGGTGGATCAGAAAGCTCCCCAGCGAGCACTTCCGCCACATGGCGCGCTTTTACGCGCGCGCCATCTCGGCTGAGCTTTCCCGCCATATTGAGCAGGCAGCCGAGATCGCCGGCCAATACCAGATCCGCACCAGTCTCGGTGATATTGGCGCACTTCTTCTCGACCATCGCATTGGAGATGTCGTCATACTTCACCGAGAATGTACCGCCAAAACCGCAGCAGACCTCGCAATCCGCCATCTCGATCATTTCAAGG